>NC_014259.1:3460452-4152543 GCF_000196795.1 Acinetobacter oleivorans DR1
AGGAGGCTGACCAGTTAATGCTGTAGCCATATCCAAAACTGTTAAATGTGTTGTCCCGTATTTTCCTAATGTATCAAGTTTTATAGTACCTAACGCAATCTTATGAGTATTGCTACCTTGCAGATAAAGCGTAATTGTTTCATCTGATTTACTACCACTGATACTACAAGCACCGCCAACCGAGTTACCAACCAATTTAGTAATATAACGCTGATTCGGAGATAAACTACAGTCGAAATTCAATCCGGCTATTGGATAATTTAATTCAAAATTCAGACATGACTCATCTGTTGCTTTACAATCCAAATTAGTGGTCGGAATCTCACCTCCACCTTGTGTAGGATCTTCATTAATTGTTGAGCCACCACCACCGCAACCATTTAATACAATTGCCAATGTGGACAATGCAAAAGGTAATAAAAAATTTTTACTCATCATCATTCCTATTTATTTTTAACGTAATACCGAAATTTTAATTTGTCCATGATTAGATAGCTCTTGATCCGGCATATCCACAGCCGAAGATAAAGGCGTTAACATAATATAGTGTGTACGTTCTGGTACCTGTAAAATGCCTAAAATCGATGCATGTTGTAAAATCGTCGCAGGATACGACTTACTTTTAAACCCACTAGCACCTTCTATAACACAACCCTTTTCATCCAAGAAAACAGCGAGGGGCCAATAATATACAGGCTTGTCATTGGTTGTAGCATAGGAAGCTACTTGTATATTCTTAATAGAGGAGTCTACTTTTACGACTTCGTATTCAAACTTTTCTTTAAGAGGTTTTCTCGGCCATAACCCAACTTCTTTATTCTGGCTTAGCTTTTTAATTGATTTGTTATAGCCATTAATAAAACATAAATCATTTTCAAAAGTGCTTGCTAACTCTTTGTGCGAAAGTCTCACATAAGTAGGAGCTAATACCACAGAAGAGACTTGATCTTCTTGAGATCGATGCAATACGTTATCAAGGATAGACTGACCAACACCTTTTTTACGCTCAATAGATTCCGTACGACCTAAACCGTCAGGCATAATATAAAAACGTTTTTTTCCTTCTAGATTAAACTCTTGGTTCTCTAAATATTCATTATTGACGTATTCAACACCATCAATAGTAGTGTACTTCGTCTCATCCTTTTTTGGAGCTACTTGTGCTGATGAAGTAACGATATCCTTAGACAAAGGTGGAGCTGAATTCAGTTCTGCTTTTTCTTCAATCTTTCGTTGGGAAGCAGAATCCTTTATCACTGTTTTTTCTTTAGTAGTTGCTAACTTAGACTTTTGATCAATAACTTTTGATTCTTCTTTGCTTATTTTTATCTGTTTTGAAACTGTAGATTGTTTCTTTATCGAGACAGTTGGTGCAGTTGGTGCAGTTGGTGCAGTTGGTGCAGTTGGTGCAGTTGGTGCAGTTGGTGCAGTTGGTGCAGTTGGTGCAGTATTAGACGACTTTGTATTTACTTTAGGCAATTCTTTTGATTTTAAAGATATTTCCGGCAACACTTGATGTTCTAGAGGAGTCGCCTTTATCTCTGGATTTGTTAATACCTTAGGCGGTATAACAGTTCGTTCCACCCTTTTACTCGGAACAATCATTGGTCGACCATCAGGACCAATAATCGTATAAAAACCATCCGCGTAAATAGCAGAGTTACTTGCTATTGCAATAAAAAAAATCACAATAGCAAATTCAGGTCGAAACATCCATTCGCAATTTAATTTTACCATTTTGTTCTATAATTTAACCCGAGTACTGTAACTTTGGTATTGGTTTTAACATCCAAACCGGCATAAGGGTTTAACAGGATATTATCAACTCCTGTTTTATTAGATAAGGTACTAGTCCCTGCTGGAATATTATCGCGGCTACGTAAGAAACCAACTGAAAGATCCAAATCTGTGTCAGCATCAAATCGATATCCAACACCCAAACCGAATAATTGCGCATTATTAATTGGAATCATGGTATTACGTTTATCATTCGGAATAGCACTAGCGCGAGGCTCATAACCAGCACGTAACTTCAAACGATCTGTTGCGGAATACTCTAAACCAATACCCCAACTCCATGGTGAGGTAAACTTTAAAGGTAAACCTAATGAAGCATCTGTCACATCATTTGATAAAAGTTTGGCAACTTTGAGTAAAGTAATCTGTCTATCAAATTCAAATTTGAACTTATCCCATGCAGAATAGTCAGTCCAGCCCACATCAAAGTTAACTTGCAAATCAGGGAATATCTTATATTTAATCCCTGCTTGGAAATGGGCTGGATATTCCAGATCCATCGCCGCTAATCCAGACTCAGAACTCGGTACATTTACCGGTAAACCGAGAATTTGACCCAAAACCTGACCTGTAGCTGAGGAGTTTAAGCCTTTAATTAATTCTTGAGGAGCCTTAGCATTATTAATCAGGTATTTCCCTTTCATACGCATCTTAGCTGCACTTTGATAAACCATACCAAAGCCAAAATCGTCCGTCGGTTCCCACATTAATCCTAAGTTATAGCTTGGGCTTAAAGACTGCTCCATAGAAACTTGAAGTGATCCCATTTTCTTAAAAGGGTTCATTCCTTCTTGAGTATTACATAAGCCAAATAACAATAGATTAGTAATCATATCGTTATTGTCTTTGAAAGGTCCACATACCACGTCATCAACCATCCGCAACACTCCAATCATATCGTTGGGAAATCGCAAATCGGTTTTCATGGCAAGAGCGTTATAAGACATCCCCACAGAGGCACCGATCGACAAATGGTCATTTACTTGATAACCAAAAGATGGAGACAAATAAGTAATTCGCTCAACAGCCACTTGCTGGCCCATAAAGTTTCCCGCATTACCATTTTCAGCGCCAAAACCTGCAATTAAAGGTGCATAAATTGCAGTAGCATAGGTCAGCTTTGAACCTGGAGGTTTATAGGCGATCCCTGCTGTAGGTGCAACGAGTGGGTAACCAGCACCCAGATCAACCATTTTTTTGAGAATCGGTATATATAAACTGGCGTACTCAACATCACCACGTACAGGGCCTTTAAAATCAGTACAAATATTAGCTGTAACTTCTGGACCATCATTACAAACAAGAGGGTCATCTGAGTAGCCAAAAACGTTATAACCAGGAGGGGCTGAGAACTCACGTTGAATATCAAAGTTCGCTAAAATTCCTTGCACATCTGTTTGTAAGCCATCAATTTTTGCTAAAGCTGCAGGGTTAAAGTGAACTGCACTAATGCCGGGAGGATCTGCAGTTACAGCATTCCCCATCGATAGTGAACGAATATCAACAGCTAGGTTTTGTCCTAATTGAGCATTGGCAAAGCTAGAAAAACCGGAGATAACAATTGCCGCCGTTAAAGGACATAATTTAGGATATTTCACCTGCATATCTCCTTATTTGGTTTTTTTGCCAAAACCTATAAAATCTAGCGGGAAAGATAGACCAAGCGAAACATCTGGTGCATCTTCGGTTAAACCAATACCCACTGTACCATTAACAATTGTTTCAGGTGAAACACGTACACCTAAAGCAAAAGACAACATTGCACTACTTTGGTCTGGCGACTTATATGATTCACCATTCTTAAACTGGAACTCAGCATCCATGTTAAAGCTTTGTTGATATGACATGGTTAATGACACGTCATAGTTAAATGAGTAAGCAAAACCAAAAGAGAAACCACCGCTAATACCAGGGTCAAAACTCTCTAGATAACGAGGACCATTAGCTCCACCACCACGTGCCTGATTTAACCCTGTTTCTTTAAAACCATAATTAGCAGAGGCTGAAGCAAATAAAACCACAGGATCAATATATTTACGGGTACTTGCTCCAATTCCAGCAGAGTAATAACCTTTACCTGTTGAAAGCTCATCCAAACCGATTTCGTAAGGACTGTCTCCAGTTTTTGTGGAAAGATTACCAAATAACACTAATGGCAAACGACCTTGCTTTAACGGGAAAGGCTCCCAGCGAGCTCCTAAAGAAATATCACCTAAACCAGCAGTAGTTGTATCACGAATAATTTCAGATTTTGCAACGAAAGGAACTGTTGCTGATAAAGTTAAGTTGTCCAATACACCATATTGAACAGTAAAACTATTCGTTAAAGTATGGTTCGCATCTTCTTCAACACGTAAACGGTTGAGTTGAGATGAATCATCAGCTAAAGCTAAATCAATTCGAGTATCGCGATAATAAGTATAGTCAAGATCGTAATAAGCTGAAAATATGCCTCTTTTAATCAATGAATATTGACGTTCATTTGATGTAAATACTTCTTGTAAATTTGTCTCTTGGGTCGCATCGCCTTCTTTTTTCTGTAAAGCAGTAGCGGCTTGATTAGCTCCCGTATTTGAAGATGCAACAGACGCAGGTTCAGTAGTTACAATATCTGCGGCTGGAGCTGTACTTGTATCTTGAACTGAATCTATTGCTGGTGTTACTACAGATCCTGTACTCGAATCAGAAATAACTGCGGTGTTTTGTGCTTCAGCTTCAGTTTGTGCGACTTGATCATTTGCATAAAGTGTGCCCGTAATAGCACTCATACTTAATGCCAATACACTCATCTTCATCCATAGATTATTCATGTTTCTTCCCACCTAATGTATTTATTTTACTCAATTCATATTTGATTATTTACGCTTATAGTAAAGACGCATATACGTTTCAATTGGCTGATTATAGGTTGCAGAATTTGGGTCTTTATCAAGTACCCGACGCATGGTTGATGCTTTATTTGCTAAACGGTCATAATTGAATGTTGGATATTGCACATCCACAAAGGCATAACGGTTAACAGTTGCATCTTCTACATGACGCATATCTGAGTCTTTTAAGGCCAATAAATCTTTACGCTGAGATTCAGGAACAGAAACAACAAATAATGTATTGTTATCCCAAACTTCTTTAAAACGATTTTCATCAAAGCTGATATTCCCTAATGCAGGATCAGCAACATATACTCGTCCATCTTTATAAGCTTTATATACGACAAAATGCTTAAAACCAGCATAGGAAATTGGAACAATCGCAGGCTGTCCAAGATTGACTAAATCCGAAAATTCTCCACGATAACCTCCGCTATCTAAACCAATAGCAGTTACAAAGCGCTTCATATCAAGTAATGAGAAACTTCGACGCTCAATAATACGTTGGTATTCACCATACTGTAGTAAGCCGCTCATTGTCTGCTGTTCAGTCAAACTAGTTCCCACATAACCATTTAAAAGCGTAGTAAGAGCAGCTGAACCGCAACTATAATCGTATGCTTGTCGAACAATACCTCGAAACTGATCTTCTACAGCTGGTTTAATCTGAACTGGTTCAATATGATTACGGCGAAAAGATAAATTACGTGAATCGGCAGTCTCTGTGTAATAAACAGTTCCCGGTGGCTTTTTTTCTATTTCGAAGGCTTCTGTCGCAAAGTAATACATCAATGCTGAGCCTAAAACAATCTCTAACATAAGCACTTGGTCTAAATGGTGGCCTAACTGGCCTTATTCATTTTATTCTTAGAGCAATAGCTCTACATCCCTGTGTTTTGAAGATACCTTTTTTTTTGTAAAAAACAGCTTTTTTTTAATCTTTTTGATGAATGTATAGTTCTACTCTAATTAAACTGTTAATTAAATCTCATTTTTGAACATTGGTTTTTCTAATATATAAATTATTCATATAATAATTTATATTAAACAACTATATAAAATCATTTCATTTTTTTATTCAATAAAAAAAGCGCGTATAAAAACGCGCTTTTTTTAATTTTAAATTAGTGACCAGAAATTGTAATTGTAGAAGTACCCACTTTTAAACCTTGGATTTCAACATCACCGATTGAAGAAGCAGTACTAGAACCTAAATGTACGCCTTGTACATAAACATTCATACCTTGAGTACTATTATTTTGAATTTTCAAGCCAGTTGGTACAACTGAAATATTAGCATCTACATCTAAGTCACCAGTTGTATTACCAGCACCACGAACCATTACTTTGTCTAGGACAATTTTACCGCCACCTGCAGCGTCATTAATACCGAAGTTAGATAAAGTTAAACCACCTTTTAAAGCTGAATTCACTTTAATCATTGCGCCTTGCGGAGTAGAACCTAATTGTACATTCGCTGAAATTGCGCCTAATGATAAATCTAAACCAGAAATAATTTCAGTTGGAGCAGTTTCAGTAATACCACGTACAGCAGTAGTTGTATTTAATGTACCAGAAGTACCTACACCAACAGAACCGACATGTACATCAACCGCACCTACATTTGCAGCAACGTTTAAAAATGCGCCATTTGCACCTGAAGCACCAACGCTATCAATTTTAAGATCTAACAGGTTTGTGGTTGTATCAACTTGTTTAACAGTTACTCCACTTACTGCAATCGCACCTGCAGTTGCTGCAGCACCTGTAATTCCTGTAGTAGGGTTTAAACCATCGTTATCATGAATATATAATTTATCGATAGAAATACCGCCAGAACCTAAAGCGATACCGATGTTAATACCATCTTGACCTGTAGCAGCGCTTAGTGCAGCATCGTCCATTGACTGCATTGCCATTGCATTTGCACTGATAGCTAAAGAAGAAACTAAAGCAAGTTTAGTGAACATTTTCATTGAGCACTCTCCCAAGAGCATTTATTTTTTGACTTTAACCACTCTCATTGTCTCAAGTTGCATTTTTCTTTATATAGCAACCGAAACTTCCAATCCTTGAGTAGTTTTGCTTAGCAATTACTAAATTACATCTACGTTACTTTTTGTTCAACTAGTGTTGTGCATTTTTTGCCAACTACCCGACAAACGGTACGCTCAATTTATTTCGCTTTTAACGACTAATCCCAACGCCAATCCCACTCTAAAATTCGACTATTTTATCAACGAAAAGTACCTCTCTTCTAAGTCTTCTCCCTGATGATCCGCAAGTTGTAGTAAACTAATATTTCCCTCATTAACTATTCTGTTATTTAAAATGTCTCAGTTAAAGAAAAAAATCTCATTACATGGTAAAAGTACTGCCGAGATTTTAAAAAATTTACAAGGATTAACTGGGCTCATTTATTTAAATGACAATAATAATCCTATTATTGGTTTTCTCCCGCAACAATACATTCTTATTCAGAATGAAGAGAATATAGCATTTCAACGTCAAAAATTTAATGAATATAAAGAAATATTAAAATCGAATCAATTATTAGAATTTGTTCAACTAAAAGAAATTAAAAATACTAAATCAATAACAAGTTTTAATGGCGGCTATATCGGTTTTATTAGTTATGATTTTGCTGCACATCAATTTATTAATACTCAGACTCATATGCAGCCATCTTTGTTCTTAGGTCAATATCGTTCTTTTTTAAAATATATAGATAATGTTTGGTATTTTTTTAGTGATGAAGAAAATGCATTAGACCTATTTAAATATATTGAAAAGAAGTTAGAGATTCCTAATTCAAATAAATCTAAAAATATATTTGAATTAAAAACTGCTATTCAACCAAGATGGTCTAAAGAACAATATTTTGAAGCTTTTAACAAAATACAAGAATACATTAAAGCTGGAGATTGTTATCAAATTAATTTAACCCAAGAATTTAAAGCTGATTTCAAAGGTTCCTTATTAAATAAAGCTGAAGATTTATGGAACCTTACTAATGCCCCATATGCAGGTTATTTAAGATTAGATCAATTTGAGTTATTAAGTTGTTCTCCTGAACTCTTTATTGAATTCAATCAAAATAAACAAATTAAGACTCGACCTATTAAGGGAACCATGCCTCGATATGAAGATATCGAAAAAGATTTTATTTCAAAACAAACTTTAAAAAACTCGCAAAAAGATCAGGCCGAGAATGTCATGATTGTTGATTTATTACGTAATGATTTGAGCATTTATGCCAATACAGGGTCCGTAAAAACAACACAATTATTCGAGATTGAAAGTTTTAATCAAGTTCATCATATGGTCAGCGAGATTGTTGCCACGCTTAAAGATGATATTAATCCAATGCAAATGTTGCTCTCTGCTTTACCGGGGGGATCGATTACAGGAGCCCCAAAAATTAGGGCAATGCAAATTATTGAAGAATTAGAAGAAGAAGCAAGAGGTGCTTATTGCGGGACATTAGGTTACTTCAATTTTGATGGAACGGGTCGCTGGAATATTCTTATCCGTAGTTTTCAACAATATCAAAATCAGCTCTCTTTGTGGGCCGGTGGTGGCATTACCATTGCCTCAAATGCAGAAGCAGAATATCAAGAAAGCCTCGATAAAATTTCTGCCATGCTGAACTTGATGAACAGCACAGCAGACTAAAACTTAAAGAATATCTTGTTTTAACGTTTGCACTAAACGCATATTCTGCTCATCAGTACCCACTGTAATACGCAAAAATTGATTAATACGAGGCTTATTGAAATAACGCACAATAATACCTTGTTCACGTAATTGCTGTGCAAGTTTGCCTGCATCATGGACTGAGTGTGAAGCAAAAATAAAGTTCGCTTTAGAAGGTAAAACTTTAAAGCCCAAAGCAGTTAAGTCATCTACTAGCTTTTCACGACTAGAAATAACTCTCTGAAGTTGTTCTTCAAAATAAGCCTGATCTTCAAAAGAAGCTACCGCGGCTGCAATTGCAAAACGGTCAATAGGATATGAGTTAAAACTATTTTTGACAGCTTCAAGCGCTGCAATTAAATGTGGCTGAGCGATTGCAAAACCAACGCGCAAACCAGCTAATGAACGAGACTTCGAAGTTGTTTGACAAACAACCAAATTCTCATAGCGATTTACAAGACCAACTGCGGATTCTGCCCCAAAATCAACATAAGCCTCATCGATCACCACTACCCGATCTGGATTTGCTTTTAAGATTTGCTCGATATCTGGCAAACCCATTGCAATACTGGTTGGTGCATTAGGGTTTGTAATAACAATCCCACCATTTGGTTGTATATAGTCCTTAGCTTCTATCTCGAAATTCTCATTAAGTGGAATTTCTTTAGTTTTTGTTCCAAAGAACTGACTATAAACTGGATAAAAACTATAAGTAATATCCGGATAAAGAATCGGTTCATCTTGAAGGAAAAATGCTTTAAAAATATGAGCAAGTACTTCGTCTGAGCCGTTACCCACAAAAACTTGAGAAATCTCAATATTCTGTTGCTTAGCAATTGCTTGCTTTAAAGCTGTAGCATCTGGGTCTGGATATAAACGCAATGCATCAGCTTGCTGAGTTAAAACAGCTTGAACTGCTTCAACTACTTTTGGTGATGGCGGATATGGATTTTCATTCGTATTAAGTTTCAATAAATTCTGAATTTTAGGCTGTTCACCAGGAACATAAGGCTCTAATTCACGAACTTCTGGACTCCAAAAGCGCATTTGTGCTGTAGATAAAGTCATGGTCTTATCTCAAAAAAGGGCTGAAAATCAGCCCTGAGTAATAATTAAAAAACTACAAGGTTTATAAGCTTATTGGTAACGATAGCGAGCTGAGCGTGCATGGGCATCTAAGTTCTCTTGGACAGCTAATATGTCGGCTGTTTTGGCTAACATTTTAACTCCATCTTTCGAACACATAATCAAGCTCGAACGTTTTTGGAAATCATAAACGCCTAACGGAGAAGAAAAACGAGCAGTTCCAGATGTCGGCAATACATGGTTTGGACCCGCACAATAGTCACCGATTGCTTCAGGTGTATAACGTCCCATGAAAATTGCTCCAGCATGACGAATCTCTTCACTCATCGCTTCGGCATCATCTAAGCACAGCTCTAAATGCTCTGGTGCAACCTGATTAATCAACTCAATTGCTTCTGTACGGTCTTTGACTAATACCAAAGCACCACGGTTTTCAATCGAAGTTCGTGCAATATCTGCCTTTGGCAATTCATTTAAATGCTTTTCAATTGCCAACTCTACTGCATTGAGCAAAGCTTCATCTGGAGTTATAAAAATAGCTTGAGCCACTGTGTCATGTTCAGCTTGTGATAAAACATCCATAGCCAACCAATCAGCATTATTCTCACCTTCTGCATATACCAAAATTTCAGAAGGCCCAGCAATCATATCAATGCCGACTTGACCAAATACAGCACGTTTAGCAGCGGCTACAAAACGATTCCCTGGACCTGTAATTTTATCTACAGGTGGAATTGTCTGAGTACCATAAGCCAAAGCTGCTACAGCTTGCGCCCCACCAATGGTAAATACTCGGCTAACTCCCGCAAGATAAGCTGCGGCAAGAACCAATGGATTTAACTCACCATTCGGTGCTGGAACAACCATAATAATTTCAGGTACACCCGCAACATGAGCAGGTACAGCATTCATTAGAACCGAAGATGGATAAGAGGCTAAACCACCTGGCACATAAATACCAACACGGTCTAAAGGCGTAACTTTTTGCCCTAATGTATTTCCCAAGTCATCTATATAAGTCCAGCTATCTTGTTTCTGAGCTTCATGAAAAGTACGAATACGCTTTGCTGCTAACTCTAGAGCATCACGAATTTCTGGGCTTAAATTATCAAAAGCAGTTTTAAGTTGTTCTTGAGATAATTCTAAATCTGAAAATTGATGCGCAGGATGTCGATCGAACTGTTGAGTAAGCTTTAAAACATGATCATCACCATGCTGACGAACATCAGCAATAATTTGATCTACTGTTTGCACTAAATTAAGATCATTCACGGTTTCAAATGCCAATAGCTCAGCAAAAACCTGTTTGAAGTTTTGATCTTGAGTCGATAAACGTCGCATCAATTTACCCACAAGGCGAAAAAGAAAAAGTAAGTTTACCCTTTTTCTATGCGCTTGTGGGTATCATCTAGCTTAACTATCGCAAAAGCATGATGGGAAATTGCTTTTAACGCGATTGAACAGCTTGCTCAAGCTGTGAAATGATTGGATTTAACAAAGTTTGTTTACGTTTAAAACTGGCTTTATTTACAATTAATCGAGAAGAAACTTTGCAAATCTCTTCTAATGGCTCAAGACCATTTGCTCTTAAAGTATTACCAGTATCGACCACATCCACAATGTAATCACCCAAACCAACCAAAGGTGCTAACTCCATAGAACCATAGAGCTTAATAACATCAACCTGTTCACCTAAGCTTGCATAATACTGGCGTGTAAGATTGACATATTTCGTGGCAATTTTTAGACGACCCTTTGGATGCTCCATACCTACTTTACCAGCAGTCATTAACTTACATTTAGCAATCTGCAGATCAAGCAACTCATATACATGCTGAGCACCATGCTCCATCAACACATCTTTACCGGCCACACCGATATCTGCTGCACCATTTTCTACATAGGTTGGTACATCAGACGCACGTAAAATTAAAATACGTACTTGTTTATGCG
The DNA here is from genome assembly GCF_000196795.1 of Acinetobacter oleivorans DR1. Taxonomy (NCBI): domain Bacteria; kingdom Pseudomonadati; phylum Pseudomonadota; class Gammaproteobacteria; order Moraxellales; family Moraxellaceae; genus Acinetobacter; species Acinetobacter oleivorans. The sequence goes on from NC_014259.1 coordinate 3,471,855, forward strand.
TAGTTGGGAAAATTAGTTTACGAGACTTTTCCGGATCTTCGAGTAAATTAATACCCGCTGTAGCCAATAAAGGTAACGTCTCTTTTAAAATACGCCCTTTACTCAATGCCAAGGTCAAACCATGATCAAAATTACCCATCACATCAAAATTAGGATCATCGTTTCTTACATCATTCATTAACTTACTCGCTTAATTTTGGCACCTAAACCTTGAAGCTTCTCTTCGACATGTTCATAACCACGGTCAATATGGTAGATACGATCAATTAATGTATCTCCCTCTGCAACTAAAGCAGCTAGAACTAAAGAGAATGAAGCACGTAAATCTGTTGCCATAACAGGTGCTGCCTGTAAGGTTTCAACTCCTGTTACGACAGCATCGTGACCTTCAACTTGAATATTAGCGCCCATTCGTGACAATTCAGGAACATGCATAAAACGATTTTCAAAGATCGTTTCAGAGATTGTTGCGAATCCACGACCAATCACATTTACTGCCATCAGCTGTGCTTGCATATCAGTTGGAAATTCTGGATGTGGCAAAGTTCTAAAACTTACAGCTTTAGGGCGTTTACCCATCATATCAAGTTCTATCCAGTCATCACCACGAGTGACTTCAGCACCCATTTCTTCAAACTTATCCAAAACAGACTCAAGTAATGCAGGGTCAGTATGTGTAGTTTTGACACGACCACCCGTAATTGCAGCAGCTGCTAAATATGAACCTGTTTCAATACGATCAGCAACAACAGCATATTCACAGCCATGTAGACTTTCTACACCAGTTACAACAAGAGTATCTGTATCAAGGCCTTCGATCTTAGCGCCCATTTTAATTAACATTTGAGCAAGGTCAGTAATTTCAGGTTCACGAGCTGCATTACGAATAGTCGTAACGCCATCTGCTAATGCCGCTGCCATCAAGATGTTTTCGGTACCACCAACAGTAACCATATCAAAAACAACTTCACCACCTTTTAAGCGACCATCAACTGAAGCATGGACATAACCATTTTCAACTTCAATATGCGCACCCAAAGCTTCTAAAGCTTTTAAATGTTGATCCACAGGTCTTGAACCAATCGCACAACCACCAGGTAAAGAAACTTTAGCATTACCATAACGTGCTAATAATGGTCCTAAAACCAAAATTGAGGCACGCATTGTTTTTACTAGCTCATAAGGTGCAAACTGATTGTCTAAAGTAGAGGTATCTGCTTTTACTGTGTCATTTTCATAGCCAATTGTTACCCCTAATCCACCAATTAGCTTTACCAAAGTATTAACATCTTTAAGATTTGGGACATTGGTTATTGTAATTGGAGAATCTGCAAGAATAGTTGCAGCAAGTAATGGCAAAGCAGCATTTTTAGCACCAGAAATGCGCACTTCGCCCTCGAGCTTAACACCACCCGTAATTAAAAATTTATCCATTAATATTTAAGCTCCGAAAAGGCTTGCTTTACGCCATTCATCTTTGGTCATTGCACGAATTGTTACCGCGTGAACTTCCCCACTTGCAATATAAGTATTTAATGGTGCATAAACTAATTGTTGACGAGCCACTGTACGCTTACCTTCAAATTGATCATCCACAATACGGAGGTCAAATTTTCCGGCCTGTCCGCTCACCGCTACTTCCGCTACAGGGAAAGCTTCTTTTAAAATTTGAGTGAGCTGTTCACTATTCATTGCAAAGACCTCTGACACAACCTAAGGGGTAAAACGGAGTATTTTACTATAACTTTTTCCAAGAATTCAGTACGTGTTTATATTTTATCAATAAAAAAGAGGCTATCTTTCAAGCCTCTCTTAAATTAACAAAACTTATTAAACAGAAACAGTAACTTGCGAATAAGTACATTGCATTTTTCGATATCTTAATAATTGTCTTTTTAATTTTTCTGTCAATTTTTTAATTGAAGTATACATATCATCAGCGGTTGCCTGAGCAAACAACTCAATCCCCGGCAATCTTACTATAGCCTCTGCAACATGATTTGAACTGCCCTTATGAGAGCGCTTATCAATTTGATGATCTTTTGTTAATTTAATCTGCATACTATTCACCTGGTCTAGGTGTTTCGTCAATTGATTAAACTTTGATTTAATATTTTCTTCTATAGCTGGTGTAATTGCTAAATGATGTCCACGAATCGTTATTTGCATAATTCTATCCCTCACCTTTTTTAGGTTATTTAAAGAAGAACTAAAACGATTTAATGCTATCAAAAAAAATTAGGACAATTAAACCATTTTAGCGGCTCCTCTTGGTGAAATTAAAATTTCATTATTTCGTCATAATGAATCTCTAGAATAGCCATACTTCAAAATTCAGATCAAGACTTTTCTTTCAGACGATGAAGGAATATGTAACGATTCACGATATTTTGCGACAGTCCTTCTGGCTACTTCAATCCCTTCATCTTTCAACAATGTGGCAATTACATTATCTGACAAAGGTTTACGCGGGTTTTCACTTGCTACAAGTTTCTTAATCATTGCACGAATTGCAGTGGAAGAAGCCTCTCCACCAGCAGTTGTACCTACATGGCTAGAGAAAAAATATTTCAATTCAAAAAGGCCACGTGGAGTAAGCATATATTTATTTGTGGTTACACGAGAAACTGTAGATTCATGCAATTCTACTTCTTCAGCAACATCTCGAAGAACTAATGGTTTCATTGCTTCTGCACCGATTTCCAAAAAAGCTTTCTGATGCTCCACAATACACGATGCTACTTTTAATAGTGTTTTATGTCTTTCATCAATGCTTTTAATAAAGTTTTTTGCCTCAAGCATTTGATTACGCAAATATAAATTATCTTCACTCTGGTCTGCTCTACGAATCATACTGGAGTAAAAAGAGTTAATTCTTAATTTAGGTAATACATCTGGGTTTAGTTGAACCTGCCAATGTAAATCTTTTTTAGAAACTACTACATCTGGGATTTGATAATCTGACTCTTGTTTATCAAAATCCATACCTGGATATGGTTTCAATGTTTTTAAAAGATTGATTGCAAACTTTAATTGGTCTTTTGTTAAACCCGTTTGTTTGAGTAATTTATTTAAATCATTTGCTATCAAAAGCTCATAATATTGCAATAAGCTTTTTGCTTCGTTTAAATATTCAACATCTTTTGGTAGAAATTCGAGTTGTATTTTTAAACATTCCGCTAAATTACGTGAACCGATCCCTAGTGGATCAAGCCGTTGAATATGCTTTAAGACGACTAGAACCTCATCTTCTTCAATGTCTTCTTCGATATCCATCTCATTTAATAATTGTTGGGCAGCTAAAATTATTTCTTCTATTTCAGCATCCAAGAAACCTTTATCATCTAATGCATCAACAATACAGTAAGCAATTAATTGATCTATTTTAGAAAAGTGCAAAAGATTAACTTGTTCTAAAATATGTTCCTTTAGAGATAATTGAACTTGACGATTATCCTCTCGCTCTTCAAATTCTGGAGTAGCCAACGCTGTTGATTGATGAGTATAAATATCATCCCAATCAGTATCGACTGGTAAATCATCAGGCAAATGGTTTGCATTTAATTCAGTTGTTAAATCATCTGAGTCTTTGCTTTCTAATACAGATAGGCTTTCTGTTATTGATTCTTCTTCTATTTTTTCAAGTAAAGGATTACTATCTAGTTGAATTTGGATTTCTTGTTCAAGTTCTAAGCTAGAAAGCTGTAACAAACGAATCGCCTGCTGCAATTGAGGTGTTAACGATAAAGAATTCGCAACTTTCAACCCAACAGATAATTTCATATTTTAGATTCCATTAAACAAGCAAAAATCATGCCTACTTATTATTTATAACATATAGTTTCTATTTATCATATATATTGGTGTGAAATTTCCAGAAGAAAAAGTAGATCTTTAATGAAAAATTTTGCTGCATAGCTAATTAAAATGTCGGTTTAGAAGCCCATTTCTAACTTAGAACGGGCTCGAAGTTTCCTTCATATATAAAAAAGGACTCATATAGAGTCCTTTTTTATGGTCTTACTGCATCTAAATTAAACAATCAATTTAATTTCCCATAAAGAAACACCCCCAACTGTTAAGTTGGGGGTGTTTAGAATAATGAGCTGGCGATGACTTACTCTCACATGGGAAACCCCACACTACCATCAGCGCTAAGAGGTTTCACTTCTGAGTTCGGGAAGGGATCAGGTGGTTCACTCTTGCTATGGTCGCCAGCACAACTGGTATGGATACTTGCATTGGTCTTAATGTGCCGATGCGTTTTCCAAATCTTTACAGATGGGCTGATTGAATCTTACTTTATTTGTTCATTTTAGCTAAGCGTATAACTAAATCAAGTTGCTTTGCATATTAATGAATCGATTGATGCTTTATATACAACTGCTTGGGTGTTGTATAGTCAAGCCTCACGAGCAATTAGTATTGGTCAGCTTCACATATCACTATGCTTCCACATCCAACCTATCAACGTCCTAGTCTCGAACGGCTCTTTAGAGGACATAAAGTCCTAGGGAAATCTTATCTTGAGGTAGGCTTCCCGCTTAGATGCTTTCAGCGGTTATCCCTTCCGAACATAGCTACCCGGCGATGCGACTGGCGTCACAACCGGTACACCAGAGGTTCGTCCACTCTGGTCCTCTCGTACTAGGAGCAGATCCTCTCAAATTTCCAGCGCCCACGGTAGATAGGGACCGAACTGTCTCACGACGTTCTAAACCCAGCTCGCGTACCTCTTTAAATGGCGAACAGCCATACCCTTGGGACCTGCTTCAGCCCCAGGATGAGATGAGCCGACATCGAGGTGCCAAACACCGCCGTCGATATGAACTCTTGGGCGGTATCAGCCTGTTATCCCCAGAGTACCTTTTATCCGTTGAGCGATGGCCCTTCCATACAGAACCACCGGATCACTAAGACCTACTTTCGTACCTGCTCGACTTGTGGGTCTCGCAGTTAAGCGCGCTTTTGCCTTTATACTCTACGCGTGATTTCCGACCACGCTGAGCGCACCTTCGTACTCCTCCGTTACTCTTTAGGAGGAGACCGCCCCAGTCAAACTACCCACCAGACATGGTCCTCGCCCCGGATTACGGGGCAGAGTTAGAACCTCAACATTACCAGGGTGGTATTTCAAGGACGGCTCCATTGGAACTAGCGTTCCAACTTCAAAGCCTCCCACCTATCCTACACAAGTAAGGTCAAAGTTCAATGTCAAGCTGCAGTAAAGGTTCACGGGGTCTTTCCGTCTAGCCGCGGGTACACTGCATCTTCACAGCGATTTCGATTTCACTGAGCCTCTGCTGGAGACAGCGCCGCCATCATTATGCCATTCGTGCAGGTCGGAACTTACCCGACAAGGAATTTCGCTACCTTAGGACCGTTATAGTTACGGCCGCCGTTTACTGGGGCTTCGATCAAGAGCTTCGCTTACGCTAACCCCATCAATTAACCTTCCAGCACCGGGCAGGCATCACACCCTATACGTCCACTTTCGTGTTTGCAGAGTGCTATGTTTTTAATAAACAGTTGCAGCGGCCTGGTTTCTGTGGCTGCCAATAGCTCAGACCGCAAGGGTCATCACCGTCAGCAGCGTACCTTCTCCCGAAGTTACGGTACCATTTTGCCTAGTTCCTTCAGCAGAGTTCTCTCAAGCGCCTTGGTCTACTCGACCTGACCACCTGTGTCGGTTTCGGGTACGATTCCTGTGTAACTGAAGCTTAGAGACTTTTCCTGGAAGCATGGTATCAGCCACTTCGCTGTACAAGTACAGCTTGCTATCAGATCTCAGCATAGAGCACCCCGGATTTGCCTAAGATGCATGCCTACTTCCTTCCACCTGGACAACCAACGCCAGGCTGACTTAACCTTCTCCGTCCTCTCATCGCATTACACAGAAGTATTGGAATATTAACCAATTTCCCATCGACTACGCCTTTCGGCCTCGCCTTAGGGGTCGACTCACCCAGCCCCGATTAACGTTGGACTGGAACCCTTGGTCTTTCGGCGAACGGGTTTTTCACCCGTTTTGTCGTTACTCACGTCAGCATTCGCACTTCTGATACCTCCAGCATACTTCTCAATACACCTTCATCGGCTTACAGAACGCTCCCCTACCACTTGACTAAAAGTCAAATCCGCAGCTTCGGCACATAGTTTTAGCCCCGTTACATCTTCCGCGCAGGCCGACTCGACTAGTGAGCTATTACGCTTTCTTTAAAGGGTGGCTGCTTCTAAGCCAACCTCCTAGCTGTCTATGCCTTCCCACATCGTTTCCCACTTAACTATGATTTTGGGGCCTTAGCTGGCGGTCTGGATTGTTTTCCTCTTGACTACGGACGTTAGCACCCGCAGTCTGTCTCCCGGATAGTACTCATAGGTATTCGGAGTTTGCATCGGTTTGGTAAGTCGGGATGACCCCCTAGCCGAAACAGTGCTCTACCCCCTATGGTATTCGTCCGAGGCGCTACCTAAATAGCTTTCGGGGAGAACCAGCTATCACCAGGCTTGATTAGCCTTTCACCCCTATCCACAAGTCATCCCCTGGCTTTTCAACGACAGTGGGTTCGGTCCTCCAGTTAGTGTTACCCAACCTTCAACCTGCTCATGGATAGATCGCCTGGTTTCGGGTCTATACCCAGCAACTAAACGCCCTATTAAGACTCGATTTCTCTACGGCTCCCCTATACGGTTAACCTCGCTACTGAATATAAGTCGCTGACCCATTATACAAAAGGTACGCAGTCACCGAACAAGTCGGCTCCCACTGCTTGTATGCATGCGGTTTCAGGATCTATTTCACTCCCCTCACAGGGGTTCTTTTCGCCTTTCCCTCACGGTACTGGTTCACTATCGGTCAGTCAGGAGTATTTAGCCTTGGAGGATGGTCCCCCCATATTCAGACAAGGTTTCACGTGCCTCGCCCTACTCGTCATCATTATGTGTGCCCTTTCGTGTACGGGAATATCACCCTCTACGTTCGCACTTCCCAGAGCGTTCCACTAAAACACACATAACTTAATGGGCTGATCCCCGTTCGCTCGCCGCTACTAAGGGAATCTCAATTGATTTCTTTTCCTAAGGGTACTGAGATGTTTCACTTCCCCTCGTTCGCCTTGCAACACTATGTATTCATGTTGCAATACCTACCTTAAAGTAGGTGGGTTCCCCCATTCAGAAATCTCCGGATCAAAGGATATTTGCCGCCTCCCCGGAGCTTATCGCAGGCTATTACGTCTTTCATCGCCTCTGACTGCCAAGGCATCCACCACATGCACTTAATTACTTGACTATACAACCCCAAACAGTCGTCAACACTTACAAGTGAGTGTTGTCCGTGCGATTCTTCATCGCTACTATCTGTTGCCTGTGTATTTAAACACTGTACAGCTTCAATCTAAATTCATATACCAAAACGCTTGATTCAGTTAATTTGCTAGTTCTCAATTCATCTAGATTAATTGCTTAATCTAAACTCTTGAGTGAACAATTTATTTCAGACTCAATTTTGCCAATCTGTTAATGAATAAACACGCCTTCGTCAGGTCATGCTTAATACCGTGATACTTAAATCACAGAAGTTAATAAACTAAGATCTAAATCTCTATTTACTAATTTCTGTAATCCGAACTTCTCTTAAGTTCTGGTGGAGACTAGGAGAGTCGAACTCCTGACCTCCTGCGTGCAAAGCAGGCGCTCTACCAACTAAGCTAAGTCCCCAGCTTACATCATCAGTCATGTATCTTTTATCTATAACTTCAACCAGTCAAAGTCATGGTGGGTCTGACAAGACTTGAACTTGTGACCCCACGCTTATCAAGCGTGTGCTCTAACCAACTGAGCTACAGACCCTCAGATACATCTATGAAGAACAACTTGTTGTGGATTCTTACCAATCGTCAATCTTTCGTTAAGGAGGTGATCCAGCCGCAGGTTCCCCTACGGCTACCTTGTTACGACTTCACCCCAGTCATCGGCCACACCGTGGTAACCGCCCTCTTTGCAGTTAGGCTAGCTACTTCTGGTGCAACAAACTCCCATGGTGTGACGGGCGGTGTGTACAAGGCCCGGGAACGTATTCACCGCGGCATTCTGATCCGCGATTACTAGCGATTCCGACTTCATGGAGTCGAGTTGCAGACTCCAATCCGGACTACGATCGGCTTTTTGAGATTAGCATCCTATCGCTAGGTAGCAACCCTTTGTACCGACCATTGTAGCACGTGTGTAGCCCTGGCCGTAAGGGCCATGATGACTTGACGTCGTCCCCGCCTTCCTCCAGTTTGTCACTGGCAGTATCCTTAAAGTTCCCGACATTACTCGCTGGCAAATAAGGAAAAGGGTTGCGCTCGTTGCGGGACTTAACCCAACATCTCACGACACGAGCTGACGACAGCCATGCAGCACCTGTATGTAAGTTCCCGAAGGCACCAATCCATCTCTGGAAAGTTCTTACTATGTCAAGGCCAGGTAAGGTTCTTCGCGTTGCATCGAATTAAACCACATGCTCCACCGCTTGTGCGGGCCCCCGTCAATTCATTTGAGTTTTAGTCTTGCGACCGTACTCCCCAGGCGGTCTACTTATCGCGTTAGCTGCGCCACTAAAGCCTCAAAGGCCCCAACGGCTAGTAGACATCGTTTACGGCATGGACTACCAGGGTATCTAATCCTGTTTGCTCCCCATGCTTTCGCACCTCAGCGTCAGTGTTAGGCCAGATGGCTGCCTTCGCCATCGGTATTCCTCCAGATCTCTACGCATTTCACCGCTACACCTGGAATTCTACCATCCTCTCCCACACTCTAGCTAACCAGTATCGAATGCAATTCCCAAGTTAAGCTCGGGGATTTCACATTTGACTTAATTAGCCGCCTACGCGCGCTTTACGCCCAGTAAATCCGATTAACGCTTGCACCCTCTGTATTACCGCGGCTGCTGGCACAGAGTTAGCCGGTGCTTATTCTGCGAGTAACGTCCACTATCTCTAGGTATTAACTAAAGTAGCCTCCTCCTCGCTTAAAGTGCTTTACAACCATAAGGCCTTCTTCACACACGCGGCATGGCTGGATCAGGCTTCCGCCCATTGTCCAATATTCCCCACTGCTGCCTCCCGTAGGAGTCTGGGCCGTGTCTCAGTCCCAGTGTGGCGGATCATCCTCTCAGACCCGCTACAGATCGTCGCCTTGGTAGGCCTTTACCCCACCAACTAGCTAATCCGACTTAGGCTCATCTATTAGCGCAAGGTCCGAAGATCCCCTGCTTTCTCCCGTAGGACGTATGCGGTATTAGCATTCCTTTCGAAATGTTGTCCCCCACTAATAGGCAGATTCCTAAGCATTACTCACCCGTCCGCCGCTAAGATCAGTAGCAAGCTACCTCTCTCCGCTCGACTTGCATGTGTTAAGCCTGCCGCCAGCGTTCAATCTGAGCCATGATCAAACTCTTCAGTTAAAAATCATTTTGCACCTTATTAAAGACAAGGTGCCAATTCTGGCTCATCAATTTTCTGACTTAAATTTCGCTCAAATAAACTTCGAGTAATTTAAACCAATCAATCAATGATAATATTTCGATTAATCAATCAGTAAAAATCCACACAAGTTGTTCTTCAATTCTCTTAATGATCTTCTTCCTGGTTCGTCACCAGCAAGCTAGGTCGGCTATATTACTCTTAATCTCTTAAAAGTCAACAGGTAATTTCGATATTTTTAAAACTTAATCTCAAAACCAACTTCTCATTAAATTCATCACTTAAAGTAACCAACTTAATTCCAAGTAACTGTTTTTCAACAAGTTCTTATCTGCATCACCGCCGATGGATGTGCATTATAGACCATTAATAACCTTTGACAACCCCTTTTTTAATTTAATATTATCGCATGTTCGTTTTTTAATCATTTTAGCATTTTATCTATATTATTTGATCAATTTTACATTGATAATAGGTTATCAATTTTGTATTAAAACATATCTCCACCCAACTGCACATTAAGTATTAGCCTGGCTGGCGGTTAAGGAATTATATGAATTATTCTAATTTAATTTTACTAAGCGTGTTATCTGTAGGTGTTTGTACCTCTATATATGCTCAAGAAAACACGGTAAGTGAATCTGCTAATGCGAGTTCATTAGAAGAAACAGGGCCAAACCATCCCCGCTCACAAATTATTAAAGATTTAAAAAATATTAAAGTTAAAGATTTAAAAATTAATGCAAATGCAGCTCAACCTGATCTTGTCAAAGATCCTTTGCAATCATTGAACCGTCCAATTTATTCTTTTAATGATATGTTGGATCGCAATTTTTTACGTCCAGTTGCTGTTCAATATAGAGAAAAAACCCCAGAAGATGTGCGTGGTTCTTATCGCCAATTCCGTAAAAATCTTGGTGAACCATGGAATGCTGTCAATCAGCTTATTCAAGGCCGCCCTGGCCGTGCAGCAAAAACTTTAGGCCGATTTACAATTAACACCTTAACCACTCTTGGTTTGGCTGATCCTGCAAGTCGCTTAGGTTTACCAACGGAAGAAGAGAATTTTGGTGTAACTCTTGGCTACTATGGCGTTCCCTCTGGCCCATTCCTTATGTTGCCTTTTTTTGGTCCAAGCACCTTACGTGATGGTTTTGGTTTAGCAGTAGATGCTCAAGCTCGTCCACAAAAATACGTTATGGATGATCAAGAAGGTCTTTATTGGTCGAGTAATCTATTACAAGCTGTGGATACACGCGCCCAATATCTTGACTTAGATCAAACCTTACAAGGTGATCAATACGCTATGATTCGAGACTTATACCTCCAGCGTAAAGCATTCCAAATTGCAGAGAAAAAGGGCGATTCTGCCGATGTGTCTTTCATTGATGATGACTCAGAAGATACACCAGATGAGAATCAAAACCCTTAACATGAAATTAAGGTATTGCTTGGATTAAGAGTTCGGCAATACCTTGATTTTGATCATACATACTCTATGATGAATAAAGTGATCATATAAAAGGACTACCATATCTTCTATGTATTTTATTAAACCGACACGCTCTATTCCTTATTTAGAGCAAGCTTTGGATAAACTGCCAGGCTTACAAGTCATTAACATAGATGATTTAGATTTATATGATCCAACCATCATTGCAATTGCAGATGTACAAGATTTCCTGACTTATAAATGGAATTTGCCGACGGTTGTAATTGCTTTTGAACACGAAGGTGCTGCTTTAGCGCATGCATGGGAAGCAGGTGCTCTTGCAGGTTGGGTGTGGAATCAGTTACCTAGCGATTTAAATAAAGCTCTATCAAGAATTGATGCTCAATATAAGCGTAACCAAGATAGTCGTGATTTACCTTCGGCTGCTGAACTGCAAAAACGTTTATTGCCGAATCCAATTGATTTATTAAATTATGAAGTCGAAACTTTTTTTCAGCCTTCAGCTTATCTTTCCGGTGATTGGTACGACTATTGGAAATTAAATGACAAAGAAGTTTTATTCTATCTTGCTGATGTTTCAGGCCATGGTGTAACCAGTAGTTTATTAACATCATGGATGGCAGCATTTCATGGTCGCTCTAAGACCCCAAGACAATTAATAAAAAAATTAAATGGGATGTTAGTTCAAGAGAATATCGAAAAGCACATTACGATTGTGGTGGGTATTTTAAACCTTGAAACACATACTCTTCGCTGGTCAAGTGCTGGGCACTACCCTCCTCCTATTATTTTTGAGCCTAATCAGGCACCGAAGATTCTAACAACGAGCAGTTTCCCACTAGGTTTAACTGATGAACTTGAAGTTGAAGAGCATATTTGTACATTAAATCGCCATGCTCGCTTCATTGTTTGCTCGGACGGAGCCCTCGAACCTTTTGATGGTGGTTTAAACGATCAGTTCCAACAATTGGTCCATCATTTGCAAAATCAATCATTTCAAGCACCCGATCATGTGGCCGATGATATTGCCATCTTCAGTCTTTGTCGAATGAATTAATTTACGAATCAATTAATTACATAATATACGACTTAAGGACTCTTGAGTCTGGGATGGCACTATGTGATAATTTTTCTATCCTTCTCTGAAAATGGCATTTATATGTCAACAGGTCATGTTGAATATGCAAGTTTAAATGGAACGCATATTTTCAAACTTATTGGTGAAGTGCGAGCCCATTCTTGTATAAGTCTAGACAAACTTTTAAACAGAATTGAACAGCAAGAGAATGTTGTAGGTGCAATCGTTGATTTAACCCAAACAACATTTATTGATAGTACTGTATTAGGCATCCTAGCTAAGCTGGGTTTAAAGCTTAAACAGACTCATCATATTCAAGCTGTGATGCTATCTACCAATCCAGATATCACAACCTTAGCCAACAGTATGGGGCTAGGGCAAGTTTTTGTCATTTTGAATTATTGTGGTGATCCTAACGTTTGCACATTAACGTTAACAGATGAACAAATCACTCATAATGCAATGCTAAGAACTGTTCTGGATGCACATAAGACATTGATGAAACTCAATGCAAACAATCAGAATATGTTTGAGCCACTTGTTAAGCAGTTACAGAAAGAACAAGATACTCTTGAACAGGTATCGGACAAACAAAATGCCTGATTTTCAACACTAAGCCGGATTAGAATATGACCCTCGTTTCTGTTGCTCAAATGAACTCTCAAGATGATATTGAAAATAATTTTCAAGTCATTGAGTCTTTGATTCAACAGAGCAAGGCGCAAAATGCCAGTTTGATTGTTTTCCCCGAAAACTTTGTATGTTTTGCTGCTGGAAAACAACGTGAAACTGCTGAGCAATTTGAATCTATTCAACAAAGGCTTGAGAAACTCGCACATCAATATCAAATCTGGATTGTGGCTGGCACCTTACCTTGCCCATTCCGTCCAGATGGATCCACTATTCAAGATGGTCGCGTCCGAACTGTTAGCCTCTGCATTAGCCCTGAGCGTACAGAAGCGCGTTATGACAAGATCCATTTATTTGATGTACAAGTGGGTGATGCTGTCGGTGGTTATCAGGAGTCTCGTTTCTTTGAACCAGGAACAGACGTAGTAGTCACATCTACCCCTTTTGGCAATATTGGCTTAATGGTATGTTATGACTTGCGTTTTCCAGAGCTTGCTCTAACGCTAAGACAACAAGGCGCTCATATTCTTACTGCCCCTGCTGCATTTACCTATACAACTGGACAAATGCACTGGCAGCTTTTGTTACAAGCTCGGGCAATGGATAGCCAATGTTATGTTTTAGGTGCAGCACAACAGGGCTGGCATGGTGAAAAACGACAGACCTGGGGACACTCTGGGGCAACTGATAGTCGTGGCCAAATTTTAAGTATGATTGGATATGAAGGAAATGGTTTAATTACTGTGCCCTTTGATCTAACAGCGCAAGATCTCGTCCGCTCTTCAATGCCTCTAATGACACACCGTAAATTAATTCACTATTAAAAGTTTAATTATTCATGTGGAAATACTTATTTAGCTTTTTTTGCTTGGGGGCAAATATTCATTGTTATGCTGAGTTTGGGACAACGAATCATTTCGTTTCACCAACGGCACAGCTCAAATCAGATATTCTCCCCTCTACTCCTAAAGATATTCCTTTGCCTGCATTTGGCCAGAGAATCATTGGATGGGGAACGGGTGCAGAAGGCGCAAGACAACGTTTAGAAAATATTCAGCCAGCAGATGTTTCTATGATTAAAAAACAAGGAACAACGCTTGAAATGATTACTGCATGGCAAGATTTTTATGAACAAGAGCAACAACGCAATGCAAATAATCCTACCGCTAAATATCGTGCGCGTTTAATGAAAAAAATTGCAGATCTGTGGTAGACAATTTTATCTAAAATATTTTTATGTTATGGAATAATTGGATTAATTATTCCATTTTTTATGTCTCTTAATTTACTTTATTCATAACCTATTCTGATGAACATTTAAGAAACTGAATAGAACGCGATATACTACAAAAGCAATACAGAGTTTCTTTGAGGAATATATGGACCAAGACTGTCAAAACTTAAAGCTTGAGAATCAATTGTGCTTCCTCATTTATTCAACAAATTTAGCGCTTAATCAACTCTACAGAAAACTTCTCGCGCCTTTGGGACTTACCTATCCCCAATATTTAGTGATGTTAGTTTTATGGGAACAGGATGAAGTGACTGTTTCAGAAATTGGCACCAAACTTTTTTTAGAATCATCCACTCTCACTCCTATCTTGAAAAAGTTAGAAGCCCTACGTTTACTTCATCGTACCCGCTCAACTCAAGACGAGAGACAAGTGATTATTACACTTAGCGATGAAGGAAAAAAATTAAAAGATCAAGCATTGGATATTCCAGCAGGCGTACTAGAAGCAAGTTCATGTGACATGACAACACTATTAGGCTTGAAAGATCAACTTACCAAACTCCGTACAAACCTAGTTAAATAAATAGCAATTTTTTCAAAAAATATACTTGTCAAAATAATTAAGTCGTGTACGATATATTTGTATTCAATTTATTTTAGGAATAAAAACGATGTCATTAGAAAAAGTTGTTTATCGTGCAAAAGCTAAAGCAACCGGTGGTCGTGATGGCCGTGCAACTTCATCTGACGGTGTATTAGATGTACAACTTGGTGTACCTAAAGAAATGGGTGGCGCTGGTGGTGCCGTAACAAACCCTGAGCAATTATTTGCAGCTGGCTATTCAGCATGCTTTTTAGGCGCTTTAAAATTTGTTGCAAACCGCGATAAATTTAATATTAGTAAAGATGCTTACGTAGAAGGTGAAGTAGGTATTGGTCCAATTCCTACAGGTTTTAGCATCGAAGTAACTTTAAATGTTTACTTAGTGGGTATGGATCGTGAAGAAGCTGAAAAATTAGTTGCAGCAGCTCATATTGTTTGCCCATATTCAAATGCAACTCGCAACAATATTGATGTAACTTTTAATATTGTGACTGAATAAGTTTCGATATAAAAAAATGCCCGAATCATATCGGGCATTTTTTGTTGCATGTTACAAATTAGACTTCGCTTGCTTCATTGGTTACTCGAAGCACTTCTTCAAGTGTCGTTTTACCTGCGAGTACTTTACGCAGACCATCATCACGAATTGAACCTGAATACTCACGAGCATGATTTTCTAATTCATATTCAGCCGCATTACCATGAATGAGACGGCGCATAGGTTCATCAACAGGTACGATTTCATAAATAGCTGTACGTCCATTAAAGCCTAAATGTGAACAATGGTCACACCCTTTGGCTTCAGGTAACTGCAACAATGGTTCATTATGAATATGTTGAAAAACCTGTTTTTCAAAAGTATCAGCTTCGCGCCATGTCATACAATGTGGACATAAAGTACGAACCAAACGTTGAGCAATCACCCCAATTAAAGAGCTTGATAATAAGAAAGGCTCGATTCCCATATCTTTAAGTCGAGTAACCGCACCAATAGCTGTATTGGTATGTAGTGTCGATAAAACCAAATGTCCAGTTAACGATGCTTGAACTGCAATTTCAGCCGTTTCCAAGTCACGAATCTCACCTACCATCACCACATCTGGATCTTGACGCAATATTGCTTTTAAAGCACGAGCAAACGTCATATCCACTTTGGTATTAACTTGTGTTTGACCAATGCCTTCAAGTTGATATTCAATTGGATCTTCGGCAGTTAAGATGTTGCGCGTATTATCATTTAGATCAGATAAAGCTGCATACAAAGTCGTTGTTTTCCCCGAACCTGTAGGCCCTGTGACCAAAATAATGCCATGAGGACGATGTACTAACTGAGTTAAACGCTCATAGTCATTTGCCATTAATCCCAAGTGGATCATATTAAGTCGACCAGCTTGTTTGTCGAGCAAACGCATTACGACCCTTTCACCATGTGAAGATGGTAAAGTCGAAACACGAACATCTACTTCTCGGCCTGCAAGGCGTAAAGAAATACGCCCATCTTGTGGCACTCGCTTTTCTGCAATATCGAGTTTTGCCATGACTTTAATACGTGAAACTAGCAACGGTGCCAACTCACGGCGCGGCTGTACAACTTCACGTAATTGACCATCTACACGTAATCGCACAGATAATTTCTTTTCGAAAGCTTCAATGTGAATATCAGAAGCCCCTACTCGAATTGCCTCTGAAAGTAGTGCATTAATCAGACGAACAATTGGAGCATCATCTTCCTGATCCATCAAATCTTCTGTCTCAGGAACCTGATCAGCCAAACTTAATAAATCAGGATGATCTTCTAAACCTGCTGCAACTTGTTGTGATTCCCCTGTATCGCCAGCATAGCTTGTACTTAAGAGCGTATTAAATTCTTGTTCAGTACATAATTGGAAGTGAGCTGGCTTACCTAGAATTCGTCTTGCTTCCTGCAATGCAATTTTTTCAGTATTTTGACGTCTAATAATAAATACTTGATCACCGTCATAACGAAATAAAACACCATGACGCTTGGCAAAACTATATGGAACTTGTATTTGTTTCAATATTTGCATCACAATTTATAATGATGAGTAAGGTGATTTTGAGTGTACTCTAAGCAGATTACAGCGTGAAGTCTGTTTAACAACTCGGTAGAGGAATTTTACGTCTTGTTTGAAAATAATGAATATCAGCCTCGCCCCCAGAATTCCTTAAAATGGTGGGGAGAACAGCGCTTTGAAATTAATCAGTCTAAAGCATGGCAATTTGGTTCAATGCTTTTTCGTCTAACGCGCGGTATAAAAGAATGGCGTATCGAATATTATCGCCCATCTCTTCAAGACGATAATGAGCAAGATTGGCATCCAATTGCCGATCCGAATTTTGCCTTTCCGCATACTGTTCAAGTAGAACGCTACATGTTTCGGAAAACTAATCCAGAATTTTTACTTATGCCCCGTCTGGCAGACCGTTCTGTGGTCATTAAACCCGTTGATCCTATCTACATTCCAGCAGGTCAACGCGGAACTCTTTATATTAGTACACCACTATGGATTGCAGGTTTAGTTGAAAGTCAGCATGAGCCTTTGTTTGAGATTCCTGTGATTCAACCTAAAGATACGTGGTTTGGTCCAAATGCCCAGCAAGGTGAAATTTGTTATGCCACTTCTGTAGATGGGCGTACCGACTTGAACCTGTTAACGCCTCGAGCTTTTCGTGCGGTTACACCGATTGATTTTCACAATACCAGTAATCATCAATTGCGTTTTGACCGCATGAACGTGCCCGTTACAGCTCTACCTCTTTTTTATAGTGAAAGTACCGGTCGTTTATGGACTTCTCAAATTAAAGTTTATTATGAAGGTTCTGATCGTCCCGCACGAATTCGTATTGAAAACCGTACGCCCCCGCTTGCTGGTGAAGTGACCTATGTTCACCCACCACGTTCACCTGGTGGAGCATTATTCAATATGTTTGATTCATTCTTTTAAGAGGTTTATATGGCTGATACAAGTATTCCTAAGGATATCGCTGATAGCCTCACAAGCATATTTACCAATATCAATACCGAACGTATTAGTGAAATTTTAGTCGGTGTTGTGCTGTGTTTTATTGGTTTTGTTCTTGCCCGTATTATTTCAAATACATTTATTAGAACCATTGGCTCACGTTTTAATGCTCATCAACGTCTGGTGTGGCGCCGCGGTATTTTTTATTTTATTTTCTTACTCTTCATTATGACGAGTTTAAAAGAAGCTGGTTTTAAACTCAGTGTATTTCTTGGCGCGGCAGGGATTTTAACCGTAGCGCTTGGTTTCGCATCGCAAACATCAGCCAGTAACTTAATCAGTGGTTTATTTTTGATTGGTGAAGGTTCATTTGAAGTCGGTGATACGATCCAGATTACGCTCATTCGTGGAAATACAATTGAAGGTGAAGTGATCTCGATTGATTTGCTTTCAGTTAAGCTACTTACATTAGACAATGTCTATATTCGTTTGCCAAACGAACAACTCATTCGTGCTCCCGTGCACAACTTATCTAAATACCCAATACGTCGTATTCCAATTACGCTCGCAATCAACTTCCATGAAGACATCATTAAAGTTCGCGAGGTTCTACTGAATGTAGCAGCTCATTATCCTCTTGTATTAGATGACCCAAAGCCTGCTGTTACAGTGACCGCATTTAGAGAATCATCAATTGAGCTTTTATTTACAATGTGGTGTCGACAAGAGAACTCTTTAAAAGTTCGAGATGAGATGCAAGAACGAATTCGAAATGGATTTTTAGATAACCGAATTGAAATTCCTGTTCCTAAAATGGGTTTGATTGATCGACCATCTAGTATTTTTGCTGAAGATGATATCGATCAATACAGTAATCAAAAAGAATTAAATCGAGAGCCTAAAGCTTAGGCTCTTCATTTTTCTGTACAGCGGATGATGGTGGTAATGGCGCAAGATAAGCAATAATCAACATTACCCCGCCCGCGCCAATAAATGAAATGACTCGAGTTAAAGTCGCACTTTGCGATAGATCAAGCAAAATCAGTTTTAATACCACAATCCCTAAAAGCGCAGCACCTACAAACCATAATTGACGAATCATTTTTCGGCTAGAGAATGTAGTTAAAATAAATGCCAAGATTACCCAAAGCAATGTCAGACTTAACTGTACGATTCCATTTGTCCAAATTGCAGCACTCCAGAGTGGTGTTGCCCAGTAATAGTGCAAGCCTCTGACCACCACACTACTGAATACCAACAACCCCACTAGAATTGTTGTAATTTTAAAAGTCCACTCCAGTGATTTATCTTGATCAAAAGTATGCTGATAAATAATAAAGAGTAGACCAGCAAATACTGAAATTGAAAGTAAGTCAGTTAAGTTAATCAAAGGAACAAAGTAAAGGTACTCAGCAGAATGCCGGTCTACACTCACTACTAGCAACCAAAGTAGACTTAAACACCACACTGGAATTTGATGTAACAAGGTAGTTTTATGAGCCTTATACACCCAAAGGGAATAAATCACAGGAACGAAAGCCAGAGCAACAAGTGGCATTTGTGGAAATATTGCCAAACCAACCGTTGCTAATGCCAACCAGCTCAAACCAGACCAGACCTTCAAAGATCCAAACTGACCTGATTGAGGTTGAGCCATAATGAATAAAGCACTAAGAAGCGTTGCTGCGATGAGGAAAGTACCCTGCTGTAATATACTCGGCCATTTAAATATGCTGAATACTTGACTAGTAAAGGCTTCACCTAGAATTAACAATAATAACAGGCCAATTAAACCTAACTGTAAACTCTGCCATTGAACCCTTAGTTTGTAGTGAACCACTACACTAAATATTGATAATAATAGTATCGCAATCATCAAATATGGGCTTAAGCCATGATGTTGCCATGCCAAAATTTCTATACCAGCGATAGCGCCCGCATACATACCTAAGCATAAGAAAATGCCGCTAAACATGCTGGCGCTAAAATACTGTTGCTCTTTACTGTTGTATTGCAATAAATAATAGGCCGAAATGAATTGGGCAATTGCATAAATGCTTGTGCTTAGCGTCGGGAACTCTGCATTCGCCCAAAATTGATAAAACAATGCAACCGAACTGAGTAAAACTAAAATTACACCAATATATCGGCTCAAACGGTAGCGCTCAGTTACTCCCCATACAATGAGGGCCGTACCTTGAGCAACCCAACCAATCGCAGTCCAATGTGCCCCTTTCGCGAGTGGAAAGATTAAGGCAAAAAATGCAACGGCAAGGATGAAAAAGCTTTTAGCAAGAACTGAAAGTTGAGGATGGGTCTTTTTGATCCAAAAAGTTAATACCGCATAGGTACCAGCCAAAACAGCAGCACCAATCGTCAACGCTTGAGTAGACTCATGGACTAAATAGGCATGTAGCGTAAAGCCTAGTACAGGCACACTAAAAATAAGACCAACATCTAAGAGCGGAGGTAAACGAATGCCTTCTTGTTGTTCACGTGCTGAAACTCGAGATATATTTTGGCTATAACGGACGCTAAGCCAAATAAACAGAGCTATATGTAGCCATAAAATCCAGTCTAATGTGTCAAATTTTGCTGGTTCTGCATAAAAACCTATCGCACTACCACCAATAAACATTGTGGCAAAGAAAGCAATCTGATTTAAGATTTTCCAAGGCTGAATAAAATTAACCGCAGCAACTGCTAAGTTAATTACCAAATAGTAGCTAAATAGGAAGACTACATCTGGACGATATTGTGGAATAACTAAAGGGGCTGCATAGGCCATGCCGAGTGCTAAAATTGCCAAATAAATAGCTTGTTGTTTTAAACTCAGGAATACCGTAATAGCTAATAAGATCGTAAACAGAATACTCGCTGTAGTGAGATTAGCAATTACTCCAAAATGATGCGAGAACACGAGTGTTAGGAATACAACAGCTAGCCCTACCCCCTGCAATGCTACAGCAAAAAGCTGATTTTTCTTTTGCAAGCTATATCCAAATGCCGTTAATACGCCTCCGGCAATTGCAATAAAACCAAGTTTTACACCTAAACTAAGTTGCCAGTGCTCACTTGCGAAACGCAATAACAGCACTACCCCAACCATCAACACAGCGACAGCAACTCTTAAAATTGGATTGCCATGGACCATCCAGTCGACTGCTGGTTGCCACCATGTACTCTGTACCTGAGTTGGTTGTTCTGTGTGATTTAAAATTGCCGTTTCAACGGGAATTAATGTGTCTGTACTATTGGAATCAACTTGCACTACCGCTGGAGTTATAATTTCTGTTTGTAGAGTTTCATTTACATGAACAGTTGGTTTCACTGACTCGAGGTATAACAGTCGAGTATGAAACGCACTAATCGTTTGGACTAAACATAACAATAAAACCAGTAATGCCCCACCAGCAATCCACATCCAGTGATTCATATAAGCAACTAATGCAACCAAGGCGGCTGCATAAATCACTATTGTTTGCGTATGAATAGAATAAAGTGGTTTTTTCTGCTGAGAAAACTGTTGTTCTAAATGAGTCAGACGCTGATGCAGATTTGATAATAACTGAACCAGTACTACCACGAGTGCAATAGATAAAGCAGCAACAGCACTCTGAAATTTAAAACCAATTGAAATGGCTAAAAACAAAGTCAAAGCGATCAAAACGATGATCATTCCCTGTTTGTCTTTTTTATACATGGGCTTAGCAATATGACACCTTCATTACATGTCATCTTACTTCAAGCCAATACAAGCGTATATTTATACATACAAAATACTGCAAAAATCATAATCCTGCATTCATAGCCGTTTTCACGTAAAATACCCGTAATTCAAATTAAGGAATTGTTCAATGCCACCATTTGTCTTGGTTGATGGGTCCTATTTTTTATTTCGTGCATATCATGCATTACCACCATTGACGACCTCTACAGGGTTACATACCAATGCAATACGTGGAGCAATTTCTGCGATTCAAAAACTTATGCGTCGTATGCAACCGACGCATATGGCCGTAATTTTTGATACGCCTGAGCCAACTTTCCGCCATAAGCTTTCACCTATTTATAAAGGTGATCGCCCAACCATGCCTGAAGAGTTATCTCAACAGATTCCATATTTACATGCATTAATTAAAGCTCAAGGCATTCCTTTATATAGTCTTCCGGGTGCAGAAGCAGATGACATTATCGGAACACTTGCTAAACGTGCCGTGCTTGAAGGCCATCATGTACTTATCTCAACTGGAGATAAAGACATGGCTCAGCTCGTCAATGATCATGTCAAACTTGAAGATAGCTTTAAAGATCGCGTAATGGACACCGACGGTGTATTTGAAAAATTTGGCGTTTGGCCAAATCAGATTATCGACTACTTAACCCTTATGGGCGATGCGTCTGATGGTATCATGGGTGTGCCTGGCGTAGGTGCAAAAACAGCAGCTAAGTTACTGACTGAATATGGCACTTTAGAGAATATCATTGCCAATGCTGATCAACTTAAAGGCAAGATTAGCCAAAATATTAAAGATAATTTAGACAATATTAAGCTTGATCACCAGTTAGCTAGCATTGTCTGTGATCTTCCTTTAGAACTCGACTGGCATGAATTAAAGCTTACCGATCCAAATGTTGATGCTTTACGTAACTTATATACTGAGCTTGAGTTTAGAAATCAGTTACAGTCACTTGATCATCCGAATAATCCAAACAGCTCTACTTATAAACAACAAGTTTCACAAGTAGTCGTTCAAGATGAAGTTAAACCGGCTGACGCTATAGAAACCGAAGATCAAGCAAGCTTAACTAGTCAAGATGACCAACTTGGAACTGCAAATTATCATACCGTTTTAACTCAAGAAGCGTGGGATCAACTCTTGCAACGCATGCAAAATGCTGATCATTTTGCCATTGATACAGAAACCACAAGTCTTGATTATCGTATTGCCGAGATGGTTGGTTTTTCAATCGCCTTTGATGCTCAAGACGCTTATTATGTTCCTTTAGCACATAATTATGAAAATGCACCGCAGCAACTGGACCGTGAACAAATTCTGGCTCAAATTAAGCCTGTATTAGAAAATGAAGCGGTTAAAAAAATCGGTCATCATCTTAAATATGATGCCCATATCTTTGCTAATCATGGAATTGAGTTAAAAGGCTGGTATTTCGATAGCATGCTGGCATCGTATGTACTAAATGCAGCAGCGACTCGTCATGGCATGGATGATGTAGCTCGTGTCTACTTAAGCCACTTAACGACCACCTTTGAACAAATTGCTGGTAAGGGTGCAAAGCAGAAAACTTTTAATCAAATTGAGATTGAAGTTGCTGCTCACTATGCAGCAGAAGATGCTCATGTGACCTATCGTTTGTATGAAGTACTTTCAAACAAACTTAAGCCATTTCCTGAGTTAGAAAATATTTTATATAACATCGAAATGCCGGTTGCCCGAATTTTGTCAGGCATGGAAGAAGATGGTATTCGTTTAGATCATGCTTTCTTAGATAAATTAAGCGTTGAGTTTGCAAAAACCATGGAAGGCCTTGAAAATCAGGCTATGGAAATTGCAGATGAAACTTTTAATATCGCTTCACCTAAGCAAGTAGGCGAAATCCTATTTGATAAATTAGGAATCAAAGGCGGTAAAAAAACTGCAACTGGACAATACAGCACCAGTGAAAGTGTTTTAGAAAAAATTGAACATCCTTTAGCGGAAATTATTCTAGAGCATCGTGGTTTGGCAAAGCTAAAAAGTACCTATACGGACCGTCTAGTAGAGCAATCTCATAACGACACGCACCGTGTGCATACGAGCTATCATCAAGCACTCACAGCGACAGGTCGCCTCTCCTCTTCTGATCCTAACTTACAAAATATTCCAATTCGTAGACAAATTGGCCGTCAGATTCGTAAAGCATTCATTGCACCCGAAGGCCGAGTTTTACTAGCAGCCGATTACTCGCAAATTGAACTACGTTTAATGGCTCATTTTTCTCAGGATGATGCTTTAGTACATGCATTCCAGCACGGACAAGACGTTCACCGCCGTACCGCTGCAGAAGTATTGGGCATTGCAATTGAAGATGTGACCAATGATCAACGTCGCCAAGCTAAGGCAGTAAACTTTGGTCTACTGTATGGTATGTCTGAGTTTGGCTTGATTCGCCAGTTAGGTTTCACACGTCAAGAATCACAAAATTATATTAAACAATATTTCCAACGCTATCCTGGCATCTATGAATATATGCAACGCACGCGTCAAGTTGCATCAGAGCAAGGTTTTGTTGAAACTATTTTAGGCCGTCGTCTATATACACCAGATATTGATGCACGAAATGTGATGGTGCGTAAGGCTGCCGAACGTGCTGCAATCAATGCACCTTTACAAGGTAGTGCAGCTGATATTATTAAAATTGCTATGATTGAAGTCGATAAAATCTTGCCAAAAGATCAAGCCAAATTACTACTTCAAGTACACGATGAATTAGTTTTTGAAGCCGATCAAAACATTGCTGAAGAACTTTCCAAACAAATCGCAAAAGTCATGGAATCTGTTGTAGAAATTTCTGTGCCTTTAGTGGTTGAAGTAGGACAAGGAAAAAACTGGGATGACGCCCATTAATTAATAGAAATAAAAAAGGGCTGTGAAATACAGCCCTTTTTATTGAGTTAGCTTAAAGACCAGTTAAGAGAACTTTAGCAACTTCATTCATTAAAATTTCGGCAATATAGAGTGCCAAAAATGCCAAAATTGGCGATAAGTCAATCATTCCCATATTAGGCAATAAACGACGGAATGGTGCGAGTAATGGTTCAGCTAAATCTTGAATCACTTCAATATAAGGTGAACGAGATTGAGTGAACATAACCACCCAGCTCAAAATGATTGTCGCGAAAATTAAATAACGGCAGAAACGAATCAAGTCCTGAATCATAGTCACAAATGTCAGAATCACTAAATGAATCGGACTATTTGGCATAGAACCAGACAGATACATCACACCGAAAATTTTCAGTAAATATAAAATAATTAAAAGAGCTAACGCAGCTAAATTAAACCGGCCTTTTGCGACCGTCGGAAAAATTCGGCCAAAAATATCAACAATTTTAGTCGCCTTTACGGTCGATAAAACCACAGGATTATAAGGACTTACTGCCGCCAATTGCATTAAAAAACGGAAAAAGACCAATAAAATCGCGACATTAATTAAAATTCCAAAAATTAGCGCAGAATTTGCACCCATAGTTGTCTTATCCTATTTAAGCTATTTCGCACTGTCACTCAATTCTTGAGCCAATTCTTGGCTACGCTTCTGTGCAGCAGCCAATGCAGATTGAATATTTTGGGAGATTTGTGCACGGTCAAAAACTTCAAGTGCAGCTTGTGTTGTACCATTTGGCGATGTCACATTCTTACGAAGTTCAGATGGAGTGTTTGAGCTGGTAATTGCCATTTGAGCTGCACCTAACGCCGTTTGAAGAGTTAACGCAGTTGCAACTTTTTCATCCAGTCCTAAATTTTTACCCGCACGGATCATACTTTCCATCAGATAGAAAAAATATGCAGGGCCTGAACCAGAAACTGCTGTTACCGCATCAATTTGAGCTTCGGAGTTTACCCAAATTGTTAAGCCTGTGGCCGCTAAAATCTGACTTGTTAATTCACGATCCGAAGTACCTACTACATCATTTGCATAGATACCGTGCGCGCCAGTTTGAACCAGAGCTGGTGTATTCGGCATAACGCGAACAATTCGATTGCTATCAATTAAGTTTGATATCGTTTGAATTTCAGCACCAGCAATAATTGAAATGACCAATTTATCTGATAAAAGACCTTTCAACGGACGTAAAACAGTCGCCAAAACTTGCGGCTTTACCGCTAGTACGACAACATCAGCATTTTGAATTGCAGCCACGTTATCTTGTGTTACGTGGACTTCTTTCTCTTGTAATAATTGACGGATCTGCTCAACAGGATCTGAAACAGTAATACGTGTCGGTGGTAAACCTCTTGAAATGAGCCCGCCAATTAACGCTTGGGCCATATTACCGCCACCAATAAAACAGATATTACAATTTACTGCACTTGCCATAACCATATTCGCCATTTACCAGATTACAAGAATGAGAAATTAAATCCGGTTGCCATCCTCCTTGCTCACAATACGGAGACTGAGCCAACCAAAATCCTTTCGGTGTAAAAACCCCAAGCATAACATTATCTATGACTAATATTTGAATTGTATGACGAAGCCAAGGCAAAATATGTGCTTCTTGAATTGCTTTTTTTAATGGCCATTGCCCAACACGACCATATAAATGGACTTTTTCTCCACCTTGACGTCGAATTATCGTCAATTTTTTATTTAATAAAGATGGACTCAAACCGATATTTTTTTGTGTGATCTGAAAATTTCCTGAAGCGTAATGCACTATTTCCCCCATTTGGAAATGATGCTCTGACTCAGCTTCGACTGGGTTTAATTTTTCAGCAAGAAAAACTTGCTTACTCAATCTATAAAGATGGTGTTGATAACGGACATAGTAAAACTGATTCCAGTGTAATGCTGCTTGTGCATCGGACTTTGAATCAATCACTTCATTTTTTAAACGCTCAACCATTTCAAATGCAGGTCGATATTGCCCATCACCTTTCATCCAAACCGAAAGTAATTGACGTTGACGAGCAACAGATAAATCTAAAAGTTTAGTTAAGTCTAAACACTCAGCAGTACCACAATGTTTTAAATCAGCTTTCAAAACTTCTTCTAAAATTTCAGAAGCATCTTGCATCAAGTAGCTTGTTCGGCTCAGTGCTTGCTGCATTTTAGGAAATCTGTTTTGTAAAAATGGCCAAAGTTCCTCACGCGACCATGCCCGATCATAATGAATATCGTAATTTGTCGGGTCATTTACATACTCAATTTCAAGTTGAGTAGTCCAATCAGCAATTTGCTCACGAGATAAGTCTAAAAAAGGACGCCAAATCGTCATGTCTACACGGTAATCCACAGACTGCATTGCAGCTAATCCATCAACACCTGCACCCGATAATAAACGGAGTATGACTGTTTCAGCCTGATCTTGCTGATGATGAGCAAGTACTAAGGTTTCATTCGGTTGCAAATGCTGTCGATAAGCTTGATAACGCGCCTGACGTGCTTGAGCTTCCAAATTACCGTCGGTAACCTGAACTTTTTGAATAATAAAAGGAATATCTAAACGAGTAGCCTGTTCAGCGACTAGTTTCCCCCACTCTGCACTTTGTGATTGCAGCTGATGATCGATATAGATTGCTCGGATCTTTTGAGGGAAAATTTGAGACATCAAATATAGCAGCAGCATAGAATCCATGCCGCCACTACATCCAATAAGAAAAGAACTATTTTCTGAAAATAGTTGAGCCTGCTTTAAGACATTATGCCTAAATTTGCGCTGCCAAACTTCATTAAACGTTGATAACGTGCTTCGCATCGTTCATTTGCTTCCAGTGGTAGCAATTCATCCAAAGCTTGCTTCAGAACTACTTTTAGGTTTTGCATGACTTGCTCAGGGTCTAAATGTGCCCCCTCGCCTTCATCTACTACATATTCAACAATACCTAGAGATTGTAATTTGTCTGCTGTCAAACCTAAAGCTTCGCTCGCTTGAGCCGCTTTTTCAGCAGTTTTCCATAAAATAGATGCGCAGCCTTCTGGTGAAATCACAGAATAAATACTGTGCGATAACATAATGACTCTGTCAGCAACACCAATACCTAAAGCACCACCAGAACCACCTTCACCCAGTACTGTTGCAACAACAGGAACTTTCAAGCTTGAAAGTTGAGCAAGACTCGTTGCAATTGCTTCGGCTTGTCCACGCTCTTCAGCACCAACACCTGGGTAAGCACCCATCGTATCAATAAACGTGAAGACCGGAAGATTAAAACGCTCAGCCATATCTAATAGGCGTTGAGATTTACGGTAACCTTCAGGGTTAGCCATACCGAAGTTATGCTTTAATTTTTCACGGGTACTACGACCACGGTGTTGTCCAATGACCATCACAGGTTGACCGTCAAAACGAGCAAGACCACCTACCATCGCACCATCGTCACCAAACAAACGATCACCATGCAAGGCGTCAAACTCTGTAAAGATTTCACCGACATAATCTAGAAACTGCGGACGTTCAGGATGACGTGCAATTTGAACCGTTGTCCAAGCTTTGGACTGAGTAGATTTTTTCATAGGTCGAATATTATCCCTTTAATCGATAAATTTTTCCGACTGAATATTCAATTCAATGTCCCAATGCTTAAACTGCTCTTGCTCATCGTGCAAGTCGGCAACTAACAATGGCCATTGTTTGGCATCACCAGAAACACTAAGCTGCCATTGTTGATCATTTATGATGGTCAGTTCAATGGCAGGAAGCATCTGATCACTTCGACTATGGTTGAGTAAAACTGCTAGGCGAAGTAATAAACTTAAGTAAAGTAATTTATGACCACCAGCCTTCAAAATTTCATTTTTTACATCATTTCGCAATTTACGACGATGGTGAGCAACTAAATGTGAAAGATGATTTTGATCAATTTGCGAGAAACCTGGAATATCTGAGTGCTGTAATAAATAAGCACCATGGCGATGATAACCACCATGACTAATTGCTAAACCAATTTCATGCAAATAAGCAGATCGACGCAGTAAGTCACTGTCTTCACTCGTTAAATTAAGAGATTTCGCGACACCATCAAATAATTGTTGTGCTGTGTTTACAACTCGTTCTGCTTGCTTCGGATCGGCGTTATAACGCCCCATTAAGGCCTGTACACTACGATCACGGATATCTTCATGTTTAAATCGACCTAACAGGTCATACATCACACCTTCGCGTAATGCACCATCAGAATATGCCAAACGATCAATTTCTAAAACTTCAAAAACTGCGTACAAAATTGCCAATCCGGCTGGCAAAACTGCTCGTCGATCTTCTCTTAAGCCTTCAAAATCAATTTCAGAAACATTTTTAAACTTAAGTAATTTATCCTTAAGTTTATATAGTCCTTCTCGAGTGACATTTTCTTGTTCATCACTTAAGCCCATATTGACCATAATTTGGCGACAGGCCTTAATCGTTCCACTCGAACCAACGACCGTATCCCATCCTTCCATTTTATAAGTCGTTGCAATAGCAGAAAGTTCTTTACGAGCAGCAACTACGGCCTTATCAAATGCTTTTTGTGTGATTTCCCCATCAGAGAAATAGGCCGTTGTATAAGCCACACAACCCATTTGTAATGACTCGGTGTAAATAGGTTCAAACTCTTCACCGATAATGAATTCGGTAGAACCACCACCAATATCAACAACTAAGCGACGTCCACCATTGGCCATGGTATGCGATACACCCAAATAGATCAGACGAGCTTCTTCTCGTCCTGCAATAATTTCAATAGGTTTAGGTAAAATTTCTGCAGCTTTTTGAATAAATTCATGACCATTTTTTGCCTGACGCAAGGCATTCGTAGCCACGATTCGTAAACGATTAGGTTGAACAGAGCTCAATCTTCCAACAAAACGGGCTAGACATGCTAAACCACGTTGCTGCGCAGCTTCTGTTAAATTTTTATTTTCATCTAAACCAGCTGCAAGCTGCACTTTTTCTGACATCGAAGCAACTTTTTTAACTTCGCCATGATCTACCCGTGCAATTGCAAGGTGAAAGCTGTTCGACCCCATATCTATGGCGGCAAGTAATTCTTCATCAATCAGAAAGTCAGACATTATTGAATTAAACCCATAACAATTCACGCCTAGAGTAATTCACAAGAATGCAATTGAAAAGCCATTTTCATCAACAATTAATAGCCATCGATATTTTTCTAATTGTTAAACGATTGTACAAGCCGATGATGAATATCGTGAGCATCCATTAGACAAATTTAGTTAAGCCTTGAATAATAGCATCAAACCCTTACATTGAACTAAGTAGCTATGTAATACTGATAGAGATAATTTCTCCTGTAGTAATAGCACTTTTTCTAAAAATTGGAGCCGTACCATGTCTGCGACTATTGTAAATACAACTGATGATAACTTCCAAGCAGATGTTCTAGACGCTGAAACACCTGTACTTGTTGACTTCTGGGCAGGTTGGTGTGCACCTTGTAAAGCAATTGCACCTGTTCTTGAAGACCTATCAAGTGAATATGCTGGTAAAGTAAAAATTGTTAAAGTTGATGTAACTTCTTGCGAAGATATTGCGGTGAAATACAATATCCGTAATATTCCTGCTTTATTACTTTTCAAAAATGGTGAAGTTGTAGCTCAACAAATTGGTGCCGTACCTCGCTCTAAACTTGTTAGCTTTATTGATGAAAATGTTTAAGTCAAAATGCTAAGAATAAAAATACGCTATACTTTTTTATAGCGTATTTTTTTCGGCTATAAATTGACAAATTAACTAAGCTGGCTTATATTGCATGCTCAAGAGGCACTGAAGGGAATCATCTTCGTCCGGCTTCTTACAAGACACAAACATAAAGATCGCCACTCGGCAACAGAAATTGTTTTTTCACATTTTTCTTCGAAACAATCAATCAGACTTCTGAATTGTTATTGTGTAAATACAATTGCGATAATCTTTTTTGTATGCGAGCGATTTTTCTTCTTTTTAAACCACACTCTACTCTTTCCTAATTCTGACCCTTATGAATTTAACTGAACTCAAGAAAAAACCAATTGGTGAATTAATTAAAATTGCTGAATTTATGGGCCTGGAAGGTATGGCTCGTAACCGAAAGCAAGATATTATCTTTGCCATTTTGAAACGCCATGCAATGAATGGCGAAGAAATTTTTGGTGATGGCGTTCTTGAAATTCTCTCTGATGGTTTTGGTTTTTTGCGCTCTGCCGCAGGTTCGTATTTAGCAGGTCCGGATGATATTTATGTGAGTCCTTCACAAATCCGACGCTTTAACTTGCGTACAGGTGATACCATCACAGGTACTATTCGCCCTCCAAAAGAAGGTGAGCGTTATTTTGCGTTGCTCAAAGTTAACCAGATTAACTATGACACGCCGGAAAATTCTCGAAATAAAATTTTATTTGAAAACTTAACACCTCTTTTCCCAACTGAACAATTGGTTATGGAACTCGGTAATGGTACGACAGAAGATTTAACTGCTCGTGTTGTTGACTTAGTTGCGCCAATTGGTAAAGGACAACGTTCTATTATTGTTGCACCGCCAAAAGCGGGTAAAACAATGTTACTCCAAAATATTGCTCAATCGATTGTTAGAAACAATCCTGAAGTATTCTTGATTGTTCTATTAATTGACGAGCGTCCAGAAGAAGTAACTGAAATGGAACGTACTGTTCGCGGTGAAGTCATTGCTTCAACATTCGACGAAGCTCCTGCTCGCCACGTACAAGTTGCAGAAATGGTAATTGAAAAAGCAAAACGTCTTGTTGAACATAAAAAAGACGTTGTGATTCTTCTTGACTCTATTACCCGTCTTGCACGTGCTTACAACACCGTTATCCCATCATCAGGTAAAGTATTAACTGGTGGTGTAGATGCTCATGCATTAGAGCGCCCTAAACGTTTCTTCGGTGCTGCACGTAATATTGAAGAAGGCGGATCTCTTACGATCATTTCAACTGCTTTGATTGAAACAGGCAGTAAAATGGATGACGTAATTTATGAAGAATTCAAAGGTACAGGTAACCAAGAGATTACACTTGATCGCCGTATTGCTGAAAAACGCGTCTTCCCTGCCATGAATATTAAGAAATCTGGTACTCGTCGTGAAGAGCGTTTAATGGATGATGATAACTTACGTAAAGTATGGATCCTCCGTAAGCTTCTACATCCTATGGATGAATTAGCGGCAATGGAATTCTTACTTGATCGTATGAAAGAAACCAAAACAAATGATGATTTCTTCGATCAAATGAAGCGTAAAGCTTCAACTTAATCGATTAATCTTCAATAAAAAGCCACTCTTTTGAGTGGCTTTTTATTTGGTTGACAAGCTTTACACAAAAATACATTTTGCAGTTTTTTATGTAAATTTACTTATAAGTTTTTGATAATAATTATTTTTGAATTAAAAAAAATAAGTTTTTTAGTAGCTTACCTCCACCTTTTCCAATACACTCGAGCCAATTGATTGTTTTTTTCTGTTAAAAAACAGACTGTTTTTCTGTTTTTCATACGTTTTTTTGACAGACGACAGTAGTATTTCAGCATTTGCAGTGATAGCATAGCGGCAGACCAGTTAGACTGCTCCATGCGTTGTTACCTAGCTACGTTTTAGGAATAATAAAAGCAAAACAGTCCAACTTAGGTTTTTTTAATCTCAAATCTTTTTTGTGAGAGTGATGCCATGTTATTCAAAAAATTTGCTGTTGCTGCTGCTGTAGCTGCTACTTTAGCTTTCGTTGGTTGTTCTAAGAAAGAAGAAGCTCCTGCTGCTGCTTCTGAAGCTGTAGCTGCTGCTTCTGAAGCTACTGCTGCTGCTTCTGAAGCTGCTGTAGCTGTTGATGCTGCTGCTTCTGACGTTGCTGCTGCTGCTTCTGACGTTGCTGCTTCTGCTTCTGACGTTGCTGCTGCTTCTGCTGCACACTAATCTATAAAGATTAGATAAAAAGAGGACATTCTGTCCTCTTTTTTTACGCCTAAATTTTATATTCCAAAAATCATTCCGCTTAAACTATCTAGATAAATTGATATCACATCGTAGTTGAATAAAGCCATCTAAATATAAGTAAAAAAAAAGCAGATCAATCGATCTGCTCATTTCCAACGCGTTGTCTAAACTTTTGACCTGCTCTGAAGGTCACAACCCTACGTGCAGAAATTGGAATTTCTTCACCTGTTTTAGGATTACGTCCTGGACGTTCGCGTTTATCTCTTAACTCAAAATTACCAAAACCAGAAAGCTTAACCTGCTCCCCTGCAATAAGTGCTTGGCTAATTTCGTCGAAGAACAACTCGACCATTTGTTTTGCTTCACGGCGATTTAAGCTGGTTAACTCACTTAAATGATCAGCCATGTCTGCTTTAGTTAATGCTGTCATGAGGCCCTCAATGTCGCTTGATAAGTGTTTTCTAACACTTGGATTATATTGTCCATACCAGATTTAATTTCAGCATCTTCAAGCGTACGTGAAGGATGTTGCCACAAAAGTGCAAACGCTAATGAGCGCTTACCATCTTCGACACCCTGACCCGTATACACATCGAATAACCATGTAGAGTCTAAAAGCTCTCCACCAGTTTGTTCGATTAACTGCTGAATATCTCTAACATTTATATTATCAGAGATTAAAAGCGCAATATCACGTCTAACCGAAGGAAAACGTGATAATTCTGTAAAATTAGATACATAAGATTGCAAAACAGCTGTTTGATCAAGTTCAGCAACCCACGTCGTGCTTAAATCAAGCTCATTTTCTAGAGAGGGATGCAAGCGACCTAAGTAACCAATTGATTTACCATCAACTAAAATCTCAGCTGATTGCCCTGGGTGTAACCAATCACGCTCAGAACGTACATATTCAGCCTTAACACGACCAGCAGCTAAAACTTCCTCCACCTCACCTTTGAAATCAAAGAAATCCATTGGTTGAGGCTTAACATGCCATGATTCTGGTTCTTGTGAACCCACTGCAACCAGAGCCAACGTAGGCATCTGTTTTAAATCTTCAATGCTCTTAGCATTTTGATAATCAAAACGCAGTCCAAATTCAAAGAAACGAACACGACTTTGCTGACGGTTGAGATTATATTGCACACAAGGAATTAAGCTAGAAAGTAAAGTACTACGCATTGCAGCCAAATCACTTGAAATTGGATTTGCTAGCATCAGTGGCTGAACTTCTGGATTTAATTGCTTTTCAAGTTTTGCATCAGCAAAGCTAAAGCTAATTGCTTCTTGATAACCTAAAGTCACGATCGTTTGACGCAGCTCAGCGAGTTCAAAACGATCTTGATATTTAGCAAATTTAACATCCATGCTTGGTAAGCTGATCTGGATATTGTCATAACCATCAATACGCGCTACTTCTTCAATTAAATCTTGATAAATAGCCATATCATAGCGATGTGATGGAGGTACTACACTCCATTCACCCTCAGCCTTAACTGTTACCTTACATCCTAGTCGAGTTAAAGCATCTGCAATGAACTCACCCGCAACTTGATATCCCAACAATTGGTCTACCTGAGTTTGTTTCAGTTCAATTGCTTCACGCTTAGGAAGTAGATCAATTTTTTCAGCTACAGTAATTGGACCAAACTCACCGCCTGCTAACTCTTGAATAAGCTGAGAAGCACGATTCATCGCAATTAAAGGTAATTCGAAATCTACACCACGTTCATAACGCTGCGAAGAGTCAGTATGTAAACCAAAACGACGAGCACGACCAGCAATCGCGAGTGGCGCGAAGAAAGCACTTTCTAGGAAAATATCAGTCGTATCATCAGTTACACTTGATGATAAACCACCCATAATTCCCGCAATTGCTAGAGCTTTTTGATCA
This sequence comes from Acinetobacter oleivorans DR1, assembly GCF_000196795.1. Taxonomy (NCBI): domain Bacteria; kingdom Pseudomonadati; phylum Pseudomonadota; class Gammaproteobacteria; order Moraxellales; family Moraxellaceae; genus Acinetobacter; species Acinetobacter oleivorans. The sequence goes on from NC_014259.1 coordinate 3,505,850, forward strand.
TCAGCAATCACCATTATATCTTCTTGCAACTCAACTTCTTGATCATTCAGAAGTTGTAATTTTTCTTGTTGTGTTGCTTGACGGACATGTACAGTCCCTTCGATTTTAGACAAATCGAATGCGTGCATTGGTTGACCCAATTCCATTAAGACATAGTTGGTCACATCAACCAAAATACTATGAGTACGGATTCCTGAACGTGATAAAGCCTTTTCCATCCAATCAGGAGTAGCAGCTTTTACATTAACGTTTTTAACTACACGCCCTAGATAACGCGGAGCACCTTCAGTACTAATAACTACTTTTTTCTCATCAGCAATGGTGGCATCAACCGAGTTAATTACAGGCTCATTCATTTGTAGCTTATTAATAACTGCAATTTCACGAGCAATACCACGAATACTAAAACAGTCACCACGGTTTGGCGTAATGCTGATATCAATGACATTATCATCAAGTTTGAGGTATTCACGGATATTTACTCCTACTGGAGCATCAGCTGGCAATTCGAGCAAACCATCGATTTTATCTTCAAGATCAATCTCAGAAGCACCACAAAGCATGCCTTGTGACTCAACTCCACGAAGTTTACCTTTTTTGATTTTAAAATCGCCAGGTAATACAGCCCCAATGGTTGCCACAGGTGCTTTCATTCCAGCACGAACGTTCGGTGCGCCACATACAATTTGTAAAGGCTCACCTGAACCAATATTCACTGTTGTAACACGTAGACGGTCTGCATCAGGGTGCTGCTCAACAGTGAGCACTTCACCAATTACAACACCAGTAAATGGTTTAGCAACAGGTGCCAATTCATCAACTTCAAGACCAAGCATCGTCAACTGATCAGACAATGTATCACTATCAATTGCCGGATTAACCCATGTACGTAGCCAATTTTCGCTAATCTTCATCTTTATAAACCTTTTTTAATCCTGAAAAACTGTTAGGCAAATTGGCGTAAGAAACGCACATCATTTTGATAGAACATACGCAAGTCATTAATGCCATAACGCAACATAGCAAAGCGCTCTACCCCTAAACCAAAAGCAAAGCCTTTGTATTTATCAGGATCAATACCCGCAGCACTTAATACATTTGGATGTACCATGCCACAGCCTAAAACCTCTAACCAGCGGCCACGTTCATCCATAATATCTACTTCTGCACTTGGCTCAGTAAACGGGAAATATGATGGACGGAAACGTACCTTTAAATCTTTTTCAAAGAACTCATTCAGCAGGTTAATGAGTAAACCTTTTAATTCAGCAAAGCTGGTGTTCTCAGCAACGTATAGACCTTCGATCTGATGGAACATTGGCGAATGCGTCTGATCAGAGTCACAACGATAAACACGGCCTGGACATACGATACGAATTGGTGGCTCACTTGTTTCCATGGTACGAATTTGCACACCAGACGTGTGCGTACGCAGTAAATGAGTGGCATCAAAATAGAAAGTATCGTGCATAGCACGCGCTGGATGGTGACCGGGAATATTTAATGCTTCAAAATTGTGATAGTCATCTTCAACTTCTGGACCAGTCGCAACTGTAAAACCAGCTTTAGTGAAGAACTGACAAATTCTTTCTTGTACTTGAGTAACAGGGTGAACTGTACCAACGCGTTGACCGCGGCCCGGCAAAGTAATATCAATCGTTTCGCTTGCTAGCTTTTGCTCAAGTGCTGCCTGTTGTAATGCTGCTTGACGTTCTGTTAAAGCAGTATTAATTGTTTCTCGAACAGCATGAATCGCAGCACCTTGTACTTTGCGTTCTTCAGGGTCCATTTTCCCTAATGCTTTCGATTGTTCTGCAAGCTGGCTTTTTTTCCCTGTAAATTGCACACGCACCTGATCAAGTGCAACAAGGTCTTGAGCTGCTGCAATGGCAGCAAGCGCTTCTGTGGTCAGGGCTTCCAGTGACATATTAACTCTCAAAGCAACAAATTAAAAAAATATAATAAAACACTGCATTCTAACAGTTTTTCATCAGATTGATGAAGTTTATCCATCATGAAAAATGTATTAGGCAACAAAAAGATAAAACGTATAAGATAATAGCATCGTCAATGAGATCAACTATTATGGCGCTCAATCAAATTTGGAAACAACAACTTACGCTTGTGACGTATGGTAATGAATACCTCCGTCAGAATTTAAGCTTTACCCAATGGCGACAACATCATATTTTTGACCACCATAGTTTTCAGTTTCGTGACTTAGCTTCTCAGCATTTACTCGCTCAACACTTTCAAGTTTGGCTAGAAGCGCTAAAAAAACAAGGCACCACTCAGCTCAGTTTACATTTATCAAGCCTTCTAAATGAAGAGCAAAATCCAAACAGCAACGTTGAGCTTTTACCTTATACTCATTTTATCGTTAGCCATCAAAATGATAAGAAATTTGCATGGATTTTCGGCCATGAACTTGCTGAATGGTATAACAATGATAATGAGTTTGAAGCTCCTGCTTCACAAACCTGTGAGCTTCGTTTAGAAACTTTCTGGCGTTTTGAACTCAATGAAAAATTATCAAAAAAAATTGAAGCTGATTTAAAAAACCCACCATGGCAAGAAATAGCTGACTTTATGGAGAGTGAATTATTTCGTAGTAAATATGCAGCAGGGTTTGAGGAGCCAGAATTTCAAAAAGCTCATTTTGATGGTACAAACATTACGAGCCAAGAACCAAGACTTGCTTTAATTCCAGAGAATTATCCTGCAGATTATGCTCATCAACTTTTATCTCGTACTCAAGCATTGGCTAATTATTTAGAACAAAAGAAACGCCTTGCAAATGATCCATTAGGAGAAGAGCTAGACCAAGAACAACTCATTAATTTAAGAAATTTTACGCAAAAAACTGATGATTTGTTTGCCAAACTTATTGTTAAGGCTGCAAATCACTACCAAACAGCTCAGATTGTACCTGTAGTTAAAGCCTCTCCGTTCGAGCAATCAAATGAAAATCCACAACATTTGAAATCTCACCAACATAAAGGCACTGGTTCAGGCGTTATTAAGCTGATTATTCTAACGATTATTATTTGTGCTCTGGCTTATTATTTTGGGCTTTAACTTAGATTAGAGTTTCCATTGATAAGTAACTCTGTTATTTCGAAGCCGAACTCCGGTAGTTCGGTTTCGCCAATTATTCTGGCTCCCATTTTTTCATAGAAAAAACGGCTTGGATTTTTATTAAAAACGTCTAAACGAATAAAAGCATAACCTTGATTTAAAGCCCATTGATAGAACTTTTGGAATAACTCACGGCCTATGCCTTGTTTTTGAACTTCTCTTAAAAGATAAAAAGCGAGAATTTCAGCAATATTATTTTCTGGATTTAAATAACCATCGAGAAAGCCTTTCACTATTCCATTTTCAGTATAGATAAATAACTTATGATCAGGGCTTTTAGTGATTTCTTTCCATAACTGTTCCTTATCTAGCACGTTAAGCTTGTCTAATATTTCCTGCTTAAGCATACCTGTATAGGTTTCTTTCCAACACTGCACATGTACTTCTGCAATAGATAATGCATCCTTAAAAGTAGCTATACGAATTTCTCTTTCATTTAGTGATTGCAATTCGTTCTCCTCCTGTCACTACTTTTAAAGTGAAGCACCAATTTGTTTCATAAAAACTTATTCAGCTAAAAGCCGCTCTCGAACATGCATTAAAACAAAACCCAACAAATTTAAGCCTTGCCATTGAGATGGATCTTGAATATGTGGATGGTCTTGCGCCATACCAATTCCCCAAATTTTATCGACTGGAGATGCTTCAACCAAAATACGGTCTTTTGTGGCGAATAAGAATTCTTTCAATTTATGATGTTGAGAGAATTTAGCAAAGTTCGCCTGCACCACTATGTCAAATCTATTTTCTTGCCATATCTGTTCGTCATAACTACGTACTTTACGACCTAGCTGTTTCGCCTCATTCGGATGTTTAACCTGCAAAATCTGTGCAAAAATTTCTTCATCATTAAATAACTTTGCTTTTTTCGCCATCATATAGTGCTCAGCAGTAAAGTATTCATCACCTTCTACTTTAAATTGCGCAGGAAACCACTGGCTAAAACAGCTTTTATCAACAAGATCAGCTTGTTTAGGAGTATGCCCCCAGAAACATAAGTACTTAAACTGGTGGCCTTGCTGTACTTTTTGAATTAAGTCCTTTAGAAATTTTTCGTCTTTCATCATTTATCTCTGATTATTTTCTTTTTTAAAATAGAACCACTAAAAATAAAAAAGACCGCTAAAAAGCGGCCTCTTTTTGAATCTCTAAGCTTATGCAGCTAATGCGCCTTTAGCTTTTTCAGCTAAAGCAGCAAATGCTACTGCATCATGCATAGCGATGTCAGCTAATACGCGACGGTCGATGATCACTTGAGCTTTTTTCAAGCCATCGATCATACGGCTGTAAGACAAACCGTTTTGACGAGCACCAGCATTGATACGCGCAATCCATAGAGCACGGAATTGACGTTTCTTTTGACGGCGGTCACGATAAGCGTATTGACCAGCTTTGATTACCGCTTGGAACGCTACGCGGTAAACGCGTGAACGAGCACCATAGTAACCTTTAGCGCGAGCAAGAATTTTTTTGTGACGACGATGAGCCACTACACCACGTTTTACACGAGCCATTTATAATCTCCTTAGATGTATGGGCACATACGACGAACTGAGTTCACGTCAGAAACATGAACCATTACACAGCCGCGTAATTGACGGATACGTTTAGCAGATTTTTTGGTCAAAATGTGGCGCTTAAATGCTTGTTTGCGCTTGAAACCGTGTGCAGTCGCTTTGAAGCGTTTAGCAGCACCGCGGCGAGTTTTCATCTTAGGCATAACAACCTCTTTTGAACACCTGTTCGGAACGTTTGCACCATTGCAAAAACGACCTGCAGGTAAGGGAGCCGATATTCTAAAGCATCCCAACTTAAAACAAAAGTAAAATGCTCATTTTTTGATAGTAAATTGTCTATTTTATATAAACGATATTTTCTATAATCAATTATCAAATTACGAGAAAATCCACAAAATCATCGCCTATAATAAGTGCAATCTCTTAAATTCAAAAGAATATGAATATACAAAATGATGCTTTCGCTGCATTACGGTATCGAGACTTCTCTATCGTTACGATCAATCAGTTTTGCCTAACGCTCGCAATTTTGATTCAAGAAATTATTGTTGCCTATTCATTGTATCAAATCACCAAAGACCCACTGACTTTAGGTTTAATCGGACTTGCTGAAGCCATTCCTTTTATTGCCCTTTCTCTTTGGGGAGGCTATTTTGCAGATAGGTTTAATAAACAGATTATTATGAAAATCTGTTTATTTTTCTCAGTTCCCCTTCCCCTAGTTTTATGGTTACTTTTCCACTTACATGGTTTAGGGCATATCAGTGTTAGCTTCCTTTCTTGGGGCATTTATGCTGTTATTTTTGGCTTAGGAACAATCCGCGGTTTCTACAATCCTTCTGCAACATCTTTAAAACCATTTTTAATTCCACGCGAACTTTATGCAAATGGTGCGACTTGGACAACCATTGGCTGGCAAAGTGGTGTAATTATTGGACCAATGCTGGGTGGTTTTATGCTTGCTTATTTAGGCAGAGAAACCAGCCTATTTAGCGTTGCTGTTTTGCTTGGTATTTGCTTTATTTTAATTAACTTATTGCATAAACGTGATTTCCCTAAAATTGAAACGGACAATATTTTAGAAAGCTTAGGAGACGGTTTCCGTTTTATCTGGAAAACCAAAATTGTTCTTTGGGCGATTTCTCTTGATTTAGCTTCTGTTTTATTTGGCGGCGTTATCGCGTTATTACCAATTTTCGCAGAAGATATATTAAAAGTCGGTCCGGAAGGGCTTGGATATTTGCGAGCTGCTCCCTCTATTGGCGCACTTATTACCATGATTGCTTTGACTCGCTTTCCGCCAACTCAGCACGCATGGCGTAACATGTTACTTGCTGTAGCAGGTTTTGGAATATTTACTATTCTATTCGCCTTCTCAAACAATATGTGGTTATCTCTTTTTGCGCTGGCTATGACAGGCGCTTGTGACAGTATTTCTGTGGTTGTAAGACAAACCATTTTGCAAATTTTCCCACCAGAAAATATGCGTGGTCGCGTTGCTGCTGTAAACGGGATGTTCGTTTCATCAAGTAATGAGCTTGGTGCATTTGAGTCAGGTTTAGCGGCTAAATATTTAGGCACGATTACCGCTACAATTTTTGGAGGCTGCATGACGCTGGTTGTTGTGACTTTCTGTTGGATCAAAACGAACGATCTATTTAAAGTTGATATCACCAGAAGCTCAGAAGATTAATTTAAATAGTTATAAATCAAAGCATCTTCGGATGCTTTTTATTTTAAATAAAACCCATCACCACCCAGTAAATAAACAAATAGCGCCCTGCTTTAGCAATAATAACAATACCAAGGAAGCGCCAAAAATTTTCTTTGAAGAGTCCAGCAACTAAAGTAATTGGATCACCAATAATAGGCGCCCAACTTAAAAGTAAAGAGTAAAAGCCATACTTATGATAAAAGCGCTGGGCTTGTTCTAAACGCTTTTCAGAAACTGGAAACCACTTTCGATGTTTAAACTGCTCTATCTTTAGGCCTAACCACCAATTGACACAAGAACCCAATACATTACCCAAAGTAGCAGTACTGATTAAAAGCAAAGCTGAATATTGTTCCTTTAACAATAAGGTTACCAATACCGCTTCAGACTGTAGAGGTAATAATGTGGCAGCACCAAAAGCACTGATAAAAAGCAAAAAGTAACTCAGCATAATCAATTACACCAAATGACTTTTTGCTTTAAGCATTTATTAAATCTAGGCAAGAAATTAAGCCACTTTAATTGATAGTGCTTTCTGAACTGCTGGACGTGCTGTTAAGCGCACAATATATTCTTGTACATATGGATAGTCTTCAAGTTGAATACCTTGCCATTCATAACGCAAGATCCAAGGTAAAATTGCCATATCAGCAATTGAATATTCACCAGCAACAAACTTCTGACCAATTAATTGTTTATTAAGTACACCATATAAACGTTTAGTTTCATTTACATAGCGATCTATGGCATAGGGAATTTTTTCTGGGGCGAAACGATTAAAATGATGATTTTGCCCAAGCATAGGCCCTAACCCGCCCATTTGCCACATGAGCCACTGCTCAACCTCAACTCGCTCTTGTTCATCATCTGGATAAAATAATCCAGTTTTTCGTCCTAAATATTGCAAGATAGCACCCGATTCAAATATAGATATCGGCTCACCACGAGGTCCATTTTGATCAACAATCGCAGGAATTTTGTTATTTGGAGAAATTCTCAGGAAATCTGGTTGAAATTGATCATTTTCTAAAATATTAATTGGGTAAAGGGTGTAATCCAGTCCCATTTCTTCTAAGGCAATTGTGATTTTATGTCCATTGGGAGTGCCCCAATAATATAGATCAATCATTCTATTTTCCTATTCATCGTTATCATGACTGCGTCTTGCGTTATATCATGTTTTAAGAGAAACGATGAGATTTCCAACACTAAAAAACACATAAAATTCGTGAATTGAATTTCTTAAAAAAAATATAGCAGTTGTCTTAAATAAAACTGAATAAAGAAAAGTTAAGTGATATTTTTTATTAATATTAGAGTAAAAAAAAGCACTGCTTTTGCAGTGCTTTTTTTGAGTATTACTTTTTCTTTTTCGGTCCAAGTAACATACCCATTTGACGGCCTTCCATTTTTGGTGCTTGTTCCACAACCCCATACTCAGCCACGTCTGCTTCAATTTTTTGCAATTGAGCTAAGCCAAGTTGTTGATGAGCCATTTCACGACCACGGAAACGTAAAGTGATCTTCACTTTGTTTCCTTCTTCAAGGAATTTCAAAATAGCACGAAGCTTAACTTGATAATCACCAACATCAGTTGCAGGGCGCAGTTTGATTTCCTTCACTTGCACTTGATGCTGTTTTTTCTTCGCATCTTTTTGCTTCTGCTTAAGGTCAAACAAGTGCTTGTTGTAATCCATAATTTTACAAACAGGCGGCTCGGCGTTTGCAACGATCTCAACAAGATCAAGTTCAACCTCTTCAGCAGCACGCAGTGCTTCACTTAATGAAACAATTCCTTTTTGCTCACCTTCAGCACCGACGAGGCGTACTTCTTTTGCACGGATCTCATCGTTAATTGCTGGACGGTTGCTTTTTGCACCTTGTTGTTGGTTACGGTCAGGCTGTTTAATCTTTCTTACTCCACAATATACCGGCCGCGTTCGGCGACGGCAGACTTCACTAAGTCAATGAATGCATCTACTGACATAGTACCTAAATTTTTTCCTGAGCGGGTACGTACATTCACTGTACCTTCTTCAACTTCTCGATCACCAAGAACTAACAGGTAAGGAATACGCTCTAAAGTACGCTCACGAATCTTAAATCCGATTTTTTCGTTTCTCAAGTCAGAAATAGCACGAAGACCATTTTCTTTGAGTTTTGCTACGACTTTCTCACAAGCCTCAGCCTGAGAGTCAGTAATATTCATAACACATGCTTGTAACGGCGACAACCAAGGTGGCATGAAACCAGCGTAGTGTTCAATTAGTATACCAATAAAACGTTCAAAACTGCCAAGAATTGCACGATGCAACATAACAGGCTGATCACGATCATTGTCTTCAGTTACGTAAGACGCATCTAAACGCTCTGGTAAGTTGAAGTCACACTGAATAGTACCACATTGCCATACACGTCCGAGACAGTCTTTCAATGAGAATTCAATTTTCGGACCGTAGAACGCACCTTCACCTGGCTGTAATTCCCACTCAAGACCCGCTGCATCTAAAGCATCTGCTAAAGATTTCTCAGCCATATCCCAAAGTGCATCATCACCCACACGTTTTTCTGGACGTGTAGACAATTTCATTTGCACTTCTTCAAAGCCAAAATCTTTATAAACATCTAAAGTGAGCTTGATAAAATCTGCCACTTCTTGACCAATTTGTTCTTTAGTACAGAAGATATGTGCATCATCTTGTGTAAAACCGCGTACACGCATAATACCGTGTAAAGAACCAGATGGTTCGTTACGATGGCAAGAACCGAACTCGGCTAAACGAATTGGTAAATCACGGTAAGACTTCAAACCTTGGTTGAAAACTTGCACGTGACATGGGCAGTTCATTGGCTTAACCGCATAATTACGACTTTCAGAATGAGTCGTAAACATGTTATCAGCGTAGTTTGCCGCATGACCAGATTTTTCCCAAAGCGTAAAGTCTACGATTTGTGGAGTTTTAATCTCAAGGTAACCATTGTCTTGCTGAACTTTACGCATGTATTGTTCAAGAACTTGATAAATTGTCCAACCATTTGGATGCCAGAACACCATACCCGGTGCTTCTTCTTGCATATGGAACAAGTCTAAGGCTTTACCAATTTTACGGTGGTCGCGCTTTTCAGCTTCTTCAATACGTTTAATATAGGCAGCAAGCTGTTTCTTATCAGCCCATGCTGTACCATAAATACGTTGAAGCTGTTCATTCTTCGCATCACCGCGCCAGTAAGCGCCAGAGATTTTTGTCAGCTTGAATGATTTTAAGAATTTGGTGTTTGGTACGTGTGGACCACGGCACATATCCAAATAATCTTGATGGTAGTACAAGCCCATTTGTGTTTCTTCAGGCATGTCTGCAATCAAGCGTAATTTGTATTCTTCGCCACGTGCAGTAAATTCAGCAATTACTTCATCACGTGGTGTCATTTTTTTAACGACATCGTAATCTTGATCGATGAGCTTTTTCATGCGCTCTTCGATCGCTGCCATATCGTCTAATGTAAACGGACGAGGCATCCAGATGTCGTAGTAAAAACCTTCTTCAATGACTGGACCAATCACCATCTTGGCTTCAGGGAATAGCTGTTTAACAGCATGTCCTACAAGGTGTGCACAAGAATGGCGAATAATTTCAAGACCTTCTTCATCTTTTGGAGTGATAATTTGTAAGGTCGAATCTTCGGTAATTAAGTCACATGCATCAACTAAGCGATCATTTACACGGCCAGCAACAGTATTTTTTGCTAGACCAGGCCCGATACTTTGGGCAACTTCCATAACAGATACAGCGTGATCAAAACTTTTTTGATCGCCATTTGGCAATGTGATAATTGGCATAAAAAAATCCTTAAGGAGTGATGCCCTATACGAAGGAGCATTTCACCGCGAGATTATGATCGAGGCGAACCTCAAAATATAAAAACGGTGTAAATCAAAATTAAAAAACCTGAAAGATTTTACACTTGTTCAAGCAAAGTGAAAACCTTTGAGCCCACAAAATCATAAATACATTTTGCTTATCAGGTAAACAGCAATAAATGACTTAAAAATATATTGGGAAGATTTTTTAAACACACTCAGCGCAAGTGGTTTAAGATGAAGAAAATAGCATTTTTGCTCATTTTCTGACTGAAGGGTATTTCTGTTTAAGACTAAAGCATAGATGCTTTGATGCGTATTAAGTCATATTTTCAAAGAATGAATTAAAAATAGAACACGGAGTTGTTTACCATGGTTAGTGCTTATGATGAGTTACCACGCACACCCGCAAACTTTGTTGCATTGTCACCTCTACGCTACTTAGAGCGTGCAGCTTATATTTATCCAAATCAAGCTTCGATTATTCATGGTAAGCGCCAAATTTCATGGAAAGAAACTTACCAACGTTGTTGCCAGTTTGCTTCTCAGCTCAAACAACTGGGAATTGAAAAAAATGATACGGTGTCGGTCTTATTACCAAATATTCCTGCCATGGTTGAAGCACATTTCGCAGTTCCAATGGCTGGTGCCGTACTTAATACACTCAATACTCGCTTAGATGCAAAAACCATAGCTTTCATGCTTGAACATGCTGAAAGTAAAGTGCTGTTGGTTGACCCTGAATTTGTTAATTTGGCAAGAGAAGCCCTCTCTCTTATTCCTGACCAACACATTATTGTGATTGATGTAGCTGATGATGAATATGAAGGTGAAAATCAGTTTATCGGCTCTTTTGAATATGAAGAATGGATAGCCCAAGGCGATATTAACTTTGTATGGCATTTACCAGAAGATGAATGGGATGCGATTAGCTTAAATTATACATCTGGAACTACAGGTAATCCTAAAGGCGTTGTTTATCATCATCGTGGGGCTTATCTCAATGCTGCTAGTAATATCTTAGCCTGTGGAATGAAACCTCGTGCTGTGTATTTATGGACATTACCGCTTTTCCATTGTAATGGCTGGTGTTTTGCATGGAGTATCGCAGCAAGCGGTGGAACGAATATTTGTTTGCGCAAAGTCGACCCAGAATTAGTCATGCAACTCATTGCAGAACATAAGGTTGATTATTTCTGTGGGGCACCGATTGTTCTTTCAATGATTATTAACTTACCTAAAGAAAAACAAACAAACTTTGATCACCATGTTGAAGTGATGGTTGCTGGAGCAGCACCTCCTGTTGCTATTATTGAAGGTATGCGAAACATGGGAATTAACGTCAACCATGTTTATGGCTTAACAGAAACATATGGTCCTTCTGCCTTGTGTGCTTCACAATCTGGATGGAATGAGCTTTCAATTGCTGAACAAGCTCAGCTTCATTCCCGTCAAGGTGTACCCTATCCATTACAAGACAGTATGCGTGTGCTAAATCCCGAAACAATGCAGCCTGTCCCGAATGATGGACAAACCATGGGGGAAATTATGTTTCGTGGCAATATTGTCATGAAAGGCTATTTAAAGAACCCTCAAGCAACTCAAGAAGCTTTTGCTGGCGGATGGTTCCACACGGGAGACTTAGCCGTTTGCCATCCCGATGGTTATGCAAAAATTACTGACCGATCAAAAGACATTATTATTTCAGGTGGAGAGAATATTTCATCTCTAGAAGTAGAAGATGTGTTGTATAGGCACCCAGCTGTTTTAACTGCTGCCGTCGTCGCTAAACCCGATGCTCGTTGGCAAGAAGTACCCTGCGCATTTATTGAATTAAAAATGGGTGCTACCGCAACACCGGAAGAAATTATTGAACATTGCCAAAAAGAATTAGCACGCTTTAAAGTTCCTAAAGATGTGGTTATTACAGAAATTCCAAAAACATCGACCGGCAAATTACAGAAGTTTATTTTGCGAGAATGGGCAAAAGAACGTGCTGAGAATATATAAATAAAAAAGCGACGCCTTGAGCGTCGCTTTTTTTTATTTAAGCGCATTTAGCCTTGATCAGACAATAATGCGATTTGCTGCACATAGTTAACAAATTTAACTTTTGATGCCTCAATATCTGCTTCACTCGCCTGTTGAGTTTTATCGCGGTTGATTCTCAATACATGCTGACGCAAAGTGTGACGTTCCGATGCATTATAAATTTTACTAAATTCATTAATTGCAGGATCACCCTGTTCAATCATGCGGTCAACCCAACGCATTAATTGAGCCTGTCTTTTTGCGCCTTGCTGCGGGGTTAAATAAGACAAAATAACAGTCTCATCTTCATTGCGCAATAACTTACCAATACGTTGAAATTGGCGACGACGTGCTTCAAAAGAACTAATGTTCTGCACTTCCATTAAAGCATCAATTAAACGCTCATCAACTGGAAGTTTCTGAATTTGTTTAATAGAAAGTTGTGCGAGTTGCTCACCTAAAGCAGCCATGCGTTGCACTGCTTTTTTCTGTTCGGTTTTACTTGCACGTCCTTCTAAAGAACCGAAATCTTCTTCAGTATAACGTTGGGAACCACGTGCCACGATTAATCTGCCTCATAAAATTTTGCTGCGAATAACGCCAGTACTTCATTTAATGCCTGCTCTTCGTCGGTACCATCAATGACCAATCGCAAAGTGGTCCCTTTACCTGCACCTAACATCAGCAAAGACATAATATTTTTTGCATCTACCAAATGATCGCCTTTTCCAATCTGGATCGACGAACGAAACTTTGTAGTGACCTCTATCAGTTTTCCTGATGCACGAGCATGTAAACCGAGTTTATTAATTACATCAACAGTTGTGTCTATCATGACCAGTGCTTCATTTCTCTGTGTAAGACCTGAACAGACCATTCTGCCTCAAGTGCTTGTTTTAGTCTATCTACGATATAAACCGAACGATGCTGCCCCCCAGTGCAACCAATAGAAATCGTCATATAGTGACGATGTCCTTCAGCAAATGCGGGAAGCCATTTTTTTAAGAAGTGAAGAATATCATCAAACATTTCGTTTGCTTGCGGACTTGCTTCTAAAAATAGTCTTACTGGCTCATCCAAACCAGAAAAACGTCTTAATTCTAAATCCCAATGCGGATTTGGTAAATGCCGTACATCAAAAACATAATCGGCATCTAAAGGAATGCCATGTTTATATCCAAATGACTGCAATATGACAATAAGCTTATCTGACTGCCCCAATTTAGACAGTAAAATATGCTTTAAATCATGAACGCTTTTATCCGTTGTATCAATATGAACCGTAGCACGAAACTGAATTGGAAGCAGTAACTGCTTTTCTTCATGAATACATTGCAACAAACTTTTAAAACGATTAGCTAATGGATGCGGGCGACGCGATGCACTAAAACGCGCAATCAGATCCTGATCTTGTGTCGTCAAGTAAATAACATCAACAGTTCCATGTCTTTGTAATTGCTCAAACACATGATCGAACTCTTGCATATCTGCCCGAGTACTTCTTACATCCACACCTAAAGCTAATTGCTCCAGATTGTTTTCATGATCTAGCTTTGCCACAATTTCAGGCAGCAATGCCAAAGGCAAATTATCAATACAGTAATAGCCCAAATCTTCTAATACTTGAAGGGCCGAAGATTTTCCTGAACCAGACTGTCCTGTCACGATAAGTATACGCTTCATGGCATGGCTGTCCTTTGATCTCTTTTATTGGGGTGTAAAGGCAACTTCTAAATTGTCAATCAAACGAGTTGCACCTAGTTTTGCCGCGACAAACAACACAATATCACGATCAAATTGAGCAGCAGGTAACAGATTTGTCTGACGAGCTTCGACATAATCAACAACAAAGCCATTATCTGTCAACTGAGTTTTGATATCTTCTACAACTTGTTGCAAATCTTTGCCTTGATGTAACTGTTGCTCAGCCTGCTTCAAACTTTGATAAATAACCGGAGCGATCTCACGGTGCTCAGCGCTTAAATAACCATTTCTTGAGCTAAGCGCCAAACCATCTGCTGCACGAACAATTGGCACGCCAATCACTTCTAAAGGAATATTTAAATCTTGTACAAACTGACGAATAACGGCTAACTGTTGGTAATCTTTTTGTCCAAAGAAAGCATAATTCGGTTGCACAATATTAAAGAGCTTAGTTACAACCAAAGCGACACCATCAAAGTGCCCTGGACGCGAACTACCACATAAAGCATCTGTAATCTGGCTGACACTGATGTTGGTTAAACGCGGTTGTGTACCGTACATTTGCTCAACTGATGGCGCAAAAATAATGTCACAGCCAACATCAGCAAGTAGGCGACTATCTTGCTCTAAAGTACGAGGATAGCTGTCAAAATCTTCGCCTGGACCAAATTGAGTCGGATTTACGAAGATGCTTACAACCACAACATCACATAGCTTTTTCGCTTCACGAACAAGTGTGAGATGCCCTTCATGTAGATTTCCCATTGTTGGGACAAAACCAATAATTTTACGTGCAGCTCTAGCAGGATTTAAAGAAGCTGCAAGACCTTGTATGGTGGTTTCTGTTTTCATGAATTACAGCTCAACGTGAAAAGTATGTTCTTTGGCAGGGAAAGACTGATCCTGCACAGCAGCATGAAAAGCTTTAAAAGCATCTAAAATTGCAGTTTCACCTGATTGCTCTTTCATAAAGTTACGTACAAAACGCGCAACTCGACCAAAAGTTAAGCCCAACATATCTTGTACAACCAATACTTGACCATCAGTTGCATTACCTGCGCCAATACCAATTACAGGCGTATTTGGGAATAATTCAGCAATTTCTTGACCCAATTGAGCAGGAACACATTCAAGCAATAATACCGCCGCACCCGCCTCAACCACTGCTGTACAATCAGCAATAAGCTGATCTGCTGCTTCACGTGTTCTAGCTTGTAATTTATAGCCACCGAATACATGTACAGATTGAGGTGTTAAGCCTAAATGTACACAAACAGGTACACCATTACGGGTTAAAACCTGCACGATTTCACTTAACCATGCACCGCCTTCGATTTTCACCATTTGAGCGCCAGCTTGCATGACTGTTCTTGCATTTTGCAAAGCATCATTCAAGGTTGCATAACTCATAAATGGCAAGTCAGTCATAATCAAGGCATGTTGATTACCACGGCGTACTGCTGCCGTATGATAAGCCATATCTTCAACGGTTACTGGCAAAGTTGAATCTCGCCCTTGAATTGCCATTCCAAGAGAATCACCAATTAAGATTGTATCAATTTCAGCAAGTTCCATTGCTTTTGCCATGCTTGCATCGTAACAAGTTAGACAAGAGAACTTACGTCCTTCGGCTTTAAATTTTCTTAAGTCACTTAGACTAATCATGATGATATCCTCTACAGGAGTTTGCAGAACATAATGAATCGAGAGCTTAAGCCCAAGACTCATCCGCAAGTACAGTCAGCGTTGGCTGCTGTATCAGTTCTAAATTTTTAAGTGGCTGATCATTAATCTGTAAATCAGCATCTAAATCTAATAAAGGAATCACAACGAAATCTCGTTGTAAAATTCCTATGTGCGGCACAGTTAAGCGCTCATTGTGAATTTTTTCATTGCCATAAATAAGCAAATCCAGATCTAAGGTTCGCTCACCCCAACGACGAAGCCGTACACGACCAGCTTCTTGCTCAAAACGTTGTAAATGATCCAGCAAATCTAAAGGCGCAAGATCGGTATTTAATTCTGCAACTGCATTTAAATAATTTGGCTGATCTTGAGGTCCCATAGGCGGACTTTGATAAAGTCTAGAGACTTTAACCATTCCTAACGTCTTAAGCTTAGCAATGGCTTCAGATAAAATTTGACGTGAATCGCCTAAATTACTTCCTAAACCAATATAAGTGGTTATTGTCATTGCGTTGGCCCAAAGACGACTTGGCTTAAATCACGTTGTACCCGCTTACGTTTTAAAATTGGATGATCGCCTATCACGCCTGCTTCAGAAGTAGTCGCTTTTTCAACAAATCGGCCAACTGCCTGATCTTGTCTAGTACGTTCTTTTTTCCCACGGCGAGTGCGTGGTTCCGGAATATCAACCAAAGGTTCAATTTCCGTGTCAACTTTATTATTTTCAATAGGTTCAGCAACAGCTTTACGACGGTTTCTAGCTTTCTGACGATTATATTGACTAATCGCAGCTTCTTTTTCGTCATTTGACATTTCTTGGTAGGCTTCCCACCAGCTTCCCATTCCTTGTGTTGTGTCATCACCAGACTTTTCACGAAGTAACAAGAAGTCAAAACCTGCACGGAAACGAGCATGTCCAGCCAATGCTTCTATTTGCTGTGGTTTTGGATTAAGCAAACGGGTCTGCATTTCCCAAACTTCACGAATAAAAGTTTCTGCAAAGCGAGGAATAACTGTTCGTGTTGCTTGGCGTTTTAAGACATCTAAACCAGCCTGCGCACGGGCTTCAGCCGGCACAATACCTTTAGATAAATAAAACTCACAACGCTCTAAAAATGGTTGCCACAATAACACTGCATAGAAAAATGCTGGGTTAATTGTTTTCCCAACCTGAATACGTTGATCTGTATTTTTTGCCGCTCTTAAAATAAATGGAGTGAGGTTAGGCTGAATATCTGCAAAGAGTTGCTTCCAGACACCAAACTCAATCAACATTGGCAAAACACGCGCCAAATGCCCCATTGTGAACAGCTTCTGAGATTCATCATATAAACGATGCGGAGAGACATCACGCAGTAATTGCGTCATTTCAGCATCAAAGATATCGAGAATATTTGAATCAATTTTGAAATTTAACTTGGCTGCAAAACGTAGAGTTCGCAGCATACGCACGGGGTCTTCTTCGAAGCGCTGTGCCGGGTCGCCCAATAAACGTAGAGTTTTATTTTTTACATCATCAATTGCTTTGCAGAAATCGAGCACAATACTCTTACGCGGTTGGTAATATAGCGTATTGATTGAAAAATCACGTCGAGCAAAGTCTTGTTCGATAGTACCCCAATTATTGTCACGTAAAATCATGCCTGAGGCACTAGTGACTGCTTTTTTAGGAGGGGCACGGAATGTAGCAACTTCAATAAGCTCACGCCCTGAATAGACATGTGCTAATTCAAATCGACGACCAATGATTCGGCAACGTCTGCCAAAAACTTCTTTAATTTGAGAAGGTGTCGCATTGGTCACTGCATCGAAATCTTTAGGATTAAACCCTAGCATTAAATCACGGACACCACCCCCAACAATATAAGCTTCATAGCCAGCTTTAGTCAGGCTATCGATCACATCTAAAATCGAAGAAGGAAGTTGGGCTGTGGACAAACCACATTTTGACGCTCGCAAGGTTTGCAAAAGACGCTGTCTCCTACGTCAGGACGTAAATAACAAGTTGTCGCTAATCATAGCTCTAACGCACACAAAGGGCAATTTGATTCTCTGTAGTTTGCGCATGAAATGACAATTGACAAACAGATGATTTATAAAGTCAAACGCGCTTTATTCTTTTCAAAAATGGCTGGACCAATGCCCTTTACGTTTTTAAATTCATCAATATTTTTAAAGCCACCATTCTTTTGACGGTATTCTACAATCGCTTGAGCCTTTTTCTCACCAATACCTTTTAGCTTTTGAAGCTCATCAATATTGGCTTGATTCAAGTGAACTTGTCCCGAAGAGTCAGTCATGGCTGAGCTTTTTGGAACGCTAGAATGCGAGGCGCGTTGCATGCTCAACTTCTGATCATACATCTGCTGTTTAGCCTTCCACTCCTTAAAATTTTGATCAAAAGATTGAGCCTGAACAAAGCTTGAAGAAATCAGGCTCCAAAATAAAATAATAAAAATATAAGACTTACTCTTCCAAAGATTCATGCTGAGATGCATGTGTTTTTTCCCCTAATCTTAACTGCCGCTTTGCCTGATTCCACAATTCATCCATTTCAGACAAAGTCATGTCTTCTAATGTTCTTTGCTGTTTTCGTGCTTGATCTTCAATAAAAGCAAAACGACTTCTAAATTTATGTATTGTTGATAAAAGTGAGGTTTCACTTGAAATCGCAAGTTTACGTCCTACATTGACTAATGAAAACAGGCAATCTCCAAATTCATCTTGAATTTCATCAATATTTTGATTTTTTAGTGCCTGTTTGAACTCGTCTAGCTCTTCTTCTAGTTTTTCATAAGCATCTTCTACAGTTTCAAAGTCGAACCCAACTTTTGCTACATTTTCTTGAATTTCTTGTGCCTGCAATAGGGCTGGTCCATGTTTAATTTCGTCCAACCTTGATTGCGGCTTGCCTTGTTTTTCTTGCTGTTTAATTTGTTTCCAAAGCTCACTTACTTGCTCGGGCGTTAAGTTATTAAATTGATCTGCCTGAAAAACATGTGGATGGCGGCGAATTAACTTTTCACTTATTGCCTCAACCACATCTTGAAAGTTAAAAGCACCTTGCTCACTAAACATTTGTGATTGAAACACGACTTGTAATAACAAATCGCCTAGCTCATTTCTGATTTCATCGATATTCCCCTGACGAACAGCAGCCTCGACTTCATATGCTTCTTCAATCGCATATTTAGTCAGTGACATTGGGGTTTGTTCTTGATCCCACGGACATTTTTCTCGTAACTCTTGCATGATTTTAAGCAATTTATCCATGGTAACCCTCAAGTTTAAAAAGTCGGT
Source organism: Acinetobacter oleivorans DR1 (assembly GCF_000196795.1). NCBI lineage: Bacteria > Pseudomonadati > Pseudomonadota > Gammaproteobacteria > Moraxellales > Moraxellaceae > Acinetobacter > Acinetobacter oleivorans. The sequence goes on from NC_014259.1 coordinate 3,524,799, forward strand.
CAGTAAAACTAAGATTTTAATTTGTTATGATCAAAATCAAAGCGATTAAATCAGTCGCACTATTGTACTGACAAAGAGAAAAAAGATGAGATACAGTATTCTGATTAGTGGTGCCGCTCAAGGTATTGGGGCTGAAATTGCACGTGTATTCTACAAACAAGGATATAAAGTAGGCATTTATGATATTAATGAATCGCTTGCTCAAAAATTGGCAAACGACTTAGGGCCAAATGCCTGTGCCGGCTATCTAGATGTAAGTGATTACGACCAATGGCAACACATATTAAAAGAATTTACTGAATGGGCTGGCGAACTCAACATCTTAGTAAATAATGCCGGTATTTTATATTCTGGCGCATTTGAAACAACTGATATTAAAGCACACCAAAGAACAATAAATATTAATGTAAACGGTGTCATCAATGGCTGTCATGCTGCCCTACCTTATTTGAAGCAAGCTTCTTTTGCACGTGTTATCAATCTATCTTCAGCTTCTGCAATTTACGGGCAAGCTGACCTTATTTCTTACTCAGCCAGTAAATTTGCTGTTCGCGGAATTACTGAAGGTTTAGATGTGGAATGGAAAAAATATGGTATTCGCGTTTTAGATGTGATGCCGCTGTTTGTGCAAACTGCAATGGTTAACAATATGGATGTAGGCACTATTCAAAATATGGGGATAGATTTAACTCCAAATGATATTGCTCAGCAGGTGCTTGCGCTTGTAGAGAAAAAAGCTCATTTCTGGACACCTACTCACACTCCAGTTGGCATAAAAACCAAACTGCTTTACCAACTCTCGACTTTAAGCCCTCAGTTTCTAAATCGACTTACTAACATTTATTTATCCAGAAAGTAACGCATAGTAAAAAGGCTGTCATTTGACAGCCTTTTTACTCAATTTATTTAAACACCTTGAATCATGCGTCGCGCACTAATGATTCCAGGCTGTTGCTCTAAGCGAGCCAATAAGCGAGAAAGCTGTGCTAAACCCTTAACCTCAATTAACAACTTCATATTGGCAATACCATCTGCTTCAGAAATTGTATTGACCTGACGAATATTGATTTGGTCAGAGAAAATCACTTGAGTTAAGTCTTTAAGCAAACCACGACGATCATACGCTTCCACCACAATTTGAACGCTTTGACCACGTGTTGGTTGCATTTCCCAATCGGCTTCAACAGCACGCTCTGGTTCTTGCTTAATCATACGTTGGTAGTCTGAACAAATGACTTTGTGGATGCTAACACCACGGTTCAAAGTAATATATCCAGCGATTGACTCACCATGTACGGGCTGACAGCACTGCGCGATGTGCAGCTCTACATTGTCTAAACCATCAATTAAGATTCCATGAGCCGATAACGTATGGCTAGCACGTGGATTTAATGCTGGTTTAAGCACTAGTTCAGGTTCATCCTGATCTAGATGCATTTGACGGTTCACCTGATTAATCAAGGCATGTAAGCTAATATCACCGCTTACTAGACTCACTAAAATGTCATCACCCGTTTTCACGTTAAAATGTGATGAGTAATCATTTAGGTCGATACTTTTTGGGTGAATCGCTAGACGAGCTAACTCTTTATTAAGAAGTTCACGGCCAACTTCAAGATTTTTACTACGATCTTGCTGTCTAAACCAATGACGCAACTTGTCACGGGCACGAGAGGTTTTAATATAACCTAAAGAATTGACCAACCAATCTCGGTTTGGATCACGATCTTTTTTAGTTAAAATCTCAACCTGCTCACCAGTTTTTAAAGTATAGGTCAGTGGCACATAGCGCTGGTTAACTCGCGCTGCATAACACTTGTTGCCTACTTCCGTATGGACATGGTAAGCAAAATCTAAAACTGTTGAGCCACGTGGCAATTCCTTAATATCACCATCACGACTAAAAACGTAAATCTTCTCAAAGCCTTCAAAGTCTTGTAACTGTTCAAAGCCTTCTGTTTCATCTTCGTTTTGATGCACCGTCGTTTCATTACGCTCTTGATAGTGCTCTAAAACAGCACGTAATGAATGCAAACGATGATTAAAGGAATGGTCGGTATTCTTTGAACCTTCTTTATAGTTAAAGTGCGAACATACGCCTAATTCTGCTTCGTCATGCATCTCATGAGTACGAATTTGTACTTCAAGCGATTTATTCTCGGCAATTACAGCAGTATGCAAAGAGCGATAACCATTTGCTTTCGGGTTGGTAATATAGTCATCAAACTGATGCGGAATGTGACGCCAGATTTGATGAACAATACCCAAAGAGTGGTAACACTCAGGAACGCTATTGACCAATACACGCAAGGCACGAATATCATAAAGCTGATCAAAACTCAGGTTTTTGCTTTTCATTTTTCGATAAATCGAATAAATGTGCTTTGCTCGACCTGTGATTTCTGACTCGATTCCGTAAGACGCTAACTCATTTTTTAGACGATCAATCACGAACTGAATATAATGCTCACGCTCTAAACGTTTTTCATTGAGTAATGACGCAATTTCTTTATAACGATCTGGAGCTAAATAGCGAAAAGCGAGATCTTCAAGTTCCCACTTAAGCTGAGCAATACCGAGTCGATGCGCCAATGGCGAATAAATAGTAAGAATTTCACGTGCTACACGTTCTTGACGTTCACGAGATGAATTTGCTAGTTCTCGTAAAGAATAGGTACGTTCAGCAAGTTTAATTAAAACAACTCGAACATCTTCGGTAACCGAAATCAGCATTTTATAAATGCCACTTAAATGTTCTCGTTGATTATTATTAAAATGATCTTCTAACCGTTTATTTTTCTCAATGAGTTCCGAGAGCTTACCCATTGCCAAAGTACCTTTGACAAGGTTATAGACCTGCTCCCCAAATTTCTGTTTTACTTCTTCTATATCAGTAATGTCTTCACGCACACTACGATAAAGCATTGCTGCCGATAGAGTATCTTCATCTACATGGAGATGCGCCAGAATGTCAGCCATTCCAACGCCTGTAGCGAAAGTATTTGAACGATGATTAACCGTTGAGTCCAACTCTTTTTGCAGGGTTAAATGAGCAACCTGCTCAAGCTGTTCAAGCTTCGCCCCATCTAATATTTCACGCACCCGATCCAACCATGAGGCTAAACCGATTTGCGTTTCGGCGGCATGCTCTACAGTCGTTTCCTCGGACAACTCAGTTAGTTGTTCAGGTAACTGTTCACGTACTGTGACCATACCATTCTCCTCAATATGTAACTCATGTTTTTAATCGTTTATCTCTTGAATTTTTTCAAATAGTGCAATGGATTCAACATGTTCTGTGTGCGTAAACATGTCCATCACAGCTGCTTTTTTTAACTGGTAACCATATTGGACCAAAACACCCGCATCCCTTGCCAGTGTAGCTGGATTACATGATACATAAACGATTCTTTTTGCTCCAAAATTTGATACATACTGCATAATTTCATATGCACCAGCACGAGGAGGATCAATCAATAATGCATCAAATCCTTGATTTGCCCAAGAATGATGCGAAAAATCTTTTGTTAAATCTTGTGAAAAGAAGGTTGCTTGCACCAAACTATTGCATTTTGCATTAGCTGTTGCCCGCTGCACCATTTCTTCACTCCCTTCCACACCGACAACCTGACCACTCTCACCAACACATCGTGCTAACGGGAGTGAGAAATTGCCTAAACCGCAAAATAGATCAAGTACCTTTTCACCTGGTTGCAATTGAAGCAATTCACATGCCAATTGAACCATTTGTTCATTTACTGTGGCATTGACCTGAGTAAAATCCAATGGCGAAAAAGCAAAATTTACATTAAACCGCTCTAAGGCATAGTGTAAACGTAAAGCACCTTTTTCATCATCAATACGATGAATACTTTCAGGCCCCTTAGGCTGTAAATACAACTGCCACCATTTGTCTAACGCAAATTGCTTTAATTGGTTGACATCAGAATTGTTTAATTTTTCTACATGACGAACCAATAAAGAAATTTCATGATCACCTTTTGCTAATTCTACATGACCTATATGCGCTTTGCCTTTTAGACTTTGGAGTAAAATACGCAGCTCAGGCAAACTATCTGATAGTTTTTTATCCAAAACACTACAAGTGTGGATAGAAGTTAGCCGATTACTATGATGTTCACGAAACCCCATAATTAAGCGATCTGGCTTTGGCAGATAGCGCACCCCTATTCGAGCACGACGACGATAATCTGTTTGTAAAGATCGAATTGGCTCAAGCCACTGTTCAGGTTGAATGCCTGCAAAATGTTGTAAATGCGATTGGAGCACACTTTGCTTTAAACGGATTTGTTCATCAGGATGGATATGCTGCATGCTACAGCCACCGCAAATACCATAATGAGGACAAATTGCATCTATGCGATGAGTTGAAGGTCCTCCTAACAACTGCACCATCTCAGCTTCTTCAAGACGCTTTGCTTGATGGGTAATCTGAGCCTTTACAGTTTCTCCAGGCAATGCATAACGAATAAAAACTTTCTTGCCATGCTTATCTGCTGGATGATCAGGATGAGAACCATAATGCGCAATTCCCCGCCCCTCATGAGAAAGTGTTTCAACTTGAAAAATATATTCAGGTTGTTGAGGCTTGCGAGATTTGGCTTGTTGTTTCAAAGGATGAACCTAAAAATCTGAAGGATTAAAATAGTGAGAGGTAAACTCAGTATGCTTGGAAGTACGTTTCCATACTTCAAGAAAATCAGACTGCTGCGGCATGGTCTGTAAATATTCAATACTCGAACTAATCCAGTGGTTATGTTCATCTACGCTCAACTGGCCTTTTAGTACGAGCCAACGCAAATAAATAAACCATGTATTGAGTACATCCCCTTCACAATAGCTAGTCAATTCTAACCACTGTTGATTACGAACATATTCAGGCACATGATAACCCGATTCACCGCGTTTACCCGGCAAACCTAAAATACAGGCAATATCATCAAGCTTTTGAAAATTACGCCCATTAAACATTGCCATCACGTCCATTAAATCAATGTGGCGATGGTGATAACGGTTTTGGTAATTATTAAAACGCTTCTGGCTATCAATCTCACCTTGATCAAACAAGCCCGGAGCAGAAAGCCCATGATACATCGCGCGAAATAGAATGACGGGTAAATCAAATTGTGAGCCGTTCCAACTCACTAAAGTCGGATGACGCTTATCAAAAATTGACAAGAACTTTTGCAAAATCTCAGCTTCAGAATATTGTTCACGACTAAAAGAAAACAATCTGAAACCAGACTCATCAATCCATAGACCAGAAATACAAACAATTTCATGCAAAGGTAAGCGCTGAAAATCCATGCCTGATTCTTGACGACGGAGTTTAGTCAATGCTTGCTCTACATCAGCCTCTGGTAAATCAAGATGATATAAATGCGCTCCCGCTTTTAAATCAGTTAAAGTTTCAATATCAAAAACTAAGGTAGGGAAACGCATTATTTCTCTCAATTATGAGTTATCGTCCTGTACTGAAAACAATCCTGTAGACAAGTAGCGGTCGCCACGGTCACAGATAATGCAAACAATAACAGCATCTGGATTTTCTTCTGCAATTTTGATAGATGCCCATACCGCACCGCCTGAAGATGTACCCGCACTAATGCCTTCCATCCGCGCTAATTTACGCATGGTTTTTTCAGCATCAATTTGTGGAATATCAATGGTACGATCCACACGGCTACTATCAAAAATAGTAGGTAAATATTCTTTCGGCCAACGGCGAATACCAGCAATGCTTGAACCATCTGCTGGTTGTAAACCAATAATTTGAATATCTGGGTTTTGTTCTTTTAAATATTTAGAAACACCCATGATGGTACCAGTCGTACCCATTGAGCTTACAAAATGGGTGATTTTCCCACCTGTTTGTTTCCAAATTTCAGGACCAGTTGTTAAGTAATGAGCTTCAACATTGTCAGGATTACCAAACTGATTAAAAACGTGCCCCTTACCTTCTTTTTCCATTTGCAAGGCTAAATCACGTGCACCTTCCATACCTTGCTGCGGCGTTACTTCAATCAGCTCTGCGCCATAAGCCAGCATCGCATCTTTACGCTCCTGACTCATGTTGTTCGGCATAATAAGTTTCATTTTATAGCCACGCATTGCAGCAACCATTGCCAAAGCAATACCTGTGTTCCCACTGGTTGCCTCAATCAAGGTGTCGCCTGGCTTAATTTGACCACGTTTTTCTGCCTGCATAATCATGTTATATGCAGGACGGTCTTTTACAGAACCTGCCGGATTATTACCTTCTAATTTTGCTAAAACCGTCGCTTGCGTATGAGAAGCTAATCGCTGCAAACGAACTAGAGGTGTCTTACCTACATAGTGATCTAACAAAAATTCGTCGGCTAAAAAGTCAGGTTGTGTATTACTCATGATCAATACCTATATCGAGGTGCGCCTATTGTATGAAAAAATGCTCGCTACTGCACCCATTTCAATATGCTTTTTCATGAAAGCGATTAAAGCTCGGTCATTTATAAAATGCCGTCTGTTTTAAAATAAAGCGTGATAAGATGCCGTACAGAGAGATAAATCTGATGTAGCCATGTCTAATTTCAATAAAACCTTATCGAAACGCTTACGTCTGAATCATGCATATGGGCAATTGATTGCTCTAATTTTTGTGCCGATTATGATTTTAACAGGGGTCGGTGCTTTTCTGGTTTTAACTGAAACGTCACATTCGGTAAAACAACAACAGCTACATCACGCCTCAGCAATTTTAGCTCGCTACAATCAAATTGCGAAAGATCTATATACGCTAGTCGAACTAGAGCCCGATGAATACGATCATGCCCAGCACATCATGCAAAGCATGTTTAGCGAAAAAAATCTTAAACGCGCGGTATTAATTGATAACAATGGACAGACTTATTTAAGTATTGGTTATCGTGATAATCGTTATTGGCCGAGCTTTCCTAGTAATAATAGTTTTTTCGGTCCAATCTCTTATAACCACAACAATATTTATGGACTGCAAATTAGCAATAAAGCAGGAAAAGCCCCAGTTTGGTTAATGATTGAAATGGATAACCAGCCTCTAGAGTTGGCACGTTATCGCATTATGATTGCCCTCGTCATTACTGGATTAATGACCCTATTATTACTTTTACTGTGCTTGAATTTTTACTCTCGTCGTTGGATTGCGCCGATGTATGAAATTCGCATGCAGTTACAACGCCTAAATGCCGATACTTTAGATCAGCACCTAGTTATTAACAGTACTGGGGAGCTACGCTTATTACAGCGTGATATTGCAAATGTTGTTAAGCGATTACACTTTAGCTTTTTAGAATTAAAAGAACACACTGAACAAACAGAAGAAGACTTACGCAGAACACTAGATACCTTAGAAGTCCAGAACATTACCTATCGTCAAGCACGTGACCAAGCGATTTCATCAAACCAAGCGAAGTCAGTTTTCTTGGCAAATATTAGTCATGAGCTTCGAACACCTCTAAACAGTATTGATGGCTTTATTCATTTATTGCTTCGTCAACAAAATTTAAATAATGAGCAAAATCTTTATTTACAAACCATTCGCAAGTCATCTGCCCATTTATTGGCATTAATTAACGATGTATTAGATTTCTCGAAAATTGATGCGGGTAAGTTAGAACTTGAAACAGCACCTTTTGATTTAGAAGAAGCAATTTTTGATGTCATGGATATGCTATCTCCATTGGCTGCTCAAAAACATATCGCCATGGCTTTTTACTATGCGGATAACATTCCACAAGAAGTGATTGGCGATGCTTTACGCTTCAAGCAAATCTTGACCAACTTGATTTCTAATGCGATCAAGTTCACTCCTGATGGGGAAATTATTGTTCGTGTTCGTATGGAACATGATGATATTGGGCAATGTCTGCTTCATTTCAGTGTTCAAGATAGTGGTATTGGTTTAAGTGGCACAGACCGTAAAAAATTATTTGAATCATTCTCGCAAGGCGATGCCTCAGTTACACGTCAATTTGGTGGTACAGGTTTAGGTTTAGCTATTTCTAAACAGCTTGTTCATCTCATGCATGGTCAAATTGGTTTTGAAGATAACCAAGAACGTGCTCCAACAGAAAAAGGTTCAACCTTCTGGTTTACCGCACAATTTGTGATAGATGAAGATTACGAAATCGAACACCCGCACTTTGAGCATTTACAAGTGGTGTCTTATCTTGCGCACCCTGCTACAGCAAGTGTTTTACGTTACTACCTTGAAAACTACCATGTTCCTCATATCGAAACCCAATCGATTCTGGACTTGTTTAGCCGCTTAAAACATCTTGATCAGAAAGATAATACATGGCTCATTGTTGACCATAGCGGCGATACTGAAGCGTTATTAAAAGAAATCCGTAGCCGTTATCAAGGCAATTTAGCCGTCTATGGCTATCAAATGACGCTTGAGCCAAACATGCTCAATGAATACCGCGCTCGTCCTCTCTATCAACCATTAAGTCGAAGCGGACTCATTCAATTATTAAATGACCAACCTATTTTTGAAGAGGAACAACAAGACTTTAATGGTCAGGGTCTACACATTCTGGCAGTGGATGACCACCTCCCCAACTTAATTGTTTTAGAGGCCTTACTCGGTGAACTCAACGTTAAAACAACTAAAGCTCTCAGTGGCCAAGAAGCTCTCAACCTGATCCAAGAGCGAATTGACCAAAAACTTAAACCATTTGATTTAGTGTTTATGGACATTCAAATGCCTGTCATGTCAGGCATTGATACCACTCGTGCTATTCGTTCTTTAGAGTCGACACTAGACGGAGAAATGCAACTTCCAATTATTGCGCTCACCGCCCACGCACTTGCCGATGAAAAGCAAAAACTCCTTAAAGTAGGCATGAATGACTATGTCACCAAGCCAATTCAAATGGAGCAAATCATTCAGATCTTAACGCAATGGACTAAAAACAACTTTACAGCAAAAGCCTTAGATAAAGACCATCATGTAGTCGCAGAAGCTTTAGATCCACAAATTTTAAACTGGCAACAAAGTTTGCAGCTTGCAGCAAATAAAGAAGACTTAGCGCAAGATCTACTTAAAATGTTAGTTGATAGTTTTCCAACTGAGCTTGATGAAATGCAACAGCTCATTGAGCTTGAAGACTTCCCTCAACTTGAGCATGTTTTACATCGCCTCTATGGTGCTACTCGCTATGTAGGCGCCCCGAAACTACAACAAGTGACTGGTGACTTTGAGCAGTTTATTTCAACGCTACGTAAAGAACGCCGTATAGCAGATGAAGGCTTCATTGAAGAAGTGATGCAGCGCTTTGATGAACTCGGTCTTGTCGTTAAAGAGGTAGAAAGTGCAGCCCATCAAATCTTGGTGATTCCTGACTAACATCTCTATCAAAGAGGCATGACTGGACTGTCATGTTTCCAAATTACAGCCATGTTATGCTCCGTTCATCTATAAAAAAAGAAGCGGGAATCTCATGGCACTCTTACGTATTGAAAAAAATAATGGCATTGCAACGGTATATTTAAACCGTCCAGACAAACGCAATGCGATGAGTTTTGCCTTATTAAAAGAGTTAGTTTCAACTGCAAAAGCAATTAAAAAGGATAGAGATATTCGCTGTGTTATTTTGACAGGTGAAGGGAATGTGTTTAGTGCTGGAATTGATTTATCCGACCTAAACAATCCGAAAAACTCTGCTTTTGCCATTTGGGAACTTGTAAAACCCGGACAAAGCCTTTTTCAAAAAGCATTTCTGACTTGGCAGAATTTACCTGTACCAGTTATTGCTGCATTAGAAGGATATTGCTTCGGTGCGGGGATGCAACTTGCCTTGGCTTCCGACATTCGAATTTCTCACCCAGAAACAAAAATGTCGATTATGGAAAGCCGTTGGGGTTTAGTCCCTGATATGGGGCTTACTCGCTCGTTAAAAGGCTTAATTAGCGTTGACCTTGCAAAAGAACTCACCTTAACTGCTCGTGTTTTTGACGGGAATTATGCAAAAGAAATCGGTCTTGTGACTCATTTAAGTGACTCACCTCTAGAGAAAGCACATGAGATTGCAGCTGAAATGTTGCAGCGCTCACCTGATGCCCTCACAGCGGCAAAACGTGTACTTGATGCAATGGAGCATCAACCAGAAAAATCATTGCGTCTAGAAAAAATCTGGCAACTTAAATTATTACTTGGTAAAAATAGCAAACTTGCTCGTAAAAAAGACAAACATCCGGAAGTTAATTTTTTACCACGCCAATATAAATAAAGAGCTTAGATTATGAATTTTGATCGTAATACCCCTATTGCTTTTTTAGGTATGGGGCTTATGGGAAGTCGGATGGCAACCCGCCTTATTCAAGCCGGCTTTCAAGTTTCGGTTTGGAATCGAACCTTTTCTGCCTGTGAAGAACTGATTGATATCGGCGCCCTACCTTTAGAACTTTCAAATATTGGTGACTATCCTATTATTTTAATCTGTCTAGCAGATGATAAAGCCGTAGAGGCAGTATTTGAAAAAATTCAGCCTAACTTAAAAGCTGAGCAAGTTATTGTGGATTTCTCAAGCTTATCTGTTGCTGCAACAAAAACACTTGCTCAAGCAGCTGCCACACATGACGTTATTTGGATTGATTCACCTGTATCAGGTGGAACAGCAGGAGCAGAACAAGGCACACTTGTGATTTTTGCAGGCGGTAATGCTCAAACGATTACAGAACTAACGCCTGTTTATAATGTTCTATCTCAACGTGTAACTCGAATGGGCGATACAGGAACTGGCCAAGCTACCAAAATTTGTAATCAACTGATTGTTGCAGCCAACAGCGCCCTTATTGCTGAAGCTGTCGCGCTTGCAGACCGAGCTGGTGTAGATACGACTTTACTCGCTCCAGCTTTAGCAGGCGGATTTGCGGACTCTAAACCTTTTCAAATTCTAACTCCACGTATGGCAACTCATACCTTTGAGCCAGTTCAGTGGAAAGTTCAAACATTATCTAAGGATCTTAATAATGCAGTAACATTGGCTAACAATGTTAATTTAGACATCCCAGTTGCACAAAAAGCTCTATTACAGCTACAAACTCACCAAAAAAATGGCTTTGCTGAGAAAGATTTAGCTACTATGATTCAATTAGTAGAGCAAAAATAAACGGAGTTTGAGTATGGGTCGTCTTGCAGTCAATTTATCCATGATTTTTACCGAAGTTCCTTTAATTGAACGCTTCGCTCTAGCCCATGCACAGGGCTTTGAACATGTCGAAATTCAATTCCCTTATGAATTGACTATTGCAGATATTCAAACTCAACTCGAACGCTATAATCTGAGTCTCTGTCTAATCAATGTGCCGGCGGGTGACCTTATGCAAGGCGGAAACGGTTTAGCAGGCATTCCCGGCCAAGAAATAGCTTTCCATGAAGCATTAGAATTAGCCATTAGCTATGCCACAGCATTAAAGGTTCCTCGTGTTAATATTTTAGCGGGTAAACAACCGCTCGATGCGGACTTACTTCCTTGTTTAAAAACCTTAGCAGCTAATTTAAAACTTGCGTGCAACTTACTCAGTGAACACGATATAGAACCCATTTTTGAAATGATTAACGGTACAGATATGCCCCGCTTTTTAGTACAAAATATTGCGCAGGCACAAGAAATGCTAGAAGCGGTCAACGACCCTACTCTAAAAATGCAATATGACTGCTATCATATGGCAATGATGGGCGAAGACGTTCTTGAGGGTTTACAAGAGAATATTAACTCAATTGGACACATTCAATTTGCGGACTGTCCGGGCCGTCATGAGCCAGATACAGCTGAAATTCCTTATGAACAAATTTTTTCTTGGTTAAAACAAAGTTCTTATCAAAACTATATTGCAGCAGAATATAAGCCTGAAAATACTTCAAATCAGTCATTTACATGGAAGAAAAAGTATTTTTCGGATGATGTAAATATATAAACTGTTACGAGTTTTGTTTGAAATTTAGCGCGAAAACCACTATATTAGATAGTGAGTAATTGTCAGGAAAATATACCCTATATGAATTTAGAACCATCGCCCAGCGTGTCTAATTCTCACGATTTCGCAATGAATACCTCAAATAAAGACGTACAAACTTGTCTCAAAGTCGTCCACGACGCTTTAGTTGATGTAAAAGCAAAAGATATTCTCCAGTTAGATGTTAGCTCAATTAGCAATGTCGCTGATGCTATTGTAATTGCGAGCGGTACTTCTACTCGCCATGTGAAAGCACTTGCAGACAATGTTGCAGAAGAAGCTCGAAAAGCCGGTTTCCGCCCGATTGGCGTTGAAGGTGAACGAGATGCAGAATGGATCTTAATTGATCTCGGCTTTGTTGTAGTACATGTGATGCTACCAACAGCTCGTAAATTTTATGATTTAGAAAGCTTATGGCGTACCGCTCCAGAGTCGGTTGCTTAAAATTTTGCTTTTAAAAAAAGCGGCTCTTTTGAGCCGCTTTTTTATTTACTAAACAAAGATTTTAACCATTTCAAATATCCCATCACCTCCCCCACAAACACCAATCATCACTTACAACCAAATTTGACATGACAAATTGTCAGATTTAAAGCACTATATATTTTCTGAAAGTTCTCACCAATAAATAGCATAACCGGAGTACAGAAAGTGAAGATATTAATTACAGGCGCCAATACGGGCATTGGCTTTGCCACAGCAGAACAACTCGTTAAACAAGGGCAACATGTCATTCTAGCGTGCCGAAATCCACAAAAAGCCCAAGATGCGCAGAACAAACTACTTTCACTTAATCAAGGCCAAGTCGATTTAGTTTCCCTCGACTTAAACAGCCTTGAGTTAACCCAAAAAGCAGCAGATGAAATTGCTGATCGCTATGGCAGCCTTGACGTACTCATTAATAATGCAGGCTTATTTGCCAAAACCAAACAATTGACCCATGAAGGCTTTGAACAACAATTTGGGGTTAACTATTTAGGTCATTTTTTACTTACTCAAAAATTACTTCCAGTTTTAAAACAATCTCCAAAAGCTCGTATTATTCATCTTGCATCTATTGCTCACTGGGTGGGCTCAATTAAACCCAACAAGTTTCGTGCAGAAGGTTTTTACAATCCCCTGTTCTATTATGGGCAATCGAAGCTTGCAAATTTATTATTCAGCAATGCATTAGCAGAACAGCTATCTGGAAGTACAATTACTAATAATGCATTACACCCCGGCGGTGTTGCTTCCGATATTTATCGTGACTTACCAAAACCGGTTTATGCAGCCATGAAATTAGGATTAGTGCCAACCTCAGTTCCAGCAAATCTCATTACAGAAATGGCAACTGGAGATGCATGGCAAAACCGTAATGGCGAATATGTCAGCGCACATATGCCAGACTGGAAATCATCACATGCCAAAAATCAGCAACTGGCACGCGACCTCTATCAACAATCTCTAAACCTCGTAGAAAAATTTCTTTAAACAAATAAGCCAAATAAAAAAAGCCACCCGAAGGTGGCTTTTACAATCCTGATTGGGGTCAGATTAGTGACCACCACCATTGATTGCTTTTGTCATATCTTCAACAACTTTTTTAGCATCACCAAAGATCATCATTGTTTTTTCGTTATAGAACAAATCGTTGTCTAGACCAGCATAACCTGTTGCCATGGAACGCTTAATCACCATGATTGTACGCGCTTTATGAGCTTCAAGAATCGGCATACCATAAATCGGCGAGCTTGGATCATCTTTCGCAGCAGGATTTACAACGTCGTTTGCACCAATTACAAGTACTACGTCTGTTGCAGGGAAGTCTGAGTTAATCTCATCCATTTCCAAGATATCTTCATACGCCACGTCTGCTTCTGCAAGCAATACGTTCATGTGACCAGGCATACGACCAGCAACAGGATGGATTGCGAAACGAACGCGAACACCTTGCTCTTTTAGAATTTCACACAATTCTTTTACAGCATTTTGTGCACGACCTTGCGCCATACCATAACCAGGTACAATTACAACACTGTCAGCATTTGACATCAAGAAGCCAGCATCATCAGCAGAACCAGAACGATGGTTACGTTGAACTTGCTCACCTTTGGCAGCAGTAGCAACCGCTGCACCGCCCATTGCACCACCAAACAATACATTGATGATCGAACGGTTCATTGCTTTACACATGATGTACGACAGAATCGCACCAGATGAACCTACGAGAGAACCCGCAACGATCAACATGTTGTTTTCAAGTGTAAAACCAATACCTGCCGCAGCCCAACCAGAGAATGAGTTAAGAAGCGATACTACTACAGGCATATCACCACCACCGACCGGTGCAATCCATACCCAGCCAAATGCAAGCGCAAGAGCTGTCATTGCCCAGAAAGCAGTCATGTTGCCAGTCGTGAAGAAGTAAAATCCACAAGCCAACATCGCAATAAAGATAAGCGCTTGAACAGGTTTAACCCATGCACCAGAAATTGTTTTAGCCCATTTTTTCGCAGCCAATTTACCGTACGCAAACACAGATGCAGTAAAGGTAATCGCACCAACGAAACAACCAACAAACAATTCAAATAAGTGAACTTTGCTCATGTGCACATGTTGCACACCAGCTGCCGTTAAAGCTGCTTCATTTTGTGCAAACAATTCAGTTAATTGGTTGTTATGTAAAATTGCAGCAATTGCAATTAAAACAGCTGCCAAACCAACCAAAGAGTGCATAAGTGCAACAGTTTCCGGCATTTGCGTCATTGGTACAGTACGAGCACGTGCAATACCTACGATTGCACCAAGCACCATTGCACCAACAATCATCCAGATCACTGGGTTATTCGCAACAAAGAAAGTCGTTACAACTGCAATCGCCATCGCGATCATACCGTAACGGTTACCTTGAATTGCTGTTTTAGGGCCAGACAAGCCACGAAGCGTCAAGATAAAGAGAATTGCACCTACAAGGTACAACCAGTTCGCATTTGCTTGAATAAATTCCATATCAAAGCCCTCTTATTTCTTTTGCTTAGGCTTGAACATTTCCAGCATGCGTGCAGTTACTGCAAAGCCACCGAAAATATTAATGCTTGCCAAAAATACTGCAATCGCACCAAGTACGCTCACCACATTTACACTTTGAAATGCAACGTTAGCATCTACACCCAAAATAGGTAGACCCACAGTTTGCAACATCGCACCCACTACAATAATAGATGACAATGCATTGGTTACAGCCATAAGCGGCGTATGTAAAGCTGGTGTAACACCCCAAACTACGTAATAACCTACGAAGATGGCAAGGACGAAAATTGTAATAGTTTCAACCATGAGAAATCTCCTTAACCACGCTTAAGCAGTACTTGACCGCCATGAGTGACCAATAGGGCTTTTTGGATTTCGTCTTCTTGATTAATCGCAAAGTTTTTCTCTTTGTCGAATAAAGTCTCTACGAAATTAAAAACGTTACGTGCATATAGCGCTGAAGCTTCTGTCGCTACAGTTGCCGGAATATTTGGGATACCCAAAATTTTCACGCCATTTTCTGTAAAAACAGTCTCGCCCACTTTAGAGCCTTCAACGTTACCGCCAGTTTCAACAGCCATATCTAAAATGACAGAACCCGGTTTCATCTTGGCAACAGTTTCAGCCTTAATCAGACGTGGTGCATCACGACCCGGCAAGAGCGCAGTAGTAATCACGATGTCAGCGTTAGAAACAGCCTTATCAACAATCGCAGCTTGGTCTTTGATGTATTGCTCACCTGGCATCCATCCATAACCATTTTTAGCGGCATCCGCTGCACGTTGTTGTTCTTCTTCAGACATTGGTACGTCTAACCACTTACCACCCAAAGATTCAACCTGATCTTTTGCTGTAGGACGTAAATCGGTCGCCTCAACAATTGCGCCTAAACGCTTTGCGGTTGCAATTGCCTGAAGACCTGCAACGCCCACACCCATAATCACAACACGAGCAGGTTTTACAGTACCAGCAGCAGTCATAAGCATTGGGAACATGCGCTGATATTCAGCAGCAGCAAGCAAAACTGATTTATAACCAGAAAGGTTTGCCTGAGAAGACAATACGTCCATATTCTGCGCACGAGAAAGCGTACGAGGAAGCAATTCCAGAGCAAAAGCAGAAACTTGCTGATTCGCAAACTGATCTAGCTCGGTATTACGATAAGGATCAAACATTGCTACAACAGCAGTATTTGCTGCAAGTTTTTGAATTTCCCCGCCTTGTGGCGCGCGAACTTTCAAAATAATTTGACTACCCGTATAGGCATCATCCGTAATGGTTGCACCGACCTGTTCATAAGCACTGTCAATGTACGCGGCCTTTACACCAGCACCACGTTCAATCACAACGCTATGACCAGCGCTAATCAACTTCTTTACTGTCTCTGGCGTAGCAGCTACACGATTTTCACCGACGACAGTTTCGGTTGGGATTCCGATCTGCATGAGCGTTCCTCAAGCTAATTTCTCATTGTCAAAAACATTGCAAGCTGCAATGTTTCCCCCATGTGTATTCTTTGTACAGAATTTGGATTCTAATTGAACTTTTTTAAAATACCACCCACTATTTATTTAATAAATACCCATATTTTGAACTGATGATTCACGAAATTTGATTTGAGGTGTAACATAGGAAAATTTTTCTTTTTTTATAGACAATAGTCTCTCTTATACAGTCTTGTATATGAAAATTTCGTTTTCTTCGTTTCAAATCGGGTCTTTTTTTGCTCTTTGCTCTGCTTTTCTATTCAGTACCAAAGCAATCTTTATTAAACAGACTTATGCCCTTTCTCCATTAGTAGATGCCACAGTCCTGATGGCTTTACGCATGTTAAGCGCTTTACCGTTCTTTCTACTTATTTGTTGGTTTAACAGGCATCATAATCAGGGCATAAAAAAGAAGGATTGGCTAATTTTAATTTTTGCCGGTCTATTAGGCTACTACTTTGCTAGTTGGCTCGATTTTATGGGGCTCATGTTTATTAGTGCCTCTCTAGAACGAATTATTCTATTTTTATATCCCACCCTTACAGTCATCGTCTCAAGCTTACTCTACAAACAAAAATTAGATGTAAAAAGTTTATTTGCCATTTTTCTTAGTTATGGTGGAACCGTGCTGGTCATGCTTCAAGAGCACAACAACGCACCAATTCAGGGCAACTTCTGGCTAGGTACAAGTTTAGTATTTGCAAGTGCCGTAGCTTTTGCAGGCTATTTATTACTAACCCCACCATTAATTAAGAAATTTGGTTCTTGGAATTTCACAGGCTTAGCCTTAACTGTGGCTTGTATCGGTACATTAACGCACTATGCACTCAGCACACCTCACCCGATTCAACTTCTATTACAGCTACCCTCTAGTGTGATTTGGTACGGCATTGGCTTAGGCTTTTTAGTTACTGTGTTACCCACCGTTATGCTCATGCAAAGCATTGAACGATTAGGCGCCTCTCAATCTGCAATGATTGCTTCAATTGGACCAGTTTTAACGATTTTACTTGCCGTTGCTTTTTTAAATGAACGTTTAAATATGTGGCAATGGGTCGGTTGCCTTCTCAATATTATTGGTGTGATGATGATTACACTCAGAAAGAAAAGGCTAAAACATTAAATTCTCTTGACCTCAACTTAAGTTGAGGTTGGATACTCATCTAAATTTTAATGAACAGTTGAGTTCCATGAATAAAGAAACTTTTAAAGTCATAAATCCATCAACTTTATATGACCCTACCCCAAATGCTTATAGTCATGTGGCTGTAGTAGAAAATTTTAAAAAGATTATTCATATTGCAGGTCAAGGAGGCGAAAACTCAAAAGGTGAATTAAGCCCAAATTTTGAAGAACAAGTTATCCAAGCCATTAATAACATTCAACATGCTTTAAAAGCCGCCAATGCAGAGCTTAGTAACATTGCAGTGTTAAGAGTTTTAGTTGTTGACCACTCAGATGAAAAACACCAAATTTTGATTAAAATTATGCAGAATTTATGGAAAAATCATCCTTTTCCAGCCTGTACACTCATTCCCGTACCACGCCTTGCACTAGAGCATATGCTCATTGAAGTCGAAGCAACCGCATACACCTAATAAAATCGAGAGAACATCATGTCTACCCCTGAAGATATCAGTCAGAATAAACCTTTGCTTTGGTTGATGGCAGCAGCATGTGGCTTATGTGCAGGTGTGAATTACTATTGTCAGCCGCTAATTCACTCGATTCAACAAGAGTTTGCTGTAACTCAAGCACAAGCAGCATTAACCGTGACATTTGCTCAGGTGTCTTATGCCCTCGGTTTACTCTTTATTGTTCCAATGGGTGACATCGTTAATAAAGCTAAGGCCATTCCATTTTTAATGGTGCTTTGTGCAATTGGCCTATTTACTTCTGCTTTTGCTGTGAATTTGCCTATGCTATGGATTGGTACAATTTTAGCGGGCTTGTTTTCTGTTGCAGCTCAAGTACTTATTCCTCTTGCCACAATGACTGTAAAACCCGAGAAAACTGGCGAAATCATTGGTTTTTTAATGAGTGGTTTATTGGTCGGAATTTTACTTTCTACCAGTCTGGCAGGCTTATTTTCTAATCTTTTCCACTGGAAAGTGGTTTATGTGGTAAGTGGAGTATTAATGCTTCTGCTGGCTTTTACCTTAAAAAGCCGCTTACCTTATGTCTTACGTATGAAAATGAACTATGGGCAAATCTTTGTTTCCATGGCTCAACTTTTACAGCAGGAAAAGCGATTATTATTAAGAGCACTTACAGGTGCTTTCGCCTTTGCAGCAGTAAGTATCTTATATTCCACTATCGCATTACTCCTTACCTCAGCACATCATTTACCTGATCTATTTATCGGACTAGTGCCTTTAGTGGGTATCTTCGGTGCTTTATCAACACGTTACATTGGTAAATATGCAGATCAAGGCCATACTGGCTTACTGACATGGATGGGCTGCGGGCTGTTCTTAGCAAGTTGGGTTTGTTTCTACTTCGGACAAACTCTACTTTCTAGTTATGTTATTGGTTTTGCTTTAATTCAATTAGCACTCGCGCTCGTACACACCAGTAACCAAAGTATTATTTTCCGTTTACGACCAGATGCAAAGTCTCGTATTAATGCCATTTATATGACGACTTACTTTATTGGCGGTGCAGGCGGTTCGGCATTAGGAATTTTTGCATGGAACCGTGGTGGATGGACCATGACTTGCCTTGCAGGTATTGGGTTAGTTGTTCTTTGTATTTTATTTAGCACGTTCGATACGATCTTACAAAAAAAGAAAATGGTTTCCCAATAAGGTAACTTGTTATAAATCATCTTCCTATATTCAACACAAGGGTGGTTATAAATTACTCGGTTAAATGCCTCTGTCGATTCAAGCATAAACCTCGTATAATGCTGCCCTTTCATTAATTTAGCGACTTTTGGGCTATTGGTTATGCAATCACTTCAATCGTTACAACCTCGTATTTCTGTCGCACCCATGATGGACTGGACTACAAAGGATTATCGATTCTTTGCACGCTTGTTTAACCCAAATGTTGTGCTCTACACAGAAATGGTGACCACAGGTGCGATTCTTTTTGGCGATGCAAAACGTCATTTGGACTACAGCGCACAAGAACACCCTATCGTATTGCAACTTGGCGGCTCAAATCCGCAAGAGCTTGCGACCTGCACAAAAATGGCCGAAGACTGGGGTTACGATGAAGTTAACCTCAATGTAGGCTGCCCAAGTGATCGTGTACAGAATAATAAAATCGGCGCATGTTTAATGGCAGAACCAGACTTGGTTGCCGAATGCATTCATACCATGCAAAAGGCAGTAAAGATTCCTGTAACAGTGAAACACCGTATTGGTATCGATGACATGCAATCTTACGAAGAGATGCTTCATTTCGTAGATACTGTTGCGGCAACAGGTTGTACTTACTTCGTTGTACATGCTCGTATCGCTATTTTGAAAGGTCTATCTCCGAAAGAAAACCGTGAAGTTCCACCTTTGCGCTATGAAGATGTTTATCGTTTAAAACAAGAGCGTCCACATCTCACCATTGAAATTAATGGCGGAATTAAAACGTTTGCTGAAACTCAAGCACATTTACAGCATGTTGATGGTGTCATGATTGGTCGTGAAGCCTACCACAATCCTTACTTACTCGCGGAAATGGGTCAGCTTTGGAATTTAGAAGCACCAGATCGATTCGATATTATGGAACAAATGCTGCCTTATATTGAACAACGTATGGCTGAAGGTGCTCCTCTTTCAATCATTACGCGTCATATCTTAGGTCTATTCCAAAACTTGCCAGGTGCTCGAAAGTGGCGCCAAGCGCTAAGTGGCGGAAATGCAAAAACTTTAGGTGATGTAGAACAGGCTATTAGCAACATGCAAGCAGCTCTAGTTCGTACCGAGGAATATTTAAAAGAGCAGCAAGCTTAAGTCTGTGAGCGCTTCTTAAATTGTAAGAAAATGTGGCATTTTAAATCAGAGACTTAGATTTTGAGTATATTCGCAAATGTTGAAGCAAAATATTCAAATTTAAGCTCTGGTTAATTATTTATTTATAATGATATCAATAATTTAAATTTCACTATTTTTAATCACTCTTTTGATGAGCATCTTTTTACTCCCAAGCAGGTACCTCTGGAAAAAAGATACGTTATTACATAACATAAACAAAACTTTTAAGGTACGCCGATTAGTATCTCTGAACGCCACAGGTAGGTGGTGATTTTTTTAATATGGATATGAGTAGCACGGTAGAGATTTCACGATGATTATTTATGACGGACAAGTAGCTGATAATTACATGTATCAGGATTCAAATCAGGCAGCCATTGTTGTATCCCACAGCACCCCAAGCCTTCCTTATCCTTTCACCATGAAACCCAATAATCATCAAACAGAAACTTCCAGTACTCCCGCTATAGATATTGATAAATTTGTAGAAAAATTAGAAAGTGTTACCTCTAGACGCAGTAAAGCTCGTTGCGCACGCAGTATCCGCCTTGCACTAGAATCTGCTGGTGCCAATGTCGAAAATCACCCAATCGCAGCTTCAGATTGGGGAGATACCTTAAAAAAGATTGGCTATAAAGAAATTAATCCAGCCTTTGATGAACCACAAGAAGGTGACATCTATATCATTCACAGAACCCGCAACCATGTTTATGGACATATTGCTGGATATACAGGAAGTGAATGGGTTTCTGACTTCAAACAAAATAGTTATGATGTCTATAAAGATGATAGCGTAACCTATACTTATTACCGATTAGGGCAAGCTACTTAAGAACTAAATGTTGAATCATTTCAAGCATTTTATCAAACAAACATTTTGAATCCAGCTTGGCTTCTTTTTTGCTTTATTTTCATATTGTACTCGTCAAAAATAATGATGGAACTTTATGAAAAGAATATTGCTGAGCTTTTACTTACTGACGTCGTTTAGTATGACGTATGCTGCCCCTGATACAAAAATTGAAGAGGTTTTTAAAAAAGTACCTGAAAAACGGATTTATCAGCCCCAATATTTATTAAAAGAAACCACTCCTAAAGCTCGGATCCATGTGATACGAAAACAATATTCAAATGGACTACTAGATTGTCCTTCCGTGATTTATCACAACAAGAAGAAAATTCTATCTTTGCACTCATTTGAAGAAGCAACATTTTTTCTAGAACCCGATCGTTATTATATTCGCTATGAGGTTAACAATAGTGGTTGTATCAATTTGGAATTTTACCAGCATAAACGCCCCAAAATGGACATCCTATCTCAGGAACGTCAATTAGAAGGTGATACCGAATATACATTTACTATTAGTGAGCACACTGGGCCACAATAATTATTTCAGCATAAGTTAAACATATTGCCTCTCACACTTGCAGCAGATTGTAGATCTGCTCAACATAAGGTTGAATCAGATCACTCTGGTTTGCTCTGTAAGCTAAAACTACTTCAGATAAAAGATTATTATTTTCTAGAGGAATCAATTTTACATTTTTGGGTAATATTTGCTTAAACTCTTGGGGAACAATACTAATACCCAAATTTGCAGCGACTAACTGTAATTGGCTTAGCTTACGTGATTGGATTGCTGCTGCTTTAGGCCAGAAGCCGGCCCCTACGCATAAGTTTGAAACCAAATAGCTTAAACCTCCCCGTTTAGAATGGGGTGTAGAAACGAAATATTCATCTTTTAAGTCTTTAACTTGAATCTCTTGTTTATTTGCAAACTTAGTATGATCAACATGTACAGCCACCATTAAAAGTTCCTCATATAGCTTAACAACATTGATCTCATCTAAAGTATGCCGAACTGGTGGTCTAATCAAACCAATATCAATTTCTCCACTCATTAAAGCTAAAATTTGATGCTCAGATGACAAAGTATTTATCTCAAAATTTATATGTTTGGCTAAGCTAATTTCTTTTAATATCTGAACCTTTTTATCATCCATAATAATACTGCTTGAGTGGGCAATTTTAATCTGGCGATTTTTTCCCTCGGCAATATCCTTAGAAACTCCAATAATTTCATTTAAATAATGCATATTATCTTTTATTTTTTTATAGAAGACCTCTCCTGCCGTTGTAAGTTTTATTTTCTTATCAGTGCGATCAAATAACTGAAAATCAATTTCTTCTTCTAGCAATTTAATTTGTCGACTTAAAGCAGACTGAGCAATAAAGAGCTTTTCTGAAGCAGCAGTAAAACTCCCTTCTTCTACAATTTTTATGAAATATTGAAATTGTTTTAATGTGGGCATCACCATCTCAAAATTAGATTATTAGATCTATTTTCTATATTAGATTAGATAGATTACCTTCGCTAGAATTTTATCAAGACCAATCACTTGATTGAATTATTCATGAAGTATTTTAAAGGTTTCACCATCTTCACTGTTGTTGTTCTAATTTTATGGTGCTTTAAATTTTATGATCAGCAGCTTCCAACACAGCCCAAACACGACACTATAGAGTTATATGATTAAATCGTTTTTCTCAAAAACAAAAAGCATGCCCTCCAACATAAGAGCATGCTATTTTTATATTTAAATTAGGCTTTCTTCAAATCGAGTTTCTTCAAAACTTCAGCCACAGCAATCATGGCAAAGCTTGATGTCACCACTACTGCGGAACCATAGCCACCACAGCGCAGGCCAGCCGATGGACAAACATCTGCACTCGAAAATGGATTATCGATTGAGTAAACACAAGTAATTCCAAATTTCTCTTTCGGCTTTTTACAGATGCCTCGAGCACGAAGTTGACTACGTAGCTTCGCTAACATTGGGTCTTGTTCTGTTTTGGATAAATCAGCCACACGGATTTTAAGCGGATCGAGCTTACCACCTGCTCCACCCGACACAATCAACGGAACTTTATTAAAACGGCAATGGAGCATTAAAGCCAACTTTGCTTTAACGTCATCAATGCAGTCCAAAATAATATCGGGTACAGGGGTTAACAGCGCTGTGACATTCTCTGGTGTTAAGAAGTCATCAATAATATTGACTTTAATACGTGGGTTAATTTGGCGACAACGTTCCGCCATAATCTCAACTTTTTCACAACCCAGAGTTGATGTCATTGCAGGTAACTGACGGTTCACATTTGATGCTGCAACCACATCCATATCTACCAGTGTAATCTCGCCAATACCCGTACGTGCCAAAGCCTCTACCGCCCAACTACCGACACCACCAATACCAATCACCATCACATGACTTTTTTCATAGTGCTGGAACGATGAATCACCATAAACTTTGGCTACACCTGCAAAACGGCGGTCATATTCATCTTGTTGAAGATCGGTCATTGCTACTCTTTGAGGGGATATAAAACACGGGAGGTATTTTACTGCTTTTCAAAACCAAATTGCTACTTGGCACTAGTCAGCTATCTGATTGGTGCCAAAGCCATTCACAGCCTGAGTGAGGGTCAAGCAAACACTGTTTGCTCCGAACGCAAGACAAACAAAGTGCGTAGTTCCACTCAAGCACAGCTTTCGCTTTACGACACGGCAAAGATTATTAATCTTTGCTATCCGCATCTCAGGTTTTGCCTACTTTTACCAAAACAAAAGTAGGGTTATAAGCTACTACCATTAGAATTTTTTACGACAAGGCTCTGCCGTGATAATTCCTCCAATACCAACCAATACAAATATTGATTGGTATTAATCTCAAAATAACATTAACCAGCAATCAAATTCCGCAGTACATAATGCAAAATACCACCCGCTTTAAAGTACTCGACCTCATTTAACGTATCAATTCGACATAACACATTAAAGTGGCTGGCGACTCCATTTGGCCCTTTTACATCAACCTCAAGAATTTGATGAGGCTGAATGCCATCAGACAAACCTCGAATTGATATCACCTCATGACCAGTTAAGTTGAGCGACTGTCGAGTTTGTCCATCAACAAACTGTAGTGGCAACACGCCCATACCCACCAAGTTTGAACGATGAATACGCTCAAAGCTCTCAGCAATCACTGCCTTCACACCTAACAAGTTTGTTCCTTTGGCAGCCCAGTCACGTGAAGAACCTGTTCCGTATTCTTTACCAGCAATAATCACAAGCGGTGTATGTTCTTGTTGATAACGCATTGCAGCATCATAAATAGCGAGCTTTTCACCACTTGGCACATGAATGGTATTACCACCCTCTTCACCACCAAGCATCTCGTTTTTAATACGAATATTGGCAAAGGTCCCGCGCATCATGACCTCATGATTACCGCGTCGAGAACCATAGGAGTTAAAGTCTTTTGGCTCAACACCTTGCTCTTGTAAATATCGACCTGCCGGACTGTCTTTTTTGATATTACCTGCTGGTGAAATGTGGTCAGTCGTTACTGAGTCACCAAGCACTGCCAAGATATTTGCTTGTTCAATATTTTTAATTGGTTTTGGTGGTTCACCAATGCCTTCAAAGAATGGCGGATGACGGATATAAGTCGAATCATCAGCCCATTCATAAGTTTTACTTTTTGGAATCTGAATTGATTGCCAGCTTTCATCACCATCAAACACCGCAGCATATTCTTTATGAAACATGTCTGTATTTACTTTCTGCAAGACAACATCAATTTCTGCCTGACTTGGCCAGATATCTTTTAAATAGACAGGTTGTCCATCTTTACCCTCACCAAGAGGCTCTGTTGTCAGGTCGGTACGAATATTCCCAACCAAACCATAAGCCACTACAAGAGGCGGTGAAGCTAACCAATTGGTTTTAACTAATGGATGTACTCGTCCTTCAAAGTTACGGTTACCAGAAAGTACAGATGCAACATTCAAATCATGGCATTGAATTGCATCTTCGACTGGCTCGGGTAATGGGCCTGAGTTACCAATACAGGTTGTACAACCATATCCCACCAAGTTATAACCCAATTCATCTAAATACGGCGTAAGCCCAGCAGCCAACAAATAATCAGTCACGACCTTAGAACCAGGTGCAAGAGAGCTTTTCACCCATGGTTTTCGTTGCAAGCCTTTTTCAATGGCTTTTTTAGCAAGTAACCCCGCCGCTAACATCACGCTTGGGTTAGAGGTATTGGTACAAGAGGTAATCGCAGAAATAACAACATCACCATGATTTAACGGGTATTCCTGCCCTTCAATCACGCAAGATGGACTTTCATGTTGAATATTTGCTTTTTTTGCCTCTACAGCAGTACCACCACCTTCATTTTCTAGACGTTCTTTTGCTTCTTTTGCTGGTTTTAGCGTTAACTCCATGAGTGCATTAAACGCTTTAGGTACTTCTGATAACAGCACTCGGTCTTGCGGGCGTTTTGGTCCTGCTAGACTTGCCTGAACCGTAGTCATGTCTAAACTTAAAGTATCTGTAAAAACAGGTTCATCACCAGCATTTCGCCATAAACCTTGAGCTTTACTATAGGCTTCAACGAGCTCAATACGGTCTTCATGACGGCCTGTCAGTTTCAGATATCCTATAGTCACTTCATCTATTGGAAAGAAACCACAGGTTGCACCATATTCTGGTGCCATATTGGCAATGGTTGCACGGTCAGCAAGAGGCAAATCTGCCAAACCATCTCCATAGAACTCTACAAATTTACCCACCACACCTTTTTGGCGAAGCATTTGAGTAATAGTGAGCACCAAGTCGGTTGCTGTAATCCCTTCTTGTAATTTACCTGTGAGTTTAAAACCAATCACCTCAGGAATAAGCATAGAAATAGGTTGGCCGAGCATGGCAGCTTCTGCTTCAATACCACCAACGCCCCAACCCAATACACCTAAACCATTAATCATCGTGGTATGCGAGTCTGTACCGACCAAGGTGTCAGGGAAAGCAAAAGTTTGGCCGTTATCTTCACCGAGCCATACTGCTTGAGCTAAATATTCTAAATTGACCTGATGGCAAATACCTGTACCCGGAGGCACGACACTAAAGTTATTAAATGCAGATTGTCCCCAACGCAAAAATTGATATCGCTCACCATTACGTTGCATTTCAATTTGAACGTTTTCTTCAAAAGCCTGATCATCAGCAAAATGGTCAACCATCACAGAGTGGTCAATAACCAAGTCTACAGGGGATAAAGGATTAATTTTTTCAGGGTCACCACCCGCTTGTGCCATTGCTGCACGCATGGCAGCCAAGTCAACCACAGCTGGAACACCAGTAAAATCCTGCATTAAAACCCGTGCAGGTCGGTACTGAATTTCTTGATCTGAACTACGGGTTTTTAACCACTCTGCTAAAGCATGAATGTGTTCCGTTTTAACGCTATGCTGATCTTCAAACCGTAATAAGTTTTCCAATAATACCTTTAAAGATTTCGGCAGTTTGGCAATATCCCCTAGCGTTTTCTCTGCTTGGGCTAAGCTAAAAATCTGATAATTGCTGGAACCTACTGTTAGCGTCTGTAAAGCATTAAAACTATTGATACTGCTATACTTAGCCATTGGGTTATCCTCCCATGTCTGGCAATGTTATTTTTCACGTTTTTACATGTTGTTTTCTTACTTTAAGCTTCTTTTTTAATCGCTGTGTTTTGTTTTAGTTACTATTTCTAATCTTTGATTTTTATTACGATAATTTCAATGCAGAGAGAGAGTTTTTCCACAGCACCTCAGCCAAATCTGACTCTGGCATATTTAAATTTTCAGCCAAACTTTGTAATACATAAGGCAAATTAACAGGAGTATTACGAGTACGTTGTTCAGTTGAGGTTTGGCAGCAAAGCGGTGTCATATCTGGGCAATCTGTTTCAATCACCAAGTGCTCGGCACCTATGGCCTGCACAACAGTATGAAGTTTTTTTGCGTTCGGGTTGGTAATCTGTCCCGTCACACCAATTTTAAAACCAAGCTTAATAAGGCCTTTTGCCTCTTCTACTCCACCACTAAATGCATGAGCAATGCCACCCAATTTAAATTTTTGAGCTTTTAATATAGCAAGCACATCACCATGGGCTTTTCGAATGTGGAGTAACACTGGTTTTTGGAATTGAGTTGCAAGCTCTAACTGATCTGCAAAATATTGTTTTTGTTTAGCATATATATCGGGCTGCTTATGTTCTTTTAAGAAAGTATCTAAGCCAATTTCACCTACTGCCACACAGTCCTGTTGTTGTAAAATTTGTTCAAGATGAGAAAGATGCTCTGGCCTGTGCTGTTCAATATAAAACGGGTGTAAGCCTGGTGCTAAATATGAATTTGGCACTTTTTCCCAACTCTTTAACTGATGATGAGTTTGCACCAATTCATCAAAGCGTGACTGCACAAAACCAATTAAGACTAATGCATCTACGCCCACTTTTTTGGCATTAAGCGCTAACTGTTGCCGATCTTCATCAAAATCGGCAACATCAAAATGGGTATGGGTATCAAACAAATGCATTAGCCAGCACTTTTTGCAACTGGTGCCGAAGCTGGTTTAGCTTTAGGCTGTGGCAAATACTCTTGTTTCAACACTTCCTGTAATTGATCATACGGAATGACTAATCGAGGTAATCCCACCACATATGGTCCAATTTCATATTCACCATATTGAAGAATTAAACCTTGCTCACCCAATAAGAAGTTATCAGATAACTTAAATGGCCAAGCTTGCTCATATTCACCTACATTATCAGCCAGTTTAGAGTCTGTAACCCAAGTCTTAAAGGCTTCATGGGCTAACTTTTCTAATGCAGTTTTTTGCTGTGGGCGTAACAAATCTTCAAGCTTGATCTGCTTTTGTTCTTTTAAATCAAAATTATAATAATGCTGTGCAGCAGAACCATGTGCTCCACCTAAATAGCTACTACTATTCAGTACCACGGTTACAACTTTACCTTGAGCCTGCAAGATTTTAGGTTTCACCAAAAGATTAATTTGATGATTACTACTTAACGCTTTTAACTCATTGTCCAAACCAATAAATGAATTGGCGTAACGTTGAACCTGCGCATCAAAACTATTTTTTTGCTCTGCACTCGCAACTGCTGAAGCTTCTGTTTTTTGATCGGCTTGCTTCACTTTAGCATCTGGTTCAGCAATCTCTAAAATTTGACCTAAAGTCTTTAAAATTTGCTGATCTAGAATTTTGTCAATAAATGGAAAATTACTCTGCAAACGTTCAACTGTGAATTCGGGACAAGTTTTACCATCACAATCAGGTAAAACCACCTTAGTAGGAACTGTTTCACCCTTCAAAGTCAGCTCTACTGGTTTTTGTTCCTCGACTGCTGGTTTCTGCTGTTCTTGAGAATCCTTAGGATCAGCTTTAGGTTGGCATGCCACCAAAAATATAGCAGAAGCAAGCAAAGTTAATCGCAGTGAAGCTTTAGAAGATAACATCATATTTTGCCTTTTATTCTAAGGAGATTACACAGTGCCTTTTCTAAGAAATTAGCGCATATAAATAGAGGTTGCAAATTCTGCTACCATCTTAAAACATTTGTTCATAAACCTCGGGTTGTAATATTTTTTTAGTTTGTTCTTTAGATAAATAAATATCGAGCTGTGGAGCTTCTTTAGTAATCTGGTTTGCCTGATAATGTAAGCCAACACCTTCACCATCAAAGAACCAATCTGCTTGTCCCCAATATAAAGTTTTTGGTGCTTCTTTCTTTATGTCAGCAGTCTGCTTTTTTAACCAGTCTTGATAGGCCACCTGCACCATTTGATGCACAGTCGTTTGTTGATCTTTTTGTAAAACATCTAATAAAGCTAAGCTTTTATGCAGTTTTCGGTCAGCCACGAAAAAGTAATAACGATCTTTAATCGTGAGCTCTTCTTGCTTGGTATCAAGTCCTAATTGCAATAGAACATATTGGTTGCGCTGTGATGCAATACGCGTATGAAGATGTAATTCATAAGCCCGATTCTTTGAATATTTATCTTGCCATTCATCAGACTTTTTAACATAGGCATTAATGGCTTGCTGCAAGCTTAGATCTTTTTTCAAATCAATTTGGTCTTGGATCACTTTAGCCTGATTTTTGGCAATCCATTCATTTAGCCATGTATCTTGAGTCTTTATCGTTTGAATATCAACATCAATACAATTTTTCTTCTCACAAAATGGCAAAGCATAATCAGCTTTTACTTGTTGTAAGTTAAGAAATGGCAGTACTTCAGCTTTTTCTATATGTTGAGTTTGGGTAGACGCTAGTTTTGTTTGAGAAGATGATGAAGGCTGAGTTCTTTTCCAGACAAAAAGACAAATTGCCAAAATTAATATGATTACTGCAACTACAAGCGCAATAATTGTCTTTCTATTCAAATTCATTTCATCATCCTTTCTTATTTTTCAAAACAAAACAGCTTCTATTCGAAGCTGTTTGTCACATTAAAATGATCAGTGTTCACGTGTGTTACGGAACTGAATATCAGGCCAACGCTCTTGCATAATCTGCAAGTTCACTCGGCTTGGCGCAAGATAGGTTAAGTGTCCGCCGCCATCGATAGAAAGTTGATCATGTGCTTTCTTCTTAAACTCATTCAGAGTTTTTTCGTCATCACAGTGAATCCAGCGAACTGTGTTAACACTTACTGGCTCATAAACACAGTCAACCTTATATTCTTCTTTCAAACGATAAGCAACCACATCGAACTGAAGCACACCTACCGCACCCACAATCAGGTCATTGCTGATTTGTGGCATAAATACCTGAGTCGCCCCTTCTTCCGACAACTCTTTCAAACCTTTTTGCAATTGTTTTGACTTCAATGGATCTTTTAAACGCACACGACGGAACATCTCTGGCGCAAAGTGAGGAATACCTGTGAAATGTAAATTTTCACCACTGGTAAAAGTATCACCAATTTGAATTGTGCCATGGTTATGTAAACCAATAATATCGCCTGGCCATGCTTCTTCTAAATGTTCACGCTCACCAGCAAGGAATGTCAAAGCATCACTAATGCGGACATCTTTACCAAGACGCACGTGGTTCATCTTTAAACCTTTTTCATATTTACCTGAGCAAATACGCATGAAGGCAATACGGTCACGGTGTTTCGGATCCATGTTGGCTTGAATTTTAAATACAAAACCAGAAAAACCTTCTTCTTTCGCTTCAACCACACGCTCTTGTGTAGGATGTGCTTTAGGTTCAGGTGCCCAGTCCATAAATGCGTCTAGAACGTGGTCAACACCAAAGTTACCTAATGCCGTACCAAATAGAACCGGAGTTTGTTTACCTTGTAAAAATAATTCACGGTCTAATGGCTCATTCGCCATTTGCACAAGTTCAAGCGATTCTTCAAAAGATGCCCAAGCCAACTCACCTACTTTTTCACGAATATCTGCATGATCATAACCATCACGGACTTCAATATCAGTAATCGTTGAACCGAAACCTGCTTTGTAGACATACAATTTATTTTCAATAATGTTGTATACACCAGCAAAATCACGTCCCATCCCTAATGGCCATGTAATTGGTACACAGCGGATATTGAGGACATTTTCAATTTCATCAAGTAACTCAAGCGGCTCACGAATCTCACGGTCCATCTTGTTTACAAATGAAATGATGGGAGTGTCACGCATACGACAAACTTCCATCAATTTGATGGTACGTTCTTCGACACCTTTTGCACCATCAATTACCATTAACGCAGAGTCAACTGCAGTTAGGGTACGATAAGTATCTTCCGAGAAGTCTTCATGTCCCGGTGTATCGAGTAAGTTAATCGTGTGACCTTTATATGGGAACTGCATAACAGACGTGGTAATCGAAATACCACGCTCTTTTTCCATTTCCATCCAGTCAGATGTAGCTGCGCGGTCAGATTTACGGCTTTTTACCATCCCTGCAACCTGAATTGCTTTACCCCATAACAGTAATTTTTCTGTCATGGTGGTTTTACCGGCATCGGGGTGGGAAATGATGGCAAATGTGCGGCGTTGAGCAACCTGTGCCGCTAACTCATCTTTAAAACTCATGAAATACACCTACTGCGGAGATTGCAGTGCCAAAGACCTAAAGTCGATCAGAATAAAAATTGGCGTAATTGTAGCAGATTTATAGAAGTGTTTAATGATTGTTGATAAGCCATGAGCTACTCATAAGCTTTTTAGATATTTTTTGAGAATGTGGCTTAGCATCTTAGAAATTTTATAATTAAAAAAGCCCATACAATCGTAGATGGGCTTTCTTCGGGCTTAGCAGAATATCTTATGCCAGTTTCTTTTCTTCAATAAACTGAACATCGGCAATTTGTGCATCCCAGAACTCATTCCATAACGCACAATATTCAATACATAGCTTAGTTAAGCTTTCATAATCGTCTTTGGTAATTGCTTGTGCTAACGTGAACCAAAGATCATCTTGATGGTCATCATCAGCAGCTTCAGACGTTTCATCAGTAGATACACCATGCACATGGTAATATCCACCACCTTCAACATCGATATTCACAAATTTGGTCGCTTGACGTAATGGAGGACTAAAAAGAATAACCTCTTCCTCTGCAACAGCTAGTAACGCGACTACATTGATATAACTATCATAAGAAGATTCTAAAAATGATCTAACCTGATCTGAAATTTTTGATGGTTTAAAGTTACGACGATCAAGCTCTGTTAAACCATAATCATTAAGTAAATCTTCATATAATGGATAATGAGCATATTCAGGATTCCCCAAATAATAATTATCTTTACCTAACCCAGGACGAAAACCAAACTCATCAAGTATATTTAAACTTAATAATACCCTTGGAAACATTTTAGCTCCGGAATGGAGTTTAGGTTCCAGTTGTTTTGTCAGAAACTGAGCCTTTAATAAAGCATCTGTAAAAATTTGTACAATTGCATGACGATATTCTAAATGAATATGGGTCAAACTCTTCTTATCGAGATATCCGTTATTTAATACTTCAATTGCAGGATGTCTAGAAACTGGTAATTTTGCAATTTTACTTCTTAACTCTTTAAGAAATTGTAAATTCTCTTCCCACTGTTTTGCAGGAATGCTATTTCTCATCCCTTGCAATGCTTTTTCTCTTGGATTATTAAAGTCTTCAAATTTTTTTGACATAATCATTCTCAGTAAAAAGTTTTTCTTATAGTTAAGTTATAGGGCCTTATTTTTATTCCAATTTTGCATTCAATTGCTAAAATAAATTCCACAAACCAAAACTTAACAATTTTATATTATGTTTATTAACTCAACAAATCAACGAATTAATTAATAATATTTAAAAAAAGTAAATTACTGCCAATTAGAGGTAATTTTTATTATTTTCAATAACAAATCAACCTATTGAATAAATATAATTTTTTAAATATCATTAAATAAGATTTATTTAAGCTTTCATACTTTACAATAGCAAAGTTAATCAAAAATATTTTATGACGAGAAAACCGATGTCAAAAAGAGAAACAATTATAACAACAGCCACTACCCTCTTTAACCAAAAAAGCTATACCTCTATCGGGGTTGATCGTATTATTGCTGAAGCAAACGTGGCAAAAATGACTTTTTATAAATATTTTTCTTCTAAAGAAGCCTTAATTGAAGAATGTCTTCATCGAAGAAATTTAGAAGTCCAAACTTCTTTATTTGATAAAGTTAATGATATTGATGATCCATTAATTAAACTTAAAAGTATTTTCAACTGGTATGTAGACTGGATCAATACAGATGATTTTAATGGCTGCTTATTTAAGAAAGCGACGATTGAAGTCATGCAATTGTATCCATCTATTAAATATCAAATTAATAAATATCGAGATTGGATTTACAAATTAGTTTTTTCAACCTTTTCAGAACTAGAAGTTGAGAATAAACAAATTCTTACAGGACTCTTTCTTAATATTGTCGATGGCATCATTATTGATGGCACTATAAATAAATCAAAAATCAACTCAGAGAAAACATGGTCTTATATAAATAAAATCATTAATTTTGAGAAGGTTCGAGAGTGTGCAACTATTTAATATATAAATTAATTAATTTTTTATAATTTAATAAAAATAAACAATAATGTTAATTTTGGTGGAGCATAAAACCCTACTCCACCAAGTTAAACCTGACTCACTCATTTTTACAGTCCTATAAATTTAATGATTTTATTTTTAAAACAAGTATTTCACGTCAACCTTAATCAACACACTCTATTTTAAGTCTAATTATTTTATAAACTTAATAAAATCAATAAGAAAATTTTATAATCTTTTTTTTCTAGCTCGAGTTACTTATTCATTAACGTAATTTTTCAATGATGATATATATTTTATTTAAATATACTAATAAATTATTACATCTAAATTATTTTATTCTCTATTACAAATAAAAAAGGTTAACATGTTTCATTTCATAGCATTTATATAAGTATATAAGTTATTAAAATTATTATATAAATTTTACTAACAAACACTTTCAATAGCACACTATAACTTACTGTGCTTTGGGCTAAAGCTTTTCAATTTCAAAAATTATTAACCATGCAATCCCATCTAAATGAGCATGTAACAAGACACACTCTCTCTTAAACTATAAATTTATGCTTAACCTTTTATTTGTAACTGAGCAGGCACATATCATCCTTGAGCATATCTTTTTTAAAGATTAGACCTACCTTCATCAGCCGCTTTTTAGTAGGAAAGTTTGAAAATTAACAAAATAAATTAAAGAAAATTAATATATAAAAGGTTAAACGAAATTAGCCCCTTGAGACTCAATGAGTTGATCAACCTGAACAGGCATTCCCAATAGATAACCCTGAAATTGCTGACATCCTAAACGGGTCAAAATCTCAACCTGCTGCTGGGTTTCCACTCCTTCTGCCGTTACCGTTAAACCTAGCTTTTTAGCTAAATGAATAATACTTTCTAGAATAACTTCTTCTTTTGAACCTGGTTTTAAATCAACAATAAAGCCACGATCAATTTTCAATTCGTCTACAGGCAAATCTTTCAAATATAAGAAGCTCGAATGCCCTGTTCCAAAATCATCAATGGCAACACGAATTCCCATATCACGTAACCGCTCACAGGCTCGGATACTCAAGTCGATATGACGCATTGCCGTAGATTCTGTAATTTCAACAATTAAATGATGAGGTTGAATTTGATATTTTTTTAACAATGCTTCGAGCGTACTAAATAACTTTTTATTTTCAAACTGTAATGCCGATAGGTTCACTGCAACTGGATAAAACGGTGTATTACTGCGTTCCCATGCTTGAATTTGTAGGCAGGCTTGCTCCAGTGCCCAATACCCCATTGGAATGATTAAACCCGTTTTTTCCGCACCCTCAATGAACATATGTGGAGTGAGTATACCTAAAGCTGGGTGATTCCAACGGATTAAGGCTTCAACTCCACAGACTTCAAGATTGGTATTAAATTTTGGTTGGTAATATAAGATGAACTGTTTTTCTTCTACGGCTTTATAGAGATCATTGATCAGTTTTGACTGACTTCTTGTTTCTTGCTGATGGGTTGAGTAACTAAAGATTGTATATGTATTCCGACCTTGTTCTTTAGACATGAGCATGGCGGCATCAGCATTCATGAGTAAGTCCTGAACATTTTGTCCATGCTCGGGAAAGAGTGCCACCCCCAAACTTGCAGAAATATTAATTTCCTTACCAGAAATTTGATAGCTTTCCTGAATCAGTTGTAAAACTTTCTCAGCCAAAACCACCGCTTCATCTGCATTAGTATTTTCTGCAATAAGTAAAAATTCATCGCCACCGATTCTAAGCAATTTACATTTTTCATTGAGTTGCCAATGTAAACGGTTTGCCATTTGAATAAGTAATTGATCACCCACATGATGCCCAAATGCATCATTCACCGATTTAAAACGGTCTAAATCAATATATAAAAAAGCAATTTTCTGATCTTTATATCGATGATCTGAAAGCAATACTTCTGCATAATCAACCAAGTAAAGGCGGTTGGGTAGTTTGGTTAAATTATCCAGTATAGATAAGTTAGCTAATTCTTTATTCGCCTTACGTAACTCTAAATTTTGTTGAGTGAGCCTCTGCTCTAACATCGCGACAATAAAACTTGCTACGAGTACCAGACACGTGACTAAAATAATCGTAAATAATAATAAGTCATGTTCGGCCTGATATTGGCTAATAAATTTATCAGTGATATTCGTCGCAATGAGCGCCGTATAGTGCATTCCCATAATACTTAAGGTCATCATAACCGAAAATGCAATTTTTAAAGTTAGGCGGTAACGCTCATTGTCTTTCAATTTATAGGCTAATAAAAACGCCAGCCCTGAGCCACTCATCGCAATTAATATAGAAAATAATAGCAAGAAGGAGGTGTAATCTTTTTTATAGATATTAATATTCCAGCCCAACATACTAATGTAATATGAAGCTGAAATTCCAATTCCCATAATAATAGAGCTTAAAATGAGTCGGAATAAAGGGAGCGTAAAACGCGAAGTCAACCACATTGCAATACACGATAGCAAAGCACTAATGGCAAATGAAACAGTAATCAAAGGAATATTCGAGTTAACTGTTTCCGACAGATGATAAGCTTGTATACCAATAATATGAACAATACTAATTGCTGATGCGAGCAATAAGCCATTGATAAATAAAATTAGGGACTCAAATTTTTTATAGACTTGCTTGAATATTAATTGCTCCATGGAAATCACAAGATAGCAAATGAAGCCAGCTGCAAAAAAAGAGCCGACGATCAATGTGCTATCGTAATCAACATGACCCATAGTGGACTTCCATGATTATTCAATACTTTTTTTTATTTTGTTCAACTCATTGCCCAAAATACAATTAAAAATTAAACATGTTAAAAAAATTTTAGTAAATTTGACGTTTTTAGTCAGTTATAAACAATAACATTATCTATATTTTGGTCAAGTATTTTTTACTTTATAAATCAATAGAGTAACTAAAAATTAAGCAGCCAATTATATGAAAAATATAGAATTTCTTTAATCTGGTCAAGTTGACCTAATCGCTCTTTTTCACATTCAAATAAAAACAGTATAAAAAAAGAACCCTGCTTAGTAGCAGGGTTCTTTTGAAGCTTTAGAAAAAGAAAATTAGTTCTTTTCTTTGTCTACGATTTTGTTCGCTTGAATCCAAGGCATCATTGCACGTAACTTATTACCAGTTACTTCAATACCATGTGCAGCATTTTGACGACGACGAGCAGTCATAGATGGGTAGTTTAATGCACCTTCTTGAATGAACATCTTCGCGTATTCGCCAGATTGAATACGTTTCAACGCATTACGCATTGCTTCACGAGACTGTTCGTTAATTACTTCAGTACCAGTTACATATTCACCGTACTCAGCATTGTTAGATACTGAGTAGTTCATGTCAGCGATACCGCCTTCGAACATCAAGTCAACGATCAATTTAAGTTCGTGTAAACATTCGAAGTAAGCCATTTCTGGAGCATAACCAGCTTCAACTAAAGTTTCGAAGCCCATTTTCACGAGTTCAACTGCACCACCACAAAGAACTGCTTGCTCACCGAATAAGTCAGTTTCAGTTTCTTCACGGAATGAAGTTTCGAT
The DNA here is from genome assembly GCF_000196795.1 of Acinetobacter oleivorans DR1. NCBI lineage: Bacteria > Pseudomonadati > Pseudomonadota > Gammaproteobacteria > Moraxellales > Moraxellaceae > Acinetobacter > Acinetobacter oleivorans. The sequence continues at coordinate 3,561,829 of NC_014259.1, forward strand.
AATACCAGTACGGCCGCCACCTACGCCTGAAGCATAAGAAAGAGCAACGTTACGTGCATTACCAGAAGCATCTTGATGAATTGCGATTAGGTCAGGAACACCTGAACCACGTTGGTATTCAGAACGAACTGTGTGACCAGGCGCTTTAGGAGCAACCATGATTACGTCTAAGTCTTTACGTGGAACAACTTGGTTATAAAGAATTGAGAAACCATGAGCAAATGCAAGAGTTGCACCTTCTTTGATGTTCGGCTCAATCACGTCACGGTAAAGTTGTGATTGGAATTCATCTGGAGTCAAAATCATTACGAGGTCAGCTTGCTTAACAGCAGCAGGTACTTCTGCAACTTTAAGACCAGCATTTTCAGCTTTCTTCCAAGAAGCTGAACCAGCACGTAAACCTACAGTTACGTCTACGCCTGAGTCTTTAAGGTTAAGTGCATGAGCATGACCTTGAGAACCGTAACCAACAATCGCTACTTTCTTGCCTTGGATGATTGATAAGTCACAGTCTTTATCGTAAAAAATTTGCATTTGTGTTCTCCGCTAAAATACTTTTTAAAAAATTAAATGGCTAATACTTTTTCGCCACGGGCGATACCAGATACACCTGAACGAACGACTTCTAGAATAGTGTTTTCTGCAAGCGCATCGATAAAACCATCTAATTTTTCAGTTGTCCCTGCTATTTGAATGGTATAGGTAGTTGGTGTCACGTCGACAATTTGCGCACGGAAAATATCCGCTGTTCGCTTAATTTCAGCACGTGAAGCACCTAACGCTTTTACTTTAATCAACATCAGTTCACGCTCAATGTGTGAACCTTCTGATAAATCTACTACTTTTACAACTTCAACAAGCTTGTTGAGCTGCTTTGTAATCTGTTCAATCTTATGGTCATCACCATAAGTGGTTAACGTCAAACGCGATAAAGTTGGGTCTTCGGTCGGGGCTACATTCAACGTCTCAATGTTATAGTTACGTTGACTGAATAAACCTACCAAACGAGAAAGCGCACCAGCTTCGTTTTCAACGAGTACAGAAATAATATGTCTCATTATGTACGCTCCCCTTTCCCTAACCACATATCCTTCATTGACTGACCTGCGATCAGCATTGGATAAACATGTTCTGTACGATCAACCATGACATTAATGAATACACATTTATCATTAATCGCCATTGCTTCAGCAAGCTTCGACTCTAATTCGTCAGCATGATCAATCTGGATACCCACATGACCATAAGCTTCCATCAATTTGCCAAAATCAGGTAATGATTCAACGTATGAGCTTGAATGACGACCTTCATAGTTCATATCTTGCCATTGTTTAACCATACCTAAAGCACGGTTATTCAAGCACAAGATCTTCACATTCATACCGTATTGCTTACAAGTTGAAAGCTCTTGAATACACATCTGAATTGAAGCTTCACCGGTAATACAAACTACCTGTTGATCTGGGAAAGCTAACTTAGCTGCCATTGCATAAGGTAAACCTACGCCCATGGTGCCTAATCCGCCTGAGTTAATCCATTGACGTGGACGTTTGTACTTGTAATACAACGCGCCAAACATTTGGTGTTGACCCACATCCGAAGTAATAATGGCATCGCCATTAGTCGCTTTATATAAAGCTTCAACAACTTGCTGTGGCTTCATCGTGCCATCAGCAGGTGTTTCATACTTCAAACCATGAACTTTACGCCATTCATTAATTTGATCCCACCATGCAGCAATTGCTTCAGGGTTAGGCTTAGACACATTCAATTGTTTCAACTGCGTCAACATTTCCTGAAGTACAGGCTCAACCGCCCCTACAATCGGAATGTGCGCCATGATCGTTTTTGAAATGCTCGCCGGATCAATATCAACATGAATAACTTTTGCATTCACACAGAATTTTGCAGGATTATTGGTTACTCGGTCATCAAAGCGCGCACCAATTGCAAGAATGACGTCAGCATTATGCATCGCCATGTTTGCTTCATAAGTACCATGCATTCCCAACATGCCCACGAACTGCGGATCATTACCTGGGAAGCCACCAAGGCCCATAAGTGTATTTGTTACTGGATAGCCCAACAAATGAGCCAACTCAGTCAATAATGCTGATGCATTACCTTGAACAACACCACCACCCGTATAAATAACAGGGCGTTTTGCACTTAAAAGCTCATCAATCGCTTTACGAATTTGACCAGAATGACCGCGTGAAGGTGGCTGATAAGAACGCATCTTCACTTTTTCAGGATATTCGTACGCAAATTTTTCTGCAGGATTTGTCGCATCTTTAGGAATATCGACTACAACAGGGCCAGGGCGACCACTTGATGCGATATAAAATGCTTTTTTGATAATTGCAGGAATTTCACTTGCATGACGAACTTGGAAGCTGTGTTTCACGATCGGACGTGAAATACCCACCATATCAGTTTCTTGGAAAGCGTCTTCACCAATAAGATGTGATGCAACCTGGCCAGACAAAATCACCATTGGGATTGAGTCCATATAAGCTGTTGCAATTGGAGTCACAGTATTAGTTGCGCCAGGTCCAGAAGTGACCAGTACTACGCCAGTTTTACCTGTAGCACGCGAGTAAGCATCTGCCATATGACCAGCAGCTTGTTCATGACGTACGAGGTAATGATTAATTTTGTCTTGTTGAAATAGCGCATCATAAATATGTAATACAGCGCCGCCTGGATAACCAAAAACATGTTCAACGCCTTCGTCCGCAAGAGCACGAACGAGCATTTCACCACCAGATAAAAGTTCCAACGTGATTCACCCTAAAATCTTTATCACTATTTATGGAAGGCACAAATAGTGTTTCATTCATTGAATTGTCTGCACTGTTATAGCACACATATTGTCTAGTTTTCGTTGCAATAGAAAAATTTCTGTTTTTCAGCCGTATAAGCTTTTTTAACATTAATAAAGCATGTCTGGATATACATACTTTAAGTAAAATCAATCTCTCGGCTAGAGAGAATGTCTATTACAAAACATGACGGTTATTCGAAGGGTGATCAAATAATCGCATATAAAACTAAAGGAAGCATTTTTGTTGTTTAATTCACTAAAGTCAAGATTAAAGAAAAGGTTTTTCCATAAAAAATTTTAGCTGCTTCTTTTTTAATCTAAAGTTGAATCGTAAATTTGGTAGTTCTACCCTCTATTTATTAAAAATAATTCGTCTTTTTTATATAAAACCATGCATTGTAAATTGCTTATTTCTGAACTTTATTTAAATATAGCCAGCTTTCTTTGGGGAATATCTAATATGAATTTATTTTATTTAAAAACAAGCTTATATACGGCAGTTGCAACAGTGATTTTAGTTTGCTCAAGCCAAAGTCAGGCACAGCAATATTACAAATGGATGGATAAAAATGGCTCCACCCATTACACCACGACTCCACCACCTAAGAGTGCAAAACATTTGAACAAAGTTTCAACTTACGGTAGCCAATCATTCGTAAAAAATTCCACACCTTCCCCAGAACAACAATCTCAAGATAAAACAGATAAAGTAGTGCAAGAGGCAACGAATGTCGCACAGGAAAAAAATGCACCAGCAGTAGCTGTTCCACCTGTAGCACCTACCCCATCCGCTACAACAGCGCGATAAGTAAAATGAGAGTGGTGAATATTTTCATCACTCCTCTATTATTTAAAATAAAGAAGAATAGATTGAGAAATGTTTATTGCTCATATTAAAAGATAAAATCCTGATCTAAAAACTGACATTTCCTGTTATTTTGCGCTATGCTGTGCAGCAATCTTTCATTTCAATTTTCGTTGTATAGCTTACGTCTATGACTATTTCTCACATTGACCCCGAATATCAAGCAAACACGATTGAACCATCAGTTCAACAAGATTGGGAAAATCGTAAAGTCTTTAAAGTTGCCGACACTGTCGAAGGTAAACATCGCTACATCCTGTCAATGTTTCCTTACCCAAGCGGCAAGCTGCATATGGGGCATGTGCGTAACTATACAATTGGCGATGTAATTAGCCGTTTTTACCGTTTAAAAGGTGAAACTGTATTACAACCTATGGGTTGGGATGCATTCGGTTTACCTGCTGAAAACGCAGCAATTGCCCATAAAGTTGCTCCGGCAAAATGGACATTTGAAAACATCGCTTACATGCGTGACCAATTAAAAAAATTAGGTCTATCTGTAGACTGGGATCGCGAATTCGCAACTTGTACACCAGAGTATTACCACTGGGAACAATGGTTATTTGTTCAGCTTTATAAAAAAGGCCTGATCTACCGTAAACTTTCAACAGTAAACTGGGATCCGGTTGACCAAACAGTTTTAGCAAACGAACAAGTTGAAAATGGTCGTGGCTGGCGCTCAGGTGCATTGGTTGAGAAACGTGATATTCCAATGTACTACTTCCGTATTACGGACTATGCACAAGAATTATTAGACGATCTTGACACTTTACAAGACGGCTGGCCTCAACAAGTGTTGACCATGCAACGTAACTGGATTGGTCGCTCTACAGGCATGGAAATTACTTTCCCATCTGCCAATACTGAAATCTATACTGATGGCTTAACTGTCTATACAACACGTGCCGACACGCTAATGGGTGTGACATATGTTGCTGTTGCAGCAGAACACCCTCTCGCACTTAAAGCTGCTGAAAACAACCCTGAATTGGCTGCATTTATTGAAGAATGCCGCATGGGTTCAGTTGCAGAAGCGGACTTGGCAACAGCCGAGAAAAAAGGCATGGCAACAGGTTTGTTTGTAAAACACCCTGTAACTGGTGAAGAGCTTCCTGTCTGGATCGCAAACTACGTATTAATGTCTTATGGTTCTGGCGCAGTAATGGCTGTACCAGCGCATGACGAACGTGATTTTGAATTTGCTAACAAGTTCAACTTGTCAATTAAGCAAGTGATTGATGCCAAAGGTGCTGACGATGCAGATTACTCTGCAACTGAATGGCAAGAATGGTACGGTTCTAAAGAAGGTAAACTTGTTAACTCTGGTGAGTTTGACGGTTTAGAATTCCAAGCTGCGTTTGACGCATTCCTTGCAAAATTAGAACCACAAAGTTTAGCAAATTCTAAAGTTCAATTCCGTTTACGTGACTGGGGTGTTTCTCGTCAACGTTACTGGGGTTGTCCAATTCCAATGATTAACTGTGATACTTGTGGTCAAGTCACAGTTCCAGAAGACCAGCTTCCAGTTGTATTACCAACAGACGTTGTTCCAGATGGTTCAGGTAATCCGCTGAACAAAATGCCTGAATTCTATGAAACTAAATGTCCGTGTTGTGGTGGCGATGCACGCCGTGAAACAGATACTTTAGATACTTTCGTAGAGTCATCTTGGTACTATGCACGCTATGCGTCTCCAGACTTTACTGGTGGTATGGTTAAACCTGAAGCAGCTCAAAACTGGCTTCCTGTAAACCAATACATTGGTGGTGTTGAACACGCAATTCTTCACTTACTTTATGCACGTTTCTTCCACAAATTAATGCGTGACGAAGGCGTTGTACAAGGTAATGAGCCATTTACCAACTTGTTAACTCAAGGCATGGTACTTGCAGATACGTTCTATCGTGAAGCAGAAAATGGCAAGAAAACTTGGTTCAACCCAGCTGATATTGAATTAGAACGTGATGAGAAAGGTCGTATTCTTTCTGCAAAATATTCAGGTGACGGCCAAGAAGTTGTAATCGGCGGACAAGAAAAAATGTCTAAGTCGAAAAATAACGGTATTGACCCACAAGCGATTATTGATCAATACGGCGCAGATACAGCTCGTGTATTCATGATGTTTGCTGCTCCACCAGATCAATCTTTAGAATGGTCTGATGCAGGTGTTGAAGGTGCAAACCGTTTCTTGAAACGTGTATGGCGCCTTGTAGCTGGCTTCCTTGAAAAAGGCAACTCAGCTTCTACAATCGATACAGCTAATTTATCTAAAGACGCTCAAGACTTACGTCGTAAAACACACGAAACTATTCAAAAAGTAAGTGATGATATTGAACGTCGTCATGCATTCAATACCGCGATTGCTGCTTTAATGGAGTTGTTAAATGCAAGCAACAAGTTTGAAGCAAAAGATGACAATGACATTGCTGTAGAACGTGAAGCAATCACAACACTGTTAACTTTACTTGAACCGTTTGCACCGCATTTAAGCCAAACTTTATTGGCTCAATTTGGTACAGATGTTACAGCAGCAACATTCCCTGAAGTTGATGCTTCTGCGTTAACGCGTAATACGCAAACGATTGTTGTACAGGTTAATGGTAAACTTCGCGGTAAACTTGAAGTTTCTGTTGATATTTCTAAGGAAGATCTATTAGCTCAAGCTAAAGCTCTACCAGAAGTTCAACAATTCTTAACCGGACCAACAAAAAAAGAAATTGTGGTTCCAAATAAATTAGTTAACCTCGTGGTTTAATTAAAGTTATTAATGAGAGGATCAAGCATGCACTTAGCCAAACGTTTAGCCGCTGTTGTTTTAACCTTAGGCCTTAGTGCAGGCTTAGTCGGGTGTGGATTTCATTTAAAAGGAACCAACCCGACTGCGACTCCGCTTGTTTATAAAAAGTTAAGCCTTGAGTTACCAGCTAAAACTGATGATTTGGAAACACAGTTAAAAGTGTATTTAGCTGCAAATGGTGTTCAACTCAGCAATGATAATGATGCCTACGTACTTCGTGTTTTAGAGTACACACCACGTCGTCAGCTTTTAAATGGAAAACTAACTGAAGTATTATTACGTTTGACCGTAACCTTCCAGATTGAAGACCGTCAGGGTAATAAAATTACTGAGCCACGCTCATTAACTGCATCTCGTAGTTATCAATATGACTTGGCAACGGTCAACACTGAAAATCAGCAAGAAAGTTACTTACAACGTATTGTAATTGATGATATTGCACAGCAAATTACTCGTCAGATTTCAGCAAATCGCTTACCAAAAGCTCAGCCTTAATCTGTATTTTTACCAGCAATGAAAATTGATTATTTACAAGCCTTAAAACGTACTCCGGAAGCTCGGGGTGCGTGGATTTTACATGGGCAAGAGCCTTTATTAGAACAAAATTTATTAGATGCCTTTCGAAAAAGCTGGCAACAACAAGAAGTTGAAAGACAGCGCTATGATATTAGTAGCGTAAGCGACTGGAAAAATGTCTTTAACGCACTTAATAGCTTATCTTTATTTTCTCAGCAGCTTGCTATTGAAGTACACGGCAATATAAAACCTGATGCGAATGGCTTAAAACAACTCAAAAGCTATATACAACATAATGAACATAACCTGCTATTAATTGTTTTACCTAAACAAGATAGTAGTAGCTTAAAATCTGCTTTTTTCCAAGTTGTTGAAGCAAATGGGGTTGTAGTTGCCCTCACGGCAAATTACCCACAAGATCGCCAAAGAATTTTATCTGCTGAAGCAGATAAACTTGAAATTCAACTCGACAATGATGCTTGGCAGTGGTTAATGCAACATCATGAGCACAATTTGCTTGCAGCTAAAAATAGCTTGATGCGTGTAAGAGACACATTTCCAGACCAACAACTCATTCAAATTGAACAACTATATGCGTGCCTACAAGATCAATCACGCTATACCACCTATGATTTAAGTGATGCATTATTAGAAGGCAACCTTGGCCAATCTATTAAGATTTTTCAATATTTAATTGCAGCAGGCGAACCCGATAGTCTGATTTTATGGACTTTAAGTAAAGAAATGCGTTTGTTGATGCAATTGTTTGAACAACCCCATAATGCCTTACAGCTTGGTATCTGGAAAACAAAAGTCAGCTTATATCAACAAGCATTAAGAAGACTAAATCCACAACAGTTTCTAGGCTGGTCTACCCTTCTATTGCAAATCGATGCAGCAATTAAAGGAATGTCGAACGAAAATGCAGAACATTTAATGCAGCAAGCGATTGCTGAATTATGTGGAAAAACATTATTTATACAGTAATTCGGCTGAATCATTTTTCTTCATTCCTGAAATATCATAAAAATTCACGTTTTATCCTCATTTCGCTTTTATACTAAATTAAATTTTAAACTTTTCGACCTCTCGCCATGCCAAAAATAAAGCCAATCAAACTTGTTATTATCATCGTCTGTATAGTCATTATTGCTCTTTTAGCCTGGAAGTTTTTCAAGCCAAAACAGCAACAGCCACAATATATTACTGCCGAGGTAACACGCGGGGATATTGAAAATAATGTACTTGCAACGGGTACACTTGATGCAACCAAACTGATTAGTGTCGGTGCTCAGGTATCTGGTCAGGTCAAAAAGATGTATGTGCAACTTGGCGATCAGGTTAAGCAAGGTCAACTTATTGCACAGATTGATTCAACGACCCAAGAAAATAGTTTAAAAACCTCTGATGCAAATATTAAAAATTTAGAAGCACAGCGCCTTCAGCAAGTTGCTTCTTTGAATGAAAAACAACTTGAATACCGCCGTCAACAACAAATGTATGCACAAGATGCAACACCACGTGCGGATTTAGAATCGGCTGAGGCAAGCTATAAAACAGCTCAGGCACAAATCAAAGCGTTAGATGCACAAATCGAATCAGCAAAAGTCACAAAATCTACGGCGCAAACCAATATTGGTTATACGCGTATTGTTGCTCCAACAGATGGTACTGTTGTTGCGATTGTGACCGAAGAAGGTCAAACAGTAAACGCCAATCAAAGTGCGCCAACAATTGTCAAAATTGCAAAACTACAAAACATGACGATCAAGGCACAGGTCAGTGAAGCTGACATTATGAAAGTTGAGAAAGGACAACAGGTTTATTTCACTACATTAGGTGAAGACACTAAGCGTTATGCAACTTTACGTCAGATTGAACCTGCTCCAGATTCTATTTCTAGCGAATCAACAAGTACGACAAGCTCAACTACTAGTTCAGCTGTTTACTATAATGCCTTATTCGATGTGCCAAATACCGACGGTAAATTGCGTATTGATATGACTGCACAAGTTTATATCGTATTAAACTCAGCTAAAAATGCTCTACTTGTTCCATCATCAGCACTTAGCTCGAAACAATTTTCAGGTCAAAGAAAATCAGGCCAATCATCTGATAAAGCTAGCTCTACACCTGAAGCTGCTAAAAAATCTCAAGGAAATGGAGCTCGTCTGGAGCGTCTTAACCTGACTAATGAGCAAAAACAGTTAATTGAACAAGGTAAATTAACCTTAAGTGTTGTACGTGTATTACAAGCTGATGGCACAACTAAACCAACTCAAATTTTGGTTGGCATTAACAACCGTGTAAATGCACAAGTTCTTGCGGGCTTAAAACAAGGTGATCAAGTTGTCATTGCCGATAGCGCAGATACTTCTGCTGCATCAGCTAATAGTAGTAATAACCGTCGCCGTAGTGGCCCAATGGGAATGTAAGCATGACAAAACAAGCTTTGCTTGAAGTCAGCAATCTAGTCCGGGAATTCCCTGCTGGCGAAAGCACGATACAAATTTTAAAAGGCATTGACCTTACCATTTACGAAGGCGAACTGGTTGCCATTGTCGGTCAGTCTGGTTCTGGTAAATCAACACTCATGAATATTTTGGGCTGTTTAGACCGTCCTACGAGTGGTAGTTACAAGGTTAGTGGACAAGAGACTGGTAAACTCGAACCAGATCAACTCGCTCGACTACGTCGTGAATATTTTGGTTTTATTTTCCAGCGCTACCATTTACTGGGTGATTTATCTGCGGAGGGTAACGTTGAAGTTCCGGCTGTTTATGCAGGTGTTACCCCTTCTGAGCGTAAACAACGCGCAACGGCTTTATTGACCGAATTAGGATTAGGTACTAAAACACTTAATAGACCAAGCCAGCTCTCTGGCGGTCAGCAGCAACGTGTTTCTATTGCCCGTGCTCTTATGAATGGCGGTGACGTTATTCTAGCAGATGAGCCGACAGGGGCACTCGACTCTCATAGTGGTGTTGAGGTGATGCGTATTTTGCGTGAACTCAATGCCGCAGGTCACACTATTATTTTAGTCACCCACGATATGCAAGTTGCCAAAAATGCGACGCGTATTATCGAAATTAGTGACGGAGAAATTATTAGTGATCGTCCTAATGTTCCGGATCAAGCAGCCGAACCAGGCAATTCTGATCCTGATGCCGCTCCTGCTTTGCAAGGCAAACAAAAGAAAGGCAAAAGTATTTCTGCATGGCGTTCTACTTTAGATCGTTTGTCAGAAGCTTTTCAAATGGCTTTACTGTCTATGAATGCCCACCGCATGCGTACGTTTTTAACCATGCTTGGGATCATTATTGGTATTGCATCTGTTGTTACAGTGGTCGCGCTAGGTAAAGGTTCTCAACAACAAATTTTAAGCAATATTAGCAGTTTGGGAACAAATACGATTACGGTGTTTCAGGGCCGTGGTTTTGGTGACAACTCCAAAACTGCAAACTTTAAAACTTTGGTTCCTGCCGATGCTGATGCGTTAATGACTCAACCTTATGTTAGCGCAGTCAGCCCAATCGTCAGTACATCCAAAACTATGCGTTACCAGCAAAATGAAGCAAACGCGACCATTAATGGTGTGAGTAACGATTATTTTGATGTTAAAGGTTTGGTCTTTAAAGATGGGCAAACTTTTGACCAACGTAGTGTGCGTGATCGTTCACAAGATGTTGTAATCGATACCAATACGCAAAAACAATTCTTTGGAGATGGTAGCAATCCAATTGGCCAAGTCGTACTGCTCGGTAGTGTACCAGCACGTATTATTGGGATTGTAGAACCGCAGACAAGCGGCATGGGCTCAGATGATACTTTAAATGTCTATATGCCTTATACAACCGTAATGAGCCGTATGTTAGGTCAATCTAATGTACGTAATATCGTGGTTCGTATTAATGACAAATATTCAACTGCTGCCGCAGAAAATGCGATTGTAAACCTATTAACTCAGCGCCATGGTGCACAAGATATTTTCACTATGAACAGTGACAGTATCCGTCAAACCATTGAGAAAACAACCAGCACAATGACGCTTCTGGTTTCAGCAATTGCCGTAATTTCACTGGTGGTTGGTGGTATCGGGGTAATGAACATTATGTTGGTTTCAGTGACTGAACGTACTCAGGAAATTGGCGTACGTATGGCCGTAGGTGCTCGTCAAAGTGATATTTTGCAGCAATTCCTAATTGAAGCAATTTTGGTGTGTTTAATTGGTGGTGTGCTTGGCGTCTTACTATCGCTTGGCCTTGGACAACTTATTAATAAATTTGCTGGCGGTAACTTTAGCGTGGCTTATTCAAGCACTTCTATTATTGCAGCATTTGTCTGTTCAACTCTGATTGGTGTCGTATTCGGTTTCTTGCCTGCCAAGAATGCCGCGAAACTTGACCCTGTTGCTGCACTATCACGAGAATAAGGAAAATTGCATGTCTTTCTCTATGACTAAACTCAGCACAGCACTTCTCCTCACAGGTTCTCTTGTAGGATGCGCAGCTGTAGTAAAAACACCTTATGAAACGCCTGCGGTACAAGTTCCAGGCAGCTTTCAATATGACACAGCAAAAGCAAAAAACATGTCTGCCGATCAATACTCTGATCGTTGGTGGACGCTTTTCAATGATGCACAGCTCAATCAGCTTGTAAGCAATGTATTAGAACGTAACAGTGATTTAGCAGTTGCAGGTATTGCGTTGAAACAAGCCCGTCTACAAGCTGATCTAACTGCAAACAAACAAGGCTTGCGTACCAGTTCTAGTGTGTCTACAGGACATTCTTTCGATTTAAATTCGGGAGATGACAGCTCTAAAGGCCTATCACTGAGTGCGGGTGTAAGCTATGAGCTTGACTTGTTTGGCAAGCTTGCACGCCAAACTGAAGCAAGTAAATGGGAAGCCTTAGCGACCGAACAAGACTTACAAGCCACTGGGCAAAGTTTAATTGCAACCACTGCAAAACTCTATTGGCAACTCGGTTATTTAAATGAGCGCTACACAACTGCCCAGCAAAGTCTCGCAACCTCTCAAAAGCTTTATGACTTGGTGCAGATTCAATATAAAGCTGGCGCTGTTTCAGGTGTAGATCTGACTCAAGCAGAACAATCGGTACAAAGCCAGAAAGCGAGTTTAAGCCAGATTGAACAACAATTGGTTGAAACACGTACGGCTATTGCAGTGCTATTACATGAGCCATTGCAACAATTGAACATTCAAGAGCCAAAGCGTTTACCACGCACTGCTCTACCTGCAATTGGTGCTGGTTTACCTGCCGATATTTTATCGCGCCGCCCTGATTTGCAAGCGAGTGAGTTACGTTTAAGAAAAGCATTAGCGACTAAAGATGCCACTAAAGCGAGCTACTATCCATCAATTAGCTTAACCAGCAGTTTAGGTTCAAGCAGCACATCGTTAACAGAGTTATTACGTAATCCTGCCTTGACGCTTGGGGCGAGTTTGAGCTTACCTTTTTTGCAATATAACGATATGAAGAAAGATATCGCAATTAGCAATCTGGATTATGAAAAAGCGATTATTCAATATCGTCAAACGCTTTATCAGGCTTTTGCTGATGTAGAAAACGCTTTATCGAGTCGTACCGAACTCGACAAACAAGTAGCGTTACAGGAACGTAATGTTGAACTTGCAGAAAAAACTGAACGTTTAACCGAAGTCCGTTACCGTTATGGTGCTGTCGCATTAAAAACACTTCTCGATGCTCAGCAAACCACACGTACTGCACGCTTAAGTCTCGTTGAAACCAAGCAAAGCCAATACAACGCGTATGTGACCCTCATGCAAGCTTTAGGTGGTTCACCTGTAAAAGAACTTCCTCAGTAACTTGACCAATTAAAAAAGCCGTAGTACTTCAACTACGGCTTTTTTTATGGCTAAATAAGTTTTAAAACTTATTCATCATCCATCATAGATTGGCTCATACCTACAGTATTGAAACCAGCATCTACATATAGAATTTCACCAGTAATACCTGAAGCCCAAGGTGAGCATAGGAACAACGCTGCATTACCTACTTCTTCAATCGTTACATTACGTTTTAACGGCGCAACTTTTTCATTAGCATCTAACATTTTACGGAAAGACTTAATACCAGAAGCAGCTAAAGTACGGATTGGACCCGCAGAAATCGCGTTTACACGAATACCATCAACACCCAAGCTTGATGCTAAGTAGCGAACACCCGCTTCTAAAGAAGCTTTTGCCATACCCATTACGTTGTAGTTAGGCATAACGCGCTCAGAACCTTGGTAAGTCAAAGTCAATAAACAGCCTTGACGAGCTTGTAATAAAGGTTTTGCAGCACGAGCCATTGCAATAAAGCTGTATGCACTGATGTCATGAGCAACTTTAAAACCGTCACGGTCAGTCACGTCAGTGAAGTCACCATCAAGCGTGTGTGCAGGTGCAAAGCCGATTGAGTGCACAACACCGTCTACACCGTCCCAATGTTTTGCAAGTTCTGCAAATGCATTATCAATTTCAGCATCAACAGCAACATCACATGGAAACACAAGCTTAGAACCGAATTGCTCAGCAAATTCATCCACACGTTTTTTTAATTTTTCGTTTGGATAAGTAAACGCAAGCTCTGCACCTTCACGGTGTAATGCTTGTGCAATACCAAAAGCAATTGATAATTTACTAGCAACGCCTGCAATCAAAAAGCGCTTACCTGCTAAAAGTCCTTGTGTCATGCCGATCTCACTCAAAACAATTTCAAGCATAATGCCAATATTCAGCGGTTTTCGAAATTGCATAATGCATCTTTTTTCAAAAATCGCACGAAAAAAAATCGCTCCTGATAAGGAGCGACTTCTCGATGAATTCAATCTTAGTCGTCAGACAATAAGCCAAGTAAGCGTAAGAAAGAAATATACATCCACACTAAAGTTGCAAGTAATGCGATACCACACAACCATTCCATGAATTTTGGTGCGCGATATGCTGCATTAGTTTCAATTAAATCAAAATCTAAAATCAGGTTAAGTGAAGCAATCACTGCAACAAATGCAGCAAAGCCAATGCCTAACCAGTTACTTTCAAAAATATAAGGAACGCTTGAACCAAATGCTAAACGCATGACCATCTGGACGATAAATACAATAAAGATCGCCAAAGATGCAGAAATTACAACTGACTTGAACTTTTCAGTTGCACGTATAATTTGGAACTTATATAGACCAAACATCACCAAAGTCGTAACGAAAGTCGCTAATAAAGCTTGAAGAGGAACACCTGGGTATTTCAACTGGAAAGTAAAAGAAATACCACCTAAAAAAGCCCCTTCAAATAAGGCATACGGAATTGCCAATGTTGGCGCGGTCGTTGGTTTAAACGTTGTAATTAAAGCTAAAACCAAGCCACCAATTGCACCCACAATTGAAGCCGCGTAAGCAATGCCAACATTTGCAGTAAAGGCTGCATAGAAAAATAAAGCGACACCCACCGCAGCAGCAATAACTGTCAACATTACAGATTTTTGAATCGCACCTTGCACAGTCATCGGTTGACTATAGTCACTGACCGTTTCAACACGGGTCAGTATCGGGTTATTACTTTGCATAAATGCTCTCTTTTTATAATAAAAATTTAAAACATCATTTTAAGCAAAATGAATATGAAAGCCAAATCAGGCGATCGGCATTATTGTAACAATCCCCTTTAAACAATAAAAAAGGAGGCAATAGCCTCCCTTTCATATCACTCAGGCAAAGTCATTAATCTTTACCGTCAGTGTTCATGATAAAAAAATATTCACGGTAGTATTTCAACTCAGAAATCGAGTCACGAATATCATCCATTGCCAAATGCGATGCATTCTTTTTCAAACCGCTCATGATTTCAGGGCGCCAGCGTTTTGAAAGTTCTTTTACCGTAGATACATCAAGATTACGGTAGTGAAAATACTGCTCAAGTTCAGGCATAAGACGGTGTAAGAAACGGCGATCCTGACAGATCGAGTTACCACACATCGGTGAAACTTTTGGATTCACCCATTTTTTTAGGAATTCTAAAGTTTGTAACTCAGCATCAAGAGCTGTTAATTTGCTGCGACGAACTCGTTCAATCAGACCAGACTGCCCATGTTGGCGGGTATTCCACTCATCCATTGCATTTAAAATACGGTCAGGCTGGTGAACGGCTAAAACCGGACCTTCGGCAAGTACATTTAAATGATCATCTGTAATAATTGTTGCGATTTCAATAATTTGGTCATTATCGGTATCTAATCCGGTCATTTCCAGATCAATCCAAATTAATCGTGTATTTAAAGTACTGCTCATGTATGTACGTTCTAAAATGCCGTAAAAACATCAATAGTAGCAAATTTCTTGCATCTGCGCTGTAATTCTATAGCCGCTTCATGCTATTTTTGCCATCTTCAAACAGTGGTTTTTTTGGGATATGAATGGCTTTAATTCGTAAGCGTCGTTTAACTGAACAACAGCAACGTCGTATTGAAAAACAGCACAAAACTCGCCAAGAAGAGGCTGATACTTCACAAGATCTGGACGGACTCGTTGTACAACATTATGGCCGCCAACTTGAAGTACAAGCACTCTCTGTACCTGAGCATCACCCAGAAAAACCTCAAGTTGCCGAAGGAGAGCCAGAACCTTTCTGGAAACCTATCGAGCTCAAAAGCGTATGGCGCTGTCATACTCGAACAAACTTAGAATTACTTGTGACTGGTGATCGAGTTAAATGGCAAGCTGACCCAAACACGGGTTTAGGTATTATTACAGCCATTCACCCTCGTACCTCTTTACTTACCCGTCCAGACCGTTATCACAAAGTTAAACCTGTGGCAGCAAATATCAGTTTGATTGTGATTGTCTTTTCACCACTTCCTGAACCTGCACCAACGTTAATTGACCGTTATTTAGTTGCTTGTGCAGATGCTAATATTCCTGCTCTTTTAGTCCTCAATAAGTCTGATTTGTTAACCGAAAATGACCCAATTCTCACACTATTAGAAGAATATAAAACTTTGGGTTATGAGGTGATGATTTGTCAGTCTAAAAAGGGAGATATCTCTGCTTTATCTGAACGTTTAGATGGCGAAACAGTAGCTTTCGTTGGCCAGTCAGGTGTAGGAAAAAGCTCTTTAATTAATGTGCTCATTCCAGAAGCAGAGCAAAAAACAAATATTATTTCTGAAAACTCTGCACTTGGTCAGCACACAACAACCTCTACACGTTTAATGAATTTCGGTAAAAATGGGGCGTTAATCGACTCACCGGGAATTCGTGAATTTGGGCTTTGGCATCTTGATTTAGAAAAAATTCGTATGGGCTTTCCAGAAATTGAAGCACATTTGGGTTCTTGCCAATTCCGTAATTGCACCCATACTCATGAAAAGAACTGTGGGTTAAAACATGCTGTAGAATCTGGTGAAATTTTACCACGGCGCCTAGATAGCTTTTTGCGTTTAAATGATGAGATTCAAGAAGCACAGCAAAAAAACTAATTTTCTGTCCGCTTTGCCCTTGAAGTGGTGATTTTGATCACCATCTATATACGCTATACTCTAGGTCAATTTTGTTTTTAATTTTTTTTAGGTGACTTGTGGAACGCTGGTTAGAGTTTATGGGGAATCACCCCATTTTGTTTGGTACGCTCGGAGTCTTGGTCGTGTTGTTCTTCATTTTTGAAGGTCAACGTAACGGTCGTAAAATTTCACCACAGTCGCTTGGTATTTTAGTGAAAGCGAAAAATGCCATACTCATCGACTTGCGCGATAGTAAAGACTTCCGTGAAGGTCATATTAGTGGTAGCCGCAATATTCCTTTCAGCCAAATTGCAAGTCATGCTGATGAATTAAAAGCAAGTGACCGTCCATTAGTATTTATTTGCAACCTCGGGCAAGTCGCTGGTAGTGCTTTGCAAAAAGTTGCTCACCATGACAGCTATCGACTCGATGGTGGCATTAGTAACTGGAAAGCACAAGGCTTACCTCTTGTAAAAAGCAAACCAAAAGCTTAAGGAGAATTATTATGGCTGCAAATGTCATTGTTTACTCAACTTCTGTATGCCCGTATTGTGTTCGTGCTAAACAGTTACTTGAGCGTAAAGGTGTTGCTTACAAAGAAGTAAATCTTTCTGTTGAAGCACCGGAAGTACGTGTTGAATTAATGCAACGCACTAATCATCGTACTGTCCCACAAATTTTTATTAACGATCAGTTTATTGGTGGTTTTGACCAACTTTATGCTTTAGAGCGTGAAGGTAAACTCGACGAATTATTGGCTTAATCTCGCATCCATATTAAGGAAAAAACAATGAGCGAAGAACAACAAGTTCAACCACAATTAGCTTTAGAGCGTATTTATACAAAAGATATTTCTTTTGAGGTTCCTGGGGCGCAGGTTTTTACTAAACAATGGCAACCTGAACTCAATATCAATCTTTCTTCTGCTGCAGAAAAAATTGATCCAACTCATTTTGAAGTTTCTTTAAAAGTTGTGGTACAAGCCGATAACGACAACGAAACAGCGTTCATTGTAGATATCACTCAATCAGGTATTTTCTTGATTGATAACATCGAAGAAGATCGCTTACCGTATATTTTAGGCGCTTATTGCCCAAATATTTTGTTCCCGTTCTTACGTGAAGCGGTAAATGATTTAGTGACTAAAGGTAGCTTCCCACAGTTACTTCTTACACCAATCAACTTTGATGCAGAGTTCGAAGCGAATATGCAACGCGCTCAAGCTGTTGAAGGTCAAGCTTAATTTTATAGCTTGCTCTAAACTAAAAAAACCGCGTAATTCGCGGTTTTTTTATGTCTGCTATTCGCTTATTAAACATCAAGTGAATGAAGCTTAATTATAGGAAATTGAAAACCACGGCAAGATAATGCTGAGCGCCATGCCACTGTTAAAATCATATTACCCACAACGAAGTTTTGATAAGCAAATGTCCCGATCAGTGGATGAGAACATATTCCGCCACGGTCTGTAGGATGTGCTTGAGTATTTAAAGTATTTAAATCTAAACGGATACCAAGGCCTGAAGCTTTTAGAACAGCCTCTTTTGTCGTCCAGACTTTAAACCAATATTCTCTATCTTGTTCTAGACTTTGCCATGTTGCATATTCATCAGGATGAAATGCATGCTGCGCTAGAGCTTCCAAACGTACTTTACGGTCTAACTCTTCAACGTCTATACCGATATCTTTAACATGCTGACTCATCGCTAAAGCATAATATTGTTGGCTATGAGAGTGATTAAAATTTAAATCGTGATTCAATAAATAGGGCTTGCCATGCTCATGCTTTGCAAACTCCAAATCCGTTATTTTAATTTGTAATTTCTGTGCTATCAGCTCGTTTCTAATATTATGTATTTGCTGTTTTTTATAATGATTAAATGTACGAAAGTCTGGAAAATCTTGTTTAGATTTTAAAAGAAGCTGGGACAATGTCTGTGTGTAGACTTCAATATTACGTTTAGACATTATCCCGACCTTATTTAAAATTAATTAGAACTTAACCACATCGCCTTTTAAGGTAACACCCGCCATCATGGCACCTTTATAGCAATCGTAAGTTGTCGTACTTGTAGTTTCATTGGCTTTAAAATAGCTCACAATATTGGTAACAGCGTTTGCACCTTGTGCTTTAGCATTGTTTTGCATTTGGATCAGTGCTGAACGTAAAACCCAGTCACAAGACGTTGCTGCTGACTTACCAAAACCATTGGTTTTTTTATTGGTTACCGCATCTTTTTGAATAATTTTACCGCCAGTCTTTGTACCCTTTAAATAAAACTTTACTGAACCATCTAAAGTCCCATCTGCAACTGCACGGTCTACAGCTTCTTTAAAATTTAACTGATGTACTTCATCTCCAGCCTGAACAGTGGCAGTAAAACCCGCACTTAGCATTGCTACAAATAAAAGTTTTTTATTTAACATTGTTGTGTTCCTTATTGTTTAACACGTTTAAAAATAAGCGAAGTATTAATTCCGCCAAAAGCAAAGTTATTGCTCATAATAATGTCAGCATCCAAAGTTCTCGGCTGCTGAACGATATAATCCAGATCACCACACAATGGGTCGATTTCATCTAGGTTTAAAGTTGGAATGAAACGGCCACGATTCATCATTTCAATGCTCAGCCAAGCTTCAATAGCTCCACACGCCCCCAGCGTATGTCCAAAGTAGCTTTTTAAAGAGCTGATTGGTTTACGTCCTAAAACTGTTGCTGTCGCCTGACTTTCAGCTATATCCCCCTGATCAGTTGAGGTGCCATGTGCATTTACATAAGCGATGTCTTTTGCGTCTACAGATGCATCTTTAAGTGCCAATTGCATACAGCGCCCCATCATCTCGGCGTCTGGTTTAGTTACATGTTGACCATCAGTATTGCTACCGTAGCCAATCACCTCTGCATAGATATGAGCACCTCGAGCTTTGGCATGTTCGTATTCTTCTAAAATTAAACAGCCTGCCCCTTCACCAATCACCAATCCATCTCGCTTAGCATCAAATGGACGCGGTGTTTTTTCTGGTTGGTCATTCATGCCACTGGTCGCGAACAATACATCAAAAACCGCTGCACCTGCTGCACTAAGTTCCTCAGCACCACCTGCAATCATGACCTGTTGTTTGCCATATTTAATCGCTTCATAGGCTTGCCCAATGGCCATAGAGCCAGAAGTACATGCACTTGAGGTCGGTAAAGTTAAGCCTTTTAGACCAAAATATACGGTCATGTTCACCGCACTTGTGTGGGCCATCATACGAATATAGGTTGTTGCGTTGATCTTACTCATGCTTTGATGAAGCAACATGCTAGCAAACTCACCCACGGCCTCTACGCTACCCGCAGAAGAACCAAAAGCAACACCGGCTTCGCCACTAGACAAAATTTCATGCCCAAGCAAACCAGCATTTTGTAAGGCAGTTTCCGCACAAACCACAGACATGAGCGCTACACGCCCCATCCCACGGGTAACCTTACGGTTAAAATGTTTTGGAACATGGAATGTTTCAACAGGGCCAGCAAGCTTCGTCCGAAGATCAACATATTGCTCCCACTCTGGCATGTAGCGTATACCGCTTTTGGCAGCGTCAAATCGAGCAAAGATCTCATCGGAGGTTTCACCTAAAGAGGTAATTCCTGCCATTCCCGTCACGACCACACGTTTCATCAGATGAGTCCCCCATTTACAGAAATAACCTGTCGGGTTACATAAGAAGCTTCATCTGAACACAAGAATTTCACCACACTCGCCACTTCATCGACCTGTCCCATGCGTTGCAACGGAATCATTTTAAGCGCATGTTCTTTGACTTCCTCTGTCACCATTTCAGTCTCGATCAACCCTGGTGCAACACAGTTCACAGTAATTTTTCGCTTCGCCAATTCGAGTGCCAAAGCCTTGGTCGCACCAATCAAACCTGCTTTTGCAGCACTGTAGTTAACCTGACCACGGTTACCCATAATCCCAGAAACCGAAGATAAGGTGACAATACGACCACCTTTACGCAAATGAATCATTGGCATAACTAATGGTTTTAATACGTTATAAAAACCGTCTAGGGACGTTGAAATAACTTCATCCCAATCTTGATCGGTAAGTGCAGGAAAAGCTCCATCATGGGTAAGACCTGCATTCAATACAACGCCATAGAATCCGCCATGCTTCTCTACATCTTGTTCTAAAATTTGTTGAACCGTCTGGCGTTCATTTACATCAAACATTAGATAATGGCTATTTTGTCCTAATGCTTGAATCTCTTGTACGACTTGCTCAGCCTCTGCCTGACGCGAACGTGCATGTACGGTCACATCAAAACCAGCCTTTGCTAGTTGTAATGCAATCGCTTTCCCAATTCCTCGACTTGAACCTGTTACTAAAATTCGTCTTGTCACAATGTATTCCTAATTCTTTGTGGTTATTCAAATGGTGATTCTGTTGGCTCAAATACACTTAACGTTGCTTGAATGCAGTGCTCAGCATATTGAATTTCACAGGAAAATTGCCCAAGTCCTTCATGAAAATATTGTTGTTCTATTTGAATGATCAATCGTGAACCCAAGGCGAAGTAAGGGATTGGTAAATTTAATTTACGCGTTCCCAATAAAAAACCGACTTTTGGCGCTTGTTTTGACTGCTGACCTTGCCAGCCTGAATAAGCACTAATCGTTTGTGCCATAATTTCAATGCTTGCCCATGTCGGCAAACCTTCTGCTTCACAAAACATCAGCTCTGGCGTAATCGTGAGTTCTGCTTGCGCTCGCCCTTCTGCAACCTCGGTTAAATGGTCAATAAATACCATCGGTTGCTCATGAGGAATATATTGAATTGCATCCAGTTTCACTAGGGCTTCACTCCAAAAACAAGACTAATATTACTTCCCCCAAAAGCGAAAGAATTACTCATGACATAGCGAATGGATTGTTTTAGTTCAGCTTCTTGCACATAGTTTTGGTCAGCCAAATCTGGATCAATCTCAACACTTTGATGTAAAGGCAACCAACTTTGATCTTTTAAAACTTGCTCACAAACAAAAGCTTCGATGGCACCCGCTGCACCTAGACAATGTCCCGTTTTATGTTTTGTACTACTTAAAGCCACTGGGTAATCCCCAAAAACTTGTCTTACAGCCTTAATTTCCATTGCATCATTTTGTGGAGTTGCTGTTCCATGCAAATTGATATAACCCACCTCTTGAGCGGAAATATGTGCCATATCTAATGCACGTTGCATAGCTAAAGCGGCACCTTTACCTTCAGGGTGCGGGGCTGAAATGTGCCATGCATCCATGGACTCACCCGCCCCCATTAACATGACAGGTGCTTGTTCTTTACTTAGTACAAAAAACGCAGCGGCTTCACCAATATTAATACCATCACGGTTTAGACCGCAGGGTTGGCAAATATGTTCAGATAAACTTTCTAGGCTATTAAACCCATTTAGAGTCAACTTACACAAGGTATCGACGCCACCGACTAGCACAACATCGGCTAAATCTGCGTGAAGTAATCTCTGCCCTGCAGCTAATGCTTTAGCGCTTGAAGAACAAGCTGTCGAAATCGTATATGCTGGCCCTTCCCATCCTAAGTACTGCTGTAATGCTTTCGCTAAACAGCTCATTTCTTGAGGATAATGAGATATCGATAGATCGGTTTGCCCTTGAAAATATTGCTTAAGTAATAATTCATTATCTGCAATACCAGAAGTCGATGTGCCCACCACAATCGCCAAACGTTTATTTTCAAAGGATGCTGTATAGGCTTTTAACTCTGTTTCAATTTCAGATAATGCGGTTAATGCAAAACGTAGATTACGTGAATCTACAGACCACAAAGCATCAGGTACGCTCGAACATAATGGATGCGTATATTGTCCGACCCAAACATCACGATCAGCGATTAAATCATTACGCAAACTCAAGGTTTGCTGCGGCTGTTCTAATGCCTGTTTAATTTGATTAAGTTCGCAGCCTAATGCAGATAAACCAACACTAAATTGTATGCCTACTGCCATTGGAGCTGCATTTTCTGAAGGTAAATGTTTCATGGCGTAGGACTTTCTTCTGACTGTAAGGTGTTCTCAATCGAACTCAACGTCATGGTATAAGGGACTTGTTCATTAATCAATTCAATGCTTCCTTGTCCCTGTTTAAGCTGCAACACAGGTTGCTTTTCAATATAAACAACCTGCTTGTCTGCTTGTTGTTTCATCTCTACAGCTTGCTGCCCTAAATGCGAAAACTGAGGGTATGTCGCAAACAAAAGGTCACGCACCACAAACTCAAAAGGCAATAAACGCATTTGATCAATACGCTGTTCAACATGAACCCGATGCCCATCAAACTGTAACTTAAATAATTGCTGGCCTGTCAGGCTTAAAGCGACCATATCCAGTACAGCACCCTTTTGCTGTTGATATAACAAGAAGCTAAAACTTTGCTGCTTCCACTGAACTTCAACTTGATCTTGCCTTTGATAAGTCTGAGCCTGCCATAGAGGACTTTGCAGCCCTTTAGCATGTGGCATAACCTGACAACCATTTAAAAATATAAAGCTACTGAGTAATATCGTTGCCCATTTGCGTTGCATGGTTATCCCTCAAGTACCTGTTCTTGCGCCAAGCCTTCACGACAATATTCTGCCAAGGTGCTGAGTCTACGTTTGGCATTTTTATGGATTGGATTTTTTTCATCCCACGCATAACCAGCCAATAATGAAGAAATCATACGGCGAATACCTTCATTCTGATTTTGCGAGAACACTACATCTTGGAACTCGCCTTCGTACCATGACTCAACATAGGCACGAAATACCTGAATGCCGCGGCGTAATGGTTTTTCATATTCTTCTAACCAGTCGACTTGCTGACCTTGCAAAACTCGCTCAACCAAAGGAACCGCCAAACTTGAAGATTTAAGAGCAATCGTCACACCTGATGAAAAGACCGGATCAAGAAACTCACCCGCATTACCTAATAGCGCATAGTTACGGTCTGCCAAATGTTTTACATTCGCTGAGTAGCCCACCAAAGTACGTACTTGTGTATCAAACTTTGCATGGCGCAAGACATGTGACAAGCTTGGTTCATCACCCAAAATACGCTTAAACATTGCCTCAGGTTCATTATCTTCAGCATTTTTGACCGTGTATTTATCAAAAAAATCTTGTTCTGCAACAACCCCGAAAGAAGCCCGTCCATCTGCAAATGGAATCAGCCAATACCATGCACGGTGATCTTTTTCATGGACAGTAATTAAAATTTTATTACGATCAAACTCTGGATCATCTGTAATTCCATCTTCAATATGGGTAAACAGCGCACGTCGTACCGGAAAATTTGATGGGCTTTCTAAATCTAATAACTTTGGCAAAATCCGCCCAAAGCCACTCGCATCTAACAAGAATTTAGTTTGAATCTGATAACGCTGTTGTTCTTCATCAATTACTGTAAGTACAGGCTGTTCAGATGCAACATCAACATCTAAAACCTCATGCCCAAAGCGTATATCTGCGCCATAAACTTGAGCCTGTTTTGCTAGTAGGTTGTCAAAATCTGCACGGCGAACTTGCCAAGTTGTTCCCGGACCATCCGTAAATTTTTCTGTAAAGTCATAAAAGCTACGCTGTTTACCGCGTAGAAAAGCCGCACCATTTTTAAATTGAAAAGCATATTGCTCAACATGCTCACGGACTGTTTCTAATAAACCAGCCTCTTCTAAAAATGTCATAGACTGTGGTAGCAATGACTCACCAATCGAAAAACGAGGGAAATGCTGTTTTTCAATGACCGTAACGGTATAGCCCTTTTTTCGAAGAAGTGCAGCAGCAGAACTACCTGATGGCCCAGCCCCAATAATCACGACATCAATTTTTTCTATAGTGCTCATAGCACAACTTCCTTTTTAATTTATTCAAATTATGAATGGTCTTGTAAATTTACAATATGTTTTTCATCTGCTGGGGTGAGTAAAGTCGCATAGATAAACGAGAAAATAACCCCGAATAAAACCGTTAAACCAAAACAATGAATTGCATAAGTATGGCTAAATGAAAGTAATCCAAAGCCGAGTAAGGTCGACATCATACATAAAAATAATGCCATTCCAACTACTTGTGGATGATCATGTCCATGTCGGTAGAAAATTGCATAGTCAACACCAATCCCAATAATCAGGAAAGTCGCCATAATACTAAATAGGTTAATCTCGACACCTAACCATGCCTGAATAGCAAAAGTGCTCAGTAAAGCCAAACTGACTGGCAGAACCAATGGCACAATCGAACTTAGTCCATAAATAAGCGCTAAACCAACCGCCAGACCAATTAAGGCATAAATCAGAAGATGTTGAGCCAGTACTCGATGTTCAGCAAACATTTGCGACATCTCGGTAATCGGTTGCTGGAAATGTATATGCTCATTCTGAAGCTGCTTTAACACTTCAGGTTGTTTTACCCCTGTCACCATCACTAATCGCTCATTGGCTTGAGGTTGTAAAAAAGCTAATGGGTGATCTTTAAATACAGAAAAATCTAATAACGGTTGTGTCGCCAGTTGCTGTTGCCACTGTAAAACATCATTAACATTTAGCCCCATGCTTTGTGCATACTGCTGCAAAGTCGCTTTTGGAATATTTCTTAATAGTTGTAGATTATTTTGCTGCTCTGCCAATGGTGGAACCCATTGACCTAAAGCTTGAAATCCACTGATTTTTCCGTTTTTTTGCAACTGTTGTAATTGCCCAATCAGTTGCTGCTCTTGTTGCTGCATTTCATTTGCCGATGCTGCACGCACCACAAAATAATCACTACTTTGTTGCTGACCAAATTGCTCACGAACCGCTTGGTCTTGCTGCTTTAAACTCGCGTCCATACCTTGTAAATTACGAATATCATCGTTACTTTTAAGATAGAAAAGACTCACTGTACCTACTGCTAAAATGACTGCAATCAAGCCATAACGAATTTTGGCACGCTGTTGAAACCATAACCGTGCTTGTCCAATCCACGACAATGCTTTTATTGCTGGTTGGGCATTGAGTGCAGGTAATCTTGGTAATAGCAGTACACTGCTGATCCATGCCGCAGTTAATCCTACAATTGAAAAGACTGCAATTTGCTTGAACCCAGGAAACGGAGTAAAACTCAAAAAGATGTAAGCAACCAATGTGGTCATTAAGCCCATAAACAAACTTGGTAATAGTGGTTTTAAAATTTGAAAACCACCAAGCTTTCTATGCTGCGATTGCATCGCCATAAAATAAAATGAAAAGTCGACACAGACACCAATTAGACTTGCACCAAACACTAATGTCATCAGGTGAATTTCACCAAACACCCAATGTGTGACCGCAAATGCTACAAAGCTTCCAGTCGAAACTGCAATAAACTCGGTCGCCAAAGGTCGCAGTGAGCGAAAGCCGAACCAAACCAGAAAAATTAATCCCAGTGTCGAGCCAACACCAATGGTTGAGATTTCCTGTTTAGCCGATTGCGTCCCAAAATTTGAAAATAAAATAGTTCCAGTCCAATGAGATTTTAATCCCATTGCAGCTAACTTTTGCTTAGTTTGCTCAATCCAAGTAGAGGTCTGTTCTTGGTAATCAATATTGTATGGGCTTTGCGTCAACTGTAATACGAAAAGCCGAGAGATACCTTGCTCATGATGAATCGTGGCAAAGCCCTGCTCCATTTCAATATCTTGTTGTGACGGGGTTGCCAACTGCATAGCATAACGAGGGAACAATAATAGCGGGTCTTGCTTAAGTGACTCGGCAGTGACAGGCATGCCTGGACTCATCATCTGCATCAGACTTTGTTCAGTCAGCGCAGCATAGTCCTTTTTTTGCAATAAGGCTTGATCTTGAGCACTCAACAAGCCTGTGCGATGTTGATACAACTGTTTTGCAAATTGATCAAAATCAAGTTGTGGCTTCAACGGTTGCCACAACTGACTTTGCTTGGCCTGCGCTGTTAAGAAATGAGTCGCTTGTTGTATCGCAGCTTCATCTTTGGCATCTACCACCACAAATACTTTATTGTTGAGTTGCTCATTCATGTACTGCTGAGTACGTGCAAGTTCTGGGTCTTGCTGAACTTTAGGCAATAACGCAAAAATATTAGTTTGAATATGAATATCTTTATTCAGCCACGTCACGCCAAGCCCCACAGCAACCAATAGCAGAGCAATTAACCAAAGCGCGGTGAACTTATTTTGCCAGTTGGAAAATCGCATGCTCAGCAGCCGTTAGAGTCGTCGGTTGAGAAGTCTGGTGACTAAAGCGAATGGTCGTTAAATTATTCGCTTTCTCGGTAATCACGATTTGGTTGACGTACTGTTGACCTTGAGCATCAACACGCACAAATAACTTTTTAAACAAGCTACTTTTCGGAGTTAAGCTCATGCTCCAACCCGCTGGACTATAATTCGCACTTACCACATTAAAATTCTTTGCCAAAGCCTGTTCATTACCAGACATGAGTTGTAAGAATAAAGTCGCGACCGAACTATATGGCGATTGATCAACTTGTATTTGGCTAAATGTACGCTGAGTTTTCTGTACCAATTTGGTTGGGGTAACAATCAAATCTGCTTGCACAGGTCGTTTGATTTGCCACGCTACACCATAAGATTTTGAGAACAACAAAGAGCCGTTCGATACAAAAGTTTTATTCAACGATGGCAATTTTTTTTGCTGTTCAAAATCAGCACGAACCGTAGGAGACTGTGACAATTGCTGAAAAATTTGAGTGATCTGTGTTGGCGCTGCATAGACCGCACTTAAACTGCTCATCCAAACAGCAGCACCTAAACCTAAAGTTTTGATGAATTGAGACATCACGTATTCCTCTTCGGTTGAAACTCAGACCATGCATTCAAGCGATCAAACAAAACCTGTGGCGATTGAAAACACATTTCACGAGCTTCAATATTCACCGCTACCTGTGTGGTATAACCCTTGGTTAAACGTTTTCCTGACTCAGCATCAAAAATCAAATAATCAATTTTCAAACGGTTTTCCCATTCTTTTAAAATGGCCCGAACCCGAATCTTTTGTTCAAACTCAATACCGTATGCATAGCGAACATGGCTTTCAATCACAGGCCATGCATAGCCTGATTCTTTCATCTGCATATAGTTGTAATGAAATTGATCGAGCAATTTACAGCGCGCAATCTCAAAATATTTTAAATAGTGTCCATGCCAAACCACATTCATGGTATCGACATCATGAAATGGAATTTCAATGATTACATCTGCATGCATTGGCTCACCTTATCCCATAAATTCTGGTTGATTAAACAGTTCAAGTTGGTCTAAACGATCAACAATCTGTTGTAATTCGGTTTGTAATGGTCGGTCTTCTTCGACAAATGCAAAGCTTTGTAAGGTCCATTGCATAAATGCCTGCAATGTTGGACTTAACTGTGTGGTGAGGCCTTTCAAGTGAATCGCCTGCACACTTGCACAGCACAGCGCTGCAATGACTTGCTGTGTTAAGGTAATTACTCGGCTCGCATCACGCGCAGCAATAGTTCCCATGCTAACTTTGTCTTGGTTATGACATTCGGTTGAACGTGAAAAAATTGAAGCTGCCAAAGTGTTTTTTAAGGCTTCAGCCGTCCACGCCGATACTCCGATTTGTACCGCTTTAAAACCATGATTCAGTGGCAAACGTTCAGCCGTTGCACCCGTTAAATTACGTGGTAAACCATGATTCATTTTATGATCGACTAGTTGTGCAATCTGTCTATCCATCAAGTCAGCAATATTGGCAATCATAATTTTTAAGCTATCCATTGCTTGTGCAATGTGTCCACCGTAAAAATGACCGCCATGCAACACACGCATACCGACTGGATCAATCAATGGATTGTCGTTACTTGAATTCAGTTCATTTTCAATAAACTGACGTAACCATACTTTTGAGTCTTCAAAAACACCAATGATGTGTGGTGCACAGCGCAACGAATAACGGTCTTGCAAGCGTGGACTTTGATGTGCTGTTTGTACTTCACTGTTCAGCCAGTCACGTAATTGCTTGGCAATTTGCTGCTGTCCCGGATGCGGTTTTTGTGCAAACAGTACTTCATCAAAATGACTAGGATTACCTTCTAATGCCAATATATTTAGAGCAGTAATTAAAGTACTTGCAAGTGCAATTTGCTCTGCTTTTTTATAGTTCAAACAAGCAATTGCCGTCATCACCGCAGTGCCGTTCATGAGCGCCAAACCTTCTTTAGGTCTAAGCGTTAAAGGCAGCATATTTTTTTCAATATAGACTTGAGCAACAGGAACAATTTGCCCATCGACATAGACATCACGCTCGCCGACTAAAGTTCCCGCAATATAAGACAACGGTGTTAAGTCACCACTTGCCCCGACTGAACCTTCAGAGGGAATGACTGGTATTACATTTTCATTCAGCAACCAAACCAAGCGCTCAAGTAGTGCTAACGACACGCCTGAATAACCGCGAGCCAATGAACATAAACGTGTCACAACTACTGCACGTGCAGTGATGACATCTAAATTTTCACCTAAACCACAACCATGAAAGCGTGAAAGATGTAGCGGTAGTTCATTAACCTGATGTAATGGCACTTCAACCAAACATGAATCACCATAACCCGTGGTCACCCCGTAGATAACCCCTTCTTCTTCAAGGAGCTGATCGAGAAAATCAGCACCTTTTTGAATCAGTTCACGCCACTCAGACGTTTCTGGTAAAGCAACCTGACATTCGCCTCTGGCTACAGAAACGACATCTTCAATACTCAGTGGTTGTTCACCTACGGTTAACACACGCATGTTATTTCGTCCAAAAATTATAAAAATTAAACCATTGATAAGGGGCACGCAGACAATGCTGTTCTAGTACGGCAACGTAGGTTTTAGTGATGGTTTGCATACTTTCAATACGATTAGCACGAGGTAAATTGATCTGTTCAGCAATTGAATGAATATGCACTTGAAACTGCTGTTGTACTCGATAGCAAAACACCGCAATAACAGGCACTTTGAGTAAATTTGCTAAAATCCATGCACCTTGTGGGAAAGCTGCTGACTCTCCTAAAAAATCAACATGCTGTACACGATCTGACTGCACAGGCACTCGATCTGCCGCCACAATGACCCACTCGCCTTGCTGCATTTTGTCTTGCAATAGCATGGCAGTTTCAATACCCAGCTCATCAACTGATAAAAGACAAACATCGGCCTTATCATTTATTTTTTTCAAAAACTCATTAAATTTTGTCGCATGCTTTTGGTAAACCAGCACATTAATTTTCTGCGGATGCTCTGACTTAATGGCTCGAAGCAACTCAATATTGCCAAAGTGAGAGACAATAATCAGAGCACCTTTTTGATAATGCTGAGAGAAGTTATCGTGCCCAAAAACTTGCAGTTCCTGCTCAGGAATATTACCTAGCCAACCCTCAATCTTATCTAAAATACATTCGCCAAATTGCATGAAATGCGCATAGCTATTTGTCCAATTTGGTTGGTGGCTAAAAGGCGACTGTGATCCAGCAAAATGATGCAGTTTTTGTAAATAAAGTAAGGAAGCCTGTCGTGCAGTGGCAGCAAATAACCAGTACCACATAATAACGAAGTACATCACCAACTTGCATAACCAACGTCCACCAAAACGGTAAAACCACAACACGAGCATAAGGGGCAACATACCGCCTCGCTCTTTAATGTCGTTCCATTTTGGTGAAGCTGAATCTGTCATAATTAACCTTGCAGTTTTTGCTTTAACAGCTTCGGTAGGCGAATCAGCATGCCCATGAACAAAGTTGCATGTGCTTTACTCAGACCTAAGTTATCTCGCCAAGCATGAAAATGAGAAATACCCTGCTCTGGATAAACCACAGGTGTCGGGACATTAATAAAAGGGGTATTTTCCCATTTTAAACGCACTAAAATTTCACTATCAAAGCCCATACGCGGCTGAAATTTAGCACTATTTAACACCTTTACTGTGCTCTCGAGCGGATACACGCGAAACCCGCACATGCTGTCTTTAATTTCAAAAGACAAACTGTTTAACCAAACCCAAAAATGAGTAATGTAACGGCCATATAAGCGCTTTTTGGGAATAGAGGCATCGAAGTATGGCTGACCAATTACCATTGCATCTGGATGTTGTCGAGACTGCTCAATAAATTTTGGAATGTCATCCCAGCAGTGTTGACCATCTGAATCGAGTTGTAATGCATGGCTTAAACCAAGCTCATAGGCTGCACGTAAACCAGTCATTACGGCTTGTCCCTTACCTTTATTCACCTCATGTTCAATTAAGTGAATTTGGGAATATTGCTCGGCCAATGCTTTTAAAATTTGGCTACACGCATCATCACTACCATCATTGACCAACACTATCGGTAGATGAAAACTGTCCAGATAAGAAATCAAATCTGCTAAATAATGTGGATGATTATAAACCGGAACAACAAAGCCGTAATTGGACTGCATTTTTAATCCTCTACTTCTGTTTGCAAGGCAAATAATAATCGCCCTGAAGCCAGAATCTGTTCTGAATCACGTAGTTCAAAACTCACTTTATGCTCTTTTCGAGCAAGCTTGAGTTGTACCACGGCATACGGACGAATCAGGTTTTGAAATTTTAACTGCTCATACCCCTGACACCAGCTCAAATCAGACCAAATTGATTTAGCAAAATGTTGTAAAAAGCCTATTTGCCCAACCCCAGGATAAATCGGTTGTGTTGGGAAATGCCCTTTAAAACATGCTAATTCAGGTGGAAATTCCAACTCCCAAATGTAGTCATCTGAATTTTGAGACTGTGACAGCACCACGGGTTGTAACATAGGCTTAAATAGAGTTTTCAAATAGTTTTTATTGAGTTTGGACTGAGTATTTTGTGGTAACTGGCTAAGGAAACGCCATTGACGAGGAATCGCGATTGTTTCCAAGCTGTCTTTTAATTGTTGTTTTAAATGGCTGACAAAAGCGGACTTACCGTGCTGTTGTAATTGCTCACGAGCTTGTTCTGTCAGAACAACAATACAACCCAATATTTGACGTTGCTCATGCTCAAGTACCAATACATGACAGTGTTTTACGACATCTAGAGCCTGAATACTTTGCTCAATCGCGTCTAGACTCAAGCGCTTTTCTTCAAGTTTTACAATTCGATCTGTACGCCCCATCAACTTAAAGGTCTGACATGTTGCATCGGTCCATGCAGCGCCATCACCTGTGCTAATCCAATCATCCTCATAGGCATGATTACTCTTGACCATAAGCTGTTGCTCTTCAATCCGAATAGCCACATTACTAAATGCAATCCAAGCATCTTCATCTTTAGCACGATGGGCAATACCACCAGTTTCCGAACTTCCCAAAACTTCAATAATCGGACGATTTAAGAAAGGGCGA
Source organism: Acinetobacter oleivorans DR1 (assembly GCF_000196795.1). Classification (NCBI taxonomy): domain Bacteria; kingdom Pseudomonadati; phylum Pseudomonadota; class Gammaproteobacteria; order Moraxellales; family Moraxellaceae; genus Acinetobacter; species Acinetobacter oleivorans. The sequence goes on from NC_014259.1 coordinate 3,593,754, forward strand.
ACACCACTTTCTAGCTTGCCACCAGAACTAAAGACCATTTGGCAGTGTTGTAAAATGACATCGGTTGTCCAACGTTTTAATAATGCAGGACTTGAGATCAAATAATTGCTTAATCCCAACGTTTCTAATTGTTTTTGAGCTTGTACCACATCTTCTGGGAATGCCATTTGAGGCACATAAAAACTTCGACCAGTAGCAAGTGGTAGCAGTAATTTAAACAGTAATCCATAAATATGTTGATGACTGACCGTTGCAATCCCGATTGCATGTTCATCAAAACTAAAGCTTTGACTTAACCCTTGGACTTCGTTGAGTAATTGTTTGAGTGTCCTTGGAATTTTTTTAGGTTCACCAGTTGAACCTGATGTATAAAAATAGAGTTGCGCCTGCTCTAAAAAAGCATCGTCTAAGGTTAAAGATGAAGGAACAACTTTTTCAGTATTTTGGCGCTTTAAAAAATAAACCTGCTGTGCTGCAAAATCCTGTTCTAATTCACGTACTCGATTTGGTGGTAAAAGTACTTGTTTTTTCGCTAGCAAAGCAGCAAAGAATAAAACCAGAAATTCATAGCTATCCGCTTCCCATAAAGCCCAAGTTAGATTTTCCATTTGAGCAATTGCAGTAGCTTGTAAGGCCACATCCTGCCAAAAGTAATTAAAACTGGTCGAGTGCAGAGCATCGTCTATACAAAGTGGCTGAGCTGAATCGATGAATTTCTGAAAATGGCAATACATAGTTTTTAATTAATGATTTGAAGAATGTAAACGCTGATGTCGCTTACGCAAAATAAATTCACCAAGGAACAAAATGCCCATCAGCACATAAGAAATAAAGCCATTATAAATGACCCAAACCTGAGTTGAGGTAAAAAGCACAGTGCTTAACGCAATCAGTGCATTACAAAAAAAGAAAACACACCAAACTTTAGTCACCTGTCTGGTCCACTGCACCCCAGAATCAGGTAAATCAGGTTCAACGAGTCGGGCAAAGCGCTCAATCATAGACGGCGGCTTGATGAGTGTCAGCGAAAAAATAATTAATGCGCCTAAACTCATACCAACTGGATATAACTTTAACCACGCATGATTATGTGACAATAAGCTCAGACTGCCACAAACAATAGCAAAACCGGTTAAAGGCCATAATAAAGAGTTACCTTTACCAAAAAGTCTGACGACACCCAACCCGATGAGTAATAGGCTTACCCAAATGAATTGACCGTGTGTCAAACTCCAACCCACAATAAAGGGATACAGCACAAAAAGTGCTGTTATTATCCCTTTAAGAATAAACTTCATTCAGCAGTCATGTTCTGAATAACCGTCACAACATCAAGTACGGTTCTCACATTTTTAAAGTCTTCAGGCTTTACTTGCTTACCTGTTAACTCTTTAATTTTTACAACTAAATCAACCGCATCAATACTATCGACATCAAGGTCTGAATAAAGGTTCGAATCGAGTTGAACAGACTCCGGTTCAATTTCAAACAAATCTTCCATCCATTCACGGAGTTTAGTTAATACTTGCTCTTGAGATAACATCATCACGCTCCTTATGACTTCTGTTGTGCTTCAACTAAAGCAACCAAACTCTGGATTGATTTAAAATGCTGTTTGGTTTCATCCGACTCTGCATTTAAATGAATGTTGTAACGCTTTTTCAAAGCTAGTCCCAACTCAAGTGCATCAATCGAGTCTAATCCTAAACCTTCTCCAAATAGTGGCGCTTCTGTATCAATATCCGCAATAGTGATATCTTCAAGTGCCAAAACATCAATAATCATTTGCTTTAGTTCATCAGCAAGATTGCTCATTTCAAGATAACTCTTCATCAAAAATTTTATAAAAACTACGACTTAACTGACGAACTTGTTTAGGTCCTACTGTTAAATCGTCTAACAAATCTGATACTTGCACTGCATCTAAAACCTTGACCTCGATATGAAATGGTTGAGATGGTACGTGGTACCATTTTTCATTCTTGGTTAATGTGGATGGTGTGCAGGTAATAATTACTGGACGAATTGGTACATTTGCGCGAATGGCAATATTGGCTGCGCCTCGCTGAAATTCGTTGAGGGTCATCCCTTTTTCAGTGCGCGTTCCTTCCGGAAAAATTAAAAGAGAAGCCGCATTGTTTTCTTTTAGACGCTTTACACAGTCTTCAACAAACTGCTGAGAACCTGCATTTAAAATATAGCCTGCGCTTTGTACGGGTCCTTTGGTAAATGGGTTCGACCAAAGAGACTGCTTCACAACACAATTAGCCTGCTGCATCATACCAATTAGTACTACAACATCAATCAAAGTCGGATGATTGGCAATCACCAACTCTTGACGACTATTTTGTAGCTTTTCCAAGCCTTCTACCGAATAAGTCATGATGCCAAGTTTGACCATCATTTCGGTAAAGCCTTTAAAACTATGTTTAATCACATTTTGTGCACGCTGCTGACGCTCTTCAGAATCAGAGGTTGTCGCATTTAGTACTGGTGCAATCACTGAGGCAATGGCTATACCACCCAGTCCAAAACTGGCAAAACTAAAACCAGTAGCAGCCACACGCCAGCAATAATTACTTTTTTGCTTGAGGTTTTTAAGATTTAGCATTTGTTCCACCCAAATGCAGATGTTAACTGGTCAGCATCCTGCCAAAAATGAGCAAAAGCAGGAGCATCTGCTTCATCTGTATGCATCCACGCAGTAATTTGTAAATTAGGTTGCTCTAGAGTAACGACAGCAGCCATAGCATAAGCAGGAAAATCGACTGCCTCAGCATAAATATTAGGTAATGGCTCATCATAAGCAACGACTAAGACTCGCTTGATATCAGTCATTGACTTTAAAAGTGCATACACCTCAATCAAACTTTCAGTCCATGAACAGCTTAAGCTTGTAGAGGGAGTATCATCATGACATAAAATAGAATAAAGCCCAGAAATTGCATTATGAACAGACGTTGAAAATTGTGTAGGTGATGGAGTTTGTTCATTTAAAACATCTTTTAAGATATTTAAAGTTTTGGCCTCATCACCATATTTTGACACCCAAACAATATAATCGGCTTTATTACCATCTAATGCACCGATCGCGCTATTTAAAGCAAGTTTAGCTAAAGGCGATAACCGTCTACGCTGCATCGCGGGGATGCAGTCGAGAGCTGCGTAGGAGGGCTGAGCATGTGTAAATATAAGCTGAGCAAGATGTAATGTTACCATGCTAAAAAATGAACCCTAAGCCGCGTTATTCTGTCGAAATATAAATTATTTTATAAAGATGCTGATTATAGCATTCGTTATAAAATTTACAAAAAATTACGTTTAATACTCACACTTTTTCATAACTCTTGGCACGTGCTCATTTATTTGCAATAAAAAACCCAAAGAAAACTTTGGGTTTTTGAACGTTAAAAAGCTTAACGATTAAATTTTTTCTCTGCTTTTTTAAATTTCTGAATGTAGCGACGACGACGCGCAGCAGTACGTTCATCAATTTGACTCTTACGACCTTCAAACGGGTTTTCAGAAGTTTTAAAGTCAATACGAACTGGTGTACCTTCAAGTTTATATACTTTACGGAACACGTTTTCTAAGTAACGACGATAATCCGCAGGAGTCTTATCAACCTTATTACCATGGATCACAATCGTTGGTGGGTTCTGTCCACCCATATGCGCGTAACGCATTTTAATACGTTTCCCACTCACCATTGGCGGTTGATGTGCATCTGTAGCATCATTCAAAATTTGGGTTAATTTCGCAGGTGAAACTTTTAAATGCGATGAGTCATAAGCACGGTGAATAGTTGGGTACATATCCCCTACACCCGTACCATGCAATGCCGAAATAAGATGTACTTTCGCCCATGGAATAAAGTCAAAACGACGATCAACATCCAATTTACATTGTTTGCGATCATATTCGGTCATGTTATCCCATTTATTAATGGCGATCATCATGGCACGCCCAGCTTCAAGCGCATAACCAATTAAATGTAAATCTTGCTCAACAACCCCTTCACGAGCATCGAGAACTACCACAACCACATGTGCATCTTTAATTGCTTGTAGCGTTTTCACAATTGAGAATTTCTCAATCATTTCTTCTACTTTACCCTTACGACGCACACCAGCTGTGTCAATTAATGTGTATTGACGACCATCACGTTCAAAAGGAATATAAATCGAATCGCGGGTTGTACCAGGTTGGTCAAATGCTACTACACGATCTTCGCCAAGTAATCGATTGACCAAGGTAGATTTACCAACATTTGGACGACCAATAATAGCTAAACGTAAACCTGTTGCTTTGTCATGTTCTTCTTCACTTTCGTCTTCAGGAACATTCTCAAGAACATCTTCAAGCATTTGCTGCACGCCACGACCATGGCTGGCAGCAACTTGTAAAGGTTCCCCCATACCAAGCTTGTAGAATTCAACCAAAGCCGCTTCTGCATGAACGCCATCTACCTTGTTCGCAACAAGATAAATTTTCTTGCCCAAAGTACGTAGTTCACGGGCAATTTGCTCATCAGAAGCCAATAAACCAGCACGAGCATCAACCACAAAAATAATGATATCTGCTTCATTGATTGCTGTTTTTGACTGCTCGGCCATGTAGTTATCAATACCGCCCTCATTTTCACCAATACCGCCAGTATCAACGACAATGAAAGACTTATTCTGATAAGTCGCATCACCATATTTACGGTCACGAGTCAGGCCCGCGAAGTCGGCTACAAGTGCATCACGACTCTTGGTAATCTGGTTAAATAACGTTGATTTTCCGACATTCGGACGACCAATGAGCGCAATAACGGGTTTCATACAATAACCTTAATTCAAGACCAGCCATATCTCATGGCATGAGCATTAAAAACAGTACAGGAGATATATTTTAAGGTCAGAGATGACCATAATAAAAGACGGGGCTTTGAACTGATTTAATTCAAACACCCCGATATTTTTAACAGCATAATTTGTTAAGCGCTTATTTTAGCACAAGCGAACGAAATTAACGATTCTGCCAAATACTTAAATCGCCTTTTCGTGTCGAAACATAAAGTTGATTCTCGATAACACGTAATGTGTTAACTTCACCACTTGTTTTTGAACGACCAATTAACTTACCTGTTGTTGGTTCAACAAGATGTAATACGCCATCTAAATCACCTACAACAAGATCTTGTCCCAGCACAACTGGATTACTTAAATGACGATTTAACAAACTATCATTTTCCCAGATTTTTTCACCAGATGCTAAATCGTAAGCTGTTAACTTACCATCTGTTGAAGAGACAAATACTTTATTGTCATAAACTTCTGGACGTTTAGTACTGCTCGAATCTTCACTCCAAACGACACGTTGAGAAGCAAGATCGGTTACAGTCACTTGACCTTGGAAACTGGTCGTTACCATAAACTGTCCAGCTACAGTAGGATCACCATCGATATCAATTAAACGTTGAATATCAGAACGACCTTCACTTACCGCAACACGACGTTGGAAACGCGGAATACCACTAATGGTATCAATTGCATAAACATATGCATTCGCAGAAGCAATTAATACAGTACGAGGATCAAGGCTTACTGGTGATGCCTGACCACGCAAACTAAATTGAACATTCGGTAACTTATAAGCCCAAACTTGTTGGCCTGAAGTAGCATCATGCGCAAATACAGTACCATCATTCGCAATGGTAATAACACGTCCAGATTGAACCAATGACGGGCTTAACAATGCGCCAGATAACTGTGCAGTCCACTTCTGTTCGCCTGTTGCCTGATCTAGTGCAAAGAGTTGACCTTTACTGTTACCAACAACAACAATTCCTTCAGCAGCTTCAACACCAGAGCTCAAGCCTAATTTGCTGACTTTGTTTTCCCAAATGCGTTGTTTACCACGATATGCAGCTACTTCACCTTTTGGATCAAGCGTGAAAACCACACCATCGTTTGCATCAAGTTGCAAACGTAATGGATCAGCTTTATCAGTAGAAGAAACACTACGCGAAAACACTGGCGTTAAGGTCTTTTTCGACTCGGTCAATTTCGGTAGAGGATTTGGTTTAACTTCTTTTACTTTATTACTAGAACATCCCACCAGTACAGCCGATGCGATTGCAATTGCCAAAGGCAGTTTGAATTTCTGATTCATTAAGACTCTTCCACCTGTGTTTCCAAAATTGGGCGCTCAATCTGTGGATCTTCAACTAAAACGCCAACACTTTCGAGTTTAATTTGTAAAATTTGTCGCTCTTGTTTACGTTCTAGTAACGAATTCCAAGCTGCCTGATACGCTTTTTTAGCAGAATCAACATCTTTCTTAGCAACAAAGATATCGCCACGTAACTCTTCTACCGTTGCTTTAAATGCAGGATCGACGTTACCAGACAGAGTTTTTAGTGCTTCATCATATTTGTTTTGCGCCAATTGTGCATCTGCTAAACGCAATTTTACAACTTGAATCAAACCTTCATCTTTAACTTTTGAATTTTCAACTTTCTTTAAGGCTTTTTCAGCAGCAGCATAATCTTGTTTTTCATAGGCTAATTTTGCTAATACAAACTGAGTCTGTATGGCCTGAACAGAGTCGATATCATCTTTTACAATTTTATCTGCTGATGCAGTTACTGAACTTAAAGCATTCGGATTATCGGCACTCGCATTTGCCTCATCCATTAACTGCTGTACTTTTGCAGTTTCTACCTGACTAGTTGCCAGATTCTTTTTTTGCCAGTATGTCCACCCAAAAAAGGCAATCAACGCAATGAGAATTCCGCTAATCATGGCAGAACCATATTTTTTGGCGAACGACTTTAAGCTGTCGAATTGTTCTTCATCACTTAAGCTCATGTGATTGTCCTTTTCCAGATGTTCAGTTTATTTTGTAAATTTTTGGATTAAAAATGGTACGAGGTCAGCAATTGCGACTTGTGACTGTTCAGCTGTTGCTAACTCTTTAATAGCAAACTGCTGCGCTTCCCACTCTCGTTCCCCTAAAATCAAAGCAAAGATTGCTCCAGCCTGATCAGCTTTTTTCATCTGGCTTTTCATGCTGCCTTGTGAACCTGTTTTGATTCGAATACTGCTATTTGCAGCTTCTAACTGGTCACGTAATTGTTCCGCTAAAATCAAAGCATTTGTTTGATAAGCAGGTTCTGCAACCAAAAAGACTTCACAATCGCGAATAACTTCAGCTTGTTCAACTTGCTCAAGCAGAAGCAATAAACGCTCCATACCCATCGCAAAACCAACAGCTGGTACAGATTGATCTGGCTTACCTTTTAATTGACCAACTAAACCGTCGTAGCGTCCACCAGCACATACTGTGCCTTGCGAACCGAGTGCTGTAGTCGTCCATTCAAAAACAGTCTTGTTGTAATAGTCCAGACCACGTACCAACTTCTGGTTAATTACAAACTGGATGCCAGCAGCAGTCAAATAATCTTGTAACTGCTTAAAATGATCCAAACTATCTTCTTTTAAGAAATCATGCAATTTCGGCGCATTTTCCAGAATTTTCTGGGTAGATTCAATTTTAGAATCTAAAATGCGTAATGGATTTGTTGTTAGGCGACGCTGAGAATCTTCATCCAACGCATCTTTATGCTCATTTAAAAAAGCAACTAATGCATTGCGATACTCTGTACGCTCATCAGTTTCGCCTAAAGTATTCAACTCAAGCTGAACCTTATCAGCAACGCCCATACGTTTCCATAAGCGAGCTGTCAACATAATCAATTCAGCATCAATGTCAGGAGTCGCAACGCCAAAAGTTTCTACACCAAACTGGTGGAACTGACGGTAACGCCCTTTTTGTGGTTTTTCATAACGGAACATAGGTCCCATATACCACACACGTGGTGTAGCGCCACGCAACAAATTATGTTCAACCAAGGCACGAACACAACCAGCTGTACCTTCTGGACGTAAAGTTAATGACTCTGGTGGGTTGCCTTTATCGAAAAAGGTATACATTTCTTTTTCAACAATATCAGTGGCATCACCAATAGCACGTTTAAACAAGCCCGTTTGTTCAACGATTGGTAAACGAATTTGTTGATAACCATAAGCATCCATTAACGATGCTAAATGTTGCTCAAGACGTCTCCACGCTACTGTTTGCGTTGGTAAGACGTCATTAAAACCTTTGATTGCGACAATTGAACTCATGATGAACTACGAATAATTTCTTTAGATTTAGCTTCTTCAAGCTCTTGGACACGTTGACGAACCATTGTTTCGATTTCATCAACCAATTGATCGGTATCGATTAAATGGCTTTTCTCACCATTACGATAAACCAATGAGCGAGGCGCAGCCCCAACAACTCCGATATCAGCTTCTTTTGCTTCACCCGGGCCATTTACCTTACAACCAATCACTGACACATCCATTGGAGTACGAATATCTTCTAAACGTTCTTCCAAAGCTTGCATCACTTGAATAACATTAAACTCTTGGCGAGAACAACTCGGACAAGCAATAAAGTTAATCCCGTTAGAGCGTAGACCAAGCGATTTTAAGATATCAAAACCAATCTTGATTTCATCTTCCGGTTCGGCAGCAAGCGAAATACGCATTGTATCGCCAATGCCTTCCATCAATAATCCGCCAAGGGCAATCGCTGATTTCACAGTACCCGTACGGTAAATACCCGCTTCGGTAACACCAAGGTGTAATGGATTATCAATTTGCTGAGAAAGCAAGCGATAAGCATCCATGGTTAAAAACACATTTGAGGCTTTTACGCTAACTTTAAACTCATGGAAATCAAGGCGGTCTAAAATATCAATGTGACGTAAAGCTGATTCAAGAAGTGCTTGCCCTGTAGGCTCGCCATATTTTTTCTGTAAATCTTTTTCTAGAGAACCTGCATTCACACCAATACGCATTGAAATACCATGATGACGTGCCGCAGCAACGACCTCACGAACTTTCTGGTCTGACCCGATATTACCCGGATTAATACGCAAACAGTCTGCACCATAATCTGCAACTGCTAAGGCAATTCTATGGTCAAAATGAATATCGGCAACTAATGGTACTGAAACGCGCTTACGAATTGCGCCAAATGCCTCAGCAGCCTCCATAGATGGGACCGAAACACGCATAATATCAGCACCTGCATCAACGCAACGCTCAATCTGAGCAACGGTTGCATCAACATCGCAAGTTTCAGTGTTTGTCATACTTTGCACACTAATAGGTGCATCGCCACCGACATACACCGACCCAACACGAATTTTGCGTGTTGGTCGACGTTTAATTGGGTTCTCTATCATTGTATCGCTCAACTCATGGTATTAGCGGGATAAACGGAATTCAGCTTTACCGTTTACCGTATATGGAGACAATGAAATCTGTTCTTGGTTTAAACTTAATGACACCGCAGTTGCATCATCAAGACGAATCTGAAATGGAGACTCGCCATTTAAGTTTAAAGTTGATGACTGACGGCCTGTCGCCAAAACTTTACCTGTTGCATCAACAATATGAACAGACGTTGGACGGTTAAAGTTTAGCACCAATTGATCACCCACTGTTGAGGTGGCATTTCCTTTCATAGGCAAAACTTCAACACTAGACTGATTTACTTTAGGTAAATCCGCATCTTCTTTCTTAGAAGTCCATTTTTGAATACCCATGACAATTAATGACACAACAGCAATAACCACGATTGCAAGAAGTGCACGCTTCAACCATTTCTTATTACGGTCACTATTAGAACCAGGGAGTTTACCCATGATTTTAATCGGTGAGTTGTTTAAGGCATGGTTTGGTAAAAGCCCAGTATCATTTGCATAAATTTCATCAAAGCGCTGAATAATTGCCGTCGCATCTGTATTTAAATATTTTGCATATGAACGGTAATAACCCTTAATAAAAGTCGCTTCTGGCAATGACTTGTAATCATCTTGCTCTAAAGCAGTTAGAGTCTTAACCGGCATGTTTAAATCTGAAGAAACTTGCCCTAACTCTTTATTCTGAGCAACTCGAATTTGACGTAAATACTCACCAGGACGTTGAATATTTCCTAAAGCAGAAGTCGGTAAGCTTGAGCCAGTTGGCTGCTGTGAATTAGGATTTATTTCCATACGGCCTCAGTACTATACTGTAATTGCAAATAACGTTGATATTCTGGACTTTCCGGGAACAAAGCACGTAACTGGTTTACTAACACTTGCATTCCCATTTTATCCGCATTGGCTCGAGCCACTCTTACACCAATCCAAAGTGCTCTTGCACCCTGATTTTTCTGCCCCACTGTACGAACGTATTGTTCATACATTTGTGTAGCAGCCGGAATCTGCTGCTGCAAATAAAAAATTTCCGCTAACTCTAACATTGAAATATAAGAATCGCGGTTAGCAAGGAGTGCTTGTTTGAATGTTTTTTCAGCATTCGTAACATCACCCAATTTTAAATAAATACGCCCTAGATTTTCCAACGCCTGATAGCGTTGGTCATAACCTAATGTTGTACCAGCAATACGAAATTGCTCGATCGCATCATTATAGCGTTCCATTTGGTACAAGTACGTACCATAGTTATTATGTGCTTGAGCATTATCCAGTTCAGATGAAATTGCTCGTTTAAAGTAATGTTCTGCTTTTTCTAAGTTCGGCTTACTACCTTCTTGCTGTAGTAAAATGCCCATCATCATATTTGCCGTTGCATCGCGGCTATCTACACTTAAAGCTTGATCAAGAGCTCGCTTTGCCGAATCCAAGTCACCCGAACGGATATGTTCAGCAGCAAGTTGTGTACGCACTTTTACCGCTTTTTCTGGGTCTTTCTTTTGCACATGCGTTGTCTGGCAACCACTTACCAGAAATGCAACTGCAACCCCCATACATAATACCGTTTTTAACTTTGGAGTACTCAAAGCCTGCCCTCAATTTTATCCCTGTGTACGCAAAATCTCTTGACGCTGTGTGACTTTTTTCTGCCACTGTTCAGCACGACGAGTTCTATCGGCGACTTGACCGACTAACTGTCCACATGCAGCATCAATATCATCACCACGTGTTTGACGAATCGTACACACAAATCCAGCATCAGACAAAGTTTTTTGGAACGAGATAATTCGATTTCGGCTCGAGCGACCATATGGTGCATGCGGGAACGGGTTAAATGGAATTAAATTAATTTTACTTGGTAAGTTTTTTAATAATTTAATCATTTGCTGTGCATGTTCAGGCTGATCATTTACACCCTCTAACATCACATATTCAATAGTCACATGTTTACGCGTACTTTCATTACCATCTTTAGCAATATAACGCTGACATGCTGCAATCAACTGAGCCAATGGATATTTTTTATTAATTGGCACTAGTTCATTACGTAATTCATCGTTTGGTGCATGTAAAGAAATTGCTAAAGCAACATCAATGTCTTTTGCAAGTTGATCAATTTTAGGTACAACACCTGATGTTGATAAAGTCACACGACGCTTAGACATGCCATAAGCAAAGTCATCAAGCATGATCTGCATTGAGCTTAATACGGCATCATAATTGAGCAATGGTTCACCCATCCCCATCATCACAACATTGGTCACTGAACGCTCACGCTCGGCAACTGGCACTTCTTCCATATAAGAATAGTTTGCCATCCAAAGTTGTCCAATGATTTCATCTGGCGTTAAATCACGTTGGAAACCTTGTTTGCCTGTTGAACAAAATGAGCAGTCTAATGCACAACCGACTTGTGACGAAATACACAAAGTCTTGCGCAAGCCTGTTTTATCTTCGGCAGGAATTAATACAGTTTCAACTAAAGAACCTGCACCATCACCCACACGAAAAACCCACTTACGTGTACCATCTTTTGAATAATGACGGTGAACCACTTCAGGAGCTTTGATTTCACAAATCTGTTCAAGCTTCGCGCGCAATTTCCCTGAAATATTGGTCATTTCAGCAAAATCAGTAATGAAGTATTGATGTATCCATTTCATGACCTGACCGGCACGAAACTTTTTCTCGCCAATATCTTCAAAGAATTTTTCTAATTCAGTACGAGACATGCCGAGTAAATTCACTTTATTTTCGGCAGCAGGAATTACCAGCTTGGACGAAGATTGCTGCTGTCCATCAAGATTTTCAGATGAAACGACCTCTGCAGAACTCATGTGTATTTACCTAAACCATGTCAAAAAACTGAAGATATTGTTCAAGAATCAAACAATATTCTCTTGAGAGAATAAAAAAACCAGATAAGTAGTATACCACTTATCTGGTTTGAATGCTTTCGATTAACGAGTGCGTGGGCAGATCTCGTTGTCAGCAAAGAAGTAAGCAATTTCACGCTCTGCAGAAGCAACTGAGTCAGAACCGTGAGCAGCATTTTCGTCGATGCTTACAGCAAAGTCAGCACGAATAGTGCCAGGAGCAGCTTCTTTAGGGTTTGTAGCACCTAAGATTTCACGGTGTGCAAGAACTGCATTTTCGCCTTCAAGAACAGATACTACAACTGGACCAGAAGTCATGAATGCAACTAAGTCACCAAAGAAACCACGTTCTTTATGCTCAGCATAGAAACCTTCAGCATCAGCTTGAGAAAGGTGTTTCATTTTAGTCGCAACAATTTTTAAACCCGCTTTTTCAAAACGAGCAAAAATATCACCGATGTGGTTTTTAGAAACTGCATCAGGTTTTACGATAGACAAAGTACGTTCAATAGCCATGAGTGGCTCCTTTATTTTAAAATTTAAACATTGAAAAATTTGCCGCATTATACCGATGTCATAGGCAATAATCAGCTTTGAATGTGTAAAAGTTGCGATTTTTTCTACTGTTTTTAGCGAACTTCGTCTATCCAGGCCATTTGAATCCCTTCTAGCAATCCTTCTGTCGATTTATTTGGGTCATCATTGAAGTCTGGTAATGCGCACACCCATGCATGTAAATCGGTAAAACGAATCCATTGCGGATCAACTTCTGGATGTGCTTCTGACAATTCAATGGCAATATCAATCGTATCTGTCCAACGTAAGCCCATAGCGGCTCCTATCTGTTTAATCTGCTAAATCACGAACTGTGTACTTTAGCAAATCCACAAACCTAATCGATAGCTTAAGCTGATAAAAATTACCGATACTTATAAAGCGATATTCAATAGTGGAGCCATAAAGATAATCATACCCGCGACCGCCGCGCCAATAAGTGCACCGACAATCACATCACTTGGGTAATGAAGACCAAGCACCATACGAGACAAGGCTACAAGCACCATGAAAGGAAACATCGCCGCAAGCAAAGCGGGCTGGATATAACCCAACACAATTGTCACCATCACTGCATGAAGTGTATGACCCGATGGAAAGCTAAAATGATCAAGTGGTCTCTCACCGAGCACAATCACCTGATGCACTTGATAAGGACGAGGCCGTGTTGTCTTATGTTTTAAAAATTTATAGATTGCCGTGCCAATAGAACCACCTAATAACAAGTAGATGATTTGTAGGCTATAGGTGATGCCTTGCATCCCCCACACGATTGCCAGCATTAGATACCAAAATGGACCGTCACCCACACGACTGATGATTTTGAAGAAAAGGGCAACACGCTGTGAGTGAGAGAAATTGTTAAGATATAAACAGCCTCTTAAATCTAAATCGAGTATTTTTATTTTTGCATTCTTAAATTTCATGGTCATTCTCCTATTTTAGGATACTTAGGTGAAGTCCACCGAGGGCTCCTTCACTACCTGATAAAATGCCTGCTCCAATTGCTGAACCGGAAGTTGCCAACCGCTTTGCTGTACTTTATGACAGGCTTGCACGCCCATTTCTCTAAGTTGTTGTACTGAAGGAAGCTGATAAATTTGTTGTATAAAGTGGCTTTTTTGTCCAAGTGGGCTTAACCAGCCATTCACACCATGGGTTAAGTATTGATGTGCACATGCATAATCATACGCTATAACTGGTAAACCGCTTGCCATTGCCTCTAAAACTACGTTACCAAACGTTTCAACTTGACTCGCAAATACGAATACGTCTGCACTTGCATATGCAGCAGCCAAATCTTGACCTCTCAGACTTCCGGTAAAGATAACACCCTTCGCTTCAGGTAATGACTTTAAACGAGCAAAATCCGGGCCATCTCCCACAATAACCAATTTCGTTTTGTGGGGCTGAACAGTTTGTAAGTTGGCATAACTATCAATGAGCACTTGCACTTCTTTTTCTGGCGACAAACGCCCCACATAAAGCATAACGCGAGTATTCTCATCGGCATCCCATTGCTTTCGCAAATTTTCAGAGCGATGCTTTGGTGTAAATCTCGCTGTGTCTACGCCGCGTCCAACAACAACCAGCGGGCAAGTAATGCCAAAACCGCGTAATGCTTCTTGTGTATCTTTACTTGGCACACAAGTTACTTGAGTATTGTTGTGAAACCAGCACAGGTATTTTTGAATCGGTTTAACCAAAAAAGCCAAATCGAAGAATCGACTAAAATCTTGAAATGGCGAATGAAAGCCACTAGAAACCGGAATAGCTTTTGCCTTAGCAGCTTGCATGGCAGTTAAACCTAACGGTCCTTCGGTCACAATATGAACCACATCAGGTACAAACTTTTCAAAAGCTTTCGATACTTTTAAATATTGTGGCCAACCAAATTGCAAAGTCGGATATTTGGGAATCGCCTGCGACATCACCAGACATTCTTGCTCTGGCGTAAAGTCATGGCATTTTGCTTTTTGCTCTGGACGAATCAGTAAAATCTTATGCCCCTGTTTTTGTAAACCTTGGCATAGTTGTAATAATGAAAGTGCCACACCATTAATTTCAGGTGGCCAAGTTTCCGTTACAATCGCAATTTTTAAACGTGGGCGCACCAAATCATGCAATGAGTGCGTATTAGATAGCTGCTGCTTTTGTTTAAAAAAGAATTGGAAGCTTTCAGGAAGTTGCTGTTGTTTTAATAGTGCTGTCGCGTATGAGCTTTGCATAGCGCCATCCATCAGTGTATTTATTTTCATGCTTAAAGATTAAGCAGTTTTTTTGACATTTTGATGATAAATGCGTGACAGTTTACTGACATGAAAAATAAAAAAAGCACACTGATAACAGCATGCTTTTCTATTAAGACCTAGTAATACTTAGCGATTTTGCAATTTTGCATAGTCCATGAGTACATTTGCAGCTTCAGTCACAAAAGTTTCTTCCTCTGGTAACGCTGGACGTTGCGATGCTTTCATTTTAGCGCGAGATTCAGCTAGAGCATCTAATGAAGCTTGATAACTTTCCCAGTTTGCAAAAGGCTTTTGACCAGTTGCAGCACGGCGTTCATTTTCTGCATCTAAAGTTTGTTTCTCTAAACCAAGTAATTCTGCACGGCGTTTATCAATATCAAGCACCACTTGTTTCTGATCACTCGTAACTTTGGCAATCGCGGTACGTTTATTTAGATATTTAAACTGGGCATCATTAGCAACACGTTGTTCAGAGAATTGAGACAACTTGGCCACATAAGGTTGCACAGAGCCTTCACGTTTAAATGGCGCTGTAGGAATTGTGTCCCACTTCAACGCATTCTTCGATTTACGCTCACCAAACTCTTCGTTATAGATATCGACGAGTTTAATGTCTGGCACTACACCTTTATTTTGCGTACTACCACCTGTAATACGGTAGAACTTACGCTGAGTTAAAGTCGCTTGACCGTATGCCAGAGTATCAAGTTGCACCTGAGCTGTACCCTTACCAGTCGTTGTACTACCAATAATAATACCGCGCTCATAGTCTTGGATTGCAGCAGAGTAAATCTCACTTGCAGATGCCGATGCCAAGTTCACCATTACAGCGAGTGGACCTGTGTAAACTTGCTGACCACCATCGTTGTCTTCAAAAACACTTACGTTGCCATTGCCATCACGAATTTGAACCACTGGACCTGACTTAATCACTTGACCCAGCATACGTGCAACTTCTTCTAATGAACCACCTGGGTCATTACGCAAGTCGATAATAATACCTTCTACTTTCTTCGCTTTTAACGCTTCAAAAGCATTGGCAGTATCTTCAGAAACTGAACGGTATTGTTGACCCGCACGACGTGAACGATAGTCAAAATAGAATGATGGAATTTCAATTACGCCCAACACATGCTTTTTACCATCACGTGTCACTTCAACTGTACGTGAACGAACACCAGCATCTTCTTCTTGAATCACATCACGCACTAAGGTCACATTACGTGCTTGACTCATTGATGCGCCAGCACCAAGAAGTTTTAACGTAACTTTAGTTCCGCGCTTACCACGAATGAGTCCAACAATTTCAGAACTTGTCCAACCAACCACATCAATCATTTTCTCGCCTTCTTGGGCGACACCAACGATTCGATCTCCTGATTTCACTTGACCAGACTTACTTGCAGGACCACCTTCTACAATGGTTTCAATCTTGGTGTAATCTTCATTGCCACGCTCTGGACGAATCGACACACCAATACCTTCAAGCTGCAAGGTGGTTTGGCGATTCAATTCTATCGCATCGATTGGCGGGTAATAGTTACTGTGTGGATCATAAGTCGCCAACATGGCGTTCAATGTTTTGTCCAACACATCATCGCTTTTCACACGACTAATTCTTTCAAGTTGACGCGTATAACGTTTAGTTAAGGTCTGAGCTGGTGTTAAATCTTCTGGGCCAGTTAAATCTTGACCATCAGCAAGTGAAGGATTTTCTTTAAGCGCTTTTTGTTTCGCTTGCTCTTCTTCACGGCTAATCGTTAAATTGATTAACTGTGAAACCAACATTTTACGCCAGTGATTTTGTTGCTCAGCAGACGTTTTAAAATACGGCGCTTTTTCACGATCAACTTCAATATAGCTATTTGGCTGTTTTAAATTTTGCTGCTGTTTCAGCTCGGCCAACATGAACTCATAAAATTGTTTTAAGCGTTCGCGATATTGCTGGTGAATGGCAAACGGTCCAGTCAAATTCCCCGCTTTTAAAGAAGCACCAAAATTTGAACCATATAGTTTTTTATAATTTTGAACTTCAGCGTCTAAAAATAGAGAGTGATCCGGATCAAGACTATCTAAATACATATCAAGAATACGATTTGATGTCGTCGCATCCAGACGCATATTCAAATAATGTTGGCGATCAACTAAAGTTGCCAGTTGGCGAGCCACCAAAGCCTGTTCTTGCGTTGGCTGGATCGATTGAGAAACCACAGCAGTATTGGTTGCTGCTCTCGCTTCATTCATCGTATGAGTGAAGAATAAACCGCCAGTCGCGATCGCTACTGCACAAGCTATAGTTTGAAGTTTCATAAATTTTTAATACTTCCTTGGGTGTTCCTATCTTACACGCTCTGTTTTCGATATGAACTAAGCAGATTCAAAATCTTAACCAACTAAATTGTTTATACCGTGTAGTTTTATCATATTCTGTACTGACAAAATGTAGCAAAACATTGCAAAATTCGCTTATTGTTTTTCAATCAAAATTCAAATGGAACCAATATGATTGGCGCATTGATGCTGGACATCGCCGGCACAGAACTTACTCAAGAAGATATTGAACTATTACGCGCTCCGCAAGTCGGTGGCATGATTTTATTTGCACGAAATATTGAATCTCCACAACAAGTCCGTGCCTTAACGGACCACATGCGTCAAATTCGTCCAGATATTTTAATTGCTGTCGACCAAGAAGGTGGGCGAGTTCAGCGCCTAAGATCAGGTTTTACCTTATTACCGGCCATGGGTCGTTTTGGTGACCTCTATATTACTCAACCTCAAAAAGCACTTGAACTAGCTGAACAGTGCGGCTGGCTCATGGCAACTGAAGTCTTGGCTGTAGGTATCGATTTTAGTTTTGCGCCTGTTTTAGACCTCAATGCAATTAGTGATGTGATCGGTGACCGTGGTTTCTCTAAAAATATTGAGGATATTGCCCCACTTGCAGGCGCGTTTATGCAAGGCATGAAAAAAGCTGGAATGGCAAACACGGGCAAACACTTTCCCGGTCACGGTTCCGTAAAAGCCGACTCTCATGTTGCAGCTGCAATCGATAGCCGTAGCTATGACGAAATTTACAACCATGACATGCAAAGCTTCATTAAGCTTATGCCTCAGCTTGATGCGCTCATGCCTGCACATGTGATTTATGATCAGATCGATCCAAATCCAGCAGGTTTTTCACCGTTCTGGATTCAAGAAGTTCTACGCAACCGTTTGAAGTTTGATGGTGTACTTTTCTCTGATGACTTAAGCATGCAAGCTGCATGTGTAGCAGGTGGCGCAGATGCACGTATTCAAGCTGCTTTAACTGCTGGTTGTGATATGGGACTTGTGTGTAACGACCGTAGTGCAGCATGTACAGCTCTCGAAGGTATTGCAAACCTAGAGCTACCAAACCAAGAACGCCTTGAACGAATGCGTGGTCAAATTCCACAAATTCAGATTGGTGAAACCTTATCGCTTGGCGACGAGTGGCAAGCTGTCAAAACAGCCATTGAAGAGTTTAAAAATTCGATCTAAATTATGAATACGTAGGAGCGTCATCTGCAACCTGAGCAATGCAAAAGCGTTAGCGCTTTCGCATTGCGCAAGACAAACGAAGTGCGTAGCATTTACTAAAGCATAGCTTTCGTTTTACGGTACGGCAAAGATAATTAATCTTTGCTATTCATACCTCAGGTTTTGCCTACTTTTGCCAAAACAAAAGTAGGTCGAACCGAAGGTTAATCCCGATATGAAACATTTAAAATAGTAAAACTCCGTCGTGATGTATTAATCAACTTAAATGACGTAATTTCAATTCAAGATCTTATAGTGCTTAGGCAATGAAGATCACAGAAAAACAATAAATCGAGCTCAGGACGAATGACACAACAACTTTCAAAACACCGCCATATCTCTTTTACAGCCCATTATACAGGCTATATCTGGTATCAAATGGGGATCTCTCATGAAGCACTTGCTACAGCCAAAGGCAAATCATTAGCATATTTGGTTCATCCGATAGAGTCTTGGGCAGAGAAATATGTGGGCGGCAGCATGCGCACGACGCTCAAACAACGCCATACCATGCTTGATCATCACTTAGAACAACTCATTCAAGAAAGTCCTGATTTACAAGTTCTAGAAATAGCATGTGGCCTGTCTCCACGTGGCTGGTGGTTTAGACAGCATTACCCTTCGATTACCTATCGGGAGCTTGATTTACCCGATATGGCACAAACCAAACAAAATGCGTTACAGCAAATTGAAAAAAATGCACCTGAAGTTTTATCAGTTGATTTATTTACAGAAGCTTTTGCACAAGCATTTGAAGTATTTGACCCGAACCGCCCATTGGTTGTGATTAGTGAAGGTTTAATTAATTATTTTGATAAAAATTTATTAAAACAGCTGATTCAATCAATTGCTCACTATGGCACTTCTTTTAAAAAGTTCCATTATTTAACTGACCTCTACCCTGAACCAGTTAAAAACAAACTTGCCAGTATTATCTGGAATAGCAGTAAGTTATTGAAATTAATGTCTCGAAGCTCGTTTAGTTTTCACTTCAAAAGTCCCAAAGAAGTTGAAGACTTTTTTAAAGATACAGAGTTCGATCAAGTTAGCGTGGAACAACCACAAATTTTCTTTGGACAAGTTTCTCAAGATAATCATGAGCAACATTTAGGTGACTTGGTCTGGACTATTCACGCGCAAATAAAATAACCAATATAAAAAATGGAAGCTCGAAATAAACGAGCTTCCATCTATAACTATATTATTAAACTGCTTGTTTTTGACGAGCAATAAAACGGCTTAAACGATCAGCAAGTTCGAAACTACCATGTTTAAATAAAGCTCGAATCCCCTGCTCTGTACTTTCAAAAATTAAGCACTCAATTGCAAAGCTACCTTCTTCATCTTTTAAATGTAGTGCTAAATCACGTGGATGGTCATTCACAAAATCAAGCTGCGAAACATCATCCATTTTTAAATACATACCGAAGAAAGTGACATCAACGATCGTTACAGAAACCTGCACATCAGACTCTCGGTGAGTAAGTTGAGTTTTTGGTTGCAAAACCCGAACTCGCTCTTCACCACGGCGTTCCATTTTTTGCATTTGTTCACGTGTCATAGGAATAATGCCATCCAAATTTTGGATAGATTCACCTTTTAAAAATGAAGTGAACAAACTCATGGTTTCTTTACGGCGCTGCAATTGAGGTACATGATCTGCGTTTGCAATAAGTGCAAATTCCATATCTGGGCATTGCAAAGCAAAGTTTGCATTTTCATGAGGCAGAGTAAAACTATCGTACTGCCCTGCTGCAACTAGCGTTTTACACTCTGGAATGGGTACATCAGTTAACCGCAAAAGACGATTACAGTTAATTTCATAACGTTCTCGCTCTGTACCCGTAAACTCAGCCATTTGCCTAAAAAATAATTTTTTGGCTGTTGGTGACATACGGGTTTTATCTAATTTTGCATGATTAACTAAATAT
This sequence comes from Acinetobacter oleivorans DR1, assembly GCF_000196795.1. Lineage (NCBI taxonomy): Bacteria > Pseudomonadati > Pseudomonadota > Gammaproteobacteria > Moraxellales > Moraxellaceae > Acinetobacter > Acinetobacter oleivorans. The sequence goes on from NC_014259.1 coordinate 3,614,236, forward strand.
AAAATTACAGCTTGCCCAAACTCTTCCATGCGGTTTTCTTGCATGAGCTTAAGCGACTCTTCCAAAATCATTCGCCAACTTTTTCGGGTCTTTTGCATAACCCCCATCAAAATCATGCGATCCATTAATTCTGGACGATAATAAGCAAAACAAGAGGCGATTACTGACCCCAAAGACATTCCCATCACAGAAACTTTTTGTAGTCCAACAATATCTAACCAGCGCCCCAACATTTTAGACAAATCAGGTAGCTCTAAAGTACCCGCTGATACTCCGGTGTCCCGATTGGTAATTTGCTGATTTGCGCCCATAGAAGGTAAATCAATTAATATGACCGGACCACTTTCAAACAATTGTTCAACACAATATTTATAAGAATTAAAATTCTGGAAAGCTCCGCCCACAATCACAATTGGCGTATTGTGAATCGTTTTTGGGTCGGCAATCGCCATATATTCAATTTTCCAGCCGTCAATCCATGTGGTACGAGCAGGTTGTTTAAAACTATCTCTATGGTAGATATCGAAAAAGCCAAAACCGGCATAAGCTTGGTTGATCTCCGAATCCATTTGAATAATGGAATTCATATCCTTGCTTCCTCCTTGCTGTAATTTTTTTATGCTGCAAGAGTTCCTTCTTGAACACGTAATCTTTTATGCACAAAACTTTAAAATTTGTATTAGTTTGTATTGCACAATAACATTCTAAACAATTGTGTGAAATATACGCAATCGCTCAAATGACCGCTCATCTTGTTTAAGTCGCTAATAGTTTGCAAAATATTTAAATGTTTTTTTATGGCGGTCACATTTTTCAAAAAAAGCCATTCATTGTTCCGCATTTGACTGCTACTATCTTACTCATTGGTAAATGATTAAAAAATGCTATGCAAGATTCAATTGAACAATATATGCAAACAGTTGGGCAACAAGCACGTCAGGCCTCTCGTGTCCTTACAAGTGCTTCTACCTCACTAAAAAACCATGCACTCTCTGCTATTTATACTGCTTTAGAAAATAATCAGGCAGCAATTTTGGCAGCGAATCACATCGACATGGATAAAGGTCGTAGCAATCAGCTCGACAGCGCATTGCTTGATCGTCTTGAACTTACGCCCGCACGCTTTAAAGGAATGTTGCAAGGGCTAAAAGATGTGATTGCACTTGTCGATCCAATTGGGGAAATTACTGATCTTGCATATCGCCCCACAGGCATTCAAATTGGAAAAATGCGTGTGCCTTTAGGCGTTGTTGGGATGATTTACGAATCACGTCCAAACGTAACCCTTGAAGCTGCATCTTTAGCCATTAAATCGGGCAACGCCATTATTTTACGTGGCGGTTCAGAAGCACTCGAGTCAAATAAAGCAATTGCTGAAGCGATTAAGCATGGCTTAAAAGTTGCTGGCCTACCTGAAGATTCAGTTCAAGTGATTAACACGTCTGACCGAGCGGCAGTTGGTCATCTTATTACCATGGCTGAATATGTAGATGTAATCGTTCCACGTGGTGGCAAAAGCTTAATTGAGCGTGTAACTAACGAAGCGCGTATTCCGGTCATTAAGCATCTTGATGGTAACTGCCATGTATTCGTTGAAGCACAAGCAGATTTGCAAAAAGCTTTACCAATTACTTTAAATGCCAAAACACATCGTTATGGCGTTTGTAATGCGATGGAAACTCTGCTCGTTGATGAAAAAATTGCAGATGTTTTCTTACCACGCATTGCTGAACTATATGCTGAAAAACAAGTTGAGCTTCGCGGTTGTCCAGAAACACGCCGTATTTTGGGCGCATCTGTAAAACCAGCGACAGAAGAAGATTGGTACACCGAATATCTAGGGCCAATTCTTGCAGTTAAGGTAGTGAGTGGCATTGATGAAGCAATTGACCATATCAACAAATATGGTTCACATCACACCGATGCAATCGTGACTGAAAACTACACGTTGGCTCGTCAGTTCTTGGCTCGCGTAGATTCAAGCTCAGTTGTGATTAATGCTTCAACTCGTTTTGCTGATGGCTTTGAATATGGCTTAGGCGCAGAAATTGGTATTTCTACAGATAAAATTCATGCCCGCGGTCCAGTTGGTTTAGAAGGCTTAACTTCTCAGAAATGGATTGTGTTAGGTGACGGTCAAATTCGCCAATAACCGATTTAACACTTCAAAAAAAACGCCTGATCAATATCAGGCGTTTTTATTTTTATTATTTAAAATTTTCTATGATTATTCTTGGCAGACATCACTAACTACACCAAGTTGCTGCATGACTTGCGCAACAATCTGTTCAGGTGTCAAAGCAATATCAATCATTATTGCTTCATGAAGATCCGGTTCTTCTAATGTATCAAGCTGGGTTTGTAGCAATGATGGATCAAAGAAGTGACCTGATCTTGCTGCAAGTCTTTCCTGTAATAATTCATAAGAGCCTTTGAGGTACACAAACTTAATATTTTGGTCTTGCCCTCTCAAAATATCGCGATACATACGTTTTAAAGATGAACATGTAAATACAGCTGTTTCACCATCTCTTTGTTTGGTTTCAATCACCTGACGAATCGCCTGTAACCATGGCAGACGATCATCATCAGTTAAAGGAATCCCTTGGCTCATCTTACTTTTATTTGCAGCCGAATGAAGCGTATCACCGTCAAGAAACTCACAAGCCAAACGCTCTGACAACAACTCACCAATTAGGGTTTTACCTGTTCCACAGACACCCATTGCAATCACAATCATGGATTACTCACCTTTAATTATAAAATAGTGCTAAGCAGTAGCGTGAAAGATAAACCCAATACTGAAATGATCGTTTCCAATACGGACCAAGTCTTGAGTGTCTGCCCCACGGTCATACCAAAATATTCTTTGATTAACCAAAATCCCGCATCATTTACATGTGAGAAAACCAATGAGCCTGAGCCTGTAGCAAGTACTAAAAGTTCTGGCCTAACAGCGACACCAGCCGTAGCTGCAATTGGAGCAACAATACTACATGCTGTAGCCATAGCTACCGTTGCAGAACCTGTTGCCAAACGAATCAATGCTGCAACAAACCAACCCAACAATAATGGCGACAAATTTGCCTTTAAGGCTGTGGACACAATCTCATTAGAAATCCCTGTGTCACGTAAAATGCCACCAAAACCACCACCTGCACCAACAATCAACATAATTCCGGCAATAGAAGCTAAACATCCGCCGCAGAATTTTTCAATTTGTTCACGGTTAAAGCCTTGCATCGTACCAAAAGTAATAAAGCTGACCAGTACAGCAATAAGCAATGCGATATCAGAAGTACCAATGAAACGTAGTAAATCATTTGCGAAAGTCTGTGGCGCAAAGAACAGATCTGCCCAACTTCCGATTAACATCAACACTACTGGCAGCATAATCGTAAATAAGGTAATCCCAAAGCTTGGCAACTCACGAGTTCTATTTGTATCTGCTTCAATAAACTGTTTTGCTAACGGGTTATTTTCAGGCAATTTGACGTACTTATTAATCCAAAGTGCATACAATGGCCCAGCAACAATTGCTGTTGGCACACCGACGATTAAACTGTACGCAATCGTTTTACCAATATCCGCATGATAGGCTTGTACAGCCAACAATGCCGCCGGATGTGGTGGAATTAAGCCATGCACAACAGATAAACCAGCGACCATTGGCAAGCCAACAACCAGTAAAGATTTACCAGTTCGCTTAGCAATGTTGAACGCAATTGGAATGAGTAGAACGAAACCTACTTCGAAAAATACGGGAAGACCAACAATAAGCGCAATAAACATCATGGCCCAGTGAATATTTTTCTCACCAAACCATTTAATTAAGGTAATTGCTATTCGCTCAGCACCACCCGACTCGGCCATCATTTTTCCGAGCATTGTTCCCAGTGCGATTACAATCGCAAGGTGGCCCAAGGTTTTACCAGTACCAGCTTCGTATGATTTAACAATATCGCCCATTGGCATGCCAACAGCCAAAGCCAAACCGAGTGAAACAATAATAAGAACAAGAAATGGATAAATTCTGAACTTCGCGATCATGACAACCAATGCAATAATCGCGATTACAGTGTAGATAAGCAACATGCCACCCTGAACGGTCTCCATGTGATACTTCTCCTTGGAATAATACTATTTAGGCACACTGCCCAAACAAAGGTCTTCAACCACAGTAATCCTACTGTTAAGACACTAAATTTTTATATTTAGGTGTGACCAGCACAAACTGGCCACCTCAATACAGCCTTAAAGCACATAGAATGCACTTCATTTTTTATAAATATTGACTACATTTACAGTGCTCTCAACTGACTCGCAATTTGCGCTAAGCGAGTAATTTCAGCCCAATCTTGTGCAGCTACAGCAGCTTTAGGCGTTAACCATGAACCACCTACACACACTACGTTTGGTTGTTTTAAGAAATCTGGCGCTGACTCTGCCGTAATTCCGCCAGTCGGGCAAAAACGTAAGTTTGGAAATGGACCATAAAATGCTTTTAGCATCTCAACTCCACCTGCTTGTTGAGCTGGAAAGAACTTCACAATCTCATAACCCAACTCAATCGCCTGAATCAGGTCACTTGGTGTCATCACACCCGGTAGTAAAGGTAAGCCAGCATCTTGTGCAGCCAAATGCAAATCTTTGGTCAAACCAGGAGAAACACCAAATTGAGCACCTGCTTTTTTAGCTTGAGCACAATGTTCTGGCTTAGTAATTGTTCCCACACCTACCACAATGTCATCCGCCAATTGGCTCGCACGCTCAATAGCAGCAAGACCCGCAGCGGTACGCAATGTAATTTCAAGGACTTTTACACCACCAGCATGTAAAGCACGTGATACATCTTCACCTTGCTCAGCAGAATCAAATGCCAATACAGGAATGACTGGGCCTAATTTGACGATATCTTCAATTTTAATCATTATTTTTCAGTTCCTTTGATTCAAATCTGCTCTGGTGAAGTTTCACCAACCAATGCACCAAATACAGATGCTCCATGTTCAGCTGGCGCAGCAGCAGCACGGAAAACACCAAATAATTCACGGCCAAAGCCAACTTCGTTTTCTGCCTGATGTTCTGGCTGCGCAACAGGACGCGACTGCCAAGTCTGTTCATCTATTTCAACATCAAGTACGCCGGCCTCAGCATCAATAATCAACATATCGCCTGTTTGAACTTTAGCAATCGGCCCATTTAGCAAGGCTTCTGGAGATAAATGAATCACCGCAGGAACTTTGCCTGAAGCACCAGACATACGTCCATCAGTAACTAAAGCAACGTGGAAACCTTGATCTTGTAAAACACCCAACACAGGCGTTAACCGATGCAATTCAGGCATACCGTTAGCACGCGCACCTTGGAAACGAACGACTGCAATAAAATCTCGGTGTAACTCACCACGATCAAATGCTGCTTGTACTGCTTCTTGAGAATCAAACACGATTGCCGGAGCTTTAACTTTACGGTGCTCTGGCGCAACAGCAGAAATCTTGATAACACCACGACCAAGGCGACCTTGCATTAAGCGCAAGCCGCCATCTGGTTGAAACGGCTCGTCAATGCTACGTAGAACTTTGTCATCAAGGCTTTGAACCACACCATCAACCCAAGTGAGCTTGCCATCAATCAGTTTTGGTTCTTTTGTGTAATGTTGCAAACCTTTACCAGCCACTGTCGTTACATCGTTATGCAACAAGCCAGCTTCCAGTAAGTTACGAATGAGGAAAGCAACCCCACCCGCAGCTTGGAAATGGTTTACATCGGCCTTACCATTTGGATAGATTTTTGCGAGCAATGGAACAACAGCTGACAATTCATCGAAGTCATCCCAGTCAATCAAGATGCCAGCGGCACGAGCAATCGCAATTAAATGCAAAGTATGGTTGGTTGAACCACCTGTAGCGAGTAACGCCACGATGCCGTTTATAATTGCTTTTTCATCGACAACATGACCAATCGGCGTGTAGTTTCCACGCTCAACTGTTAAATCAAGTACACGAATCGCAGCTTCTGCGGTAAGTGCATCACGTAATGGTGTGTGAGGATGAACAAATGCAGCGCTTGGCAAATGTAAGCCCATGACTTCCATCAGCATCTGGTTACTGTTGGCTGTACCGTAAAAAGTACAAGTCCCTTGTCCGTGATAAGCAGCTGACTCAGCTTCTAGCAAAGCATCTCGACCAACTTGACCCGTTGCAAATTGCTGGCGAATTTTAGCTTTCTCATCGTTAGATAGCCCACTCGTCATTGGGCCAGCTGGCACAAAAATAGTAGGTAAATAGCCGAACTGCAAAGCCCCAATGAGCAAGCCCGGCACGATCTTGTCGCAAACACCTAGACACAAAGCTGCGTCAAACATGTTATGAGACAATGCGATCGCTGTGCTCATTGCAATCGTTTCACGAGAGAACAATGAGAGTTCCATACCAGCATTACCTTGGGTAATACCGTCACACATTGCAGGAACACCACCTGCAAACTGTGCCACGCCACCATTTTCACGAGCGGCTGTTTTAATTAAATCTGGAAATGTTTTATAGGGTGCATGAGCCGACAACATTTCGTTATATGACGACACAATACCAATATTTGGTTCACGACCTACTTTAATAATTAATTTTTCATTGTCTTCCATGCTGGCAAAACCATGAGCCAGATTGGCGCATGAAAGTGCCCCACGAGCAGGAAATTTGCCTTGTGCATGTTCAATACGTTGTAAATATGCAGAACGAGTTTTTTGACTACGGGCGATTACACGCTCGGTCACTTTTGCCAATATTGGATTCGGCAAGTCCATGCTGGACGCTCCTGTACAACCGGATAAGCCGGAAAAGAAAAATAGACCAAATGATATATTTTTTATGATCATTTGAAAAAAGGATGAACAATATTATTCAGGCAAAAAGCGACATGCAACCCCAGCCAATGCTGCTGTAATGGCCTCAGTACAAGCTTTAAAGACATAACGAGTTTATATTTTAGACAAAAAACTTATTTAATATTTAGGTATATTTACAGCTAAACCAAATCTCAAAAATACGGTAAATTTATTGTAAATCAACATAATAAAATATATTTAACAATATATAAATGATGAGCCTTTCATTCTAATTTTTAGTACTTATAAATCCATATTAGGTTCTTTTTTCACGCCCTTAATACCATCAAAACTTAATTTCAATTACGTATATTATTTGTAATACATGCTTAAAATTTAACTTAAAGAACCAGCTCACTTATTCAATAACGGTTTGGTTTCTACCATTTAAAATTCATCCTTCGTTCGGGTTTATTTTTTCATAAATATATACAAAAAACTCGTTTCTATGCGTATAAAAAAAACAAGGAATACAGTGGTTAAGCTTTATACTGGACAAATATTAGTTACAAATAATTTGATGGTCGATAGTGCTTAAGTCTAATGGGCTAAAGTCTATCTTGGACAGAAAAACAACACATGTTAAAACATGACAACCCGTTCAATCTGTATGAAAAAATAATACATCTTGAACAGGAAGTTAGGAAAACTATTTTAAATCAGGACTTGGGTATTTCAACGTGGCTATATCAGTATTAGTTATCAATTGCGGCTCTTCATCTATTAAATACGCACTGGTTTCAGAGCGTCGTGAAGACCGTATTTACGGTTTAGCAGAAAACTTGGGGGCAGCTGATGCTCGTATTAAGGGAGTTACAGTTGGTGGTGAACCACTGGAACTTTCAATTCCTTATGCTGACCATGCCAAAGCTTTAGAAACTTTACTTGCACGTCTTGCCAACTACAAACCGCAAGCAATCGGACATCGTGTTGTACACGGTGGTAGTTTAACTAAAGCAGAATTACTCACTCCTGAAATTATTGAACGTATTCGTGCAGCAACGCCTTTGGCTCCGCTTCATAACCCAGCACATTTAATTGGTATCGACGCAACCGTACGTCTATTTCCTGAATTACCTCAGGTTGCCGTATTTGATACTGCATTCCATCAGACCATGCCACCGCATGCATACCGTTATGCAATTCCTAAGTTTTTATATACTGACCACAACGTCCGCCGTTATGGTTTCCATGGTACAAGCCACGCCTATGTGTCTGACAAAGCGAGTGAACTCGCAGGTAGCCTGAAAAAAGGTGGATGGCTAACAGCGCATCTAGGAAACGGCAGTTCAACTTGCGCAGTGTGGAATGGACAAAGTGTTGATACCTCTATGGGCCTCACTCCACTTGAAGGCGTAGTGATGGGAACCCGTAGTGGTGATGTTGATCCAAGCTTACATAGCTTCCTTGCGAAAAACCTCGGTTGGGATTTAGCAAAAATTGATAAAGTTTTAAATAACGAAAGTGGCTTACTAGGCTTATCTCAACTGTCTAATGACATGCGTACAGTGATTGAAGCTGCTGAAAATGGTAATGAAGATGCTTGTCTTGCAATTGAAGTGTTTAGCTATCGCCTTGCAAAATCACTTGCTGCATTAAGCTGTGGCTTACCAACTTTAGACGGCTTAATCTTCACGGGTGGTATTGGCGAAAACTCAGCTTATATTCGTGAAAAAACCTTAGCTTATTTACCTCATTTTGGTTTGCAGCTTGATAAAGATCAAAACAATAACTTAAAACGTGGCACTGAAGGCCGAATCGACAATGGAACAGGACCACAAATTTGGGTCATTCCAACAGATGAAGAAGGTCGTATTGCTAAAGAAACTCGTCAAGTTGTTGAAGCGGCAGAAAATACAGCATCTGTAGCAAGCCTTGCTTAATTAGAGCTCAGCGAAAACTCGATATTTATTTATAGGTTTATATGAATACAATTTTATTGATTCCTACAGGCGAAGGGGTTGGCTTAACCTCTGCCTGTTTAGGCATGATTTACGCACTTGATTGTAACGGGATTAAAGCAGGCTTTTTAAAACCATTTTCTCAAGAAGACCAAGAGCATCTTGACCGAACCACTTCATTATTTGGTCATCTATTTCAAAGTAAAACTGTTCAATCTATTTCGCATGAAAAATTAACTCAGCTTATTGCCGCTGGGGAAGTAGATGAATTACTTGAAGAAGCTGTTAGTCTTCACCGTAGCGTTGCAGCAGACCACGATGTCATTATTGTGGAAGGCTTATTACCTAACGGACAAGACCACTTCGCCAGTGAACTCAACGCAAGTCTTGCACAAGCACTTGATGCAGAAGTCGTGCTGGTCAGCACAGCAGATATTCAAAACCCGAAAAAAGCCGCAGAAAAAGTAGATGCTCATTTACGTCAATTTGGCGGCGCAGCTTCAAATCGTACTGCTGGTGTACTCTTTATGCGTACCCGTGGGTTAACTGAAGAAACAGCACAAATTCCTGTTGCTTTTGATCCATCATTAAGACCGACTGAAGAAATCGCAAAATTTACGACCGAACTGCAAAAATATAATCGTTATTTCGGCTCAAGCGATTTACCAATCATTGGACTGGTTCCATTTAGTAACACGCTAAGCGTGCCAAGAACTCTCGATATTGCAAATGTCATTGATGGGCAATGGGTACATCAAGGTGAAGCAAAAACACGTCGTATTTTGCATTCGAGTTTAATTGCTTCAAGCATTGAATATGAACTGAATAAGTTCATTGCAGGCGAGTTGATTATTAGCGCATCTGAGCGTACCGACGTTTTACTTGCAAGTAGTTTGGCAACTAGTAATGGTATTCCTCTAGCGGGTTTAGTACTTACAGAACGAGAAGCGCCAGCACCTGAGCTTTTAGAGTTTTGTCAAAGTGCGATTAAACAAGGGTTGCCGATTTTACATACCCGTTTAAACACACTTGAAACCGCTCAGCGTTTATCTAATTTTGGCAATGAAATTCCAACAGATGATACTGAACGTGCTGAGCAAGTGACCCGATTTGTTTCAAGTCATATTGATGTTGAATGGCTTAAACAGCACAGCAACAATGCAGCTACCCCTCGCCTGTCGCCATCGGCTTTCCGTCACGAACTGGTGCAAAAATCGATTGCAGCGAAAAAACGAATTGTTTTACCCGAAGGTGATGAACCACGCACCATTCAGGCTGCAGCAATTTGTCAGGCACGTGGTATTGCTGACTGTATTTTGCTGGCTAAACCAGATGTAGTACAGGATGTTGCAAAAGCACGCGGCATTGAATTACCTGCCGAATTGGCAATTGTTGACCCTGATAGTATTCGTGACCAATACGTTGCACCAATGGTTGAGCTACGTAAAGGTAAACTCAACGAGCTTCAAGCGAAAGAACAGCTTCAAGATACCGTAGTGCTTGGCACCATGATGTTAGCTTTGGATCAAGTCGACGGTTTAGTTTCAGGTGCGGTACACACCACAGCAAATACAGTTCGCCCAGCATTCCAGCTCATCAAAACAGCCCCTGATTATTCACTAGTTTCATCAATCTTCTTTATGCTTTTACCAGATGAAGTCTATGTGTATGGTGACTGTGCAATTAACCCAGACCCGACAGCAGAGCAACTTGCTGAAATTGCAATTCAGTCTGCTGACTCAGCGAAAGCTTTTGGGATTGACCCACGTATTGCCATGATCAGCTACTCAACTGGTACCTCAGGAACAGGTGCAGATGTTGAAAAAGTACAGCAAGCAACTCAAATTGCTCAGCAGCGTCGTCCTGATTTACTGATTGATGGTCCACTTCAATACGATGCAGCTTCAGTTGAAAGTGTGGGACGTCAAAAGGCACCAGACTCACGCGTTGCTGGCCGTGCAAATGTATTTATCTTCCCAGATTTAAATACAGGTAATACCACTTACAAAGCAGTACAGCGTGCTGCAAATGTTGTGAGCGTTGGACCAATGCTGCAAGGCCTAAACAAGCCTGTTAATGACTTGTCTCGTGGAGCATTAGTAGATGACATCGTCTTTACCATTGCATTAACCGCAATTCAGGCAGAACAGCAAGCCGCTGCCAAATAATTAATATAATTTTAACCTTTACTACCTCTCGCCATTTGATGTCCGCTCAAATGGCTTTTTTTATTTTAATCATTCAAAAATAAATAACTCTCCGATTTCTGGCTTTTAAATCACCTCAATATGTTCTTATGCGACTTTCGGTCAAAAGATCAACCAATCTCCCACAACCCTGTCTTTTTGTCATATAATTTAGCCCGCTAGCTAACAGCCCGCTCAAGAGATTTTTTGGTATGACAACGATTATCAAACAAGATGACTTGATTACATCAATCAAGGACGCCCTACAGTTTATTTCGTACTATCACCCGCAAGACTTTATCCAAGCGATGAGCCGTGCTTATGATCGCGAAGAAAACAAAGCCGCAAAGGATGCAATTGCACAGATTCTAATTAACTCTCGCATGTGTGCGGAAGGTCATCGTCCAATTTGCCAAGATACTGGTATTGTTAATGTTTTCCTTGAAGTGGGCTTAGATGTTAAATTTGATTTAACAATGAGCTTAGACGATGCGGTAAACGAAGGTGTTCGCCAAGGTTACCTTGAAAACAGCAACGTTCTTCGTGCATCTGTACTTGCTGACCCAGCATTTGGTCGCAAAAATACAAAAGATAATACCCCTGCTGTAATTCACTACAAACTCGTTCCGGGTAACAAAGTAGATATTACTGTTGCTGCTAAAGGTGGCGGTTCAGAAAACAAATCTAAACTTGCAATGCTTAACCCATCTGACTCGATTGTTGACTGGGTTCTTAAAACTGTTCCAACAATGGGTGCAGGTTGGTGTCCTCCAGGTATGCTCGGTATTGGTATTGGTGGTACTGCTGAAAAAGCCATGATGCTTGCTAAAGAAGCGCTCATGGAAGAAATTAACATGGACGAATTACTTCGCCGTGGACCAGAGAACAAAATCGAAGAACTTCGTATCGAAATCTTTGAAAAAGTAAACGCACTTGGTATTGGTGCTCAAGGTCTTGGTGGTTTAACGACTGTTCTTGATATTAAAATTAAAGATTACCCATGTCATGCTGCTGGTAAACCAGTTGGTATGATCCCTAACTGTGCTGCTACTCGTCATGCTCACTTCCAGCTTGATGGTACAGGTGTAGCTCATATTCAAGCACCAAAACTTGAAGACTACCCTTCAGTAACTTGGGACTCTTCACAATCTAAGCGCGTAAACCTTGATACCATTACTCAAGAAGAAATGGATTCTTGGAAACCGGGTGATACATTACTTCTTAGCGGAACAATGTACACAGGTCGTGATGCTGCACACAAACGTATGGTTGAAATGATCGACAACGGTGAAGAATTACCAGTTGATCTTAAAGGTAAATTTATTTACTACGTTGGCCCAGTTGATCCTGTGGGTGATGAAGTCGTTGGTCCTGCTGGTCCTACAACTGCAACACGTATGGACAAATTCACACGTAAAGTACTCGAACATACTGGTCTATTCGGTATGATCGGTAAAGCTGACCGTGGTCCTACAGCAATTGAAGCAATCAAAGACAACAAAGCAACTTACTTAATGGCAGTTGGTGGTGCGGCTTACCTCGTATCTAAAGCTGTTCGTGAAGCTGAAGTGGTTGCGTTTGCAGACTTAGGTATGGAAGCAATCTACAAATTCGTAGTTGAAGATATGCCTGTTTCTGTTGCAGTTGATGTAAACGGTACTTCAATTCACGCAGTAGCTCCAAAAATCTGGCAAGCGAAAATTGGAAAAATTCCAGTAGTCGATGCAGCAGCTGGCTAATCAAGAAAAGCACCGAATTCGGTGCTTTTTTTTAGCATTCTTTTTTTATTTTAAAATCTGAAAAGAATTGTAACAATTGCTTCTTCAATCTGTGCTATTAATAAATGCACTCTCTCGCCATATATTGAATATAGGTCATTTCATGACTATTCGCCCTATTCTTAAAAATCTTTCAATCAGTCTCTGCTTAAGCTGTATTACAACAAGCTTATTTGCTTCTCCTGCCAAATTAAGTTCAGTCAAAGAACTCATGCAAATGAGCCAAATTGATTACCTACTTAAAGAATCAATTAATGAATTAACGCCTTACTATGATCAACAGGCAGAACAGATCGTTAGTAATATCACGGGTATCAAAACTTTAGGCCCAAAAGAAAAAGAGGCCGCGAAGAAGTTAGGTTCTCTTCTAAAAGATTCGAGCAACCAGCTCATTAGCAACCCTAAAACTGCCCAAGCCTTACAAGATATTTATTTAAAGACTTATACTGAAGAGGAAGTTCAGGCTAATCTGAAATTTTTAAAAACTCCCGAAGGCCAATCAATTACACGTAAAAATGTGCAGATTATGGGACAAATTTCAGAATACATGATGGAGTTAGGACAACAGACCTTTAATGACCCTAAAGCAAGGGATCATATGCAAGAAGAAATGCTTAAAATTCTTGCCCCACTCATGAAAGATAAAGAAAAGTCTTAACTTTTCTTTATCTTTTGTAGGCCCTTACCAAGTTAAAGGATTCCATAATTTAAATGGCTTAATCAGATGTACATCTGATTTTTCATCATATTTGGCTGGCTTTAATTCCTGTGGTTTATATCGAATCTTTCCTGAAGCATCTTCAGCCACAAAGTTGTAGCTAGAAGATTTAAGCTCAGTAAATGCTATCTCTCTACGTCCAATATTGTCTTGCATTAACATAAATGGGCCAGTGTGTTCACCACGGTCCATTTTGTTCTCTTCATCATATTTCAAATAATAAGACGTTCCCGCCTCAACAGTGATATCAATATATTTCGGTTCTTGAAAATGAATACCAAGTAAAGGGCGGCTTGCAGAAAGACGATAAGTGCCTGCTGGCAATTCAATCCAGTAATAATGATTATGTAATAGACTCGGAATACGCTTGCCATTCACAAAGAGATTTATCGCTGCAATTTCCTGACGATTCCATTTCGTGTCTGGTCGGTAAAGATAGACAACAGCAGCTTGTTGATTTTGTGGTTTGACTGGAACAAAAGTCTGACCCAACTTTTGATTAACCCAACCACCTACAGCAAAACCACCCACATGATATTGATCAAATAAACCAGGTTCTTTTTCAACATCAACTTTAGGTAAGGTTGCAGTCAATTCACCCGTATTTTTTTCTAAATGAGATGAACTTTGACAGCCCACAAACAGTCCGGCACAGCACAAAGATACGATTAAATAACGCATGGCATCCCTCAAAGCGTTTTGTTTTTGATTTATTTTTTACAACGCAAAACTATGCGTATTTTGTATTTTTAAGATTAACACCACGCACATAAATTGAAAACAAAAAAAGCATGAATCACTCGCGCGATTCATGCTTTTTAGATGAATGAAATCTCTATGCAGACTTCGAATCAATAACCTTTAAATCTGCCTTAGCAACACTTTCATGCGTTGCAGCTTCTTTAGGTTGACGCTCTGCTTTATAAACAGGTTCTGCTTCACCATTAATGACTGCTTCATTAATAATGACTGTTCCAACGTCAGTACGACTTGGTAAATCGTACATGGTTTCAAGCAGCACGTTCTCCATAATAGAACGTAAACCACGTGCACCCGTATTGCGTTCAAGTGCTTTCTTCGCGATAGCACGCAATGCAGAATCTTCAAAGATCAGATCAACATTTTCCATAGTGAAAAGATATTGATACTGGCGAGTTAATGCATTTTTTGGCTCAGTCAAAATTTGCATTAATGCTTCTTCATCCAACTCTTCAAGTGTCGCAATCACTGGTAAACGACCAATGAATTCTGGAATTAAACCAAATTTCACTAAGTCGGTTGGTTCAACCTGACGGAACAATTCAGCAAGTTTTTTGGTTTCATCTTTGTTTTTAACATCAGCTGTAAAACCAATACCGCCTTTCTCTTGACGCTGCTGTACAATTTTTTCCAAACCAGAAAATGCACCACCACAAATAAATAAAATATTCGAGGTGTCAATTTGGATAAACTCTTGTTGCGGATGCTTACGTCCACCTTGCGGAGGAATAGAAGCCACTGTACCTTCAATCATTTTTAACAATGCTTGTTGTACACCTTCACCAGAAACATCACGCGTAATTGACGGGTTTTCAGATTTACGAGTAATCTTGTCAATTTCGTCAATATAGATAATACCCTTCTGAGCTTTCTCTACATCGTAGTCCGCTTTTTGCAAAAGTTTTTGTACAATATTTTCAACATCTTCGCCGACATAACCAGCTTCGGTTAATGTCGTTGCATCTGCCATTGCAAATGGAACGTCTAAAAGGCGAGCCAATGTTTGCGCAAGTAAAGTTTTACCCGAACCTGTAGGTCCAATTAATAGAATATTACTTTTAGCAATTTCTACTTCTTTAGACACATGGCCATTATGACCAACTTTTAGGCGTTTATAATGGTTATAAACCGCAACAGATAATGTCTTTTTGGCAAGATCTTGACCAATTACATATTGATCAAGCGCAGCACGTATTTCATGTGGTTTTGGCAATGCCTTACTCGCCCAGTCCCCTGCTTCAACCTGTTGGCTGGTTTGTACAAGGTCTAAGCAGACATCCACACACTCATTACAAATATATGCGTCCTCACCTGCAATCAGTTTCCCGACTTCAGACTGCGTTTTACCGCAAAATGAACAATGTTTTTGTCCTTGAGGATGTTCGGACATATTCACTCCACAAATAGAATCTTAAATATTAGGGCAAGATGCACTGCATAAATAACTAAATGGAGATCTTTTTCAACATCTCAAGTTATTTATATAAGAAGGTCCTTATGGACGCTTACTTAACACCTGATCAACCAAACCATATTCTTTAGCAGACTGTGCTGTCATAAAGTTATCACGGTCAGTATCACGAGCAACAGTTTCGTAGTCTTGACCACTATGCTCTGCCATTAAGCGGTTTAAACGTTCTTTAATAAATAGAATTTCACGCGCATGAATTTCAATATCCGATGCTTGACCGCGGAAACCACCTAATGGTTGGTGAATCATGACACGGGCATTTTCTAGACAATAGCGTTTGCCTTTAGCACCAGCATTTAATAAGAATGCACCCATTGAAGCAGCTTGGCCCATACAATATGTTACGACATCAGGTTTAATAAACTGCATCGTGTCATAAATAGCCATGCCCGCTGTCACAGATCCACCTGGAGAGTTGATATAAAGGTGGATATCTTTATCAGGATTTTCAGCTTCTAAAAACAACATTTGGGCAACAATTAGATTTGCCATGTTATCTTCAACTTCACCTGTTAAAAAAATGACGCGCTCACGTAAAAGTCGTGAATAAATATCAAAAGAACGTTCGCCGCGAGAAGATTGTTCAACCACAACAGGAACTAAAGCATTTTCAATTGTTGGAACATACATACGTTATTTATTCCTAAATTTTTTGTGACTTAACCTATGGCAACAATATGCGGGATAATTTCTCAAATTGCAAAAGGTTCGCACTGAAATATTATATTATTTATACCTAAGTACTTAATGTCGCACTCAAATTGACCACATAAAGAAAAACAAAAAAGGCGCCTAAGCGCCTTTTTCTAACTTCTAAAAAGATTAGCCCATACGGCGAGCTTGTTGTTCTTTCAATAAGTCATCATAAGATACAGCTTTGTCAGTCACTTTAGCACCAGCTAAGATGTGATCAACAACTTGATCTTCTAATACAACTGCTTCGATTTGAGCACGTTGTTGAGCATCATTTTTGAAGTATTCAATCACTTCAGTTGGATCTTCGTAAGAAGAAGCCATGTCGTCGATGTAAGCATCAACGCGAGCTTGGTCAACTTCAAGTTTAGCATCAGCTAAAACTTTGCTTACTAATACGCCAAGCTTAACAGAACGCTCTGCTTGTTCTTTGAACAATTCGTCAGGAAGCATGCTCTTGTCAAAAGATTGAGCGCCTGCACCACCAAATTGTTGAGTGAATTGTTGAACCATTTGTTGACGTTGGCGGTCAATTTCTTGAGCAACCATTGCAGTTGGAACTTCAACTTCGTTCGCAGCAACAAGTGCATCAAAAGCAGCTTGTTTAACTTGGTTACGTAAACCATTGCGAACTTCACGTTCCATATTCTTACGAACGTCAGCTTTTAATTTCTCAACGCCTTCTTCTTCAGTTACACCGAAGATTTTTAAGAATTCAGCATCAATTTCTGGAAGTTTTGATTTTTCAACTTGCTTCACAGTGATTTTGAACTGAGCTGCTTTACCAGCCAAGTTTTCAGCTTGGTAGTCTTCTGGGAAAGTAACATCAATTACTTTCTCTTCACCAGCTTTCATACCAACGATGCCGTCTTCAAAGCCAGGAATCATACGACCTGAACCTAATACGAGTTTAAAGTCTTCAGCAGAACCGCCTTCAAACTTCTCACCGTCGATAGTGCCTTCAAAGTCAAAAGTCACTTGCATGTCTTTTTTCGCCATGCCCTTGGTAACAGCCCAAGTTTGACGTTGTTTTTGCAAGTTTTCGATCATAGCATCAACGTCAGCATCTTTAATTTCAGCTGTTTTACGTTCAACTTCTAAACCGTCGAATGCTTGTACTGCAACTTCTGGATAAACTTCTACAGTCGCTTCAAAAACTAAAGCATCTTCTTTATGTTCAACTTTATCAATGTTCGGCATACCTACCGCATTGATTTTTTCTTGTTGAATTGCTTCAAAAACGCTATCACGAATGATGTCATTTACAACTTCTTGATAAATGCCTGCACCATATTCGCGGCGAACAACGTTTTCAGGTACTTTACCTGGACGGAAGCCGTTGATCTTCACAGTTTTGGCAGTGCGTTTCAAACGAGCTTCAAATTGCTCGTTAATACGGCTCGTCGGTACAGACACATTTAAACGACGGGCAACGCCCGAAACCGCTTCAGTCGTTACTTGCATGGCTTCCTCGATAAAAATTAGTGAGTAGGAACAGTTTTTTTAAAAGTGCTGTATTATATGACAACTTTCAAGATATACAAAATTAACCGATCACTTCATTTAAGTTAGCCTCGTTATTCTCGTAAATTTCACAGTAATTTTATG
Organism: Acinetobacter oleivorans DR1; assembly: GCF_000196795.1. Taxonomy (NCBI): domain Bacteria; kingdom Pseudomonadati; phylum Pseudomonadota; class Gammaproteobacteria; order Moraxellales; family Moraxellaceae; genus Acinetobacter; species Acinetobacter oleivorans. The sequence continues at coordinate 3,632,236 of NC_014259.1, forward strand.
ATTCTTTAAATATTTTTCATAAAGCATTAACTAAAACTAATTTTTTAGTTATTCTTCATAAATCTAAAATTACAATCAAAATCTAAATTTAATCGCTTTTACAAACAATTACTAAGAATCAGTAGATTAGCTAAATAAAAGTACAATTCACCATTCAATCATTCACTTTTTCTTCATAATTCAATTGGCAAATCCAATTAACACAAACTGTACATATAAATAAGAATTATTATTATTCGCATAACCTTTTAGTTTTAGAGTCCTGAAGTCATGTCTTTGATTAGAACACGTAAAAAAATTGTTTCTTCTGCGATAGCTTCTTCGTTATCAATGATTGCAACAACAGCCATGGCACAAGAAGCAATTTCACAATTACCAACGATTCATACTCAAGCGACTCAAGAAGAATCTTTAAAAGTAGATCAGTCAGCAAACTCTAAATTCGTGGCTCCCCTCAAAGACACACCAAAATCAGTCTCTATTCTTTCTCAAAAATTAATTAAAGATACAAACTCTAATACCCTACTCGAAGCATTACGCTATGAACCTGGTATTACGCTAGGTGCAGGTGAAGGCGGTACCCCGTTTACAGATATGCCTTACATTCGTGGTTATAGCGGTCAATCTTCTATTTATGTTGATGGTGTCCGCAATACTACTTCACAAAGCCGCGATATGTTTGCCATCGAACAAGTTGAAGTTATTAAGGGCTCTTCTTCTGCCCTTGGTGGTGGTGGTAGCGTGGGTGGAAGTATCAACTTAATCCCTAAAGTTGCTCATGAAGGTGACGTTTACCAAGGTAGTGTTCAAGGTGGTACTGACAACTATCGTCATATCCAACTCGATGCAAACAAAGACTTTGGTAACGGAGTTGCTGGTCGTGTTGTTATTATGGGTCATGAAAATGAAAAAGCTGGTCAAAGTAACGGCGCAGAATATGCTCGTGCTGGTATTGCATCAAGTCTTGCATTTGGCCTAGATACTGCAACTCGCGGAACACTGAGTTACTACTATTTACGTAGTAATGATGAACCTGATGCAGGTATTCCGTTTAACAACGCAAATCCAACGACTCCTCCAGCTGGAGTTACTGTAACTCCTGGTGATGGTAAACCTGTTGATGTAAAAGCGGGTACCTACTATGGCTGGAAAGCACGTGATTTCGATAAACGTGAGAACCATATTGGTACGTTTAAATTAGAACATGATTTTAATGAAAATCTTACTTTGTCAAATATAGCAACTTACAACAAATCTAAATCTGATTATGTTTATACGAATGCTGATGACTCTAAGGGTAATATTTACAGAGGCACAATTGCTCGTCGTGCTTTAAGTCGTATTTTGGATAGCGATGCTTATAGCGATCAACTTTCTTTAAGAGGTAAATTTAATACTGGTTCATTAAAACATTCTTTTAATGTCGGTACTGAATGGAGCTTCCAAGAAACTGATCAAGGTGTACATACATTTACTAATGCTGCTGGTGAAACTACCTCAACCATTTTAGACAGCAACATTCAAAACTGTACTTCAGCCGCTGCTGTAGCAAATGGCTGGTGTACGAGTTTAAATAATCCAGGAAATGGTGCTTTCACAGATAAACGTGGATCTATTACAGCACAATCAACCACTCGTAGTCATAATGTAGGCGTATATGCTTTAGATAGTATTGAATTTAATCCACAATGGTTACTTAATGTAGGTGTTCGTTGGGATAAGTTTGAAACTGAGAAAAAATATAATAAAGACGTAGGTGGACGTACACCTCATAAAGCTGGCGATAAACTGGAAAGTGATACAGATTACTTCTCTTACCAAGCTGGTCTAGTTTTTAAACCAACAGAAGATGGTAGTATTTATTTAAGCTATGCTACGTCAGCAAACCCAGTAGGCGTGCTCGCTGAAGGTGATACAGGTTCAGATTCTATTAGCGACTCAGGTGCTGCAAGTGCGAGTGCAAATGATCTAAAACCAGAAGAAGCTCGTACTTTCGAGTTAGGAACTAAATGGGACCTATTTAATAACCGTGCTAATTTAACAGCAGCAGTTTTCCGTACTGAAAAGCAAAATACACGTATCCAAATTGATCCGAACACGACAGCCAATGCTGGTAAAAGTAAAGTTGATGGATTTGAAATTAGTTTAAACGGAAAGATTACTGACAAATGGGATGTTTCTACAGGCTATAGCTATTTAGATAGTGAAATCACTGAGGCTGCATATAATGCCGTTGCTCAAGAAGGTAAACCGCTTCCATTCGTAGCTAAAAACAGCGCGACTTTATGGTCTACATATAAAGTTATGCCTCAATTGACTTTAGGTGCTGGTGTTGAATACCGTGATCAAGTTTTTGTGAACACAACTGCTCCGAAATACTTGCCAACCTACACTATTTACAACGCGATGGCTAAATACGACGTGAACAAGAACGTAAACTTACAGCTTAATATTAATAATATTTCTGATAAGCGTTATTTCACAAGTGCACATGCAGCTCACTACGCGTTTGAAGGTAATGGCCGTAATGCTGTCTTAGCGATTAACTTTAAGTACTAAGGTTAAATTCCATAATTTATTTATGGAATTAATTAAAGTTCATATAAAATAGCCTCATCACGAGGCTATTTTTACAAATGAAGTATCTATATTAAAAGGTGTTTGCTGTGATTCATCATATCCCCAATGTTTTAAGCAAAGAGCAAGTTGCCGAGTTTCGTAAACTCATGGAAGATGCCAACTGGGTAGGTGGAAAAGTAACTGCTGGCACCTTATCTGCTTCTGTTAAAAGAAATCAGCAGCTTTCTGAACAAGACCCGCTTACTCATCATTTAAGTGATATTGTCATTAAAGCAATTTGGCAAAATCCAGTGTTTCAGGCTGCGGCTCTACCCCACAAAATTATTCCACCACTTTTTAATCGTTATGATGAACATGAAAGCTTCGGTTTTCACGTGGACAACTCAATTCGTCTTATCCGTGGTACTTCTGAGCAGCTCCGCACCGATTTATCTTGTACGCTATTTTTAAGTGAACCTGATGAATATGAAGGCGGTGACCTCGTTATTGAAGACACTTATGGTTATCACGAAGTCAAATTACCCGCAGGTGATGTGGTGCTCTACCCGTCTACTAGCCTGCATGAAGTCAGTAGCATTACTTCAGGTACTCGTTTTGCCTCTTTTTTCTGGGTACAAAGTTTGGTACGAGACGATAGTAAACGCCATCTTTTATTTAACTTAGATGAAAGTATTAGAGAATTACGTAAATCACACGGCGATAACTATCCAGAAGTCATGAAGCTCACCAACATTTATCATAATTTAATTCGAATGTGGTCAGAGCTATAACTACATTTATTTTTTGCCTTATTGAGATCATATAATTTCTTTTATCTCAATATGGCAAAAATATGAAAATTATTTTCTCATAAACATAAAACTGCGCAAAATTAGAAAATTATTTTCTAATTTCTGAGATTAAAATTACGATAAGAATTTTGCACAAGGTGTAATCATTGTTTAGATGTGATATATCTAAATATCAAGATTACCAGCAAACCATCAAACTTATTATTTCACGGTCTAGAGATGAAAACGAATTACTTGTTTGCCCAGCCTACTCAAGCAAGACATCATCCGCAACTCCTGATGCTGCGCCAAGCGCGCGTATAAAAATTTTGTCTGCTTTCTAAAGCAGCACTTTGAAGTTCCCTTTAATTTTTCTGAATTAGATACCATATATTAAGTAGAGACGTTGCCTTTTAAATATATCCAGAGCAACTGCGCTACGAGACAAGGAGTTTTCTCATGATGTTGGCTGACCCAAGCAAAAAATACCGCCGTATGTACCAACGAGTGGATTTACCAGATCGCCAATGGCCAAATAAAGAAATTACAAAAGCGCCAATCTGGATGAGTACTGATTTACGTGACGGTAACCAAGCAATTTTTGAACCGATGAACATGGAACAAAAATTCAAAATGTTCAAAATGCTTGTAAAAATCGGTTTTAAACATATTGAAATCGGCTTCCCTTCTGCGTCTCAAATTGACTTCGATTTTACTCGCATGTTGATCGAAGAAAATCATATTCCTGATGACGTATACATTGAGGTTTTGGTTCAAGCACGTGATCATTTAATTGAACGTACTTTTGAATCTTTGGCAGGTGCTAAACGCGCAATTGTGCATATTTATAACTCTAACTCTCCAACTTTCCGTCAAAAGGTGTTGAATGTAGACGTTAATGGCGCAAAACAATTAGCAATTAATGCTGCTCAAAAAGTTAAAGAGTATGCGGCACAATATCCTCAAACTGACTGGATTTTCCAGTACAGCCCAGAGTGTTTCTCTGCAACTGAATTAGAAGTCGCTAAAGATGTCTGTGATGCCGTCACAGAAATTTGGGATGCACGTCCTGACCATAAAGTGATTTTAAACTTACCCGCGACTGTAGAAGTTTCTACACCAAATGTTTATGCAGACCAAATTGAATGGATGCATCGTAATTTGGCACGTCGTGATGGCGTGATCATTTCTGTTCACTGTCACAATGACCGCGGCTGTGGTATTGCTGCATCAGAACTTGCCATTATGGCGGGTGCTGACCGTGTTGAAGGTTGTGTGTTCGGTAATGGTGAACGTACAGGTAATGTTGACGTTGCAGCGATTGCATTGAACATGTATACCCAAGGCGTAGCGCCAGAGTTAGATTTCTCTAACATTAATGAAGTGATTGCAACGGTTGAAGAATGTACTGGTTTACCTGTACACCCTCGCCATCCATATGCAGGTGACTTGGTATTTACTGCATTCTCTGGTTCACATCAGGATGCAATTAAAAAAGGCTTCGAGTACCAGAAAAACGAAGAAATCTGGGATATGCCTTACTTGCCAATCGACCCGAAAGATTTGGGCCGCGACTATGACGCAGTTATTCGTGTAAATAGTCAGTCTGGAAAAGGTGGTATCGCTTACTTATTAGAAGCGAACTATAACGTTGTATTGCCTCGTCGTTTACAAATCGAATTCAGTCAAGTTGTTCAACAATATGCTGATGATAATGGTACAGAAATTAATGCAAAAGAAATCTGGACCTTGTTTAAAGACACTTATGTTGATGTGAAAAACCACCATTACACAGTCAAAAACTACAGATTATCTGACATTAATGGCACTCAGATTATCGAACTTGATGTTGATGTTGAAGGTGAAACACAACAACTTCGCGGTGAAGGTAACGGACCAATCTCTGCATTCTTAAATGCGCTTCAATTACCAATTGACGTATTGAACTATGAAGAACGTAGTATTAGTTCAGGTGCAAATGCGAAAGCATTAACCTTGATCGAACTTCAAGTCAAAGGTACAGGTAAAGGTTCATTTGGTGCAGGTGTTCATGACAATACAGTCACCTCATCGATTGAAGCAATTATTGCATGTACTAACCGTTTGATTGATCAAGGCGTTTTAAGTACAGATCAGGTTGTTGCCGCCGCTGTTTAATTTAAAAAAACTCTTTTGAAAGGATACCTAGCTTGGTATCCTTTCTTTTTATTCCTGAAAGATTTAAAAGGCGAAATGTTCCCGTGTCTTTTCCAGCTGATTCAGTGGGGTTAGTCACTCCGCAAAAGTTCCAATTTGAAGAACCATTACATCTTGAATGTGGGCGTGTTTTGCCACGTTTTGAATTAATGGTTGAAACTTACGGCACTTTAAATGCAGATAAATCAAATGCCATTTTAATCTGTCATGCTCTTTCCGGACATCATCATGCAGCGGGTTATCACCATGAAGATGATAAAAAAGCTGGATGGTGGGATAGCTGTATTGGCCCGGGTAAAGCAATCGACACAAATAAGTTTTTTGTAGTTTCGCTCAATAATATTGGTGGATGTAGCGGCTCAACTGGTCCAACGTCACCAAATCCTGAAAATGATAATCGCCCTTATGGACCGGATTTCCCGTTGGTAACGGTACGCGACTGGGTCAAAACTCAAGCCATGCTTTCTGACCTTTTGGGTGTAGATACTTGGTATGCAGTTGTGGGTGGATCATTAGGGGGCATGCAAGCACTACAATGGTCAGTAGACTATCCTGACCGCTTACAAAAGTGTGTGATTATTGCCAGTGCACCAAAGCTTTCAGCACAAAATATTGCATTTAATGAGGTTGCGCGTCAGTCGATCTTATCTGATCCAGACTTCCATCATGGTCGTTATTTAGAAAATGATAGCTACCCGAAACGTGGTCTGATTTTGGCTCGCATGGTAGGTCATATTACCTATCTTTCAGAAGAAGCCATGAAACAAAAATTTGGCCGTGATTTAAAATCTGGCAAATTTATGTATGGTTTTGATGTCGAGTTTCAAGTCGAAAGCTATCTTCGTTATCAAGGCGAACAGTTTAGCCGTAACTTTGATGCCAATACTTATCTCATCATGACCAAAGCTTTAGATTATTTTGACCCATCACGTGAATACAATCATTCGTTAACAGAAGCGATGGGTAAAACCAAATGTCAGTTCCTGATTGTCTCTTTCACAACAGACTGGCGTTTTGCCCCTAGTCGCTCTCAAGAAATTGTAGATGCACTTATTACCAATCATAAGCCAGTAAGTTATCTCGATATTGATGCTGAGCAAGGCCATGACTCGTTCTTATTCCCGATTCCACTGTATGTCAAAACCATGCGCGCTTTCTTAGGCGGTGAAGAACACTTAAAATCGACATCACTGGAGGCAAGTTAATGCGTATTGATCAACAACTGGCAGAAAAGTGGATTAAACCCGGCTCAAGCGTACTCGATTTAGGGTGTGGTGATGGTGAATTACTCGCTCATATGAGCCAAAAGCATCAAATTCGTGCTTATGGTTTAGAAATTGATCAAGAAAAGATTGCAATTGCCGTCAGTCGCGGGTTAAATATTATTCAACAAGATTTGAATCTCGGTTTGAGCCGTTTTGCCGACCAGTCTTTTGACTATGTGGTTATGGCACAGGCTTTGCAAGCCGTAGATGCACCGGATGTTTTATTAAGAGACATGGTGCGTGTGGGTAAACAGGCAATTATTACTTTTCCAAACTTTGCGCATTGGAAGACTCGCTCTTTTCTTGCATTAAAAGGAATGATGCCTGTATCGGATGCTTTACCATATATGTGGTATAACACCCCCAATATTCATCTATGTACATTTAAAGATTTCGAAGCACTCTGTGCTGAAAATCAGATACAAATTATTAATCGACTCGCCGTCAATGGAAATCAGCAGGGAAGCCTGTTAAGCAAACATGTTCCTAATTTGTTTGGTGAAGTCGCTATTTATCGAGTGAGTGCACTATGAAAAAGACATTATTTAGCACACTATTTGCAGGACTGCTAAGTATGCAGGCTCATGCAGATTATATCGCCCAGCCACAATCGGTTGCGAGTCAGGCTGCACGCTTTTCAACAATGGGGGTTAATGACCTTCAGAAAGCTGCAAAAGCTGGTCAAGCAGGCGCGCAATTTTACCTTGGTACACACTACCAATATGGTAAAGATGTAGAAAAAGATGAGAAACAAGCTTTCGCATGGTTTAAAGCGGCAGCTGATCAAGGTTTATCACCAGCACAACTCAACGTAGGTCGTATGTACGCCGACGGTATTGGTGTTAGAAAAGATGAGTCTATGGCTCGTAAATACTTTGAAAAAGCAGCAAGCAATGGTGATAACCGTGCAAGCTACAACCTCGCGATGATGGAAGAGCAAAAGAAAAACTACGTAGGTGCTTACCAGTGGTATGAGCTTTCAACTCGTGATGGCATGCTCGATAATAAAGTGATTAGCCTATCTGAAGGTAAGAAAACTGCTCTAGCGGCGAACTTAACTCAAGAACAAATCCGTACCGCACGTGACCGTGCAGACAAATGGATTCAAGCACAATAATAACGGTTCATCCGTAAAAAAACCTTACTCGACTAAAGCCGCCTTGTATGCTCTACAAGGTGGCTTTAGTTTAGGTGGTCCCATTTTATATTCTATTTATTTCCCTCTATATCCCCTCTTAAAAAACACGTAACATAACTCACGTTCGATATTAGCTATAAAGTTTGGTTTTATTATGTCTACCCCACATTGGTTTGATCAGGGCAGTTTAGTTCTTGCCAGCAATAACAAAGGTAAAGTCGCTGAGTTTGAAAAACTTTTTGAACAGCTTAAGTTACCTGTAGAAATTATTCCTCAAGGTCGCCTTAATATTCCCGATGCAATTGAAGATGGCTTAAGCTTTATTGAAAATGCCATTATTAAAGCTCGTCATGCTTCTAAAATTTCAGGTAAACCTGCTATGGCTGACGACTCTGGCATTTGTGTTCCTGTTTTGGATGGTGCACCTGGCATTTACTCTGCACGCTATGCTGGAGAACACGGTGACGATGCAGCGAATAATGCCAAATTATTAAATGATCTTTTGCCATTTCGTAAAAATGGTGAAGTGATTGAAGGTATGTTTGTGTGCGTACTTGCTTTAGTCACTCATGCGGAAGATCCTTTGCCACAAATTTTCCAAGGCATCTGGCACGGCGAAATTTTAGAAGCTGCACGTGGTGAAAATGGCTTTGGTTATGACCCACTGTTCTGGTTACCTGAGCTACAAGTTTCTAGCGCGGAACTTTCTAAAGAAGACAAGAATAAGATTAGTCATCGTGGACAAGCGATGCAGTTATTTAGAGAAAGTTTGCAGAAGTAAAACTTCAAAGCCATTTGCTATCGTGCTAGGCGACATGGATGTCGCCCGTCACTGCCTTGCGCTGATTCCCAAAGCAGTGCTTCGGGAATCGCTCAGGATGTGTCGTCAGTTCGACAAATGGTTTTGTTACTTTTGACGAAACAAAAGTAAAGTATTGCTTACATATACAAAATAAGCATATAACCACTATTCAAAGGCAGCCTAATCTAATTATCTTACTTAGAAATAAAGATGCAAAAACACTGCATAAATCGCAATACACACACAACTCACAATCGTCCCTGAAGCAATATAAGCCGCAGATCTTCCTGTTCCTTGATAATGTGTTTCTAGCGCTACAATATTGGCTGCTGGTGGCAAACAGAACATTAAAAACATGACTCCAATTTGCTGACTTATATTTGGAATCGGTAGAAATCTATAAGTTACGCCACAAAGAATAAGTCCACACACCACCTTAAATGCTTGAGCTTTGGTGCTGTAGATTAAGTCTTTTAAATGCACTCGAGTACGACGTAACCACATTCCCAATACACACATTCCAGCAAACGTCATTGCGAACTTAGCAACCTCATATACCCAATGTATGGCAGGATGCTCGATATGCTGAGCACCTAACAACCTGAGCACAAGCGCGCAAAAGATTGAAATACACGGAGGAGAAGTTAAAACTTTTTTAATATGCTGAGCTTACTTTGTGGTGCAGTAGTGACTGCCGTAACAGCCCATGCATTTCCAAAAAGAGACATACCAATATATAGCGCAACAATTGGGGCAGTAGCATCAGGGCCGAATAAAGCCATGGCAAAAGGAAAACCGAGCCAGCCCATGTTGGTATAACTTACACATAGCGCTAATAATCTGTCTTTAAATAAAGCTAAATAAGCAAAGAAAATAAGAAATGCTGAACCGAAGCTAAAGAGCATCAGACTTAGACTACCCGGCTGATAAAATACCATGTTGTAAATAATCACAACTGGAATCAGTAAGCGGGCAAGCCAAGCTGAAAGAACAGGTTTTATCGTTTCTGAAAGAGAAGTCTGAGCAAGTAAAAGTCCAGTGATAAACGCCAATATTGGCAATAATAACGCCACATTTTCTCCTCTCACCCATCAAAATCAGTTTGTTATGCTACACCTTTTCAAAGTGAAATGTACTCTCCATTTCAAGTAATTTAAGCTTCACTTTCTCAGCTCTCTCTAAAATAACAATCCAATACAGCCTTTATAAAACTACCCTTTTAGATTTTGACTGACGGTTATTGTCTTAAAAATGACATATAAATGTCACATTGTTGTCATGGCAACCTGTTGATATAAAGCAAACTGAAAAGAGGTATAAGATCATGGCCGGTTTATCTATTTGGCACGTCGTTATTTTTGCAATTGTCGTTATTTTATTATTCGGTACATCTAAATTAAAAAATATCGGTAAAGACGTAGGCGGTGCAGTAAAAGACTTTAAAAAATCAGTTCGTGAAGAAGACGAAACTGCTGCTCTTAATACTCCACGTACAATTGATGCCCAAGTCAAAACCCCTGACAGCACATCAGTGAAAAGCTAAAGGTTTTCCACCATGCTTGATGTAGGAATGACAGAGCTACTCTGTTTTGCAATTATTGCAATTTTAGTTTTAGGCCCAGATAAACTTCCAGAAGCCGCACGCTTTGCTGGTCGCTGGTATGTTCGCCTAAAACGTTATATTACCAATTTGCAAAATGAGATTGATCAAGAGTTGCGTCTTTCTGAATTTCGAAAAGAAATGCAAGAAGAACTCAACCGCATTGAAGCACTAGAACGCAAAGTACAACAACAACTTGAAGAAATACAAAAACAGACTACTTCAGACAACTCAGAAAAAACTGAGGTAGCTGAAACTATATCTCAGTCTACGATGTACTCCCCTGTATCGGGTCATTATGAAGTGCCCTTTCTTGCCAAATTTACACCTTTGGCATCTCAAAGCGATACTTTAGAAACACCTCCCGTTAAATTGAAGATTGCCGTATGAACCAACTGCCTTCAACGACTGTAAATACGCAAGAAAATTTAGACCAAATGCCAATCATGAATCATTTGGTCGTTTTAAGACGTCATTTATTTAGGATTGTCGGGGTAACATTATTTTTATTCTTTTGCTTATTACCGTTTCGAAATAATACTTACCAATTATTATCTGAACCTTTAAGGCTGCAACTTCCTGCATCATCGTCAATGATTGCAACAGATGTAACTGCAACCTTTATGGCGCCTTTTAAGCTCAATTTATTTGTCGCGCTTGTGCTGGCAATGCCATTTATTCTTTATGAAATCTGGACTTTTGTCCGCCCAGCGTTATATCAAAAAGAACGTCATTTAGCGCTACCCTTACTCATCGGTAGTATCGTTTTGTTTTATGCCGGAGTTGCCTTTGCATACTACATTACACTTCCTGCGATTTTACATTTCTTTATTAGTGTATCGCCTGAAACTGTTGCACCTATGACGGATATTAATAGCTACCTAAGCTTTTGCTTAAAGCTGTTTTTAGTTTTTGGTGTCACTTTTGAAATTCCAATCGCGACGCTTCTACTGATTTTAATTGGTGTGGTAAATACAAAAAGTCTTGCTGAAAAAAGACGTTTTATCATTGTGGGCTGTTTTTTTGTAGCCATGTTCATTACACCACCAGATGCAATTTCTATGGTGATGTTGGCGATCCCGATGTGGTTGCTTTTCGAACTTGGATTATTGTTCGGTAAAATTCTTGAGAAAAGAAAAGCTCAATCTGCTGAATAAAATAATATTTAAAAAAAAGCCTGAACCTCTAAGTTCAGGCTTTTTTGTATAGACCACTTTTTAATCTACAAAGCAATAAACTGTCTTCAAAGTGACTTAAAAATGTAAGAAAAGTGTCATTTACAGTCCATAGAATCAACTCAACAAATATACTCACAAAAGTTACGGATTTATTATGACAACTGCTTCTAACCACCCAACACGTCGCGACATTTTAAAATGGTTTACGGGGATCCCTTTTCTTCCATTAGGTGCGATGGCTACGGCAGCAACGTTAGCAGGATGTAACGATAGTAATGATGATTCAGACGTTACCACTCCATCAAAACCAATTAACTTTAAAAATGCAACGTTCACGTCAATGCCTGCGCCGTCTACTGTAGCAGAGATCGCAACAACAGCATGTGCATCAAAACTTGCCATTTCATGGGAAGATGGCAGTAAAACCGAATATCAACTTGCTTACAAACCATTCTTCTTAACAGGTACAGAAGTTCCTGATGGTAAAGGCGGAAAGATTATCGCGGGTGGTTATGTTGACATTAATAATAAGCCAATTATTGATAAGTCAGTTGCAGGTAAAGAGCGTCAATTCTTCTCTGACTGTCCAGATGGTAGTTCTCTGATTAGCTTTAAACAAGCGACTGGCAAAGATTTCACAGATGCAGACAAGAAAGCATTAGGTGTAACTGGTAACCCAGTGTTCCATGTCGTTCAGTTTGAATATTTATCGAAAGACCAAAATGGTGGTGATACTTACGGTAAATTATCATCTCCGATTGCAGTGCTTACTTTAGATCAAGACCCGAAAACCGGTCATTTGACTTTAATTAAATATCACAATGTAGACACTTCAAGTGCACATGGTTTATGGATTACTTGTGGTGCAAGCTTGTCACCATGGGGAACTCATTTATCGAGTGAAGAATATGAGCCAGATGCTTTCAACCAAAAGTTAGGTCAATCACTTTCAACACTTAAAGCATTCAGTAAAAATGTGTATGGTGATGAAAATGCGGCTAACCCATATAACTACGGTCATTTACCGGAAATTACCGTAAATGCAGATGGTACGGGTCGTGTAACAAAGCACTACTGTTTAGGCCGTATTTCACATGAACTTGTACAAGTTTTCCCAGATAACCGTACTGTATTAATGGGTGACGACTATACCAATGGTGGTCTCTTCATGTTCGTTGCAGATAAAGAGAAAGACCTATCTGCCGGCACACTTTACGTTGCAAAATATACAACAGTACTTACAGATACAACGACGGGTCAGATCTCATGGATCAAGCTTGGTCATGCAACAAGTGTAGAGATTGAAAACCTAATCAAGAGTGGTATCAAAGGAACTGATATTTTCGAATCGGTTCTACAAATTGCCAAATATCCAAGCGATGCAACGACAGCAGAAAAAGATGCTATTGATGCTGGAGATAAAGGTACACCTGAACAACAAGTTTTAGCAAAAGCTGCGAAAGATCGTTTAAAACTACAACAAGCTACTCAAAAAGCAGAATTAGAAGCTCAAGGTTTTAAATTTACTTATTTGAGTAAAACTGGTGTTTATCTCAAGCTTAAAGATAACAGCGACAAAACTAAACTTGCTGCGGCTTTCCTTGAGACACACCGCTATGCAGCTTACGTTGGTGCTTCAATGGCATTGACCAAGAACGAAGGTACGACTGTAAATATTGCAGATAAACGAGCATATTCAGCTTTAGCTAACATTGTTGATTCAATGGTTGAAGGTGGTAGCGGTTACCTTGCTGAGCACAACGTTAAATTCCCGAAAATCACGGCTGGTGGTATTTTGGAGCATAAACTGACAGGCGGCCAAAAAGACAGCTCAAATGTAGCAATTAACAGTGAATGGGTACCTAGCCAATCTAGTCTTCTCATTAAAGGTAAAGACATTAGCTTTGACAGCTTAGGTAACACTGCTGACCCAGAACAGATTGCTAGCCCTGACAACTTGAAGTTCTCTGAAAAGCTACGTACGTTATTTATCGGTGAAGACTCTGGTAACCATTTAAATAACTTCTTATGGGCTTACAATGTCGACACTAAACAGCTCATCCGTATCTTGTCTACACCAGCAGGTGCAGAATCGACTGGTCTACACGCAGTCGATGAAGTAAACGGTTGGACTTACATCATGAGTAACTTCCAACATCCAGGTGATGAATGGAATCGTTTCTATAAAGAAACTAACGGTGTTCGTACTGGTATCAGTGCAGATTTACTTTCGCAAATTGATACAGCGATTAATACAAACTACAGCAATAAATTTGCAGCAGCGGTTGGCTATATCACTGCCGACCCAATTGCTCCATCTGTTGTGAAAAAATAATCTCTTTCACCAAAATAGAAGAAACCTGCCTTGTGCAGGTTTCTTTTTTGACTAAACGATCAATTATTTCACAAACCTATCATCAAAACGTCAAAGCCTCGTCACACTACCCAACTAAGCTAATGAAGATTTTTAGAACAATCTCTTTTATTTCTTTACTTACTTAGGAATTTCCCATGACAGAGCTGACGCCATATCATGAAGATCAAGAACTGGACAATAATACTTCTGACAATATTCACTTTCGTGACATTTTAGAACAACATGTAAGTCGGCGTAGTTTAATTACTAAAGCAGCAAGCGGTGCTGTAGCTTTAACTTTAGCCTCTACTTTAACAGGCTGTAATGATAGTAATGATGACTCAGGTTCTAACAACGGTGGAATCCCACCTGTAGATCCAAATAAAAAACCAGAGAAATTAACTTTTACAGCAGTGGCAAAAAACCACAACGATATTGTGACTGTACCAGAAGGCTATGAAGCGAATGTCATTTACGCTTTAGGTGATTCAATCAACCCTGCTTTTGGTGACTGGGATGACAATAATATTCCATCTGGTCCAAGCTTCCAGTTCCGTTCTGGTGATTGCCATGACGGTATGCATTTCTTTGGTTTAAATACTTCAAAAAACAACTTTGATGAAAGTGTTTCGGCTGAAGGTTTGTTGGTAATGAATCACGAATATATCAACCAGACCTTCCTTCACCCAAAAGGCCCAACAAAAGTTAATGGACGCCGCCCTGAAGATGAAGTCATTCGTGAGACAAATGCGCATGGCATTTCTATTGTTCACATCAAAAAAGATGCTGCAACTCAAAAAGTAGTAATTGATAAAAAATCAATTTTTAACCGACGCATTACGGCATCAACAGAGATGAATTTTGCAGGTGTTGCTGCTGGGTCTAGTTTGCTTACAACTCGTTTCTCACCTGCTGGTCGTCAAACTCGTGGCACCCATAATAACTGCGGTAATGGTTATACACCTTGGGGCACATACTTAACTACCGAAGAAAACTTTATTGGTTATTTCCAACGTTCAGGTAGCGATGAATATGCACGTACAGATGCAGAAAAAATTGCTTTAAAACGTTATGGTTTAGGCGTTAAAAAAGATGAACTTTATCAGTATGAGAAAGATGAAAAAGGTGCTCCTAAAAAAGATAAAGACGGCAAGACCATTTATTTAAAAGATAAAAATGGTGAGTTAATCCCGAACGTTGATGAACAAGGGCGACAAATTTATTTAGGCGTAAGTTCACGCTACGGCTGGGAAACAGCAATTGGTCAAGTTGAATCACAAGACTTGTATGATCGCTGGAATGCCGATGTAAAAGCCGTACAGCCGACACAGGACTACCGTAATGGGCCAAATACATTCGGCTGGATGGTCGAGATTGATCCTTTTGATAACCGCCTAAACCCAGTTAAACGTACCTCATTGGGTCGTTTTGCACATGAAGATAGTGCTTGCCGCGCTGTAGCAGGTCAGCCATTAGCGTTTTATATGGGTGATGACTCTCGCGGTGAATACATCTATAAATTTGTCTCGACCGCTGTGTGGGATACCAAAGATGTAAATGGTGGCTATACAGCTGGCGACAAATATATGAACGCGGGTAAATTGTATGTTGCCAAATTTAATAATGATGGTTCAGGTCAATGGATTGAACTTGCCTACGGCAAAAATGGCTTAAATGAAAGCAACACTACATACCCTTTCAAATCTCAGGCAGACGTTGTCACATTTGCACGTTTGGCAGGTGATGCAGTCGGCGCTACCAAAATGGACCGCCCAGAATGGTGTACGGTTAATCCAGTAAACGGCGAGGTCTATGTCACCCTAACCAACAACTCAAATCGTGGTAAAGATTACGCGACCGATGCTGCAAACCCACGTAACTACACAGACCTCTACAACGGCACTAAAGAGCAAAAGGGTAACGTTAACGGTCATATTATCCGTTTTAAAGAAACTGATGACAAAACCACTGCCGAAACCTTCAAGTGGGATATTTATCTGTTTGGTGCAGAAGCATCTATGGCATCAAACATTAACCTATCTGGTTTAACTGACAATAACGATTTGTCTTCACCAGATGGTATGTGGTTCGACTCACGCGGTGTGCTTTGGATTCAAACAGACGATGGTGCTTACACCGATGTTACTAACTGTATGATGCTTGCAGCGTTACCGGGCCAAATTGGTGATGGTGCCGCTGCCACTACGTCAAATGGCCAACAAACGCTAGTCGGTGCTAAAGTTACAGACTCAACATTACGCCGTTTCTTGGTTGGACCAAAGCAATGTGAAATTACAGGTATTGCCATGACACCTGATCACAAAGCTATTTTTATTAATGTTCAACACCCTGGTGAAGACTCGAAAAGTTACGCAACACCAGACAGTAACTGGCCAGCAACCCAGAAAGACCCAAGCAATAAAACTGCACGTCCACGTTCAGCAACTGTTGTGATTACCCGTAAAGATGGCGGCGTGATTGCAGGCTAATTTGTTTATGCTTATAAAAATGCCGGTCAATTGATCGGCATTTTAATTGTTATCGATTTAAAAGAATTTGCTGCTGAACAATTTGACCGCTGTGCTCACCTTGTTGGGTCTTTTCTAACCAAAGCCATTCGTTATTAGTCATTCTTAGAAAGTTTGAACAACGTGTGCCATACACAGGACTTTGAATAAAGGTGGATGATAATAACTCTTCCATTTCTGCTTGAATGCCAGTATTCGGCAATAATGCCGTTGTGACCTTGCGCTCATCTTCCAGAATATCCCACGCTGCATGTTGCAATGTTAATTCTTCTATCTGGTGTTGAAGCATAGGCAAAAACTCTTGCGTAAACCGTGTTCGTAAATGTCTGGTTTTTTCCCAATGATCAGACATGAGGCCATTAGAAACCACATAGACTCCATTAGCTAAAACTTGAGGAGCTTCGCCGCGGTTACTCATATAGACAGCCTGATCAGCATTGCCCATAAACAAGTTAAAACCAGCAAAATTTTGTTGTTGCTGTTCTAATTGTTGTGCAAAACGAATAGGTAATAAATCAGATTCTAAAAAAGCCTGAACTAAATGCCCTCGAGAAGTTTCATAAGTTTTTTGGTCTCGCCCATCACGGAAGTTGGTTAAAACAGCCCATCGGCCTTGAGGTGTAACGCCCATCCACGTGCCACCCGACTGCAAATCTTGTCCTGCAACAATGGGAGTATGTTCCCACGGATGCAATAAAGCCGTTGGACGATGATAAAACTCATCCCGATTTGACATAAGACACAAGGGCATATCATCCAAAATATGCCATGCTAAAGTCACAATACACATTGATTCTTGTTCCCTATCTTTACACATTGAATGTACAACATTTTTCACATCATTCCGCTACAATCTGTCAAAACGTAAGATCAAGGAGCAGCAATGCTGACCTATCCTAATATCGATCCGGTCGCAATACATCTAGGACCTCTTCAAGTCCATTGGTATGGACTCATGTATTTATTGGCATTTTTATGTGCTTGGGGGCTTGCTTCCTACCGTGCCAAACAACGTGATGGCTGGACATCAGAAATGGTTTCCGACCTAGTGTTCTATGGTGCCCTAGGTGTTGTTCTGGGCGGTCGTGTCGGCTATGTCCTTTTCTATGAGTTTGATAAATTCCTCGAAAATCCGATTTGGTTATTCCAAGTCTGGACAGGTGGTATGAGTTTCCATGGCGGCTTTCTCGGTGTTATGGTTGCTATGCTATTTTGGTGTAAAAAATACCAAAAAACATGGTTCCAAACGCTCGACTTTATTGCCCCTTGTGTACCGACTGGCTTAATGTTTGGACGCATTGGTAACTTTATTGGTGGAGAGTTATATGGTCGTGCGGTAACTGACCCAAATTATCCATTCGGTATGATCTTCCCAACAGATCCGTTACACCTAGTTCGCCATCCATCACAAATCTATCAAGCGCTTTGTGAAGGTTTGATTCTATTCATTGTTCTGTGGTGGTTTAGTTCAAAACCACGTCCTCGTATGGCCGTTTCTGCCCTATTCTTAATGGGATATGGCGTTGCCCGCTTTGTTATGGAATTCTTCCGCCAACCAGATGCCGACCAAGGTTTTATTCTATTTGGCTGGATGACAAAAGGACAGATTCTAACAATTCCAATGTTACTGATTGGTCTTTGGATGATGTGGTATGCCTATCAAAAGAAAATTTATGACTGGGGTCCACAAAAGAATAGTTAATATCTAAATTAGAGGAGTTTCGGCTCCTCTTTTCTTTTTTTATGCTACAGTTTTTACTCTCCCAAGATGAAGATATACCATGCTGGAATTCTGGTTTGACACGCAAGTCCCAACATTTAAAAAACTAGTGATTTTGATTATTACGCTACTTATTTGTATTGCGCTATATCAATACCAACCACTGCCTTTAGATACCATTTTAATGTTTACTGGAACTGGGGTAATTTTTTTAATCTGTCGTTACTTTAAATTGCATTTCGCTCAAAGCAACCCGACTGGTTTACTCTACCGTCTATTTACTTGGATCCCTATTGCCCTTTTGTTTGCCCTTATTTTTGTTAAAGCGATGCCGAACTTGCTGATCTGGGGTGTGCAAGGAATTGCTTTTATGGCACTTGCTGCTTTTATTTTTTCACCTCAATCACTTTTTAAGAAATAGGTTTGGTTTTCATGTTGGCTTATTGGTACAACGCTCCGCGCCATATCAAACTCATTTTCATTATTGCGGTTTGTGCTGCAATTTATGTAGCCAATCAAGCCCAGCCTTTATCGCCGACTTATACTGTTCTTAGCCTTATTTTCGGTTTTGGTTTACATGTTGGACATTACTTAAATAGCAAAATTCCAAATAACACATCAAACAAATCGAGCTTTAGATTTTTAATCAAAATCTATCCTATTTTGATCGTTGTTATTTTGATGTATCTACTTCCTGCTCAGCATAAATGGATTCTTGCTATACAAGCTTTAGGTTTTGTATTGGTTGGCTTTTTTCTTGTTTCAATTTATCAAAATCGTGCCAAACGATTTGAATAATTACGTCTATTGAAATGTCATAGAACTATTTTTAGATTTTCATCTTGAGCTACAACAGGTATCATCTTCAATGGTTCATGATGAAGCAGCTCTATTGCGTAATTATTTATCATTGAGCTATCTCCCCCTTTTATTTTATGGAATTAATCCGAACTCGAGAGTATTATGCGTGCATATTTAGACCTACTACAACATATCCTTGATAATGGCGGTGACAAAGGCGACCGTACAGGCACAGGAACCCGTTCTGTATTTGGTCATCAAATGCGTTTTGATCTCTCTAAAGGTTTTCCTTTACTCACCACAAAAAAAGTTCACTTCCGTTCTATTGTGATTGAGTTACTTTGGTTTTTAAAAGGCGACACCAACGTCCAATATCTAAAAGATAATAAAGTTTCAATTTGGGATGAATGGGCAACAGCAGAACAAACTGCTCGTTTTGGCCGCCCAGAGCATGAGCTTGGTCCAGTTTATGGCCACCAATGGCGTAATTTCGGCGCAACAAAAAACGCTGACGGCTCTTATAACCAAGATGGTTTTGACCAGATTAAATGGTTAATTAATGAAATTAAAACCAACCCAAACTCACGTCGTTTGATTATTTCTGGTTGGAACCCGAACGAAGCTGGACAAGTAGCCTTACCCCCTTGCCATACGCTTTTTCAATTCTTCGTACAAGATAACAAATTGTCATGCCAACTTTATCAACGTAGTGCAGACGTGTTTTTAGGTGTGCCTTTTAACATTGCAAGCTATGCTCTACTCACCCATATGATTGCTCAAGTGTGCGGTTTAGGAGTCGGTGATTTTGTATGGACTGGTGGTGATACACATCTTTATGCCAACCACTTTGAGCAAGCACAACTTCAATTGACACGTGAGCCTTTGCCGCTCTGCCAATTGAAACTAAATCCAGAAATAAAAGACTTATTTGATTTCAAATTTGAAGATGTTGAAATTGTAGGTTATGAGTCGCATCCTGCAATTAAAGCACCAGTTGCAGTATAACGACGACTCAAATTTCATTAGGTTACGGTTTAGAGAATAAGATTATGGCATGGCAAAATGTAGAAGTTGTTCACGTTGTGGCAATGGATAAAAACCACTGTATTGGTAAGGGCAATGCGTTGCCATGGCATATTTCTGCCGACTTAAAACACTTTAAAGAAATCACCCAAGGTGGCGTGGTCATCATGGGTCGTAAAACCCTTGAGTCTATGGGCCGTGCGCTACCAAACCGTGTGAACTGGATCATTACCCGTGACATTAACTGGCAATTTGACGGTGTTAAAATTGCCTATTCAATTGAAGATGCTTTAAATGCAGCTTTAGAAGATGTAAAAAATACTGAAAAGCAGGCATTGTTCATCATTGGTGGCGGTGAGATATTCAAGCAAACTTTGTCAATTGCAGACCGTCTTGAACTTACTCATGTTGACTTAGATGTGCAAGGTGATGCACATTATCCGACAATACCGAGTGAATTTCATAAAACTGCAAGTGAACAGCAAGTTGATGAAAAATCAGGAACTTCATTCGAGTTTGCCACTTATAAAAAATAATTCTATGGATGCCTATGCACAATATCGGAACACGTGAATTTATTATTGCTCTACTTTTTGGGCTGTTACATAGTCTATTCACGCTGTTTATTGTGTTCTCTAGTATTTGGATATGTGTAGCGCTCTGGGTTCAACAGCCTTTTGGCTGGTTAGGCAGCCGCATACTCATTGGCATCTGGATTGCTTTTGCGCTGAGTATGGCGGGCTTATATGTCGAAGGCCATCTTGTTAGCAGACGTACAGACATCCTGATTTACCTTTTAGCATTTGCCTGCTCTCTCGTTTGGTATTTTTCGATTACTGCACGTCAAGACCGTGACTGGAACCCAGAAGTTGCCAATATGCTGAGCTATGAAAAGCACGGCGATGTAATCACTTTACATAATGTCCGTAACTTTAACTGGCATCCCGATGGAACTTATGATGTTCGCTGGGAAACCCGAACATTTGACCTTAACCAGTTAAATGGAATAAATATCATTGCTTCTTACTGGATGGGGCCACAAATTGCCCATACACTGGTCAGCTTCGAATTTGCACATCAACAACCTTTAGTCTTCTCAATCGAGATTCGTAAAGAAAAAACTGAAGAGTTTTCAGCAATCGGTGGTTTTTTTAGAAAATATGAACTGAGCTTAATTGCTTCTGATGAGAAAGATATTGTCTATACGCGTAGCAATATCCGCAAAGAGCAAGTTTATAATTTTCCTATCAATATGCCACGATCTGAGCAAAAAGCTTTATTTTTAGAATATCTTAAAAAATCAGATGAGTTGCGTACAAAACCAGAGTGGTACAATACGCTCACGAGTAACTGTACAACTCTAATTTTTGATATGGTTCAAGCGATTAACCCCTATCAACTTCCTAAAGATTATCGTCTAATTGCTTCAGGTTACTTACCTAATTATTTATATGATCTTAAAGCTCTTAATCAAAATGTCAGTTTAAAACAGTGGTATCAAATTGCACATATCAATCCACGTACTGAAAATTTTGAACAGTTTTCAGATCAGAGTAGTGAACACTTCTCTCAAATCGTTCGACAAGGTTTACCTAAAGCTAAATGAAATAAGTAATGCACTTTTCTTTACTTTTTTATACATGCTTTACTTTGTATTTTAAATACATAAACCCTATTGTAATAGGCAGGAAATAGAGGGAAAAACAATGCAACAGGCATTATTTGGCGGCGGCTGTTTTTGGTGCGTCGAAGCTGTATTTTTACAAATACGCGGTGTAGAAAAAGTAACTAGTGGTTATGCAGGTGGGCACACGACTAACCCTACCTACGAGCAAGTATGTCAAGGAGATACCCAGCACGCTGAGGTGATCTTGGTTGATTTTGATGAAGAGCAAGTAACATACTCCCAGTTACTCGATGTATTCTTCGCGACTCACGATCCAACGACTTTAAATCGCCAAGGTAATGATATCGGCACGCAATACCGCTCTGTTATTTATTACTATAATGAAGAGCAAAAGCAAGCAGCGGAACATACGATTCAAACACTAAAAGATGATGATCTTGATATTGTGACTGAATTGTCTCCTGTTCCAACGTTCTATTCAGCCGAAGAATATCATCAGAATTACTATGCAAAGAATCCTTCACAAGGTTATTGCAACTTTGCGATTCCACCTAAGTTGCTCAAGCTATATAGTAAATTCCAGCATCTTATGAAAGATCAATAAATTAGAGTAATAAAAAGCAACCGATTTGGTTGCTTTTTTATTAGGTAAACTAAATTTTAGTTTTCACTGACAAAGGCAATATCGCTCAGTCCGGCTTCACTAGCGCGAGACATTACCTGTGCAACAGTATCGTACTTCGACTCTTTATCTGCACGAAGCTGAACTGTTGGTTTAACATCACCTTGACCTGCTTCTTGAAAACGTTTTTGAAGCTCATCAAGGCTAATTACTTGAGTATCCCAAGCCACTTCACCATTTGCATTAATACTAATCGTAATTGCTTTTGGTGGTGGATCAATAATTTCAGCAGTTGTTTTAGGAAGCGTTAATGGAATCGATGGGTTGGCAACTGTTGCTGTGACCAAAAAGATGATCATTAACACCAACATAATGTCGATTAGCGGAATGAGGTTCATCTCATTTATGCCACTATCGTGGTCTTCACCCAATTGAAAAGCCATTAAGCTTGACCTCCAACATAACTTTGCTGTGCAGTTTTAACATCAGACTTTACAGTTGAGTCTTGCTGCAACATTGTATCAATTAATAAGCTGTGCGCTTGATCTTGTAAATCATGAGCAAGACCACGGTTAGCGCGTACACAAATGTTATAAGCCAATACCGCAGGAATCGCAACTGCAAGACCAAGGCCCGTCATAATAAGCGCTTCACCTACTGGTGTAGCCACTTGAGCCAAACCTGCTTGTCCACTTTTACCGACTGCAACAAGTGCATGGAAAATACCCCATACCGTACCAAACAAACCAACGAATGGTGCAATTGACGCAATTGTTCCTAAAACAGAAATACCTTTTTCAGCATTGACTTTTTCAGCAGAAATTTGACGAAGTAGAGCCTGCTCCGCAACCGCTTTACGCTGCTCAAAACTTAAAGGTTGTAACTTTGCTTTTAGCGAAGTGATAGCCTGAGAAAGTTGAGCATAAGCTTGTTGCTTTAATTGGCGAGTCCCCATCAAACGTAAGATGAAAACTGTCCAGGTAGCAATCGACATTGCCAATAAGATGAAATACAGGGTTTTACTCACTGCATCTGCATGTTGCCAATAGATTGAAAAGTTCATATGAACTCCTGATTAAGGTTAGCCGTTGGGACTCAAATTCATTTAAGGGGTTAAATCAAAGGGTTGCTCTGCTTTAATTGGATAAGCAACACCATTTTCCATATAAGGTTTAAATTTCGCACCGCGAACAGCACGGACAACTTTGTCATCTAGACTTGGAATACCGCTACTTCTCGTCACTCGTACATTAATAATCTTGCCTTTTTCATCGGCTTCAATCAGTACCATGACAGAGCGTGCTTCGCCTTGTAAATCTTTTGAAGAAACTGTTAAACGTGGTGAACGACTCCACTGTACACCCGAACCACCAATTGAAACTCGTTTTGGTGATGGATCTGGAGCGGGTTGAGCTTTAGGTGCCTCTTGTACTACTGGCTTTGGTTTTTCAACGACTTTTTCAGAAACAGTCGTTGTCACCACTTTGGTTTCAACTTTAGGTTCTGTCTTTACTGTTTCTTTTGGTGTTTCAGCCTTTTTCACCTGTTGAATTTTTTCCACTTTTTTCGGTGGTGTCACAGGCTTTTCAACAACTTTAACTTCTTTTACCTCTTTTTTAGGTTCCGGCTTTTTAGGCGGTTCCTTTGGTTTAGGAGGTAGTGGTTTAGGTTGTTCTTGAATTTTTACGAAACGTACCTGTAAAGGTTTCTTATCGATTGGCTTTAATTCAGCAGGCTTAATATGGCTAACTGCCCATAAGACCCCGATATGACCAATTGCAACTGCAATTAGTGCTGTGATGACTTTCTTTTTCATCGGATTGGGAGCGTTTAAGGCTGCGGAAGATTGACTCATAAGAATCTAATTACCTAATGGATGATGATTTCAGATTTCTATTTATAGAAACGATTTCAAACATCGGATAGAACAATAAAGTGCCACAATAATAAATGAGAAGTGTTTTCATTTGCAACTATTTTTTGAGAAAAACATTTACTCTGTGCCAGAGCTTTGTGCCTGCTGAGCGTCTTTGCTTTAGTTTTCTCATAGTTACATCAATAGACACCCATGTTCACAATTTGTTTAGCCAAACTTAAATAGCTGGGCTATTTACACCATGAACAGATCTATTTTTATGATAATCCCACTTATTATTGATATGTTATATTATTTCAATTTTATTTTAAATATAAAAAAACACGCAAGAAGCGTGCTTTTTAAAATAACCGTTATTTAAAAAACAACGGTCTTATTACCATCAACAATAATACGATCTTCTAAATGCCACTTCACTGCACGAGCTAATACATTACGCTCTACATCTTCACCTAGCTCACGTAATTGCTCAACATTATAGTCGTGGCTCACACGCTCAACGTCTTGCTCAATAATTGGACCTTGGTCAAGGTCAGCTGTCACATAGTGAGCTGTCGCACCAATCAACTTCACACCTTTTTCATAAGCTTGCTTATATGGATTAGCACCCACGAAAGCTGGCAAGAAAGAATGGTGAATATTGATGATTTTCATTTCCCATTTCGCAACAAAATCTTCGCTTAAAATCTGCATATAACGTGCAAGAACTAATAAATCATTGCCTTGCATCATTTCATCAATTTGCGCATAAGCTTCAGCTTTATTGTCTTTAGTGACTTTAATTACAGTAAATGGAATACCGAAGTTTTCAACAGATTCACGTAAATCTTCATGATTAGAAATGACATGAGTAATTTCGCAAGGTAACGAACCACGTGCATGACGCCATAACAACTCAAGCAATGCGTGGTCAACTTTAGAAACTAAAATACCAACTTTTTTAACATCGTTAACGAAAGCAAGACGCCATTGCATCTCATAACGCTCAGCAACATTCGCAGCAAAAGTTTGAATTAATGCATCTTTACGCGACTGTAAATGATCAAGTTCAAATTCAACACGCATGAAATAACGTCCGCCCTGAGCTTCCGTCGCATACTGATCAAGCGCGGTAATGTTTGCACCTTGGTGATACAAAAAGCTCGATACCGCTTGTACGATCCCTGGCTTGTCTTCACAAGTAATCAGTAAACGGGCTGTATTGGCAGTGGTCATATTCATTTGGTTAATATCACTTAATTGAGATAAATCTTTTAATAGGCCGAGTATTCTAGCGCCCTAAATAAACAAGCACAACTATTCGTCTTTTAAGGACGATAAGCTAGCAAATAGATCTGAAGGGCCAAGAGATTCAAGCAACTGCTCATAAGTTGCTCGGCTCTCCCCCATAAGATAAGGACCTTCAAGGAAAACCATTTGGCGTAATGCTTGCCAAACCCATTTTTCTTCTAAATGGTTATTGTCACTAATATGACCAGACATATACAAAAAGTTTGTCCAGTTTGTTAATACAATCCAGAGGTTAATAATGAGGGCTTCAATTTCCGATGCCGTCATTTTCATAAGACCTGCATCTACAAAAGCTTGATAAATCTTTTGCCCCTGCTGCATCACCTGCCCAGCAAAACGCGGATAAATCTTTTTAAAGTCTTCGTTACTTTCAACTAAATGATAAACATCACGATGAATAAAACGGTAGCTCCATAATTGGCCGCTGAGCACCTGAAAATAGTTAATTTTATCATTGGTCGTTAATGGTCTATCGTCAGGTAAAGAAAGCACTTCCAATGTCTCGGCCTGATATTGATACATTAATTCCTTAATGATTTCATGCTTATTCCGAAAATGATAATACAAGTTTCCGGGACTGATACCCAACTCCGCAGCAATATGATTGGTTGTAACTGACCGTTCACCTCGCTCGTTAAAAAGCTGCAAACTGATTTGTAAAATCCGGTCTTTTGTCTTCAGAGCTTTAGGTTGAGACATTTTAATAACCTTTAATAATTCACATGGTTAAGACTTGAACACATAAACTGACTTGACTATTTAGAGTATTTACTCTAAAAAATAAATATATCAATGTATTTGGTAAGTACCGATGAACAGTCAAACAAAAACAAATCCAGAGACTCAGCTTCCTTATGATGTTAAGCATTTACATGATTTGCTTGAACAACAAAAGCTCGCTTATTTACGTCATCCGGTACCCACTGCTAAAGAGCGTATTGATCGTTTAGCTCGTCTTAAAAGAGTCTTGGTAAAATATCAAGATCAGATTGCCGACGCAATTAACCTTGATTATGGCAATCGTGCAGTTATGGAAACAAAAATTGGTGAGCTACTCACCAGTTTGGAACAAATCAAATATTACAGTAAACATCTGACAGCGTGGATGAAACCTTCAAAACGCCATATCAGTGTATTACATCAGCCAGCAAAAGGTTGGGTACAATATCAACCTATGGGTGTAATTGGTATTATTACACCATGGAATTACCCATTACTTCTTTCAGTTGGGCCATTAATTTGT
This sequence comes from Acinetobacter oleivorans DR1, assembly GCF_000196795.1. Lineage (NCBI taxonomy): Bacteria > Pseudomonadati > Pseudomonadota > Gammaproteobacteria > Moraxellales > Moraxellaceae > Acinetobacter > Acinetobacter oleivorans. The sequence continues at coordinate 3,658,851 of NC_014259.1, forward strand.
GCACTGGCAGCGGGCAACCATGCCATGATCAAAATTTCGAGTGCCTCTCCTAACTTTGGCCGAGTTCTTGAAAGTGCATTAGCAGAAGCGTTCCCACAAGAATTAGTTGCTGTAGTAAATGGTGGTGGCGTTATTTCAGATGCTTTTAGTCATTTGCCTTTTGACAAAATGATTTTCACAGGCTCAACTTCTGTTGGTAAAACAGTGATGGCAGCCGCAGCTCAAAATCTGGTTCCTGTTATTCTTGAATTAGGCGGAAAATCTCCTGCCCTTGTGCATGCATCTATGGATATGAAAGATGTGGCTCAACGTATTGCTGTAGGGAAATTATGGAACGCGGGTCAAACCTGTGTTGCACCTGACCATATTTTCTTGCCACGCGGGAAAACTGCCGAGTTCATCGAAAACTTTAAATTGATTGTGGCTGGCATGTATCCGCATTTCCGCAATAATCAAGATTACACGTCAATTATTAATGACAAGCAATACAACCGCATTCAGGGTTATCTTGAAAATGCCCGCGATCAAGGTGCTCGTATTGTTGAAATTAATCCACAAAATGAAATTTTAGATGATGTCCGTAAAATTGCACCGACTTTAGTTACAGGCGTAACGACCGCAATGGATATTATGCAGAATGAAATTTTTGGTCCGATCCTACCAATTTTAGAATATGACCAAATAGAAGAAGTCATCGAATTCATTAATAGTCGCCCACGTCCTTTAGCCATGTATTATTTTGACTATGATCAGGCACGTGCTGACTATATTGCACAACATACCCATTCAGGGCATTTCGGAATCAACATGGTGATTACCCATGTGGCTCAAGATGATTTACCGTTTGGGGGAATTGGTGCATCAGGTATGGGTAAATATCACGGACCAGAGGGCTTTTTTAGCCTTTCTCATGAACGTTCGGTGATGTCTAATCCAAAACTTTATAGCCTTAAATACATTCTTCCACCGTTCAATAAGCCCATTCATCGTTTCATTTCGAAAACCTTGTTGCGCTAACTGATCAAGGCATGATCTGTTATACTAAATCATGCCTCGTTTTTACCAATTCCGCTTGTCTTTTAATCGTATTTTTGGTATAAAACGCCCCTTGAATGAATTCATCCGTTTACATTTAGTATGACTGGCCACAGATTTGCTGTTGGCTGAATCAATGGAGTTACACCATGTCTAAGGTTTGCCAAGTTACCGGCAAGCGTCCAGTCGTTGGTAACAACGTCTCACACGCCAACAACAAAACCAAGCGCCGGTTCGAGCCGAACCTGCACCACCACCGTTTCTGGTTAGAAAGCGAAAAACGTTTTGTACGTCTTCGTTTAACCACTAAAGGTATGCGTATTATTGACAAATTGGGTATCGAAAAGGTTGTTGCAGACCTTCGTGCTCAAGGTCAAAAGATCTAAGGAGTCTGAACAATGCGTGATAAGATTCGTCTCGTTTCTACAGCTGGTACAGGTTATTTCTATACCACGACTAAAAACAAACGTACTATGCCGGAAAAAATGGAAATCAAAAAATTTGATCCAAAAATCCGTCAACACGTGATTTTCAAAGAAGCTAAAATCAAATAATTTTAGCCTCGAGAAAAAACGACTTCACAATGAAGTCGTTTTTTTTTGCATTTTTTTTATAGCTAGCTTTTTTTTGTTAAACTTTCCACATATTTCGCCTTGGCATTTTTTATGCTTGTCTTTAGCCTAACTCACGTAAAAGGAGTTTTTAGTGCCGCATGACGTAGATTTAATTGTTTTACTTGCTGTTGGTTTCGGTGTTGCCCTCTTTTTTGGTTATCTTGCAGCCCGATTGCGACTTCCCCCTCTTATCGGCTATTTAATTGCCGGAATTATTATTAGCCCAAATACACCCGGCATAGAAGCAGATATTCATCTTGCTAACCAGCTTGCAGAACTCGGGGTCATGTTCCTGATGTTTGGTGTAGGCATGCACTTTTCATTAAATGACTTGCTGCTGGTTCGACGTATTGCTGTACCAGGTGCGATTTTACAAATTGCCGTCGCTACCCTATTAGGGGTCGGTGTATCCATGCTCTGGGGATGGAGTTTTGGTTCTGCACTCGTTTTTGGCTTAAGCCTGTCGTGTGCGAGTACTGTTGTATTATTAAAAGCTTTAGGAGACCGAGGTCTTTTAGACTCAGTTAACGGCAAAATTGCTGTGGGTTGGCTGTTAGTCGAAGATTTAGTGATGGTACTTGTTTTAGTACTTCTTCCAGCTACAGCGGTTTTACTCGGTGGGAAAGCACCAGAAGGTGCAGATGGTAATATCTGGTTAACCCTTGGACTCACTTTATTAAAAGTAATTGGCTTTATTGCCTTTATGCTGATTGTAGGTAAACGTGTCGTTCCTATTATTATGCAGTTTGTTGCTCGTTTAGGTTCAAGAGAGTTATTCACCCTTACTGTTGTTGCCGCTGCTGTTTCAATTGCCTACGGGTCTTATGCCATTTTTGGGGTTTCAATGGCATTAGGGGCTTTCTTTGCAGGGATGGTTGTTAAAGAATCAGACTTTAGCCACCGCGCAGAAGAAGAAACACTTCCACTACGTGAAATTTTCTCAATTCTGTTTTTTGTTTCTGTGGGTATGCTGTTTGATCCACATATTCTTGTTGAGCGTCCACTCCATATTTTGGCCGTTATCGCAATTATTATGATAGGTAAAACACTTGCTGCAATGGCTTTGGTTTTATTCTTTCGCTATCCAATTAATACAGCGCTTACAGTTGGCGCGAGTTTGGCCCAAATTGGTGAATTCTCATTTATTTTAGCGACTCTCGGCGTCTCATTAGGTTTATTAAGCTTAGAAGCACAAAATCTGATTTTAGCTGGTGCTTTATTTTCGATAACGCTGAACTCTTTTATATTCTCTGCCATTGAGCCTGTACAACGCTGGATTCGCGAGCGCTCTCACCTAGCCCGACTTCTTGAACGTAGTGGTGACCCATTAGCCATGTTACCCGATGAAGTTGATCAGGCTTACTTACGCGATCAGGTTGTCATTGTTGGATATGGTGGTGTGGGACGACGTATTACTGAAAATTTAATTAATGAAAATATTAAAGTCGTTATTGCTGAAGAGAATCGTGAAATCGTAGAAAAGCTACGTCAGTCGAATATTGCTGCTGTGAGTGGTGTTGCAACCGAACCAGGTGTTTTAATTCAAGCACACATCATGCATGCAAGACTCTTGGTGATCTCACCTATGGATATTTTAGATATTCACCGTATTGTGGCGATCGCTAAGCAATTAAACCCTCAAATTCAGGTATTAATTTGCGCAGAAAGTAAAGAAGAAGCCGCGGTAATCAGAGATGAGAATATTGGTGAAGTGTTCTATGCCAAAGAGGAAATGGCAAAGAATATGAGCCATCATATATTAAATCAGATCGAGCTTGCCCATCAGTCAACTATTCATTAACCCATAAAAAAAGCGTACTCAAGAGTACGCTTTTTTTTAACTCAAGAATTTAGGCTGTTCGTCTAGTACCTCAGCCTGCCATTCATTCACCTGCTTTTCGAGCAGTCCAAATAGTGCAGCCTGAATCATATGCTGAGCAACAACTGGAGTTTGCTCACCCAAGATTGCTTTTACTTCATCGCTAAATTGAATTTTAACCAAGGGTTCATTCTCAGAACCTGCATTACGCAAGGCGAGTTCGCCACCTTCGAGTTGGACTAATTCCAAAACGGCTTCTTGATTTCCAAATAACTCTTTCAATTGCTGTATAGACATATATTTCCTCCATGTTTCAACATGGTGGCAAAGCACCCTTGCACTTTGCATCTCTTGTCTTATTTATATAGGCACACCCGGATTAAATTTCAAGCGTTCGGGCAGTTTAATTTTAGAACTCGACCATTTCATTACGAAAACCATCAATTAAATGGCTTAATTCACGATGCCATTCACGCAAAATCTTAACATCTGGCAACCAAGATTGAGGACCTTGAGTTACTTTGATAATGAGATTAGAAGATGTTTCTTCTTCTGGGGTCGGCTCTTTAGGTTCTGGTGCATATTGACACATACGGTAAGCTCGTTTGAGCTCTGCAACAAAACCATCTTTCGCCAATTGTTGCAAAACGGACACTTCTGGAGAAACTTGTCCTTTTGCCGCCATGTGTTCTTCAATAGATTTTAAAGTGGGTTGCAATTCATTTAAACGGTAATAACGTACGAGTTCTTGTAAGAAAGCTAACATTGCGCCATGTAAATGAAATACAGCTGCTTCACGGTAAGCTTGTATCTGCTGCACATGATCGGTCTGTTCTGCCTGTTGACACGCTAAGCGCGCAAAATAGAGCTTCTGATTGGTACGATCGGCATGATAACGAGCAACACGTGACATAACTAAACTTTCCTGTTCTAAAATCGCTATTGCAACAGCTATTCTTTAGCTTAACGACTCCATTAATAAAATCAACGTTATTTATGGTAAATCCAGCTCAACTTGATAAATTTTACGTTTCGCTAAAACTTTTAGTGGCTGCTTTATAGGACGAATATTACTTAAAACCCAAGCAAAATACCCTTCGTCCCAAGCAGTTGCACATGCTGGTTCAATTTCATCATTTCGCCAAGCATGAATAGAGTCGACATCAACCAAAGCGACAGCAACTCCCTCTTCTTCATCTGTATCTTTAACCAAAAATTTTTGGTTCTCGACAATTAATAGATCTTTGATTGGCAGTTTTGTAGGTACCCATGAACGCACTTCAAGTGTTTTGATACCTTCAGCGATACGAGTGCCATTTGGCGTTACAATCGAAAGAGCTAAAAACTGTCTTTTCACACTGAAGACTTATTCTTCAGCTGCTTTAACGCGAATTCCATTACCTTTAACTTTAAGCAGGTTTAAGCCTTTAATTGCCTTAATTGCTTCACGTGGGTTAGGCATTTCAACAAAACCAAAACCTTTTGATTTGCCGGTGTCTTTATCAGTAACAAGAACACATGTTTCAACTTTACCAAATGCTTTGAATAACTCTAAAATTTCAGTTTCACTCACAGCACGATCTAAATTACGAACTAATATCTTCATTTTCTAACCTTAATTGGCAATTAAAGGGAGTAGCCAATATATTTAAGTAATCACAGTGTCTTATACAGTAGTTTAATCTAGATCGATACCAAAACCTAAATTTACTGTAGGTGAACGGCTCCATTGCTTTTTAGCAAATGGCTGAGGTACTTGCCTATGAATCTTTGCTTGAACTAAATGTGCAGGAAGATCATTTAGGAAATAACTTTCGATTTTACGACCTTGTTCATCATAATTGTCTTCTGACCATGTATTGAGATTTTGCTTGGTCAAAATTAATTCATTCTCTGCACGTGTTAATGCAACATACAATACGCGGCGCTCTTCCTCGACATCATCAAAATCGCCCTGTGCCCTTGCATAAGGATATTGATTTGGCGATACATGAGGTACATAGCAAACTTTCTGTTCGGCACCTTTAGCTGAATGAATCGTAATTAAAGTCACTAAATCCTGATCAGCTGCTTTCTCAATTTCAGAAACTGAAATAGGTTCAAGAACATATTCTTCGAGGAACTCACCTAAAGATGCATGTTTACGCGCAAGTTGCTTAACCAAGTCAAAGTCTTTTAATCGGCGTGACCAATCTTTAGTTTTATAATTTTGCTCTAGTTGTTCACCTAAAGCATCGAGTGCCAAGCCAATGCTTGCTTCCACATGCTGCTGTAATACATCTAGCTGTTTTAAAATTAAAATCGCTTGTAAAGGGACTTTCCCATGACGTTCTAGACGGTTGCAGCGCTCTTCAACGTCAACAATTCCCATCAACTCTTGCGCGAGCTTACTTGCACCAACGTCACCAATACCATCCCACAAGGTTAAAAAACGCATCCACGCCAAATCATCGTGAGGATTGCTCACAATACGTAACAAGCTAAGCACGTCTTTCACGTGTGCAGATTCAAGAAGTTTTACCCCACCAATAAAACGATAAGGTACTTCCGCAGCAATGAAAGCCCCTTCCAGATATCGTGCACTATAGCCAGAACGGACCAAAACCATATGGTCGTACCAGCTTGCACCTTGCTGATGTCGCGTTATTAAGTCCTGTGCAATCCAGTTTGCTTCTTCATACTCATTACCAAATAGGTGCAACTGAGGCTTTTGTCCTTGCCCACGATGTGCTTGCAGCTGTTTTTGATAATCAATTGGACTGTGTGCTAACAACCAGTTTGATAAATCCAAGATTTCTTGAGTCGAACGATAATTTAAATCCAGTGTATGAATAACTGCGTCGGGTATCCGCTCTTTAAAAGAATGGATATTTTCAAAGTCTGCACCGCGAAAACCATAAATCGACTGGGCATCATCGCCAACACAAAATAGCTTCACTTTGCCAATCAATGGTTGCAATAAAGCCCATTGCAAAGGATTGGTATCTTGCATTTCATCAACTAGCAATGCCTGACAAAAACCTGCCACCCAATTCGTTAATGCTTCTGAATTTTGTAAATGAACAGCCACAATTGACAAGATATCGTCGTAATCTAAAAAATTACGCTCTCGTTTACGCTGCTCATAGGTTTTCATTAAATCTGCAATTTGATTCTTATGCTCATATGCATCTGGAAGCTGTTTAATTAATGCCTCAGAAAGCTTTGTTTGAGTATTTCTCGCATAAGAATATAAATCACACAGCTCTGCGGCTTTGGGCAAGACGTTATCTTTATCTTTGCCTCTTAATAAGCGAAACATAAGCAACTGATCATCACGATCAATAATACTAAATTGATTTAACCCAAAAGCTTGTGGATTACGGCGTAGTAAATACATACAAAACGTATGAAAAGTTGAAGCTCGCAGACCCTTTGCCTGTGCTCCCACATGTTGTTCTACTCTCGCAACAATTTCACTCGCAGCACGGCGCGTGAACGTTAAAATCTGGATTTGGTTCGCTGGCAAGCCCTGATCAATTAAATAAGCTGCACGAGCAACAATAGTTTTAGTCTTGCCACAACCAGCGCCCGCCAAAACTAAACAGTTTTGCGCAGACGTAGTGGCTGCTTTTTTTTGCTGAGCATTTAGTTCATTAATTAATTTTGCAAGACTCATAACACATATCGCTAAAACACCAAGACATAGTTTAACAGACCGAGGCAACAGATGGGTCTGCCTATCCTAAAAACAAAAAGAGCACTTAAAGTGCTCTTTGGTTGAATATTATTTTTTAAGATACTGTTTTTGAACTAGAAGGAAGATGTTTAATGGCTGAAGCCAAACCTAGAAAGTTAATTCCCTGAAATAAAATATCAATAGCAAGGAACATTCCTAATACCCAAAAAGGTGAATCTTTAGAAACTAAAATTAAAATACCTGTAGCAAGCGTCAATAACCCAGAAAACAGGGTCCAGCCCCATCCACTAATTGGCTTAAGTAAAATTGCATTTATGGTACGTATAGCACCAGCAATGATCAGCGCTATAGATAATAGGCTTGTCAGTACTACTGCTGTAGTGACTGGAGTAGAAAACGCATAATAACCAGCCATTAAATAAAGCACACCAAACAGTGCCCACAACCATCGGCTTGCGCCTTTAAAAACACTCATAGCCGCGACAAGATGCAAAACACCGCCGACCATCATGAGTATTCCAAATAAAAAAACAACAGAAAAGGTCGCAAATGGCAATGAACTAAATAAAATCAGGCCAAAACCAATAAGCACAAAGCCCAATATCAAATACCATTTACGGTCAGCATGTAACTGATTACGTACTAAATCATTACCTACAGTTTTCATCATGGCTACTCTTATTATCAGGTATTAGAATTTCATCTACCTAATAATAGTGATGCACTTCACATTTTTTGTCTGTATAAAATCTGCATCGTTTCTTAACAATTGATGTGGATAAAGCAGTATTTATCCACAGTTTTATTTCACCCAGCCAATTTCTTGAGCTGTAGGTAAACCTATTATTGTTTCATGTAAGCCATTCGGCATTTTATTGCTCTGCTCAGACAAAGGCGTTCGACCACCCATGATTTCGGCATCAGTCTGTGGATATAGAGGTACTTTTTCAGGTTGGGCATAACCTAAAGGGTAAATAGGTTGTCCTGTTTTTAAATCATATTTGTCTTGTGCCCCAAAGCCATGTAATAGCTCATGAACAATCACAACCTGATTTTGTGAAGCTTGTGTCTTGGTCGCAAATAAATTCACACTACCAATACGACCTTTTTCTAAAGCAGTTGAATGGATTAAGACTTTTTGGTAGTTAGGATCATAATAATTTAAATAAAGTTTAAGTGATGCTCCACTGTCTTCAGGTTGTTTTTGTCGCCATGCATAGAAACGAAATTTTAAGCTCCACCACATAACATGCAAAATGTTGGCATTTTGAGGAACCGCAGGTGGTCGTTGCTGCAACTGTTGTCCTAAGCGAATTGTAAAGTTTCCTGATTGTCCACGATAATGCTGTGACCACTCACTTAAATAGCTGTTAATTGCCCAAAAATCTTCGTTTTTCAACTGATGGATATAGGCCTGTGTTGTCTCTAAACCATCTGCATTAACTGGATGTAAAATGACTACAACTGGTCGATTCCAATCTTGATTTTGATCTCGCCATGCTTGAACAGCAACAATCAATAAAATAATTAATAAACATAAGACCCGAATGTTTTTCCACATTCTTATTCCCCATAAAATTAAAATTTTCTTTTATTGTTTTAGACATAAAAAATGCTAGCTGAGCTAGCATTTTTTATGGTGGACTTGATTAGCCCTCAACCCATTTACCATCTTGGTAAACTAGGCTCCATTTAGTTTGTTTACCTTCTGGGGTTTCTGAACCGACATACTGCGATTGATTCTTACGACTGAATTTCACAATTGTTGGATTACCTTCAGGGTCTACATCTGGCGCTTGTAAAATAAATTGATATTTTGGATCAAGCTGAGCTGCCACACTACGTAACTCTGCAACTTTTGGTGCACGTGTTTCACGAATTTTCGGGAATTTACTCGCTGCCAAGAATAAGCCAGCTGCACCGTCACGCAATACAAAGAAGTCATCATGTTTCGCTGAACGTAAATGTTCCATCTTGATCGGTTCTACACGTGGAGGTGCAGGTTGACCACTTTTCAAGACCTTACGGGTATTGTCACAGCTTGTACAAGCGAAATACGGGCCAAAACGACCAGTCTTAAGCTGCATTTCACCATCACATTTATCACATGGGATCGTTGGCCCATCATAACCCTTAATCTTGAACTCACCTTCTTCAAGCTCAAAACCATCGCAGTCAGGGTTATTACCACATACGTGTAATTTACGACCACCATCAATCACATAGCTGTCCATGGCAGTGCCACATTTTGCACAGCGATGCTTTGACATCAAGTCAGCAGTTTCAGCACCATCATCATCAGATAACGCAGCTAAAGACTCAACAGGTGTTAAGTTCAATGTACCCTTACAACGCTCTTTAGGCGGCAAGTTATAGCCGGAACATCCTAAGAATACACCAGTTGTACCCGTACGAATCTGCATTGGACGTGAGCATTCAGGGCAATGTACAGCTGGTACTTCAACTGGTTGATTACGGCGCATGCCATGCTCGCCTTGAGCATTAGTAAGACGTTTCTTAAAGTCGCCGTAGAAAGTATCGAGTAACTCTTTCCAGTTACGCTCGCCTGTTGCAACTTTATCAAGCTGTCCTTCAAGGTCTGCCGTAAACGCATAGTTCATCAAGTTATTAAAACTTTCATCCAGACGATCCGTCACAATCTCACCCATTTTTTCGGCGAAAAGTCGACGGTTTTCTAACTTAACGTAACCACGTTCCTGAATAGTAGAAATAATAGCTGCATAAGTCGAAGGACGACCAATACTACGTTTTTCAAGCTCTTTAACTAAAGATGCTTCAGTAAAACGTGCAGGTGGTTTAGTAAAGTGCTGACTTGGATCTAACTTTTCTAACTTTAAAATTTCGCCTACTTTAATAGCAGGTAAAATAATATCGTCATCTGACTTATTCGCGCCACGTACTTTAGTGAAGCCTTCGAATACAAGCGTACGGCCTTTTGCCTTTAGCTCAACATTCGCCGCTTCAACAATCAAAGTAGAAGACAAATATTCTGCTGGTGTCATTTGACACGCAACAAACTGACGCCAGATCAAATCATATAGACGTTGAGCATCACGCTCTACACCCGCAAGCTGATCACCTGTTAGTGCAACGTTCGATGGGCGAATCGCTTCATGGGCTTCTTGAGCACCCGCTTTGTTCCCATAGCGGTTTGGCTTAGCCGGTAAATATTTTTCACCATATTGGCTTTCAATATGCGCACGTACCATGCTTACTGCATCATCACTCAAGAAAGTTGAGTCAGTACGCATATAGGTAATAAAACCAGCTTCATATAAACGCTGAGCTAACATCATGGTTTTCTTCACAGAAAAGCCTAAACGTGTACTCGCAGCCTGTTGCAGAGTTGAAGTAATGTAAGGTGCGCTTGGATTGACCTTAGTTGGTTTATCTTCACGCTGTGCAACTTTATATTCAGCACCTTTTAAAACATCTAATAAAGCATCAGTTTCAGCTTTATTTTTCAGTTTAAGGGTTTTACCAGCCTGTCTAAATGCTTCAAGACGAATATCGTCTTTTTTCGCTTGGGTATCTGCAAAAACTTGCCAATATTCTTCTGGAATAAAAGCTCGAATTTCTCGCTCACGTTCTACAACCAGTTTCACTGCTACTGACTGCACACGTCCAGCCGATAAACCACGGGCAATTTTTTCCCAAAGTAATGGCGAAACCATAAAGCCCACCACACGGTCTAAGAAACGGCGTGCTTGCTGGGCATTTACACGGTTTAAATCTAGACGTGTTGGCTGTTTAAATGCTTCTTGAATGGCATTTTTAGTAATTTCGTTAAATACCACGCGGTGATAACGGCTGTCATCGCCACCAATCACTTCTCTTAGGTGCCAAGCAATGGCTTCCCCTTCTCTATCCAAGTCCGTTGCGAGATAGATTGCATCGGCATCTTTGGCGAGTTTTTTGAGTTCAGCTACAACATTTTCTTTACCAGGCAGAACTTCGTAATGAGCTTCCCAACCATGCTCAGGATCAACGCCCATACGATTAACTAAAGCCTGACTAGCTTTTTGTTCTTTTTCGGCTTCGGTGAGTTTAGTCCGGGCAGCCGGCTTTTTCTCTGTTGATTTACTGCCACCTGTTGGCAAGTCACGTACGTGACCTACAGAAGACTTTACAATGAATTGCGAACCCAAATATTTATTGATGGTTTTCGCTTTGGCAGGCGACTCCACAATCACTAAGGCACGTTTATGTGCAGCAGGTGCAGTAGATGCTGTGCTTTGAGATGCAGAGCGCGAGGTATTCGCCATATAAAATGTTATTCCTATACCAATAAATTTAAAAATCAGGCTTTAGCCAAGGTCAAAAGATAAGCCTTCATCTCATCTAATTGTGTTGCTCTTAGGTCTGATTCCTCATCCCAATAAAGCCCTACACAGTTTGCCTGCATATCAATAGCATAAATCCCTTTTAATGCAATGGGAGAATCATTAAATTTCTCATCGCCCTGAACCACTTTTAATTTGCCATCTATAACGCGAGCACGCATTAAGGATAAACGGGCATCAGGAATCAATACACTATAATAAGCAACCATGCTGGCACGTTTTTCAGTAGCCATTGGAACATGTGTCCATTCAGGTGCAACAATTACACGTGGATGTAACCCTATTTTTCGGGCTTTATCACGCATAATACCAAGTGCCTTTTCACGTGGGCTCACTCTTAAACCAAAAATGGAGCCTAGTACGAAAAGAACAATGATAACCGTAACCCAAATTCCCATATTGTCCATAGCAAAACCTATTAATCTCTTTTATTAGAGTTGCATAAGCTGACCAGAAAACGCAAGTTACATCAGAAAAATAATGCCCGATAAGATCGCAAGACCCAAAATATCAGTATTTCACGGTGCAAATTGCCATGTTGTCACTCAAATATAGTTAAGAGTTCTGACCATCCTTAACAAGCGTCAACTTTCCAAATCGGTCAATATGGGCATCACCCCACAGTTTTAAAGCAAATAGTATTTGCTCAAGACTTTGCCCTAATTCGGTCAGGCAATATTCCACTTTAGGGGGGACCTGAGGGTAAACTTCCCGATGAATAACTCCGTCTTGCTCTAACTCACGTAACTGATTTGTCAGCATTCTTTGGGTAATGCTCGGAACACGCTTTCGAATTTCATTAAACCGTAAGGTGCCTTCATTAAATAAATGCCAAAGAATGACGCATTTCCACTTTCCGTCAATCAAACTAATGGCCGCCTCCACTGAACAACCTGGAGAGCAATCAAAACTTGAATGTCGTAGTTTTGCCATTTTACAGTATCCTTTTTGACACTATGAGCGTTATTTGTTTGTAGTCACTAAATTTAAGCTTACGTTATGATCAAACTCTCAACAAGAGGAATTATTATTATGAAAGCTGTGGCATATCAAAAAGCAGGTCCCATTACGTCACCAGAAGCACTCGTTAATATTGAACTCGACACTCCCGTTGCAGAAGGTCGTGATTTACTTGTTCGTGTTCAGGCGATTTCAGTTAATCCAGTTGATACAAAAATTCGCAACAATGTAAATCCAGAAAATAATCAGTGGAAAACTCTTGGTTGGGATGCGGTAGGCATCATTGAAGCGATTGGAGATCAAGTCTCGCAATTTAAAGTCGGAGATGCAGTCTGGTATGCAGGTGCACTCAATCGCCAAGGCAGTAATAGTGAATTGCAGTTGGTTGATGAACGTATTGTGGGGCATAAACCAAAAACTTTAGAAGTAACTGAAGCAGCTGCTCTTCCTTTAACTGCTATCACGGCATGGGAAATGCTATTTGATCGGTTACAAGTACCCAAAGCTGCTCCAGAAAATACATCAATATTAGTAATTGGCGGAGCTGGTGGTGTAGGTTCAATCACCATTCAACTTCTTAAGCAGCTGACTAACCTAACAATTATTGCAACAGCTTCACGAGCAGAAACTCAAGAATGGGTTAAGCAACTTGGTGCTGACTATGTATTAGATCATCGAGAGCCTTTAGCAGCCCAAATCAAGCAATTAGGCTTAACTGCACCTTTATATGTATTCTCAACGACTCAAACAGATCAGCATTTATCAGATATCGTAGAGTTGATTGCACCACAAGGTCATTTTGGTTTAATTGATGATCCAGCTCAGTTAGATATTAAGCCTTTCAAATCAAAGTCAGTATCGGTGCATTGGGAGTTTATGTTTACACGTTCAATGTTCCAGACTGAAGATATGCAAAAACAAAGTGAACTATTAAATGAAATCAGCAAACTGGTTGACGAAGGAAAAATCAAGACGACCGTAACCGAGGTTATAAGTCCAATTAATGCTGAAAATTTAAAACGAGTTCATCAGCAAATTGAAAGCGGCACAACAAAAGGGAAAATCGTATTACATGGTTTTTAAGTAAAATTAAAAATATTCCCTAATAAAATGGCAAGCATTGAACTTGCCATTTTATTAATAGTGAGGAGGTTTATTGGTTAATGGGTCAAAAGGTGCAATACCTTCCGATAAATCCGATGATTCCACACGTTGATAAAGAAATTGCATTTGTTTTTTTAAATCAGCTATTTCTTGGGTCTGAATAGCGAGTTGTTGATTTAATTCTTCAACTAAATCATCCAAAAATGTAATTCGCACTTGCAAATCTTCAATGGGTGCGGACAATGACGCTTGATCATCATGATATGGTGGTTTAGTCATTTAAATCCTCATTTGAGATTCTGGAAAACATTATGGCCTATATTACCCTAAGGGATGTCCAACTTGCTTTTGGCGGACCTGCCCTACTCGATGGCGCGAACTTTAATCTAGAACGTGGCGAACGAGTCTGTTTAATTGGGCGTAATGGTGAAGGTAAGTCTACTTTACTTAAACTGATCGAGGGAAGCCTATTACCAGATTCTGGTGAAGTTTCCATTCAAAATGGTCTAACTGTCTCAATGTTAGCCCAAGACGTTCCAATGGACTCTGGCAAAGTAGCTGACATTGTGGCAGATGGTGCAGGTGAAGCTTCTGAAGTACTCAGAGCTTATCATGAAGCGACCGATGCTTGTATGTTAGGAGATATGGAAGCCTGTGATCGCATGGGTAACCTTCAGCATAAGCTAGACCAACTAGATGGTTGGGCACTAGAAAATAAGGTAAATGCTCTTTTAAGTAAAATGGGGCTTGATCCAAATGCAGACTTAGCAGACCTGTCAGGTGGACGTAAACGCCGTGTCTTACTCGCACGTGCTCTTTTAACACAACCAGACGTATTACTTCTAGACGAACCTACGAACCATTTAGATGTTGAAAGTATTGAATGGTTAGAAAAATTCTTACTCGATCAAAATAATTTAACACTTCTATTTATTTCGCATGACCGTTCTTTTGTAGATAGCATTGCAACTCGAATTGTAGAACTCGACCGCGGTATTCTACGAGGTTATGAAGGAAATTATTCTCGCTATTTAGAGCTAAAAGCTCAGCAAATGGAAGCAGAAGAAAAACAGAATGCTTTATTTGATAAAAAGTTAGCTGAAGAAGAGGCTTGGATTCGCCAAGGTATTAAAGCACGTCGTACCCGTAATGAAGGCCGTGTTCGTGCGTTAAAAGCTTTACGTGAAGAATCGAAAGCACGCCGCTCACAACAAGGCAAAGTGAGTATGGCAACTCAAGAAGCAAATCGTTCAGGTAAATTAGTATTTGATATCGAACATTTAAGTGTCGCTTACGACGATAATTTACTGATCAAAGATTTCTCTACCCTTGTTATGCGTGGTGATCGTATTGGCTTGGTAGGTGATAATGGCGTTGGTAAAACGACGTTGATTAAAGCCATTTTAGGTGAAATCGAACATGGCGGTTCAGTTAAAACAGGTACACAGTTAGAAGTTGCCTATTTTGACCAATTACGTAATGCCTTAGACCTTGAAAAAACGGTAATGGCAAACGTTTCAGAAGGCTCTGACTTCGTTGATGTAAATGGCAACCGTCGTCATATCTACAGCTACCTTCAAGACTTCCTATTTTCACCTGAACGTGCTCGTACTCCAGTAAAAGCACTTTCTGGTGGTGAACGAAATCGAATCTTACTAGCTAAACTGCTACTCAAACCATCGAATCTAATTGTAATGGATGAGCCAACCAATGACTTGGATATGGTGACTCTAGAGCTTCTAGAAGAAATGTTGTCTGATTACAAAGGCACCTTGCTTCTCATTAGCCATGACCGTGCATTTATGGATAACGTAGTAACATCTACGTGGGTATTTGATGGTAAAGGCAATATTGCAGAATACATCGGTGGCTACCAAGACTATTTGCAGCAACGTCCAGATGACAAAGTAGTCGATCAGAAATCTGACGTTAAAAAAGCTCAGGCAAAAGCTGAAGCGGAAAAAGCTGCTGCCCAAAGTACCGTTAAAAAGGTCAAACTGAGTTATAAAGATCAGCGTGAACTTGAACAATTACCCGCTGAAATTGAAAACTTAGAAAAGGAACAAGCAGAACTTTCTGAGAAACTTGCAGATGGTTCATGGTTTGTTAAAGATGCAGATGCTGCAACCCAAGCAAGCCAACGCCTAGCAGAAATTGAAGAATTACTGCTTGAAAAATTGGAACGTTGGGACGTGCTTGAACAAATGAGCAAAGGAAACTAATTCGTTTTACTTTTCTAAAAAGACCCTAAAAAAAAGAGCCTTCTTAAATTAAGCAGGCTCTTTTTTTTATATTGTGAATATAAGCTTTTAAAAACTTAAAGCCTATAAATCACATTCCTATAATAGATTATATTTTGGTTATTTTTAGTATTTAAAAATAACCCTGTGCTTGAATATAAGACTTATAAAAATAATTATGTTATATCTAACAGCATAATAATATTGGAGTGTTTTGGCATGCTGGAGCTTTCTCAAATTTTAGCATTTGGACTAATTTGTTTGGCGATGGTACTCACTCCTGGTCCCAATATGATTTACCTTATTTCCCGCTCAATTTGCCAAGGGAAAACCGCTGGATTTATCTCTTTAGGTGGCGTAGCTGTAGGCTTTATCTTTTATATGCTTTGCGCATCTTTTGGTATTACGGCGTTAATTGTAGCTGTTCCTTATGCTTACGATACTATTCGTATTGCTGGTGCGATTTATTTACTCTGGCTTGCATGGAAAGCACTACGTCCAAATGCCGCTCCAATTTTCAATGTAAAAGATTTATCAGTAGATTCCCCAGCTAAACTCTTTTTAATGGGTTTTGCGACCAACCTGCTTAATCCGAAAATTGCCATTATGTATTTATCTTTACTCCCACAGTTTATTCACCCACAACAAGGCAGTATTTTGTGGCAATCAATTCAACTCGGTACGATTCAAATTTTTGTCAGCGTTTCAGTAAATGCGCTTATTGTACTTTCTGCGGGTAGCATTGCCCTTTTTCTACAACAAAAACCTCTTTGGGCAAATATACAACGCTGGCTCATGGGAACAGTATTAGCAGGACTTGCTGTTAAAATTCTTTTAGAAAATCGCCGATAACTCAAGCTTCTTATTTCATCCTCTATTAACACTCAATTGAACAGTGTATTACGACGATAAATTCAGTTCGTGATACACTTTTGCCTGTTTTAACTTTTTGAACTCTTTATATCGTTATGAGCCAAAAGCAGCCTTATACGCCCGGTGAATTTCAATGGTCCTTTTTATTGCCTAAATATTGGGGTGTTTGGATTGCTATTGTCTTTTTAATGCTTTTGGCTATTTTACCTTGGGCCATACAATGGCGTCTGGCGCATGGCGTAGCTCATCTAGCTTGGAAATATCTAAAATCACGCCGTAAAACCACTATTCGTAATTTAGAAGTCTGTTTTCCTGAATGGTCTGCCGATAAGGTTCAACAACAAGCTCAACAAGTTTTCGTCGATATGATGCTTGGAGTGTTTGAAACCTTAAATGCATGGTACAGCCCACGCTGGTTTAAAAACCGAGTCACGATTGAAGGTTTAGAGCACATTACCAATGCCCAAGCTCAGGGCAAAGGTGTTTTATTACTGGGGACTCACAGCACGCTTCTTGATGCTGGCGGCTATGTTTGTGCTCAGTATTTTGAACCAGATGTTGTCTATCGACCTCAAAATAACCCATTGCTCGATATGCTCATTTATCGTTGCCGTGGCACGATTTATAAAGCACAAATCGATCATGATGATATGCGTGGTTTAATTCGCCACCTTAAAGATGGCGATGCAATTTGGTATAGCCCCGACCAAGACTTTGGACTTAAACAAGGTGTTATGGCACCGTTTTTCGGTGTACCTGCTGCCACAGTCACTGCACACCGCCGCTTATTAAAAATCTCAAAAGCAGTCGCCGTGCCTTTATATTTCTATCGCCATGGAGATATAAAGAACCCGAAATATCACGTTCTGATTGAACCTGCGGTCGACAATATGCCAAGCGAAGACGAAGTCGATGATGCAACACGCGTCAATAAAATTATTGAAAATCAACTTCGCATCGCACCGACTCAATATATGTGGTTCCACCGTCGATTTAAGACACGTCCTGAGGGATATGAAGAGATCTATTAAATAATCTTCTGTAATGACCACACTGTAGTTATAAACATTTAAATAAACACCAGTATCTACTATCGTGCGAAGGCGACAAGGATGTCGCCTGTTGGACTACGACATCATGGATGTGTCGTTAGTCCAACAAATGGTTTTGTTACTTTTGCCAAAACAAAAGTAAGGAGTAAACTCCACCTATTGAATGAATAAATCGTAAGACCCCGCTTTGCTACAACCTAAAGGCAAAAACAATGAAAGTGATGCAACTTCTCCCAGAACTCAACAGCGGTGGCGTAGAACGCGGCACACTAGAAATTGCCCGTGCGCTCGTTGCACAAGGCCACCAATCATTGGTTGTTTCAAATGGTGGCCGTTTGGTCTCACAGCTCGAAGCTGAAGGCTCTACTCACTTAACGCTACCAATTCATAAAAAATCACTTTCAAGCTTGTGGCAAATCCGCCCATTGCGCCAGCTGATTGAACAGCATCAACCAGATATTGTTCATGTACGCTCACGCGTACCTGCTTGGCTGACTCACTTTGCTTTAAGAAAAATACCTGCGAACAAACGCCCTCACCTCATTAGCACGGTGCATGGCTTTTATTCAGTCAATCGTTATAGTGCAATTATGACTCAGGCCGAAAAAGTGATTGCTGTTTCAGACAGCGTAGTTAAATACATCACTGACCATTATAAAAACTGCCCTCCCCAAGATATTGTTCGGATTTATCGAGGAATTGACCCAGCCGCGTTTCCACATAATTATCAGCCATCAGCACAATGGTTTAATCAAGTTTTTAATGACTTTCCTGAACTTGAAAATAAGTTTTTACTTTGCTTACCTGGCCGTATTACACGTTTAAAAGGACATGAAAGTTTAATTGAATTGATGCAAAAACTAGGTGAACAATATCCTCAGCTACATGCTGTGGTGGTTGGCGGTGCCGATGCAAAAAAACAGGCCTATTTAAGCGAGTTGCAGAGTACCATTCAAAGCAAAGGACTCACAGATAAAATTACCTTTGTAGGACATCGCTCAGATATTCGCGAATGGCTCGCTTTTAGTGACATTGTGCTCTCTCTATCCAATCAGGCAGAAACATTCGGTAGAACAGCATTAGAAGCGCTTTCAGTAGGTACTCCAGTCATTGGCTGGAATCGTGGAGGCGTAGCCGAGATTTTATCGAATATCTATACACAAGGTCTTGTTGAAGTAGGAAATGAAAAGGCTTTACTGGAAACAGTTAGACAGCATATTGAACAGCCTCAAGTCGTTGCCCCTGTTACCAGGTTTAGCTTGAAAGACATGTGTGATCAAACACTGGCTCTATATGAATCTGTACTGAAATAACCCCATAAAAAAACCCGCGATCAACGCGGGTTTTTATTACAACAATAAAAAGTCAGCTTTATTTAAGCGATGCTTCATAAGCTGCTGCTTTTTCATAGTCGTATTGTTTTTCCCATTTACTAATCACAAGTACTGCAAGTGCATTACCTACAACATTCAATGCGGTACGTGCCATATCCATGATACGGTCAACACCAGCAATAAATGCCAAGCCTTCTACAGGAATACCAACACTACCTAATGTTGCTAATAACACAACAAACGATACGCCAGGAACACCCGCAATACCTTTAGAAGTAATCATTAAAGTTACAACTAAAATGACCTGTTGGCTAATTGACATTTCAATACCGTAAAGCTGTGCAATAAAGATTGCCGCGATACTTTGGTAAAGCGTAGAACCGTCAAGGTTAAATGAATAACCTGTTGGGATTACAAAACTAGAAATTGCTTTAGGCGCGCCATAAGCTTCCATCTTTTGCATAATACGCGGTAAAACTGTTTCAGAGCTTGCAGTTGAATATGCCAAAATTAATTCATCTTTCAAAATCTTAAATAAAGTAAAGATATTGATGCTGAACATTTTTGCAGTTAAACCAAGTACCACCAAAGCAAAGAACAAGATCGCGCCATATACCAACACGACTAATTTGCCTAAAGGGATAAGCGAAGCGAAACCGAAGTTTGCAACCGTTACTGCAATCAAACCAAACACACCCACTGGCGCATATTTCATGATGATGTGCGTTACACGGAACATTGTTTCCGATACAGCATGAAATACGTTTAATAATGGATCTTTAGTTGTTGCTGGTAATGAAGACAAACCAATACCAAATAACACAGCAAAGAAAATCACAGGTAACATTTCGCCATGCGCCATTGAACTAATAATGTTCGTTGGGATAAGCGATAATATTGTCTGCATAATGCCATGAGACTGTGACTGAACTTCTTCAGTTGTATGCTTATATTGAGAAATATCAGTTTGAACCAGTTGAGACATATCAATGCCTGAACCTGGATGGAAGATATTCGCTGCAACTAAGCCCACCAAAATAGCAATAGTGGTAATAATTTCAAAATAGAGAATGGTTTTAAAACCAAGTCGCCCTAAACTTTTCGTACTGCCAACACCTGCAATACCTAAAATTAAGGTAGAGAAAACGATTGGAATAACAATCATTTTAATCAGGCTAATGAAAATCTTACCAAGTGGCGTAAGAACATTAGTTACAATACTGTCTTTGATTTCAGGCTGATTATGTAAAACAGCCCCGACAACTATCCCTAGGATTAAAGCAATTAAAATTTGCCAAGCAAGGCTAAATTTAAAATTCTTCATAAGACAATCCTTATGCACCGCAAAGTATCAAATATGAGAGGGAGAAGACCACTAACTAAGAGTGAAACCTCAATATGTACAGTAATTTCCAAACAGAAATTTAAATGTACAAACAAATCACAACTCGCCGATCTGACGAGATAAACAACAATGCCTGTTGACGATCCAACATGTCAACGATCGGCACATTCTATTGAGATTTGCTAATTAAACAACCCCAATTTATATCTAAACAGATGAAAACCCATATTTATTCATCAATAATCTATAAAAACAGAAACTTATCTGAAAAAAAAATTGTATCTATTTTCATTAAAAATTACTTAGATATAGATGAGTGCTTACCTATCATTAGATAGATTTTAAAATTAAGATTAACTTAAAAATATTTCTTTTTTTACGATAAATTAAATATGGTATATATAAAATATTAACCCGAGCTCTGCGTCCTGCAAAACTCGGGTAAATGAGGTTGTGCTTTCAGGTTAATCGTTATTTTTATCGTTTCCGTTCCAACATCTAATCCGTGATGCTATTCCATATCAGCTTTGTGTATCCTTACGTGGGATAGTCCATTCCCGTTTCCGTGTGCCGATGAATGTAGAATAAGGTTTTTATCCCCCCCTGCCTATTCGCCCTAGACTCAAATCTTTGTACGTTATTGCTTACATCAATTTTTATATTCTTTTTATTTATAAGGCTGTGCAATTTTATCAGTCACAATTTTTTCTTCTTTTTCAGCCTTTGCAATCCCTTCTTGTATGGCGCTTTGAGCCTCTTCTTCATCGGTTTGAGTTTGTTCCAATTCCTCTTGAATATGTTCAAATATTCGCCCAGTCTGCAAAACAACATATACAGGAAAATGATCAGATCCAATATGTGGTAAACGCTGCATTTTAACTAAACCAAAATCCGTACTATGAAAAATATGATCTAAAGACCAACGCAGCAATGGATAATCTGCATGAAAAGTATTAATAAAATGTCGCCCAACTCGTGGGTCAAGTAGCCCACTAATCCGCTGGAACAACCGCGTAGTTCGTGACCACGCTACATCATTTAAATCTCCCATCACAATACAGCTTTCATCTAAGTCTTTAATCTGGTCGCCAACAATTAAAAGCTCTGCATCACGTAAAGTCGAATCTTTCGCCTCGGTTGGACTCGGTGGCTTCGGATGTAAACAATAGAGTTGAACTGGCATACCAGATCGTAAGGTCACAGTAGTATGAATAGATGGAATTTCATCACTTAAAATAAATTTAACTTCAGTATTCGATAGAGATAATCGACTATATAAATGCATGCCGTATAAATTATCTAAAGGCACGGGAACGCGATAAGGATAATCTTCTTCAATTTCTTTTAAAGCATTTTCCCAAGTCTTATCACTTTCCAATGTAAGTAACAAATCTGGTTTTAATGTCCTGATCTGTTCAAGCAATAAATGATATTTATCATTTGGGGTTAGAACATTCGATACAATTAATGAAATTTGCTTTTGTTGGTCTAACTGGGATGATTTGACCTGTTTAACCTGTTTTCTCCAGAGCAAGGTATAAGGCAAAACCATTTTAAGCTGATAGGCGATGGCCGCCATAAGCACAGCAAGCACTATTTCACGCCATAGATTCCATTCGCCAGGCCAAAACAGCATACCAACAAAGGCTAATAGACCAACAAATAGAATCTGCAAACGAGGAAAATCGGCGCCACGAAACCACCACTCATCACGAGGAATAAGTGACCAGAAACTTAACCAAATCACCAGACCAGCTAGAACTTCGACATAAATCATTGAATTTTCTCTTTTAAGATGATTTGGTTTTTAAGTTTTTTGTCATCTTTATCAATTTTGTATGTAACATAAACAAGATATTCTACTCAATAAACATGGTGTTTTGTTTCTGTAACGCTTGCAGTTGTGGACACTTTTGATACACTCAACTCCCCCTAACAATTTTAACGCACCGAGGCAAAATGACATGAAAGTAGGTCTGGTCGGTTGGCGCGGGATGGTCGGTTCCGTCCTTATGCAACGTATGGTTGAAGAGAATGATTTTGCTCATATTGAGCCATTTTATTTCTCTACCAGTAATGCAGGTGGTGAAGCTCCTTCATTTGGTGGTAAGACTGCCCCAGCACTTATGGAAGCTACAGACATTAATAGTCTGAAGCAAATGGATGTCATTATTACCTGTCAAGGTGGTGACTATACGTCTGAAGTTTTCCCACAGTTAAAAGCAACTGGTTGGGATGGCTACTGGATTGATGCAGCCTCTACTTTACGTATGTCAGATGATGCGATCATCGTTCTTGACCCAGTAAACCTTAACGTTATTAAAGACGGCTTGGTTAACGGCACCAAAACTTTCGTAGGCGGTAACTGTACCGTATCGCTTATGTTGATGGGTGTAGGTTCACTTTTCCAAAACAATTTGGTGGAGTGGATGACTGCTATGACTTATCAAGCAGCATCAGGCGCTGGCGCACAAAACATGCGTGAGCTAATTACTGGTATGGGCTACTTATATAACAATACCAAAACATTGTTAGATGACCCTAAATCTGCAATTTTGGATATTGATCGTCAAGTTGCTGAGTTACAACGTGGCGAAGGTTTCCCATCTGCTAACTTTGGCGTGCCATTAGCTGGATCATTGATTCCTTATATTGATAAACAGCTCGAAAGCGGTCAGTCAAAAGAAGAGTGGAAAGGTCAGGTTGAAACCAACAAGATCTTGGGTAATTCACAAATTGTTCCGATCGATGGCCACTGTGTCCGTATTGGCGCGATGCGTTGCCACTCTCAAGCACTGACAATCAAGTTGAAAAAAGATGTTCCACTTGATGAAATCGAAGATATGATTCGCACTTCAAACCAATGGGCGAAAGTTGTACCAAACACTCGTGAAGCGTCTATGACTGACCTTACACCTGTTGCTGTAACTGGCACCTTAACTGTACCTGTTGGCCGTTTGCGCAAACTTAATATGGGTAAAGAATATTTAGGCGCATTCACAGTAGGTGATCAGTTACTTTGGGGTGCTGCTGAACCTTTACGTCGCATGTTACGTATCTTAGTAGAATACAAGAGCTCATAATTTGGTCTGAATTATTCAGTCAAAACGAAAAGCCGATCACATTAGATCGGCTTTTTCGTAACTGGTTTGTAAAAATTTTACAATTTATTTACATTTCATTATTGTATAATTTTGAACGACTTTACGACTTATTAGGTCATGGATTGAGATGACTGTTTATAACAAATTAAAAATTGCCATTTTCACCATTATGTCTTCGCCTTCTCTTTATGCGATTACATTAGACCCTATACAAATTCAGTCTGCGCCCGGGGATTTGTTATATGCAGAAATGAATTTCCAACAAGCTGACCCCAACGCTACATTACAAGTGAGTTTAGCGACTCCTGAAGATTTAAGCGCTTTGGGTGTAACTCATCAGCCTCCAGGAAATCTTAATTTTTATACACGCCAAAATGGTCAAGGTTCTGGGGTTATTGTGATTACCTCATCCCGACCTGTTAATGATCCTGAGCTCAATATTGTTGTGAAAATCAGTGAAGGTTCTGCAACGCGTTTACAGCATATTAAAACTGTAATTAAACCTTCTCCGATAAAAAAGACTGAAAATAACGAAAGTACTTTATCTCCTCAGTTTGTTGTTAACGAGAAGGATATTGCATTAAATCTGCCAGAAAGCACCCAATATGCTTTATCAACTTCGACCCCAACTACAACAAACTCTAATAGTGAACAAAATCTTAATATCAGCTCTGGCACTGCCTCTGCATTAAATACGAATTCAACTCCCTCACTTAGTGAAAACGCTTCAGCTCTAGCAACTCAACAAGTTGTAACAGGTACGGCGCCCGATCAGGCACAAACCAAACCTACTATCACTAAGTCAAATGCCCATACTTCGCCAAAGACAACAGTTAAAAATTTAGCAGGACAAAAGAAGACTGCTCCATCCAAAAATCTCAATCAAAATACTGCAAAGAAACAAACCCTAAGTCCATCTAAAGGACCAGTAACTTCAGGTAAATATGTAGTACAACATAATGAGTCTTTATGGAGTATTGCTAATCGTATTGCAGCGAAAACCAAACAGCCAGTTGCAAAGGTCATGCATGATATCCAAAAACAAAACCAGCATGCTTTTATTCAAGGTGATGTAAACCGTTTGCGTCAGGGAATTTCTCTAAAACTCACACACCCTCCTGTCGCTAAAACTCAGCAAAATAAATCAAAAACTGAAATAACACATACTGCAAAATCATCTTCTGGCCAAGCTAAATACCGATTGCAACAAGCAGAAATGAGTATCGTGGCTGAAAACAGCCAAAATTCTACACATGGAAGTGCTAAAAAGAGCACACAACAAAGTCAAAACAATACTGAGTTAGCAGTAAAAGTTATGACAAAAAGAGAAAAAAACGTTACATTACAAAGGAATGTAACCAAACTAAATCAAACTTTACGTTTAAAAGACCAACGTATTCAGCTTTTGAATGCTCGTTTGGCAGAGTTACAACAGCAGTTACAAGCACAGCAACAAACTCACAAACAAAAACATTAAGTTAAAACCAGAGTTAGCTCGCTTTATATTGCAAATATTTATTTTTAAGGGGAAAGTAATGTTATATGTAATTCCGTTCATCATATTACTCGTGGTCGCTGTTATTTTAAAAAAACGCGAGAATAGCCAGAAACAAGAGGCCACTTCTCCTAAAACGGTAAACAAAAAAACCAATAAAAAAGCGAACTCTAAATCGAGTAAAAGCTCGCGTGAAAAAAGCAAAGTAAATGTAGTAGAAGACACTCTTCCACCTGTTCCACAAAACACTCCTGTTCCAGAAGCTGTACGTCAAAAAATTCAACAGCTCATTCAAGAAAAGCAATATTCAGCTGCTGAAGCTCAAGTCAATCAGGCGTTAAAAAAAGACAATACTCAGCATGCTCTTTATTTATTATTACTTGAAGTTCATATTGCACAAAAAGATGAGTTTGCTATAACACAACTGATTAGCCATATTCGTAGCTTGGCATTAAATGAAATAGTGACTCAAGCAGAAGCTCGACAAAAAGAATATGAGACATTACGAAAAACAGAACATGAGTCATCTAGCCAATCTGATGCCATCGATTTTCCTCAAGCTCAAACATATGAAGAACCAAAAAATACACCAGACACTACAGCTCAGTTTGATCAGTTAACAACAAGTTCTTCTGAAGCTTCTTTTGATGACTTGCGGAAAGACTATACACCGGTAAAACAAGAACCTGCTGTTGAAGTTAAACCTTTAGAATTTAACTTTTCACTCGAAAAAACCGCTGCTACCGAAACTAACAGCCAACCTGTACATGAACCAGAAGTATCAACATCTCAGCAAGTACCAGAAGTATCGTCATCTCAGGAAACAAATGAGCTAGCTGATTTAGAGTTTTCTTTTGACTTGGCACCTCTGCATGAAACTGAGGAAAAAACTCAAGCACTAGAGGTAAAAGCAGATCAAGAGAGTAGCGTCAATGCATTAGATTTTAACCTTGACTTAAATCCTTCAAGTTCAGAGACCAAATCTGTTGAACAAGCTCCATCATTAGATGAACTTACACTCGTAGAACAAGCGCCATTAGAAGCAACTTCAATCGCGCCTCTTGAGTTTTCGTTAGATGAGCCAGCGTTAGTTACAACACCAGAGATTGAAACTCAAAACCATATAGAGACAGTCAATGAAGAGGCGACTCAAACTCAAATAGAGGATCCACTTCTAGACGCATTTCCAGAATTAAAACAGTTAGATGAAAATGAACTCGACTTACAACTTGCAGAACAATACATCAAATTAGGTGCTTACCCAGCAGCACATGCGTTGTTGGCAAGTAATGAGCAAAAATTCAACACAGAGCAACAACAACGCGCGAAAAATCTACTAAATCGCATAGCTTCTTAAGGCCGATCGTTTTACCATAAGCAGTCAAAGATGACTGCTTTTGTGCCTGAAAAAGATGAAAAAAATTGCCTTATTTTATATGGGTGGTACTTTTGGCTGTGTAGGTGAACCTTTAGCACCTATGCCATATGACCAATTCTTGCCTCAACTTAAAAAAGTTATACCCCCCCACTTAACGGTTGACTGTTTTGCTGCCCCAAATATTGTAGATAGCAGCGCTTGTACAGCGCCCGATTGGCTAAGTCTTATTCAACGTATACAACAGCTCCAACTCGAAGGTTATCAGCACTTCGTCGTTATTCATGGTACAGATACTCTTAGTTATGCTGCTGCAACCCTAGCTCGCTTTTTAGGCCAAAGCTGTCATATTGTGATTACTGGTAGCCAATACCCGTTACTCAATGTTCAGGGTGATAATACTCGTGAATTTACTGATGCAATTGAGAACTTATATCTTGCATTAGAACAAGTGATTGCCCTACCTGTAGGTGCGTATCTTGCATTCCATCATCAAGTATTCCATGCACAAACTGCATTAAAAACGCATACGACTGAACTCGATGCATTTTCAGGTTTAAGTAGTGAAGTTGAGTTTAAGCCTCAGCAAAATGAATTGATCGTACAAGATGTTCAAATTGAAAAAGCTGCTTCATTCCAAATTTTAAACTGGATGATGCAACCTATTGCAACACAGCACTTGGTGCAGCAGTTACGTCATTTACTTCCTGCCCCACCACACTTCTTGGTGTTACAAGGCTTTGGTACAGGCAATATCGCAGTAAACCCTGAATTATTGGCAACCTTAGATGAACTGTATGCTCATGGTTGTGTTCCAATCTTGACGACACAGGTGACGTTTGGTGGTATTGACCAACGTTATGCAATTAGTGCTTGGGCCAAAACTGCAAAAATTGTCATTAATGATGCGCATAGTCACGCAGATCTCTATGCAAAAGCACTTCAAATCTATTTAAAATACTCAACCCCAGAACAATGGTTCAGCCATTGGAACGAAAATTTGCATTAAATAGAGGTAAAGCCATGCAACGTTATGCAGTCGGTATTGAATTTAGCGGAGTTCAATATCGAGGTTGGCAAACACAACAGCCAGGCGTTGCCAGCGTACAAGAAACTATTGAACGTGTGCTTAGCAAAGTCGCAAATGAACCTATAGCACTCCATGGTGCTGGTCGTACCGATGCAGGAGTACATGCGACAAATATGGTGGCACACTTCGATACTCATGCCATTCGTCCAGAGACAGGGTGGTTAAGAGGGGCAAATAGTCAGCTGCCTAAAGATATTTCCATTCAGTGGATTAAGCTGATGGATGAAAGTTTTCATGCCCGCTTTAAAGCAACTGCTCGACGTTACCGCTACATTATATATAACACGCCACATCGCCCTGCACTCCTGCATAAACAGGTTACTCACATTTACCAAAAGTTAGATGTGAAAAAGATGATTGAAGCGGCAAGTAAATTTGAAGGCACTCATAACTTTGAAAGCTTCCGTGCAGCAGCGTGCCAATCAAATCAACCTGTTCGACATGTAAAACATTGCCGTTTATTTGAACACGGGCGCTATTTGGTTTTAGATATTGAAGCAGATGGTTTTTTACACCATATGGTTCGCAACATTGTTGGATGCTTACTTGAAATTGGTCAAGGTATGTATGAAATTGATCATATCGATACAATGTTTGCTGCACAGGATCGTAAAGCGGCAGGAGTAACAGCCCCACCCGACGGTCTTTATTTTATTCAGTGTAATTATCCTGAGCAGTTTGATTTGCCACAGCCACCACTTGGGCCACATTGGCTAAACTTACCTGAGTAAGCTTAGCCCAATGCTGTATGTTTCTACCGGTGTTGTTTACGCTTACGGTACTCAACCGGTGTCTCATTCGTCCAACGCTTAAATGCGCGGTAAAACGTACTCGGTTCAGAGAAGCCAGTTAAATACACAATACGCTCAACACTCTCGTTGGTATTTGCCAAAAGTTTTTTAGCTAATCGACAACGATAATCTGACAGAATTTGCTGAAAACTAGTATTGGCTTCGCTTAGCTGAGTACGTAAGCGACGTGGAGTAATATTCAACTGAGCTGCAACCGTTTCTAAGGTTGTTTCTCCACTTTCCAACGTTGAACCAATTGCGCGACGAACTTCACCCACTAAATCATAACGAGCCAATTCCTGTAGTTTTTCAATCGCGAGCTGTTCATGCAACTGCAATAACTCAGGCTCTGCTTGCCAAAGCTGAAAATCTAGAATAGCTGGATCAAAATATAAACGTGTCTCTTTCTGACCTAAACTGACTGGGCAGCCATACACTCGGAAATATTCATCCTCAGAAGCACCTTCGCTAAAATTAAAATCGATGAAGATGGGATGAAATTGCCCTTCGGTAATAAATTTAAAAAATCTAAGGATGCCTGAAATTGCACATTCAGAGAAGTGACGATTAACAAGATTATCAGCACCAATTTGCTCACCATTGGTTAAATAACAACGCCCTTCCTCAATGACTAGTTTTGCATCAAAAGCATCACTAATGAGTCGCTGATAAGCCAAGGCCCGTTTTAAACCTTCACCAAAAGTTTCACTACTAATAAATAGATGTTCAATGACCTGACCACGGTACAAAGGCAAATGCTCGCCTAAATGCAGACCGATATCTGGATCTTTACTGACTTCCTGAGCGGCAGTCCAAAAGGCGTACTGTGCACTTAACGGTGTACGTGCATTTGTATCAACCTGATTTAAAGCAACTCCCGCTTTGGTTAATATTTCTTCTGTTGGCAAACCCGCACGACGAATCGCTTGATAGCCAAAGCGTAATACAACTGATGCATCTGTTAGCTGACCCACGCAGTGCCCTTCCATGTAGATACTTCATTGATATTTAGGGCTGTTGACCTTTACGCAATTAACAGTCCCTAATAACTATGATTTTAGATTAGCGTTGATTGACCAAACTGACAACAGAATTACTCTTCTTTTATGAAAAAAATTACATCTTTTTTTATTAGTCATACTTTAACCAGATGCTTTAGCAAAAGGATGTCTATCTTGTTTTTTTTAAATAAATTGACTATAATTTGCGCCTTTCCAATTTGATCATCAGGTAGGCTATGGCCAATAAAGAGGAACTCATTGAGTTCGAAGGCGTTGTCACCGAAACGCTTCCTAATACGATGTTCCGTGTACGTCTTGAAAACGGTCACGAAGTTATTGCACACATTTCTGGTAAAATGCGTAAACACTATATTCGTATTCTTACTGGCGACAGTGTAAAAGTCGAAATGACTCCATATGACCTCACTAAAGGTCGTATTACGTACCGTGCTCGCTAATTAGTGAATGCAAAAAAGCCACTTTATGATGTGGCTTTTTTATTGCGTTGTTTATTCACTTAAGCGACTGGCTTTACATCCTACCGTTTGGCATTCACGCAGTCTTTCTTGCAGCCAATGGTTTCTTTCTTGCGTTGTCTGTAAACGACATTGCACGTCTACGCTATTCCTATTTGAATCTGTACAATCTGCATCACGTTGACGTATCCACGCGAGTTGAGATTTTTTAAGAATATTTTTTTGCGCCATATTTAATTTTACGCGCAATGCTTGATAGTTCTTGTTCAGATCTGCATCAGCACTCGCATAAATTTTATTTGTACAGTAAATATCATCGTAAGTATTTCGGGCACTATCACAGTTATCTGCATAGACCGCAGTCATTCCAAAGCTGCATAAAAAAGCCAAAACTATTTTTTTCATACTTTTATTCCTTAAGTTTTCTATGAAATTATTATTAAAACGATTTGAATGTAATGATAAATCGCAAGACAAATTTACCTTCTATTTATCATAATCTTCCTTTTTTACTTTACAAGCATTCAAATCCAACCTATTGTTCTTTAATAATAAATATAATTTTTTATTGAGATAAAAATGAATACAGCTACCCGATGTAAAATTGGCCTACTTTGTTTAATCGTCATGAATATGAGCGCTTGTACTAGCCATCCACGCCAATCAATAGATTTACAAGAATACTTAAAGGGCTTTCTGGGCAAATCATCGAACACCATTCGGCAAGATATCAATCTACGAAGTCTTGGTTTTCAAGTCACAAATACTCCACAGAAAACATCCAATCAACTCATCTATACGATTTTACGGCCATTAAACATTCCAATCCCGATGGTGACTAATGTCGACATGAGAGGTAATTCTGTCGCTATACAATCAGGTAATCTGGGTGGTAATTCTTACGATTTAAATTTCAACTGCAAAGTTATTTTCCAGCTGAAGAATGATATTGCCCAGTCTATTCAATATGAAGGTAAAGCCTGCTAAAATATAGGCACAAAAAAACGCAGCGATTAGGCTGCGTTTTTTTAGTAAAGTAGCGATTAAGCAAGAGCAGCGACAACTGCCTCACCCATCTCAGCTGTACCAACTTTTGTCATGCCTTCAGACATAATATCTGCTGTACGCAAGCCTTGATCAAGTACTTGACCTACAGCATCTTCAATTGCTTTTGCAGCAGCTTCTTCGCGGAAAGTATAGCGAAGCATCATTGCAACAGAAAGAATCGTTGCTAATGGGTTAGCCACATTTTGGCCCGCGATGTCAGGTGCAGAACCATGACAAGGCTCATACATACCTTTACCATTTTCATCTAACGATGCAGATGGCAACATACCGATTGAACCTGTAAGCATTGCGGCTTCATCAGATAAGATATCACCAAATAAGTTACCCGTTACGATCACGTCAAACTGTTTAGGCGCACGTACAAGTTGCATTGCAGCATTGTCGACATACATATGTGAAAGCTGAATGTTTGAATAACTTGCTTGCTGTAAATCAGTAACTGTTTGCTTCCAAAGTTCTGTAACTTCTAAAACGTTGGCTTTATCGACCGAACAAACTTTACCACCACGTAACCCTGCAAGTTCAAAAGCTACTTTTGCTATACGCTTAATTTCGCTTTCAGAATAAACGTCTGTGTTATAGCCTTGTTTTTCGCCGTTTTCGAGTTCACGAATACCACGTGGCTGACCGAAATAGATACCACCAGTCAATTCACGAACAATTAAAATATCTAAGCCAGCAACAATTTCAGGTTTTAAGCTAGAAGCATCTGCTAATTGCGGATATAAAATCGCTGGGCGCAAGTTAGCAAACAAGTTAAGTTCACTACGAATTTTTAAAAGACCACGTTCAGGACGAATAGAGCGCTCAATCGCATCCCATTTTGGTCCGCCTACCGCACCTAATAAAATTGCATCAGCTTTTTTTGCTTGTTCACTCGTTACAGCTGGATACGGTTCACCATGCGCATCAATTGCTGCGCCGCCCAATAGACCATGTTCCCAAGTCAAAGATAAATTAAATTTTTCATTTACTGTATTTAATACTTTTTCTGCTGCCCCAACAATTTCAGGACCAATACCATCACCAGCTAAAATTAAAATCTGTTTAGACATGAACTTTTTCCATTTTCCAAAAACAAGCAGCGTTATATTTACCGCGGTGTTAGTTTTTTCTGTTCAAGGAACTCGCCTAGCCCTGTTGTTACATCAAATGGTCGACAAAAACGGCGAATTACACGCCCATCCTGATCTAAATCGACACATAATGGATCTGGTACAGAAACATTGAGCAAACTACCCGAACGGTTAGATTTGTCTCGGTACATTTTAAAAGTATAGCGATGGTTGGCATTAAACTGGTGAATCACATGAAATGTTTCTGCCCGATCTGGAGAAATCGGATAGAAACGGATCACCACTTCATATTGTTTAGCGGGCACAGATAAATATAAACTGTTGGTTTGACCAAGCACTGAACCATGCAATCTTACAATTCCTTGATGAATTGCCTGATTACTAATTCGTCGTGTTTGCGCATCCACTACAGTAATATCATTTAGTCGTTCAAATTCACAACTCTTCGCGCCCGAACAATATATTGCTGCATTCTGCCCCAAATTTTCTTGTTCAGCCTGCTTAATACGGACAGTATCCACTACATTGTACGTGCTCTGACAAGCACTGAGTGTTATTGCGCACAGGCTCAACAAAAAGCTATGAGTAACGTTCCTCTTCATTGTTCAAGCCCAATCCTCATCTAGTGCATAATTTTAAGGTGTTTTTATGCTTTAGCATGTTAGCAAGAGTTTGAACACTACGCCATGGCTATGTTTAAAATGTACCAAAAGGTTAATTTAACTCTTGGAATACCCAAGGACGAACTTGTTTAGTTTTTTCTTCATAAGCACGAATTGCATCGGCATTTTGAAGGGTTAAACCAATATCATCCAAGCCATTTAACAAGCAATGCTTGCGGAATGGGTCAACTTCAAATTTAAAAGCTTCACCTGTTGGCGTGCGTACTTCCTGAGCAGCTAAATCAATTGTTAATTGATATCCTTCATTAGCAGCACATTCTTTAAATAGCTGATCAACAATTTCTTCTGACAAAATGACAGGTAACATGCCATTTTTAAAACAGTTATTAAAGAAAATATCAGCAAAGCTTGGGGCAATAACAGTACGGAAACCGTATTCATTTAATGCCCAAGGCGCATGCTCACGGCTTGAACCACAACCAAAGTTAGTACGAGCAATTAAAACATTTGCGCCTTGATAACGTGGTTGGTTCAAAACGAAATCCGGATTTTTGGGACGTACCGAGTTATCTTGCCCCGGATAACCTTCATCTAAATAACGAAGTTCATCAAATAAGTTATCGCCAAAACCAGTACGTTTGATTGATTTCAAAAACTGTTTTGGAATAATTAAATCTGTATCAACATTGGCACGATCTAATGGTGCAACGATACCTTGTTCAACTGTATAAGCTTTCATGGTTTGCTCCAGACCGAATTAAAATGAACGAACATCAACAAAATGACCTGCGATTGCAGCCGCTGCCGCCATTGCTGGGCTCACCAAGTGAGTGCGACCACCATTGCCTTGACGACCTTCGAAATTACGGTTAGACGTCGATGCACAGTGTTCACCCGGTTGTAACTTATCTGCATTCATTGCTAAACACATTGAACAACCCGGTTCACGCCATTCAAAACCAGCTTCCAAGAAGATTTTATCCAAGCCTTCTTTTTCTGCCTGTTGTTTAACTAAACCTGAACCCGGAACAATCATGGCTTGCTTAATGCTAGAGGCTACTTTACGGCCTTTAACCACTTCAGCCGCAGCACGAATATCTTCAATACGAGAGTTAGTGCAAGAACCGATAAAGACACGATCAAGTTGAATATCAGCTAATGCTTGACCTGCATTTAAACCCATATATTGATAAGCACGCGTCCAGTCATTGCGTTGAACGTCATCTTTCGCTTGTTCTAAAGTTGGCACAGCTTCTGTCACAGGAATAACCATCTCAGGTGAAGTTCCCCAAGACACTTGTGGCTCGATCTCTGCGCCATTTAATTCAACAACTGCATCAAACACTGCATCTTCATCTGAATGCAAAGTGTCCCAGTAAGCAACTGCTTGTTCCCATTGCTCGCCTTTTGGTGCGTAGCTACGGCCTTTCACGTATTCAACAGTTTTGTCATCAACTGCAACCATACCAACACGAGCACCAGCTTCAATCGCCATGTTACATACCGTCATACGCCCTTCGATCGACATATCACGGAAAACTTGACCACCGAATTCAATTGCATAGCCTGTACCACCAGCAGTACCAATTTTAGCAATGATTGCCAACACAACATCTTTTGGTGTTACACCTTTGCCTAATACGCCATCTACACGTACTAACATGTTTTTAGATTTTTTCTGGATCAAACATTGTGTTGCTAACACATGTTCAACTTCAGATGTCCCAATACCATGCGCCAAGCAACCGAAAGCACCGTGAGTAGCTGTATGTGAATCACCACATACGACTGTCATGCCGGGTAAAGTTAAGCCCTGTTCAGGACCAACCACATGCACAATACCCTGACGGATATCATTAATGCTGAATTCAACAATATTAAAAGCTTTACAGTTGTCATCTAAGGTTTGAACTTGAATACGAGACGTATCATCTTCAATACCTGCGATACCTTGGTCACGTTCTTTTTTAGACGTTGGAACGTTATGGTCCGGTGTAGCAACGTTTGCACTTAAACGCCATGGTTGACGACCTGCAAGTTGCAAACCTTCAAATGCTTGTGGACTAGTCACTTCATGCAATAAATGACGGTCAATATAAAGTAAACATGAGCCATCATCACGCTGTGAAACAACGTGGTCATCCCACAATTTGTCATATAAAGTTTTGCCTGCCATGTCGTCTTGCTCCATTGGACTGGGTAATTCTAATCTTTCTTCGATTATAGCCAGAGTTTCACATAAATCTAATTTATCATTTTTATAAATTAGAAAACTTTTTGGAATAAATTATAATTCCTTTGAGGTATCGTAAATTTAATAAATCGTTTTTGTTAATGATTATCATTTGCATAATCAATTTTTAATCTTATACTCTCATCTCTATACTAAAAATATCTAAAGTGGCTAAAGAGAATGATCATGGCTAATATCCAAAAATTCGTTATAAATAATCAACGTACCTTAAAGAAAACCTTCAGCTATTACATTATGCATATTAGTGTAGCAATGATAGTTGCATACTTTGTAACAGGTAATATCTGGATGGCTTTAACCCTAAGCATGCTCGAACCAACCGTACAAGCATTTGCTTTTTTCTTCCATGAAAAAGTTTGGGCAGCTAAAGATCGCCGCGTATCAGCCTTAGCCGAAAAAGAAACAACGGCTTAGGCTAAGATTAGTGCGGTAATTCACAACTTTCTAACTCGTTTTGCTGCAAGCATGATACGATTTTGG
Organism: Acinetobacter oleivorans DR1; assembly: GCF_000196795.1. NCBI lineage: Bacteria > Pseudomonadati > Pseudomonadota > Gammaproteobacteria > Moraxellales > Moraxellaceae > Acinetobacter > Acinetobacter oleivorans. The sequence goes on from NC_014259.1 coordinate 3,694,103, forward strand.
CTCGGCAACTTTAGCCCCTCGATTTTTCTATTCCAAGTTGAGTTGTATTATGAATCTTGCAGCCTTTGAAGCTTTTGTAAAAGTTATGGAAACAGGGTCTATCTCTGTGGCAGCAGATCAATTATTTATTACTCAACCTGCTGTTACCAAACGGATTCACAGCTTAGAAGAATATTTTGGTGTAAAACTATTTGAGTCCGCAGGCCGAGGTGTACAGGCAACCCATGCTGCACATTCATTATTACCAAAGGTTAAAAACTGGTTAAATGAGCTTGGGGATATTCACCATACGCTTAGCCATGAACAAACTCAGATACAAGGCCGCTTAAAAGTCGGTACTAGTCACCATATTGGCTTGCATCATTTACCGTCCCCACTTAAACACTTTGTTCAACAATTTCCGCAGGTTACTTTAGATGTGCATTTTGTTGATTCAGAACAAGCTCATGAACAAGTACTTGCTGGTGATTTAGAGTTAGCATTCTTAACACTTCCGCCTTCAGGTGATGAGCGCCTTAACTACATTACAATCTGGAATGATCCTTTAGTTTTTGTTGCTGCGCCATTTCACCCACTTGCACAAAAAGAGCATCTGACCTTACAAGATTTAATTGAATATCCAAGCCTATTGCCCGCTGCACAAACTTACACAGCTCAAATCACATTAGCCGAGTTTGAAAAACAAGGACTTAAACCAAAAATCACCATGAGTAATAACCCTCTTGAGTCTATTCGCATGTTGGTGTCGATTGGTTTAGGTTGGTCAGTACTACCAAAAACTCTACTGAATCAAGATATGCAGCAACTTGATTTAGATGTAGAAATGAATCGCCAATTAGGCATGGTGTGGCATCCTGCACGTACTCAATCTAGAGCTATGCAAGAACTCATTAAAATGATGCAGGAATAAGGAGTAATTGAATTAACGACTATATTTTTTAAAAAGAATATAAATTAAAACAGCAAAAGGCAGCAGCAAAAACAGAACGCCCCAACTGAAACATATAGCAGCGAAAATAATTCCGCCAAATGCACTCATAAACAGTAAAGCAATGATATAAATAAGTAATTCACCAAAAATAGCGGTAATGAGCTGATCTATAAACTCTTGAAAGAAACCACTACTACTTTCATTTTTAGTGCGCTTGTCTTTAGCCATGCTATTTTAATTAATAAAGTTATATATTGATTAGAAATGATACTGTAAATATATATCCTTTTCTCTACTATCATTATACTTTTCACTTAAGATTCATGATCGTGAAGAATCAATATTCAAAGATAATTAAAATCGGTTTATACGGCTTCATAACTTTAGCTGTCTTAATTCTAGTTACATTTATTTGGTTTAAACCGATACGTGTTGTTTTCGCCCATCACCTGTCATTGTTACAGTGTGATGGTCAGATATGTGTAGATGATCCAAAGACAGAGCCTCTTGCAAAGATACTTTATAATCAGGCATTAAAAGAGACCCAAGATAAAGTAGGTGCTTTTCATCAACAACCCACTATGGTTTTTTGCTCAACTCCACAATGTGCAAATACCTTTGGTATGGAAAAAGCAGCCGCTAAAGCTGTTGGTAATTTGGGATTATTGGTTGCACCGCGTGGCTGGAAAGATTTCTACATCACCCATGAGCTTATTCATCACCGTCAAGCCGAAGAATGGGGAAATATAGCAATGCTGACTAAACCCAAATGGCTAGTAGAAGGCATGGCTTATAGTTTAAGTGATGACCCACGCCCTACGTTAACTGCACCCTTTCAACAATGGCGGACTCAATTTAAGCTTTGGCATCAACAAAACCCTGACCCAAATATTTGGCATACTACAGAGAAAGTTAAGTAATTTATTAAAGAGCTTCTAAAAACTTATTTTTTCCAAGAAGCTCACGCCTTTCAATTAAATCGACCAGTCCTGAATTTCCCAGTTGTGCTCTTGAGCTAACTTTTCTAGACGATCATCAGGATTTACCGCAACCGCATGGGTTGCATATTCAAGTAAAAAACGGTCATTGATTGAATCTGAATACGCCCAAGACTCAGAGACGCTGCGCCCAGCTAACCAGTCATCAAGACGTGCAAGTTTACCTTTTTGATAACATGCCAAGCCCGCAACTTTACCAGTATATTTGCCGTCAGCCACTTCGGCATTGGTTGCCAAAATTTCTGTAATTCCAAATTCACGGAAAATTGGTGCAGTAATAAAATCACTTGTTGCCGTAATTCCGACAATTGTATGACCTAAGTCCTGATGTTTTTTGATTGCATCAAAACCCTTAGGACGCATTTGTGGGCGAATCACTTTTTGCATGAACAACTGATGAAGTTCAGTTAAATAATTATTGTCGTGCTTTGTTAAAAATCCAAAGACAAATTCATTATAAGCATATGGGTCAAGTTGTCCTGCTTTGTAATCTTCATAAAATTTATCATTCATCTGACGATGATGAACCGGATCAACCAAACCTTCATTGACTAAAAATTCACCCCACGAGTGGTCTGAATCGGTATTTAACAAGGTATGGTCTAAATCAAACAACGCCAGTTTCATGAAAATTCTCGTTTAAACTGAAATTTAAGAAAAAAAATGTAAATCTATCTCCGCTAGTCGATAGAAATTCGTTAAGATCGTAGCAATTTAAACATTTTACTTTGATCTTTTCGAGCTGGACATAAAAAAGTGTTTGTCCCCGCGATTAAAGTCAATGATATAGACAATATTTAGGTAGCCAAATGATCGACTCAGAAGGTTTCCGACCGAATGTCGGGATCATTTTGGCAAACGATGATGGACAGGTTTTATGGGCAAAGCGCATTGGTCACAATGCTTGGCAATTTCCACAAGGAGGCATTCAGTTTGGAGAAACTCCTGAACAGGCACTTTTTCGAGAACTGAGAGAAGAAATCGGCTTATTGCCCGAACATGTCCAGATTATTGCGCAAACCAAAGGATGGCTGCGTTATCGTTTGCCACATCGGTACATTCGGTCAGACTCTGACCCCGTATGTATCGGACAGAAACAAAAATGGTTTTTACTGAAATTAACTGCACATGCAAAAAATATTCAGTTAAACCTCTCCGACCCACCCGAATTCGATGAATGGCAGTGGGTTAGCTATTGGTATCCCCTTGGACAAGTGGTGAACTTCAAGCGTGATGTTTATCGTAAAGCCATGGTGGAGTTGTGTACACAGTTGCCGATGCAACAATTACCCTAAAAATCATTTATCTAGCAAATGATTTTTATTAAAAGTGCTGTTATAAATACATTCATAGTCTAAAAAAATACTGGAGTATACATCCATGTCAAACATGCAACTCGACACTTTACGGCGCATTGTCCAAGAGGTTAATGCGTCCGTCAGTTTGCATGAATCGTTAGACATCATGGTCAATCAGGTTGCTGAAGCCATGAAAGTGGATGTTTGCTCTATTTATTTACTCGATGAACGCAACCAGCGCTATGTTTTGATGGCCTCTAAAGGCTTAAATCCAGAATCTGTGGGCCATGTTTCACTGCAACTCGGTGAAGGCTTGGTCGGTCTGGTTGGACAACGTGAAGAAATTGTTAACCTTGACAACGCGCCAAAACATGAGCGTTTCTTGTATTTGCCGGAAACGGGCGAAGAAATTTATAACTCATTCCTTGGCGTACCTGTCATGTATCGCCGTAAGGTTATGGGCGTTTTGGTTGTACAAAACAAACTTCCTCAAGATTTTAGCGAAGCAGCCGAGTCATTTTTAGTCACTCTGTGTGCTCAGCTTTCTGGGGTTATTGCTCACGCTCATGCAGTGGGTAATATTGACGTATTTCGTAAACCAAGTAATGGCCCTGCCTATAAAACCTTTCAAGGTGCTTCAGGTGCAGGCGGTGTTGCTTTAGGTCGCGCTATTATTTTATATCCACCTGCCGATTTAGCTTCAGTACCTGACCGTGAAGCAGAAGATATTAGTCATGAACTTCGACTTCTAGATCAAGCCATTTCATCAGTTCGTTCAGAGATTCGTTCTTTAGATGAAAAAATGCATGATTCATTAATGGCAGAAGAACGCGCTTTATTTAGTGTTTTCTTAAGAATGCTAGATGAAAATGCATTACCAGCCGAAATTAAAGAACTTATTCGTGACGGGCATTGGGCACAAGGTGCAGTACGCCGTGTCATTGAAAAACATACTGCCCTATTTGCACAAATGGAAGACGACTATCTTCGTGAGCGAGTTTCCGATCTTAAAGATTTAGGCCGACGTATTTTAGCTTCGTTGCAAGAAGAAGATTCTAGCCACCGTGAACTGAGCCCAGACAGTATTTTAATTGGTGAAGAAATTAGTACTGCTGCGCTCGTGGAATTACCGGTAGATAACATTGCAGCTATTGTGACATCAGAAGGTGCAGCAAATTCACATATGGTGATTGTGGCCCGTGCATTAGGCATTCCAACCGTAGTTGGCGTAACTGAACTGCCTGTTAACACACTTGATGATGCAGAAATGATCGTGGATGCCTATCAGGGCCGTGTTTTTGTTAATCCTCCACGTCGTTTACGCCAACGTTATAAAGAAATTCAAAAAGAAGATGAACAGATCGCAAAAGATCTCAAACAATACGAGACCAAAGAAGCGATTACGCCAGATGGTGTATCTGTTCAGCTTTATGTGAATACAGGTCTCATGATTGATGTCGTCCGCGGAGTACAACGTGGCGCGCAAGGTGTGGGTCTATACCGAAGCGAAATTCCATTCATGTTACGGGAACGCTTCCCGGGTGAAGAAGAACAACGTGCCATTTATCGTCAACAATTAAGCCACTTCGCCAACAAACCTGTGGTGATGCGAACTCTCGATATTGGTGCCGATAAAGACTTGCCTTACTTCAGTATCGAAGAAGAAAACTCGGCATTAGGCTGGCGTGGTATTCGTTTTACGCTTGATCATCCTGAGATTTTCTCGTCTCAAATTCGCGCCATGCTCAAAGCCAGTATTGGTCTAAATAATTTGCATATTTTATTGCCAATGGTCACTACAGTAAGTGAGGTAGAAGAAGTACTTTATTTACTTGAGCGTGACTGGATTGCGGTGCAAGAAGAAGAGCAAGTTAAAATTACCAAGCCTAAAATTGGAATTATGGTTGAGGTGCCAAGCGTATTACTACAAATTGATGAGTTTGCTGAACTCGTCGATTTCTTCTCAGTCGGTTCAAACGACTTAACCCAATACTTACTCGCGGTTGATCGTAATAATCCACATGTGGCAAACGTTTACTCGCATTTCCACCCATCCATTTTACGTGCTTTATCTCGCTTGGTTAAAGAATGCCATGATCACAAAAAACCAATCAGCATTTGTGGTGAAATGGCAGGTGATCCATTATCGGCAATTTTACTTATGGCGATGGGCTTTAATACCCTTTCGATGAGTTCAAGTAATATTTTGCGAGTACGAAAAGCAATTTGTCATGTACCTATGACAGATGCACAAAAATTACTTGATGATGTTATGAAAATGAATAACCCACTCATTGTGAAAAGCTGGCTTGAGTACTATTTTAAAACTCACGGCCTAGCCGACATGGTCAAATCAAATCGAATCGTAAATGTTTAATATTTAAAAAAAGGAGAGCCATGCTCTCCTTTTTTCTTTCAAATAAGCTAAAAAATAAATATAAAAATTTCTTTTCACTCTCGCTAATAACCAGCTTTTTAAACCAAACTTTAATCGGTTTTTTAAATCAATATTGACAATTTAATCCATTTGAAAAATAAGACCTCTACTTCTACTATATTTAAAGAGCGTTATTAAAAGATCTTAAGTTGTTCAGCAATTGAAGAGGTAATTCTATGCATCGTTATTTACAGGTTTCATCTTATTTTTCCTTTTATTTTTTAACCTCCATGCAGTAAATTGGAGGGATAACAATTAAAGGAATCTGATGCATTATTAAATAAAAAATAATGAGCCAACATCTTAGTGAAAAGAATTTTGAAACGGTTTCTCTCACCATGTGTTCACTCATTTCCTTATTTAATAAACATGAGTTTTTAAACCAGAAGTCCAGGAAAATGAGCCCTACTACTTTATCAAGAGCTCAATAATTATTACCCAGAGAGAATATAACCATGTCAGACGAATCAAAATGCCCTTTTTCAGGCCATAAATCAAAACCAGAGGTAACGGTCGGTGGTGGCACGCCTAGTTTACACTGGTGGCCAAAACAACTACGCGTCGACCTACTCAACCAACATTCAGAACGCTCTAATCCACTCGGTAAAGAATTTAATTACCGTCAAGAATTTAAAAAACTCGACTACTACACCCTCAAAGCTGATATCAAAAATGTATTAACCGATTCTCAAGATTGGTGGCCAGCCGATTGGGGAAATTATACAGGCTTATTTATTCGATTAGCATGGCATGCTGCCGGTACATATCGTATGGGCGATGGCCGTGGTGGTGCTGGTCGCGGTCAGCAACGTTTTGCGCCATTAAATAGTTGGCCTGACAATGCGAGCTTAGATAAAGCACGCCGTTTGCTATGGCCAGTTAAACAAAAATACGGTCAAAAAATATCGTGGGCAGATTTATTTATTCTTGCCGGTAACATTGCGCTTGAGTCTTCTGGCTTCCGTACATTTGGTTTTGGTGCGGGTCGTGAAGACGTTTGGGAACCAGACAACGATGTAAACTGGGGCGATGAAAAAGAATGGTTAGCTCATCGAAACTCTGAAGCATTGGAAGGCAGCAATCTCGCTGCAACCGAAATGGGTCTAATTTATGTAAACCCTGAGGGTCCACAAGCCAGTGGTGATCCAAAATCGGCTGCACCATTTATTCGTGCGACTTTCGGCAACATGGCAATGGATGACGAAGAAATTGTTGCATTAATTGCAGGTGGTCATACTTTAGGTAAAACCCACGGGGCTGCCTCTGCTGATCATGTTCAGGCTGATCCTGAAGGTGCCCCAATTGAACAGATGGGCTTTGGCTGGTCAAATAGCTTTGGTACAGGCGTTGGTAAAGACGCGATCACTTCTGGCTTAGAAGTCATTTGGTCACAAACGCCAACACAATGGAGCAATTACTTCTTTGAAAACCTATTCAAATATGAGTGGGTACAAGAACGCTCACCTGCTGGCGCAATTCAATGGGTAGCAGCAGATGCTGAAGCGATCATTCCTGATCCATTCGATCCATCAATTAAACGTAAGCCAACAATGCTGACTACAGATTTGACCTTACGTTTTGATCCTGAGTTTGAAAAAATCTCTCGCCGCTTCCTTAACGATCCACAAGCTTTCGCCAATGCTTTTGCCCGTGCATGGTTCAAATTAACTCACCGCGATATGGGACCAAAAGCACGTTATCTAGGTCCTGAAGTTCCAGCTGAAGATTTAATTTGGCAAGATCCATTACCTGCTGCTAGCGCTGCACCATCGGCTGCCAGCATTGCTGATGCAAAAGCAAAAATTGTTGCACTAGGGCTATCTGCTGGCGAGTTGGTTTCTCTTGGTTGGGCTTCAGCGTCAACTTTCCGTGGTGGAGACAAGCGTGGCGGAGCAAACGGCGCACGTATTGCCTTATCACCGCAACGTGATTGGGAAGTAAACCAAAAAGCTGTTGAAACTTTAACTAAAATTGAAGAAATCAAAGCCTCAACTCAACTGTCATTGGCTGATCTCATTGTGTTAGCAGGTAACGTTGGTGTAGAGCAAGCTGCTCAAGCGGCAGGTTTCAACATTAGCGTTCCATTTGCCTCTGGTCGTGTTGATGCATTACAAAGTCAAACTGATGTCGAATCTTTCCAATTGCTCCGCGGCCTTGCCGATGGTTTTAGAAACTGGAAAAAAGAGGGTGTCAATGCAGCAACAGAAGCTTTATTAATTGATAAAGCACAGCAACTGACTTTAACTGCACCAGAGTTAACTGCATTGGTTGGTGGTTTACGTGTTCTAGGCACTAACTGGGATGGTTCGCAACACGGCGTATTCACTCAGCAGGTTGGCGTACTCAGCACAGACTTCTTCACGAACTTACTCGACATGTCTACTGTATGGGCACCTGTTGATTCAACAAGTGAAGTATTTGAAGGCAAAGACCGTAAAACAGGCACTGTAAAATTTACTGCAACGCGTAATGATTTAGTATTCGGTTCAAACTCAATCTTACGTGCACTGGTAGAAGTTTATGCTCAGGCCGATGGTAAAGAAAAATTTGTTCAAGACTTTGTAGCGGCATGGACTAAAGTCACGAATCTTGATCGTTTTGACTTAGCTTAATTTAAGTCAAAGTTAAAAAAGCCAGTTCAAATTGAACTGGCTTTTTTAATTAAATATAAAATGATGTAATTTTATACAGTCAATTTATGTCCTTCTCGAATGCAATAAAAAGGATTCGCAAGTTTCGATGAAGCTTTAATTGCTTGAGCTAGCGCATGTTCAGGATCTTCTCGGTCTTCGTCGGTCAACTGGAAAGTTCGATAATGAATCGCAACAGAACGATGAGCTTGCAAATCTAAATGTGCATGTACAGCATCTTGAGGGTTCATATGAACATAACTCATTAACTTGCGAGGTTCATAAGCTCCGATCGGAAGTAAAGCAACACGTGGTGCACCATAACGAGCATGGATTTGCTTAAAATGCCCCGCATAACCCGTATCACCAGCAAAGAAACAATGCCCTGTTTTCGCTACAACCGAAAAGCCGCCCCAGAGTGCTTTATTCTGGTCACGTAGGCCACGACCAGAGCCATGCTGTGCAGGTGTATAGATTATTCTTAGTTCGTGATAGGGAATTTCTTGCCACCAATCCATCTCAATCACATGAAACTCTTTGGGTAGGTAAAAGCCATTCCCGAGTCCAGTATAAATCGGCATTGCGAATTTTTTATGTAGCCATTCAAGCGTAGCCAAATCCATATGATCATAATGATTATGGCTGAGTAGAACACCATGAATCGTCGGCAATTGCTCTAATGCAAAACCTGCCGGACACACACGGCGAGGTCCACGACCCTGTGAAGGGCTTGCATAATCACACCATACGGGATCGGTAATAAAGTTATAAGGCCCAATCTGAATCAATACCGTTGCATGTCCAACAAACCAAACTTGCCAATCATCTAAATCCGCCTGAGGACGATTTTGAGGCAAGGCCACAGCCGTATTTACACGAGTATCGTATTCATTTTGAATATCAACTTTCCATGTAAAAGACTCACGTGTAACTAACCAACGTAATAGCTCTTTTGAGCCTCTAGCCGGTGATTTAGGCTGTTGGTTATAAAAACGTGTATCAGATTCACGCCCTGACTCGGGATGATAAAAAGGAGGTTTTATCCATGTATGCGTCCAACAGGACTGAGTCGGCAATTGATATGTTAATGTCGGCTTGTCTTTCATGGGCTTTTCTATGTTTTAGCATCGGCAGAATGGATGTGTTCAGGTTTCTATCTTAACAATTAAAACAAATTAAGCTATGGCACTTACACTTATTTATCATATAAATATCCCTTTTATTGTGGTCATAGCCAACATAAGTTGAATTAGATTGCCATAAAAAATACATAGATGTGTTGGGTTTATGCGTCGATAATTACCATTCTTATTAAGAGTGCTTGTATAACATAACAATAATTAGTCACGTGAAATTAGGGGGGAGTTACTTGGTTTTGCCTTAGTAAGCTCTACTTTTCCCACTTCAAATGTTTTGCCAGATTACAGAACAAAATATTTAGTAACACTTAAAGCCAATTCATTCTTAAAGAATTTATATTTTATAATATTATTTTATATTTCTTCATTTTTGCATAATATGAGAATCACCTATACTAATATTTAAAACATTTAAATATTTCTTTGATTAAGTAAAAATAATGTATTTAAACGACCCTAATTAATATATTTTATGAATTACTTGAACTTAGATTTATATATTAAATGTTTAATGAAAATGAAAATTCCATTTATTTTATAAATACCTAAATCACCTTCACGCTATATCCCTTTATGCTTTATACTTCACATAAATCATAGTAAGACATTTTTTGGATTAGTCTTATGGAACTACGCCATCTCCGATATTTCATTACCGTTGCTGAAGAATTAAATTTTAGTAAAGCCGCCCTTAAACTTTTTACCGCACAACCCTCCCTTAGCCAACAGATTAAAGATTTAGAAGAAGATGTTGGTGTACGACTTTTAAATCGCACTAAACGTAAAGTTGAATTAACCGAAGAAGGTGAAGTCTTTTTAGAACATGCTCGCCTGACCCTTGCTCAAGCTGAAAAAGCAGTTGCTCTGGCACGACAGGTTTCTAAGGCTAAACAGCAACTGCTCCGTATCGGTTTTGTTCCCATTGCAGAAATGAAAATTTTTCCTTACGTTCTTCCTAATCTGCGATTACAACACCCCGATCTCATCATTGAACTATCTAATCTAAACAATACTGAACAACTTAAATCCTTAAAAAAAGGTGAGTTAGACATTACTTTTACTCGAGAAAATACAGATAGTGATGAGATCCAAAGCCAATTTGTTTTGACTGAACCCTTGATTTTTTTACTTCCTAAAAATCACCCACTTACTCAATATGAACGAATTCCCGTCCATGCTTTACAGGGCGTTGACTTTATTATTCCTGCTGCTGAGCAGTCACAAACATTACATAACACAATTTTAGATTTTGCCAAAACTCATAATATTGACCTCAATATTGTTCAAAAAGCAGACAGCATGTTGTTTAATATTAACTCTCTTGGCTCTGGATTAGGTTGTACAATTTTACCTGCTTACGTTGCACCTTTAGGCATCAAAAATACAGTAGTCCGCCCTCTTGATGTCGAGTTACCGACATTGGATTTATTCGTAAATTACCGTAGAAACTCACAGTCTTTAGGCGTCCAAAAATTTATTGATCAACTCACTAAAGTATTTCATCTAGATAAGAACTTAACTCACACCTAATCAGAGAAGCTATATTTTATTTTAAGCCTATGATTAATAAGGACACCTTTATAAAAGGTATAAGTAAATAATATTTTTTATTTATTTTATACTTTTTATAAACAGTTTAGCTCGCGCTTTTGTTCTATTTTACCTACTCGATTAAAGTAAATATCTCTTAAATACAATTTAAAGTCTTGGAATAAAATCTATATAAAACTGGATATTATTTTCACCATTTAATAAAAAACAATATATTTACCATTTAGTAAAAGGAGATTAGGAAAATGGTTGCAGTATTTCAACACCTTGGACGTAGTGTACTAAACCGCCCTCATTTCTTTATTGCTTTATTTATAGGATTTATTACAGCAGGTATTCTGACATGGTTCACCTCATGGAAATGGTCAACTATTTTATTAGTCAGCTGGAATACTTCGATTAGTATATATTTACTACATGTTTGGCAGCTCATGAAAAGTGCTGATCATTCACAAATGCAGCAGCAAGCTAAAAAACAAGATGAAAGCAAATGGGTCATTATGCTGATTGTTTTATTGGCTTTAACCATGTGCCTAGTTGCTATTTTAATACAGCTCTCACAGCTTCCTTCTGATCATTCTGCAAAGTTAGGCCATGTGGCTTTAGCTTTACTCACGATTATTTCTGCATGGCTTTTTATGCATACCGTTTTTGCCCTACATTATGCCCATGATTTTTATATGGCTTTATCGAGGAATGAAGAAAATGGTGGTCTAGATTTTCCGGGAACAAAACAGCCCACTTATCCTGATTTTCTATATTTTAGTTATATTATTGGGACTTCTGCCCAAACTGCCGATGTTTCGATTACCACCAAACACATGCGTCTTTTAAACTTATTTCACGCGGTTTTGTCTTTTGGGTTTAATACCACCATTTTAGCGATCTGTATTAACGTTGCTGCTGGCTTTCTTACCAACTAAAACTTGCATTTAGGAAATAAAAAAGTCACCCAAATGGGTGACTCTAAACAGCAGAGGTTTACAACAATGAGCCCATCGTGCTTTGTTTTAAGCCTTCACGTTGCTTGATGGTTTCAACATAACGCGTAATAGCAGGATGAGATTCAATCGCTCCCATTTTCAATTGCCATAACAGCATTGCTCCAACGCTTACATCTGCGGCGGTAAATTGTTCGCCACACACATACGGATTTGCTTCATTAAGTCCTTGTACTAAAGCTTGGTAGGCATCGTTATAATCACCATAACCCACAAACATTTTTTGCTCAGGCGATACATCTATTCCGAGAGCTTTATCAACACCAGCAGCTTCCCATGGGCCTGCCATCAAAAATAACCAGCGATAGTACAAACCACGTTTAGGATCATCTAATGCAGGAGCTAAACCTTTATCGAAAAATTTATCAGCAAGATAAGCACAGATTGCACCTAGCTCATAAATCACGACATCACCATCTACCAATACTGGTACTTTTCCAAAAGGATTAATTTTTAGATATTCCGGTGTTTTCATTTCAGTCTTGTATTCGACTTCAATACGTTCACACTCAACACCTAATTCGACTAAAAGCCAGTCGACCACAACACCACGTGATTCTTTATTAGTATAAAGTTTAAGGCTCATTTTTATGGCTCCTTGTTTATCGTGGAACCTAGTCTACAAAACCTCTTTGTCAGTTTTTGTCAGTAGTCTTCGACTCTTGTGCCCACCACTGCTCAAATAGTTTTTGCTTAAATGATGGATATAATTCTTGGCTTAAACTCAGCTGTTGAATACGATCGAGTCTAAAATGTCTAAAATCCTGCCTGAGTTCACACCATGCAGCCAATAAAATTTTGTCATTAAAATATCCCAAGGCAAAAGGCCACAAGGTTCGAACACTACTTCGTTGCTGCTCATCATGATAATGCAGCGAAATTTTAACTTGCTGCCGAATGGCTAAACGCACCTGTTCGACTCGATTTTCATCTACAGGCAGCCACGTATTAAATGCTCTTAAAGTCGTGTGCTGTAATAAATATTGCCGATGCTCAGGCAAAACAGAATTCAATTTAGCTAATACAGATGTAGATGCCGATTGTAACGATTGATCAGGTACACTCTTCAACCAATACAATGCCAAAAAAATAGCTTCGACTTCATTTTCATTGAGTGTCATTGGTGGCAGTACAATATCTTCTTTAAGCTGAAAACCTATACCTGCCGATGCCTCAATTGCTACACCCTGCTCACGTAAGCTATCGATATCGCGATAGACACTTCGTACACTAATTCCCATACGTTCAGCGAGAACTTGTGCAGTGATTGGATAACGGGCTTCTCGAAGTTCTTGTAAAAGATTTAATAGACGAATAGAACGACTCATTTTTCTCTTCTTATTGATATTAAACATACAATAAGAGGGAATAAATTCCCCCTTCTTATATTATTCTAAATTATGCAACATCTACCGTAGATAACTTTGCATACTCTCTTAAAAAGTTGTGCAGCTCAGGTACATCTTTGGCAATCGTTAAAGGCTGGAACTGCTGTAGAACTTCGATCGAATGCACACCATAGCCCACACCAATTCGTGGCATGTTTAACCTCTGAGCCATCTCAAGATCATAGCTACTATCACCAATCATTACTGCACGCTCAACATTCACTCCAGTGACTGTTAAGATTTCTTGCAACATGAGTGGATCTGGTTTCGATCTGGTTTCATTGGCTGCTCGAGTCACATCAAAAAGATGAGTACTCTCTGTTTTTGCGATTACACGATCTAGCCCACGACGGTTTTTACCTGTTGCGACTGCAAGTTTTAAACCTTGCGCTTTTAAATCATGTAGTAGCTCAGCAATACCATCGAACCATGCATCATTTGTAGAGTTTGCAATATAGTGATCGCCATATGCTTTTAAAATTGAGTCATGTAACTCAGGTGCTTCTGGAAATAGGGTTTGCATAACTTCGGGCAAGCCTAAACCAATAATACTTTTTGCTGCTCCATCTGTTAAAGGCAATTCATGTTGTTCTGCGGCATGTTGCAAGCTAGCAACAATCTGTCCAACAGAGTTATATAAAGTCCCATCCCAGTCGAAAATAACTAATTCGGTTTTTAGACTCATTTTGCCACTCTCAAAGCCTTTAATAACTGCGTCATGTCTTCTGGTAAAGGAGCTTCAATCGGTGGATAACCTGGAATATCTAAACGCATCGCATGTAAACATAGACGACGTGCTTCAGGACCAGTGTACTCAGTCGTGTGTCCATATTTATCGTCACCAATCAAAGGGTGTCCAATGCTTAAACCGTGCACACGAATCTGATGAGTACGGCCAGATAAAGGTGATGCATGAACCAGAGTCGCATTTTTAAAGCGCTCTGCTACAACCCATTCGGTTTTACTTGGTTTACCATCTTTAGTCACACGTACACGACGCTCGCCATTTGCTAGCTCATAGCGTAATAAAGGCGCATCAATCAGCTGTTTATCTAAGCTCACTTGCCCTTTAACAATCGCTGCATAGGTTTTACGAATTTTGTGCTCACGCAACATATCTTGTAGTTGTTTTAATGTGCTACGTTTTTTACTAATCATGACCAGACCAGAAGTATCACGGTCAATACGATGAATAAGTTCTAAATATTTTTTGCCTGTCGCTGCACGTAGTGCCTCAATCAAACCATATGCCATACCACTACCACCATGGACAGCAATACCTGATGGTTTATTTACAACTAACAAACCTTCATCTTCATAGACCACACGGCTTAATAGGCCTTGTGCCACACTGTCACTGACCGGAGCGGCTGTTTCGTCTTTTTGTTCGTAACGAATTGGAGCAACACGAATCTGATCACCAATCTCAAGTTTAGTCTCAGCTTTAACACGTTTTTTATTTACTCGAACCTGACTTTCACGAATCAAACGATAAATACGACTTTTAGGTACACCTTTTAAACGCGAGAACAGGAAATTATCAATTCGCTGTCCTGCTTGATGTTCATCCACCTCAAACCAAGTGACACTTTGCCATTGCTGTGTAGAATTCATACTAATATTTAAACCTGAAATTTTGCTAAATTTGATTAATAAATGACCGTTTAGCTTAGTTTTTTCACAAGAAATCTAAGCTTAGCCCATAGGCAGATGCTGCAAGGTTTGATATAGTCAGCGCACGGATACCGCCGTAAGTGAACATCTAATAGGGAATTTCCCTGATTGAAACCTCAATCAAAATGATGCTTTCACCATCAGCTCGGATAGGTCCTAAAGAATTATGCCGACGCCGAAGGCTTATTATATCGGCAAAATGACAAACTGTTGCGTTTAATTCAGTTTGTTCAAAAAAATATGTTACCAACTCTAGTTGGTTATGGAACGTAAACTGATACACATCAGACAAATCGCTCCTTAAAGTTGCCTTCAGGCTAAAGCGTTGATGCATTGGAACTGCCGAAAGCACCGATACGATGAACATTCCGTATCAAACTTCCAAAAAGAAGTCACTTCGCGCTCAATGACAGTGAAAGTCATTAACCAATGTACCGCTCACCCGCCAGTGAAGCACTAAGGAAGTCCGATTTAAAGGTTGAAGCAGTATTGCCTACATCACAGACGAGAATCGAAGTTAAGGCTAAATGTAGCCGGTAACAGATGACTCAGACCACAAATATTTTGAGATCTGGGAAATGATCCGTCATGTTCGATGTTCGTTCAGAACCTTTAAGTTTGTGCGATATGTTTGTGTGGGTCACTATTAGGTGTCACACCCATGAAACGTATGTTGATTAATGCAACTCACGCAGAAGAAGTCCGCGTTGCACTTATCACTGGTAATCGTCTTTACGATTTTGATTTAGAAAATCGTACCCGAGAACAGAAAAAATCCAATATCTATAAAGGCCATGTAACCCGCGTAGAACCTTCTTTAGAAGCTGTGTTTGTTGAATATGGCGCAGGCCGTCAAGGCTTCTTGTCTATGCGCGAAATTGCGAATAGTTATTTCCAAGCAGACCCGCGACAAACTTCAAACATTCGTGAACTCATCACTGAAGGTACTGAATTACTTGTTCAGGTTGAAAAAGAAGAACGTGGTAACAAAGGCGCTGCCCTTTCTACATTCATCTCACTTGCAGGACGTTATTTGGTTCTTATGCCAAACAACCCGAAAGGCGGTGGTATTAGCCGTCAAATTTCAGGTTCTGTACGTGAAGAATTAAAAGAAATTTTAGCTTCTTTAAATTTACCTCGCGGCATGAGTGTTATTGTGCGTACCGCAGGTATTGGCCGTACTCAAGAAGAATTACAGTTAGATTTACAGCATTTGCTTGACCTTTGGGCACAAATCCAAGGCACTGCAAGTTCTGGTCCGTCTCCAATGCTTGTTCATCAAGAAGCTGGCGTAGTTACTCGTGCCATCCGCGACTACTTACGTGATGACGTTGCAGAAATTTTAATTGATAGCGAACAAGCTTATAACGAAGCGTATAACTTTGTTAAAGCAGTTATGCCACGTCAATTAGACAAACTTAAAACTTATACTTTAAACGAGCCATTGTTTGCTCATTTTGGTATTGAAAGCCAAATTCAAACTGCTTACGAGCGTGAAGTAAAACTTCCTTCTGGTGGTTCAATCGTAATTGACCAGACTGAAGCTTTAGTTTCAATCGACATTAACTCTGCGAAATCGACTCGTGGACATGACGTTGAAGAAACTGCGCTTAATACAAACCTAGAGGCAGCAGAAGAAATTGCTCGCCAACTTCGTCTTCGTGACATTGGCGGTTTAGTTGTTATCGACTTCATCGATATGACTAAAGAACGCAACCAACGCATGGTTGAAGCAAAACTTCGTGAAGCAACACAAAGCGACCGTGCGCGTATCCAGTTTGGCCAACTCTCTCGTTTTGGCTTAATGGAAATGAGCCGTCAACGCTTACGCCCATCACTTGAAGAAGCAACTGGATATGTTTGCCCACGCTGTCATGGCACGGGTATGGTGCGTGACTTACGTTCACTTTCGCTTTCAATTATGCGTAAAGTAGAAGAAATTGCACTTCGTGAACGTCATGGTGAAGTACAAGTAGAAGTTCCTGTTGAAATTGCAGCATTCTTACTCAACGAAAAACGCCATAGCCTTGTTTATTTAGAACAAACTTCTGGTGTTCGTGTGACTGTTTTACCTCACCCGCACTTAGAAACACCTCACTATGAAATTCAGTACAATCCAGATGGATTTGCACCATCTAGCTATGAGCGTACAGAAGCAACTCGTTCAAGTGAGAAAGAGTTAGGTTATGAATCTTCTGAATGGCATTTAGAAGAAGCTGATCATGGCCATGCTCATGCAGCTCCTGCTGCAAATAACGCAGCTGGTCAAAAGAAAGCAAATCAAGCAGCTCAACCTTCTGCTGCTCAGCCAAGCACTCAAAAAGCAGCAAGCCCTCTCGCATGGTTAGAGAACCTTTTTGTTCAAAAACAAGCTAAAACTATTGATCAATCTCGTTCAGCACAAAATGCTGCTGCGACAATTGAACAAATGGTCAATACTGGCGCTGTAAGCCGTGGCCAGTTTGGACAAGTTGCAGTACCGCCAGTTGCTGAAACTGTTGCGGCTCCATCTAATAATGCTTACATTTCACAGTCTCCTGCTAAACAGGAAGTTCGTGAAAATGTTGAAAAAGACGATAAAGTACAACAACGTCCAAACAACAAAAAACGTAAGCACAAAGAGCAACGTGAACAACATCACCATGCTCAAGAGCCACAACAACAGCAACAACCACAACAGGTTCACGAAGAAGTTGTACAGTTATCACGTCAAGAACAACGTGAGTTAAAACGTCAACAAAAACGTCAGCACCCAGATCAGTCACATCAACAACATCAAAATGATGGACAACAAACTGAAAATGCCGTGCCGCGTCGTGACCGTAATAATCAACAACGTCCGAACCGTCCAAATCGCCACCGCGATCCAAGTGTATTGAATGAAAATCAAAATGCACCGGCGGCACCAGTAGTTGTTGATGAGAAACAAATTAAGGTTGATTTGATTGATGCTCCAAAGCATGAAGTCATGAATACAGCCTTAGTAATCAATGTTGATCAAGCACAAAGCGAAATTATTGCTTTGACTCCAGAGCAACCTGTTGAACGCACTGAAACAGCACCTGTTGTTGAAGTCGCTCAAGAGCCAGCTCCAGCACCTGTTGCAGTTGTAGAAGAAGCAGTCCCTGCCAAAGCAGAAGAAACGACGACTCCTCCTGCAGACAGCAAAGCTCAACCGCAAATTCAACGTGCGAGCAATGACCCTCGTATGCGTCGTCGTGAACAACGCAACGCGAAACGTGCTAAAGCTGCGGTACCATCAATTGCCCCATCGCAAATTCCAACGTTGGCGCAATATACGATTGGTAGCTTGATTCGTCATGTTTATGGTGAAGACTGCACAGTATTGATTGAACAGTTTGGTTTAGTTCCAACATTCAATCGTGCATTGCAGAAGTTTGCTGAACAGTACGCTAGTACGCTAGCAACAGAAGTCGTGTCTGATGCTGAAGACAAAAAGCCTGTTACTCGTGATGCAGAGCTTCCAAGCAACAAGCCATCACAAGAAGCAGAGCCTGCGCCTGTACTTGCATTGACGCCACAAAAAGAGCAAACACCACGTGTTGCTAATGATCCACGTGAGCGTCGTCGTTTAGCAAAACTTGCTGCGGAACAAGCTTTTGAGCAAGTTAAACAACAACACGCTGCACCAGAAGAAGCTGCACCTGTAGCTCCAGCTGTTGAAGAAACGGTTGTTGCTCCTGCTGCTGAAACACAAGCACCTGTTGAGTCAAAACAACAACCGCTTGAGCTTGATCAGGTGACTGAAGTAGCACAAAGTGAAACAAGCACAGAAGAAACACCAGCGACAACAGTAGTTGAAGCTCCAGTTGTTAAACAGCCTAAAGCATCTGCAAGAGCAAAAGCTGCCGTAGAACAGGCTGTAGCACCAACAGAAGCTACTGCAGAAGTTGAATCAGACGATTCTAAGGCAGATCAGGACAAACCAAGTCGTCCTCCTCGTCGCCCTCGTGGTCGTCCACCAAAGAAAGCAAATCCTGTAGCTGAGTAAATCATTTGCTCAATTGCAGCTAATTTAAACAAACCTAGTCATTTCGATGACTAGGTTTTTTTTGTTATTTTTAACCAATTAGGTTGATTGCACTAGAAGAAAAGTTTTAAAAGCATGGTGAACCATGAAAAACACTGTACTTTTGCCAACGCAACCTTTTTTGGATTGATCGAAAAATAAATAGGATTGATATGAGCCAGACAACACAGACCGATATCATTACGCTTGGTGATGTTGCAACAAGACTTCCTAGCTTCATCCCCAAAGTACCCCATATCCTGAATGGTCTTAAACAGGCTTACTTAAGAACAGCAAATACACCAACGGGATTGGGTGTAGCTTTTGAAAAAGCTGTTAAGCGAAATCCGCAAGGCATTGCTTTATTATTTGAAGATCAACGTTATTCATATGAAGCTTTAAACGAATGGGCTAACCAAATTTCTCACTATTATCTATCTCTTGGCGCACAGAAAGGTGACGTGATTGCCGTAATGGTTGAGAACCGTTCTGAGCTTATTGCCACGATTGTAGGTTTAGCTAAAATTGGGGTAACAATTGCGCTTGTGAATACCTCTCAAGTAGGTAAGGTCCTCGCTCATAGTATCAATCTTGTAAAACCAATTGCCGTAATTGCAGGTGAAGAAGTTCGAGCGGTCATTGATGAAATTCGTCAGGACCTCAATGTTCCTAAAGACCGTTTTCATTGGTTTGCAGATCAGGCTACACGTCAAGATGCAGGAACTGCACCTCAAGGTTATGCCAATCTTGCAATAGAAATTGATCAATTTCCAAAATTTAACCCATCGACTACGCAGTCTGTTCATGGAAATGATGGCCTGTTTTATATTTATACTTCGGGCACTACAGGTTTACCAAAGGCTGTTATTTTCAAACACAGTCGCTGGACACTTGCCTATGGTACTTATGGGCACATTTTAAATCTTGGCCCAGATGATGTGATGTATGTAACTTTACCGCTTTACCATGCAACAGGTGTCGTAGTGTGCTGGTGTGGTGTGATCGCGGGAAGTTCTACCCTTGCAATTCGACGTAAATATTCAACCAGTGCCTTCTGGAAAGATGTTCAGAAATTTAATGCCTCTGCAATTGGCTATGTAGGAGAGCTTTGCCGTTACTTAATGGATGCCCCTCATACAGAAATTGACCGTGCCCACCGCGTAACCAAAATGATCGGTAATGGCATGCGCCCAAACATCTGGGATAAGTTCAAACAACGTTTTGGCGTGCAAGAGGTTCTTGAGCTTTATGCATCAAGTGAAGGCAATGTCGGGTTTAGTAATATTTTTAACTTTGACAACACAGTAGGCTTCTCTCCTACGCCATATGCCATTATTGAGTTTGATAAAGAGAAAAATGAACCTGTACGCGATAAAAAGGGCTGGTGTAAAAAAGTTAAAGCAGGTGAAATTGGTTTGCTAGTAGGTAAAATTACCAGTCGCTCACCTTTTGATGGCTATACAGATCCAGAAAAGAATAAATCTGTGATTATGAAAGATGTCTTTAAAAAAGGTGACTCATATTTCAACACAGGTGACCTTGTTCGTAATATTGGTTTCCGTCATGCTCAGTTTGTTGACCGCTTAGGTGATACCTTCCGCTGGAAAGGCGAAAATGTATCTACTACTGAAGTTGAGAACATGGTTTGTGAATATGACAAGATCGCTGAAGCGGTGGTTTATGGGGTAGAAATCCCAAATACCAATGGTCGTGCTGGTATGGCAGCAATCACACTTGCTGATGGCGCTGAGTTAAATGAGTCTGACTTAACCGAAATGGTCACTATATTTAAAAAATGCCTGCCTGCTTATGCAGTACCCGTGTTCTTACGAGTGCAAGCTAAAGTTGAAACAACAGGTACTTTTAAGTATCAAAAGAATAAATTGAAGGAAGATTCGTTTAATCCAAGCAAAACTTCTGAACGTTTACTCGCTTTATTACCTGGTACGAACAGTTATTGTGATGTCACAACTGAAATTTTTGACAACATTCAGGCATATAAATACCGTTTTTAGTTCATTTTTTAGCTAAACGAGAGGAAATCGTGCTTTTTATAGGCAATCATGCAAATGTTTTTGATTTACCTCTTGTGTTAGTTGAATAACTTGCTAAAATACGCGACATCAAAACGATACGGGTCGTTAGCTCAGTTGGTAGAGCAGCGGACTTTTAATCCGTTGGTCCCGCGTTCGAGTCGCGGACGACCCACCACTTATCTGTTTTGAACCTATTTGGGTCGTTAGCTCAGTTGGTAGAGCAGCGGACTTTTAATCCGTTGGTCCCGCGTTCGAGTCGCGGACGACCCACCAAATTCTAAAAAGCCTCTCACTGCGAGAGGCTTTTTTTATTGTTATCTTATTTTAGTTTCATGACTAAAAGATGACGATGCATTTCTTATATAAAATCTCTTTAACCCAATTCATAAAGATTTCTAAACGTTTAGGAATATAACTTCGGTTCGGATACAAAATATTGAGTGGCAAAGATTGAGCAGTATGTGCACTTAACACTTCAACCAAGCTTCCTTGCTCTATTTTATCCTGAACATCGTAGTATGGAAGTTGAATAATCCCTAAGCCAGCACAAGCCGCGGCAACATAGGCTTCTGTATTATTTACACTTAAAGCACTATCGATCATTACTGTTCCATTTTGATATAAAAATATACCCTGTTTTTCTCCTACGGCTCCTGCGTAGTTAATGAGTTTGTGCTGAGATAAATCTCCTAATTGTTCAGGAATACCATATTGTTCTAAATAATGGGGACTTGCACAGTTCACCATGACCAAATGACCAATCAATCTTGCAATTAAACTGCTGCTATCTAACTCACCTACCCGAACAACACAGTCAATCCCCTTTTCAATTAAGTCAGTCATGTCATCAGAACTATTGAGCTGTAAATGAATGTCTGGATAGCGGCTATAAAAATCGGGAAGTTCAGGAATAATCACTTGATGTACGATTCGGCTGGGCATTGAAATTTTTAGCGTGCCACGGTAATGCTGCTTTTGCGTTTGTATGAGTTGTTCAAGCTGTTCATAGTCAAATAATAGGTTTTGACATTCAGGCAAGATTCTTTGTCCATCTTGAGTAAGGCTTACCTTGCGTGTAGTTCTATGAAATAAACGTACCCCATAGTGAGTTTCTAATTGTTGAATTGCACTCGTCACTGTAGAGCGAGGTAAATCAAGTTGATTTGCTACTTCACTAAAGCTTTGTCGTTTAGCCACTTCTGAAAAAATAAAAAATTGCTGCAACCGATCCATTTAATTGTTCGTATTTTCTGAATAGTTAAACCAAACTAGCATAATTGATCAAAAATTACCGCCAATCTAGACTAAAAACACATTAAAACAAGTCATCATAGGAACAATCATCATGGCAACTCATACTCTGAAAGATAAAGTTGTACTGATTACGGGCGGTGCAAAAAACTTAGGCGGACTTATTAGCCGTAAATTTGCAGAACAAGGTGCAAAAATTGCAATTCACTACAATAGCGCTGAAACTCAAGCAGATGCAGAACAGACGCTCGCAGATGTAACAGCATTCGGTGTAGACGCTGTTTTAATTCAAGCAGACCTAACGGATATTGATAATATTGAAAAGCTCTTCTTAGACACTAAGCAACATTTTGGTGGAATTGATATTGCCATTAATACAGTTGGAAAGGTTTTAAAGAAATCCTTTTTAGACACCACAGAACAAGAGTTTGATAGCATGAGCGATATCAACTCAAAAATTGCCTATTTCTTTATTCAATCTGCGGGTCGTCATTTAAATGACGGCGGAAAGATCTGCTCAATCGTGACTTCTCTTCTTGCAGCCTACACTGGGCTGTATTCAACCTATGAAGGCTTAAAAGCACCTGTTGAGCATTACACGCGCGCTGCATCAAAAGAATTTGGTGATCGTCAGATTTCTGTGACTGCTGTTGCACCTGGCCCAATGGATACACCATTCTTTTATGGACAAGAATCTGCCGAGGCAGTGGCTTACCACAAATCAGCTTCAGCTTTAGGTGGGCTTACCAAAATTGAAGATATTGAGCCATTGGTTCGTTTTCTGGTAACCGATGGTTGGTGGATTACTGGTCAAACAATTTTTGCAAATGGTGGCTACACCACTCGCTAAAATCAAAAAAGCCGCATCTCATAGTGCGGCTTTTACATTGTTTTATTATAAAAACTCTTCTAGTACCGAGTTCAAAAAAATATGCCCCTGCTCTGTACAAGCCAAACGAGAACTATCCTCTACCAGTAGCTTTCTAGCTCGCAGTGAAGTGAGTACCTCATTTAAATGATCTAAGCTTAAGCCTGTACGCTGTTCATATAAATCAGCTTTTATCCCATCATTTAGACGTAAAGCATTCATCATAAATTCAAAAGGTAGCTCTTCTGCCTCAATCTTTTTCATTTGCAGATGTTCGGCTGGAACCTTAGCTAAATAGTCTTTTGGCAAACGAGTTTTTTGGAAACGATACACACCATCTGGTCGTGTCACTTTGCCATGTGCACCTGCCCCAATTGCAAGATAATCACCAAACTCCCAATAATTCAAATTATGTGCTGAAGGCAGCTCTTTACGCCATGCTGAAACTTCATAATTTATAAAACCATTTGCCTTAAGATATGCCTCACCCTGCTCTTGAATATCTTCAAGCATTTCATCTTGCGGTAAAACGGGTTGAGTACGGAAGAAAACCGTATTCGGTTCAATGGTAAGTTGATACCAACTAATATGAGTGGCACCACTTTCTACAGCAAGCTTGAGATCATAGAGTGCCTGCTCTAGCGTTTGCTCAGGCAAACCATGCATTAAGTCTACATTTACTCGTTTAAAACCAGCCTGCTTTGCTTGTTGAATCGCTTCAATTGCATTGTTTGCAGAATGAATACGACCAAGTTTTTGCAAATGATCAGTATCAAAGCTCTGGACACCAATAGACAAACGATTAATGCCAGCCTCTAAATACCCTGCAAATGGGTCATGCTCTACCGTTCCCGGATTTGCCTCTAAGGTAATTTCGCAGCCATCTTCAAATTTAAGCAATGACTTAAGTTCTGCAAATAACCATACATAACCCTGTGCCGAAATCAGTGAAGGGGTTCCTCCACCAATAAACACACTATGGATCGGACGTCCCTGCGCCATCTCTAGTTGAGTTTCAAAGTCGGCGACCAATGCTTTTAAATAGGTTTGCTCAAGTTCTGACGAAAGTGCTCCGTCTGGTACCGCATGCGAGTTAAAGTCACAATATGGACATTTACGCACGCACCACGGCATATGGATATATAAAGATAGAGGAATAGAAGCAGGGTTTAATACGGCCAAGGAGCAGGTCCAATTTACACAATATTTCTATTTTAACATGACTGCATCAATGGGCTTATGAAAACATACCTTAATTGCTTTAGACTAAATTTAAACATTCTTAAATACTGATAAAAATGATGAAATTCTCTAGTCAACTTTTCCTGATCTTACCCTTAGCTATGGGAATCGGTGTTGCCATGGCTTTTCAGACAGCAATTAATGCTCAACTGCGCGAGCAACTACACTCACCCTTACAAGCAGCTTTATTATCATTTTTCATAGGTACTATTGTTTTAGCGATTATGGTTTTCTTTCAAAGTGCCGAGAAGCCCTCTTTAAGTGAAATATCAAATATTCCTTGGCTTCTTTGGACTGGAGGATTCCTTGGGGTTTATGCAATCAGCATGAGCATTTATACTGCACCTAAGCTTGGTTTTTTAACCTTTACAGGGCTAGTCGTTTTTGGGCAAATCGTTATTTCTATGTTACTTGATCATTTTGGTTGGTTGGGCACAGAAAAGACACCTGTTACATGGCAACGGTTTCTTGGTGGAGTCATCATCTTTGTCGGTGTGGTACTCACTTTGCAGCGTTAGCTTCATTTTTTATATTTAAAAAGAGTACCTTTTGTGTCGAATGTCACATCTTTTCGGGCTGAATTAAAACAACTCTTCCACTTAATGCTACCTATTTTAATTACCCAGTTTGCTCAAGCAGGATTCGGGTTAATTGACACTATTATGGCTGGGCATTTATCTGCAACCGATTTAGCAGCAATTGCTGTAGGGGTCGGTTTATGGGTTCCAATCATGCTCCTGTTCAGCGGCATTATGATTGCAACAACACCTTTGGTCGCTGAAGCAAAAGGCGCAAGAAATACAGAGCAGATCCCTGTCGTTGTTCGTCAGTCATTGTGGGTTGCTGTCATTTTAGGTGTACTGGCAATGCTCATTTTGCAGCTTATGCCGTTTTTCTTGCATGTGTTCGGCGTACCAGAGAGCTTACGACCTAAAGCAAGCTTGTTCTTACATGCAATTGGTTTAGGTATGCCAGCTGTGACCATGTATGCAGCACTACGTGGCTATTCAGAAGCATTAGGCCATCCACGCCCTGTCACAGCTATTAGCCTATTAGCTTTAGTTGTATTGGTCCCTCTTAACATGATCTTTATGCATGGATTAGGGCCAATACCTGCATTAGGTAGTGCTGGCTGTGGTTTTGCAACCTCCATTTTACAATGGCTCATGTTGATTACATTAGCTGGCTATATTTATAAAGCTTCGGCTTATCAAAACACGTCTATTTTTGGCCGATTTGATAAAATTAATATGGCTTTAGTTAAAAGAATTTTACAGCTTGGTCTACCAATCGGTTTAGCTGTGTTCTTTGAGATTAGTATTTTTAGTACAGGTGCATTGGTCCTTAGCCCTCTTGGTGAAGTATTTATTGCCGCACACCAAGTCGCAATTTCCGTTACCTCTGTACTGTTTATGATTCCGCTTTCACTAGCCATTGCCTTAACCATTCGCGTGGGAACGTATTATGGTGAAAAGAACTGGGCTGCAATGTACCAAGTACAAAAAATTGGTCTCAGCACAGCCATATTTTTTGCCATATTAACCATGACTTTTATTGCTCTAGGCCGTGAACAAATTATCTCGATTTATACTCAAGACTTAAACGTAGCTCCTGTTGCGATGTATTTACTGTGGTTTGCAATGGCATATCAGTTAATGGATGCATTGCAAGTGAGTGCCGCAGGCTGTTTAAGAGGTATGCAAGATACTCAAGCACCCATGTGGATTACGCTTATGGCGTATTGGGTGATTGCTTTTCCTATTGGGCTTTATCTAGCGCGTTATACCCATTGGGGCGTGGCTGGTGTGTGGCTAGGTTTGATTATTGGTTTGAGCATTGCTTGTGTTTTATTACTTTCAAGGCTTTATTTAAATACCAAACGTTTAAGCCAGACCTAATAAAAAAGCCGATGAAACATCGGCTTTTTTTCATTATGCAGACTTTGCCCGCGGGCTTGCTCCAATTTGCCAGACAAAGGGTAAATCGGTACGGTTCACTTCCCAATCGCCAATCACCTTTTCTTTATAGATGAGCGGATTATGAGAAGAGACTGTTCGTGCATTACGCCAGAAACGGTCGAGTTGTTTAACCTGACTGCTCGCCGAGGCACCTAAAGCATTGAATAACTGGCTAGTTAAATCCAGTACCAAATTAGAAATCACCACCTGCCCTTGCGCCGACTCAAGCTCTGCATCTACATTAAACTGATGTTCTTGCACCTCTAACTCACTAAAGTGACTTTCATAAGCCTTCTGTAATGCTTCTGCTGTTTTAATCGTAATTGCTAGACTTCCATAGGCTTGAGCCGAGGCTTTACCCACCACCTGTAAAA
The DNA here is from genome assembly GCF_000196795.1 of Acinetobacter oleivorans DR1. Classification (NCBI taxonomy): domain Bacteria; kingdom Pseudomonadati; phylum Pseudomonadota; class Gammaproteobacteria; order Moraxellales; family Moraxellaceae; genus Acinetobacter; species Acinetobacter oleivorans. Next base: position 3,720,909 of record NC_014259.1, read on the forward strand.
CTTGTGGGTCGTGACGAACAAGGTCCCCATTACCATGACTAAAAATACGCTTTCGCTCACGTATTTCTTGGCTAAAAGTTTCGACAGCAGCATGTGCAATCCCTGTTAGCGTTGCAAGGTGGACAACCTGATAAAAAGCAGTTTGATATTTAAAACGCTGGTCGAATGGAATAAGGTGCGAAGCTGGTAAATGCACCTGATGCACTTTTAAAGTACCACTGCCCGTTGTCTTTTGACCAAAGCCATCCCAGTCATCAATCACACTTACCCCAGTTTCATGGCGATAAATAGCAGCAATCACATGACGGTCATTCACTTCATCGTAAGCAAATAAATCGATCCAGTCAGCAAAGATACTTCCTGTTGAATAGTACTTTTCACCATTCACCACCAAGTTGCCCGAAGCATCTTTGGTTACTCGTGTAACGACATCACCAATCTGTACATTTCCAACTTCGGTCCATGCATTACCGACTAGATCACCTTGTACAAAGCGTTGGAACCAGACTTCCTGCGAATGCTCTTTATGCGCAACTAAACGGTCTTCGACAAAAGCAAAGTGTCCACGCAACGCTTGCACAATATTCGAATCTGCCTGCGCCAATTCTGCTAGAAGCTGGAAAAGTTGCGGCAATGACACCCCGTCTCCACCATATTTAACCGGAACACGTACCGCACCTAATTTAAGTTCTTTTAACCACTGAATCGGTTCAAAAGGCAATATTCGTTCTTTTTCCCGTTGAATTGCACCTTGGGCAATTTTTTCAAAAACTGTACGAAATCTACTTGCTACTTTTTCATAATCGGCGCCTACCGATAGCTCTTCTAATTCAATTTGGGTAATTGTCATCTTTATTCTCCTAATCTTGTTTTTTCTTCACTTTAGCTCCATGCATGACGAGGTGGATGGATGCCATTGAGGTAGTAATTACCGACAATGTGATATTTCCAACGCACGGGATCATGCAAGGTGTGAGTACGTGCATTACGCCAATGGCGGTCCAGATTAAGCTCTGACAAAGTAGAACGTGTTCCAGACAACTCAAAAAGCTTATTCGCTGCTAAAATCGCAACTTCTGTAGTAAGTACTTTTGCTTCAGCAACCAGTAATGTCGCTTGATTTACATGTTCTTCTGTCGTGTCGGCAATCGCTTGATCAATCGCATCTCCTGCTAAATCTAATACCGCTTCTGCCGCACGCAGTTTTATTTTTAAATCACCAATGTTTGCAATCGTATAGGGGTCATCACTGGCTTTTTCCAAACCTGAATCGACCCATGCACGACTATGATTTTTGACATAGTGAATTGTTTCTTCAATTGCACCACGTGCAATACCAGCGTCGACAGCAGCTTGAATAAATTGTGAAATTGCACCTGCTGGTGTAGGACGTTCGAAAGCCTGATAAATTGGAATGAGATATTCTTCACGTACTGGAACTTGATTAAGTTCAACGGTCCCACTGGCTGTGGTTCTTTGCCCGAAACCAGACCAGTCATTAATAATATTAACTCCTGAAGTTTCCCGAGGAACTAGCGCCGCATAAGGCTGCCCCTGTTCATTCACAGCGACAATTGGAACCCAATGTGCAAGCAATGCGCCAGTTGCAAAAAACTTCTTCCCATTAATTTCATAACCATGCTCGGTCTTTCGTAATGTGGTAGTGAGGTCAGCCACCGTTTTGCTATGTTTTTCCGAAAATGCATTGCCAAAACGAATTCCTCTCAACACTAAGTTAAAGAAGAACTGTTGTTGTTCTGGACCTGCATCAAGACGTAAATGTTCAATAAAAGCCAAGTGATTTTGGGGAAGCTGTGCAAGAGATGGATCAACACTCGCAATTGTTTTGATGACCTCAGCCAAAGTTCGATATTTAACTTGGGCACCACCAAATTGCTTGGGAACCGTAATGGCCCATAAGCCGCTTTGTGAGAACTGTTGAATTTCATTTAGGGGTAAACGGCGCTCCTTGTCTCGATCGGATGCTTCGTGTGCGAACTCTTGCGCAAGTTGTTTGGCAACCTCAATTGCTTCTTCATCAGAACGAATAATATGCGCATCTTTTGACTGCTCAAACACAGATAAAGGAACCGCCTGAGACCGCCCATGGGCTGAACTTAAACTTGTCATAACTTTTGTTATCTCTATTTTTATTTAACCTGCCACTCACATTAGCACCAAAAAAACAGACACTTTATAGATATTAAAGCTTTGTTTATGAAATGGATTTTCACAAGCTTTTCATATTTTTTACTATAAAAATAACATTTTGTTTTTCGAAAATTTTCTTACATGAGATAAACAATTTCATATAGGCTTTTTAAGCTTTGTCACCTATGATCAAAACTAGGCAATATTATGTTGTAGTCAATGAGGTATCGAAGATATGGCAAAGAATGCAAGTTCACCCGGCAAACGATTTATGAAACTTGCAGGAATGACCGCGAGCATTGCAACGAAAACCGTTTCTAACTCGATTCGAAACTTGACCGCAGACGAAGAGCAAAAGCTGGCTTCAAAAACCAAGTTATTTCAGGATATTGGTTTGCAAATTGCCGACACCTTAGGTGAAATGAAAGGTGCCGTCATGAAGGTCGGCCAAATTGCATCTCAATATAAAGATATTTTTCCACCCGAAGTCGCTAAAGCAATTTCAAAGTTACAACGCCAAGCTCCAGCCATGCCTTTTGCTGCCATTCAGCAACAAGTTGAACGTGAGCTTGGAAAACCGCTCAATGTTGCCTTTAAATCTTTTGATCAAGAACCTTTTGCAGCTGCTTCAATTGGCCAAGTTCACAAAGCTACCTTACCTAGTGGCGAACAAGTTGTAGTGAAAGTGCAATATCCAGGTGTTGATGAGGCCTGTGAAAGTGACTTAAAACAAGTGCGTTTAGCCCTTCGTTTAATGGGTGTACTTAAAATTGATAAAAAGCTACAAGATCAGCTTTTTACAGAAATTCAGGATAGTCTTTCAGCAGAACTTAACTATGAAATCGAAGCTCAAAACCTAGAAGTTTTCAAAACATTTCATAGCCAGTTAGATGACAAAATTATCATCCCTACTGTTTATAAAGATTACTCTTCACGACGTATTTTAACCTTGAGCCTCGAACAAGGTGACAGCATTGAAACAGCCAGCGCTTGGCCTATTGAAATTCGAAATACGATTGGACGTCGTTTGATTCGTGCTTTAGGTCAGGAAATGTTCTTTTTAAAACGTTTTCACTGTGACCCTCACCCGGGTAACTTTGCCTTCCGCCAAGATGGTAGTGTCATTATTTATGACTATGGCAGTGTTAAAACACTTTCAAATGAAATTGTGTATAGCTTTAAACGCTTAGTAAATGCAGCTCGTCATGAAAATATCGATTTGATTGAAACTGAGTTACTTGAGCTACATTCACTAGCCGAAAAAGGCAAATTCCCGAGCGATCTTTATAAACTCTGGATTGAAGTGTTATTACGTCCGCTTACCACTACTTATGATTTTGCCGAGAACTCATCACATCATGATGGCATGTTGCTTGTGAAAAAATCTTTGAAGTACTGGGATGTCTTTAAGCCTTCACCAGATACCCTAATGGTCAATAGAACCATTTCAGGACACTACTGGAACCTAATTCACTTAAAAGTACATGACAATCTGAACGGTTTATTTGAAGAGCTTGTCCCACCTTCTAACTAACTTAATTTACTGATCAATGTAGCCTTCTAGGGGTTACATTGACTTTTTAATTGTTATGTTATAACATTTCTTTAATCAAAAATAATTTAGGACAATCTCTCATGCGTAAAGATATTCATCCTGCTTATCAACAAGTGTTATTTCATGACACCAATGCAGACGTGTACTTCTTAATTGGTAGTACTCTTCAGTCTAAACAAACCAAAGAATATCAAGGAAAAGTCTATCCTTATGTAACCCTTGATATTTCAAGTGCATCTCACCCTTTCTACACAGGTGAAGTACGTCAAGCAAGTAACGAAGGCCGTGTTGCAACCTTTAATAAACGCTTCGCTCGCTTTAATCGTAAGAGTTAATCTTACGTTAAGATTTGACCAATACACTTAAATCATTGGAAGCCTAAGACTATCTCCTCCACTTAGGCTTCTTTTTTTATGTGTATTTTTTCGATATTTTTATGTTGTGTATAAAAGAGAACTTATCCACAACTTGTATAAAAACACTTCTTATTTTTCCCACAACTCATCATTTTTTTGTATTCGCCAAGCTTTCAAAGTTGCTATTCGATGCTATGCTTGAACCCTCATTTAATAGGAAGTTTAAGATAATGGCACAAGAGTTACTTGCACAATTACAAGCAGGCACAGCAAAATTTTCAGACGTTTTAGCTCATATTGAAGCACGTTACCAGCATACTCCAACAGCTTTTCAAAATGGCGCACAGCATAATGCTGCGACTGAAAATCAAGGCAGTGCAAAAGTTTTCTCTTTTGCCAAGTTACAAGGTTTAGACCAAGCACAAACTTTAAGTTTATTTGCAGAGCACTACGCATCTGTATTGGCTACGCCTGAGGGCACTGACCATCAAAATATTCGTCAGTTTATGCAAAATGGTTGGGATGGTGTGAAGTTTGAAGGTCAGGCTTTAACTGAAAAATAATAAGTGCTAGTAAGGAATGTCTTAAATTAGAAAATTGTCATAGCAGAGTTTTTTCAGTGACGTTCTATATCTAGATTAGCCTTCGGCTCGACCTACTTTTCTTTTGGGAAAAGTAGGCAAAACCATTTTCATCAACAGAACCTGTTATCTGTTTGCACTTATCCCATATCTTGCAAAAACAATATATAGCCAATTTCAGTCAGGCTGTTGATGACTTTAACGCGTATCAAATCCCAAAAATAAATCAGATTTTTTTAATTCGTCATTTACTATCGTGACAAGCGGCATGGATGCCGCTGTTTTGCTGTGCTACATGGATGTAGCATCAGCGAAACAAAAGATTTTTGCTTACTTTTGATCTTTCAAAAGTAAGGTATGCCTATACAAATGGTATTGGAGAACATCTTAAAACGGAGGCCGTACCGCATATCTCGCTCCTCAAACATCCGAATAATCAGTTGCCCGCTACCCAATAATAAGTCGCCAACCCCAAACACGTAAAAATTAACGACCCAATTAAATGAATGGAAATTCCCAACATCGCCATTCCCAACTTACCACTTTGTAATAAAGTCACAATCTCAATTGAGAACGTTGAAAACGTAGTTAAAGCTCCACAAAAACCCGTAATCACAAAGAGCTTATAGTTCGGGCTTAAATCACTTTGAGAAAAGTAGGCAATCGCAAAACCAATAATAAAACCACCAACCAAATTAACAGTGACAGTGCCCAGTGGAATTTGCGGATAGATCGGGTTCAGTTTTAAACCTAAAAACCAACGTAACCACGCCCCTAGAACTGAGCCTAAAGCAATTGAAAGTAGAGAATAATACATAAGACCACCCCTTTAGATAGACGCTAAAAGAGCAAAAAATAATGAAGGAAAATATGACATGGCGTACTCCAAAAATAAGCAGAGTACGCAATAACCTACGTACCCAGTGATATATAAATACATGAGGGTAACGTAGGCATCATTAGCCAATACGGCGGTTTTTCAGGGGAGGAATGCCATCTCCCCGTTTTAAGTATATTAGATCATCTTGAATTTGATTTAAATATACTTTGTAAAATCATGGACGTTCATCATATTGCGGTAAGTCGTCACGAATGCATTCCCACTCTGCCTTAGAGGCAGCAAAAATATGCATTGTCGGTTTTTGCTCTAATGGCGTATCTAGTGTCCCAATTCTTACACGATACAGTTCAGGCTGCGCATCACGCGAACTAAGCAAAGGTGAACCACATTCGCTACAGAACCAGCGGTACACACCTTCCACAGCGAATTTTTTGACTAAGTCTTCACCTTGGGTAATTTTAAAATCTGTACTTTTAACAGGAGCATTCGTGGCAAATGCTGTTCCATTGGATTTTCGGCAACGTTGACAATGGCATTGAATGATATCCCCGATATCGCCTTTAATTTCATAGCGAATACCTTGGCACAAACAACTTCCTTGATAAACTGGTGATGCTTGAGACATGTTCTCGTAAATCCTATTATTATTGATCGCTCAAAAATAACACTTTTCACATATCAAACATAGCACCAAATTCGCTGTTATTTTTCTAAGAATAAATGCACGCCATCACCAGCCGCTCGCCCTGTAGCAAAGCATGCTGTAAGTAAATATCCACCTGTAGGAGCATCCCAATCCAGCATTTCACCACAGCAAAAAACACCTGAGGTTTGTTTAAGCTCTAAGCTTTCAGTTAATGCACCTTGCTTAACACCACCAGCACAGCTAATTGCTTCCTCAATAGGCCTAAAGCCATCTAGCTTAATTTGAAGTACTTTAATTTGCTGAGCCATAGTCTCTGGTTGGCTCCATAACTCTTTATCAACCACTTCTCTAATTAAGTTAATTTTAGCTGTGTCTAAACCTGCTTTACGCCAGATATTGGTGAGCGATTGTTTTTTACCAGCCTGCAATTTTTTAATTAACTGTGACAACTCTACATCAGGCAATAAATCCAAAAATAGATTTAAGCTTTTCCCTTGTTTTTGTTGTTCTCGTAAAGCTCGTCCAAGTTTATAAATGACACCACTTTCTAAACCATAGTGAGTAATTACAATATCGCCATGAGTAACTTGGCTAGGCTCAACCCACGCATTGATACGCTTTAAAGGTTCACCAAAACAGCTTTCCATAAAAGCTGACCAAGTGTGCAATACCCCTGCATTACTTGGCTGAAAAGGTTCAATATCAGATTGATTAACCCATTGCTGCCATGCACCATCACTACCTAATTGTGACCACGACACCGCACCGCAGGCCAATACAACTGCATCATATTGCTGAGTAAAAGTTTCAGTGCTTTGATTATTTTGGTTTTCTAAAGTCGCCGTTGTACCTTGTAAATTAATACAACGATGACGATAAAAGAATTTAACCTGTTGCTCTGCCAAGCGTTTTAGCCAAGCACGCAGTAAAGGAGCAGCTTTCATTTCGACCGGAAAAATGCGACCTGAGGTGCCCACATAAGATTCAATTCCCAGGCTTTTCATCCAGTTCTGAATCCAGACTGCATCCCATTTTTCAACCCACGGTTTGAGCCATTCTGCATGGTCATAACGGTCAATGAACTGGGCTAATGGTTCGGCATGCGAAATATTTAAACCCGTTTTACCTGCCATCAAAAACTTACGTGCCGCTGAAGGTTTTTGTTCATAGACATCAATATCATAAGCGTATTGGCTCAATACCTCAGCAGCCATAAGACCTGCTGGGCCTGCTCCAATAATGGCAACCCGCTTATTCGCCATGTGTTTGCCCTTGCAATGGCGCAAACTCATCAAATCGAGTTTGATAACCTTCAGGCTTGGTCATAATGAGCTGCTGGCAAAGCTCACCACGTTCTAAATACTTAATTTCAAAATGGGTACGTGCAGAGGTTTGAGCAATTTTTTCTTTTTGGTAAGGCAGCTTCCATACATTTAATAACTGCTGCTCTGCCTCTTCAATATATTCAGGAATATTACTTGCCAGAGTAATGGTTCCACCTGTTTGCAGACGCGAGATTAAGAACTCAAAAAATGGCATATTCAACCAGCGCTGTGCTGGATTATGTGGTTCTGGGTTTGGGTAGAGAATAAAGAAATGTTCAACTTGAGCGGGATGCAAAGCATGCACTACCCAAGGCAAAGCATCCGCATGTACAGGCACCAAGTTATCTCTTGGTTCCAAACCATGCTGCTTTTGCATTGCCAAGAATTTTTCTCGGGTTCGTTCAATTGCATACAACGTGTGCTGTGGCTGTTGCCCACTAAAAAGCAAAGCATGTTTGCCCTTGCCTGCTCCAATTTCTACACAAATCGGGGTATTTTCAATTGGAGTAAAATCACGAGGCGCTTGCATACGTTGTGCTTGAAATTGACGAATCGGCATAATCACATCAAACTAAATAAAAATCGGCATAAGTCTAACAAGTCACCTGACTTTTGCCTAATCTATTTCTCTTCACTTTGAGGATATTGCTTTATGCCACGTACATTTCCCTGCCCACGTTGTGGTGAACCAAGTGTTTGGGAAGGCAATGAATTTCGTCCATTTTGTTCTGAACGTTGTAAATTAATTGATTTAGGCGCTTGGGCAAATGATGAATATAGACTGCCTACCCAAGATGCTCCTCAGCAAAACAAGGGTAGTCAAAATGAAGATGATTATGAAGATTAACCTGCTTTACCCGCGACAAACGGGTTAAATTGCTTTTCATAGCCAATGGTACTCATTGGACCATGTCCAGAAATAAACTGAGTATCATCTGGCAAACTAAAACACTCACGTTTAATCGATTCAATCAACTGCTCATGGTTACCACGTGGGAAGTCTGTTCGCCCAATCGAACCTTTAAACAGAACATCGCCTGTCCAAAGTAAGCCATGGTTTTTATTATAGAAAATTACATGACCTGGCGTATGCCCTGGAGCAAAGCGTACCTCAAATTCATCTTCACCCAATTTTAGTACTTCACCACCTTCAAGCCATTGATCGACTTTGACAGGTTGTGGAATTGGAAAGCCATAACGTGCTGATACTTCCTGAATCATGTCTAGCCAGAACTGATCTTCTTTGTGTGGACCAATAACAGGAACGCTCCATTCTTTGGCAAGCTCACCTACTGCTCCAGCATGGTCTAAATGCCCATGAGTTAGCCACAAAGCCTTCACTTTTAAACCTAAGGCTTCTACTTCTTTTTTCAAAACAGCAGCATCACCACCTGCATCAATCAAAACTGCTTCTTTCGTTTCACTGTCCCAAACAAGGGAACAATTTTGAGCAAATGCAGTAACGGGAACAATTTTGACTTGCAGCATAAGAACCTCTGGCTAAAACGCAATTAACGGTGGGCTAAGGTATGGGTAAGGGCATCAAGATTAGCCTGAACTAAACCTGCAAGCAAATCAATATGAGCCTGATCGCTATTTAAAGCTGGAATATAAGCATAGCTACCACCACCTGCTTCTTGAAACAACTCTGCATTTTGAATGGCTAATTCTTCAAGTGTTTCTAAACAATCGGCAGAAAAAGCTGGGCTTAATACCTGAACGGACTTAACACCTTGCTTCGCCCAATCTTGTAAAAGCTGGTCTGTATAAGGCTTAACCCATTCTTGTTTTCCAAAACGTGATTGGAAGCTAATTGCCCATTCATCATCTTTTAAATGTAAGGCTTCAGCGACTAACTTTGCTGTAATGCGACAACGATCTGCATAAGGGTCGCCTTTGTCTGCATACGGCTGTGGAATCCCATGAAAAGACATCAACAGTTTTTCAGGTTTACCATGCTGCTCTTGGTAGGCTAAAACGCTTTCTGCCAATGCTTGAATAAACATAGGATGCTGATAATAGTCTTTAATGATGGTCAGACCCGGCAAATTTCGCTGAGCTGGAATCCACTTGGCAAATGCGTCGTATAACGGCGCTGTAGACGTTGCAGAATATTGAGGAAATAAAGGCAATAAAATGACATGCTCTTGCGGGTTAGCCGCCAATTTTTCTAAAACTTTATCAATACCCGGATTACCGTAAGTCATTGCGGGTAAAACCGTTAAATCAAACTGTTTATTTTCTTGTTCTAAATAAGCCCGCACACGTTTGGTTTGTTCAAACACAATTTCGCGCATTGGCGAATCTGTTGACCATACTGAAGCATACGCATGCGCTACTCTTTTCGGACGAAAAGGTAAAACGAACAGATTTAAAATAATCCACCAGATGAATTTTGGTATTTCAATCACGCGTGAATCAGATAAAAACTGTTTTAAAAAACGGCGCACCGCAGGCACAGTCGCCTCATCTGGTGTGCCTAAATTCGCTAAAATGACAGTAACTTTCGGTTTTTGTTCAAACGACATGTGTAAATGCCTTTCAGTTCATCTTATGACACTAATGTAACAGTTTTTAATGCCATATATAAATTGAATCGCTCTAAGCTTTTAATCGAACGCCTCGATTGTTCCATTTATAACTAAGCAATATCTTTTGAGCTTTAGTGGTTAGTTTCCAAAGGTCATATGATTGCTCAGTTTGTGTTGGGACAATCCAACCTTGTGATTGCATTTGATTTTTAATTCGAAACAGGGCCTTATGATTAATCTGTGCGCAAGCCACCGCATGTGCACGAGGTAATTCCTGACGAGCATCTTCTAAGCCAGCCTGATTTAAATATTCATTCAGACAAATTCCAAAATTCTCTTCTGGCACAGCTGTTTCAAAGCGCTTTGCCAGCACGCTCAACAACTGAGACCATGTCATTTGTCTCTGTCGTTTAAGCTCTTTAAAGTTGCCATCCTGAAATGCTTGAATCTGATATTCAAATGCAAAAATATCTTGCGGTGCAACTTCCTTTAACTGCACTGATGGCTCTGTTACTCGCTGTTCTAAATGCAAAATTTTACTTCTTAATAGTCTAATTTCATCTTCTAACTGCTGAGCTTGATGAGCAGGAACCCAACCTTGTCCCAGATGTTGTTCAACCATTAAAGGTATATTTAAACGGACAGCCAACTCCAATTCACGTGGAGTTTTAAAGTAAAAAATATGCTTTGCTTCGTGTAATAACTTTTTTCTAAATGCGAGAAATTTATCTTTAACTTGTGGATGTGTTTCTTGTAAATCTATTTCACGACTTTCAGGCTGTTCATGCATGAACACAATAATAGGTTTAGCCTGACTTAACGCGTATTCATATTCTAAAGACAGATAGCTCACACCAGAAATCGATTGTTCTCCATACTGACTTCCTAGAAGTAAGATTACATAATCACATTCATCAATTTGTCGACGTGCAAGTGTGGTTGTTAAAGGTGTTCGATGTTCTAGTCCCCAAGCAAAGAAACCCATTCCCACCAAGGTTTGAGACAAAACCGTTCGCTCTGGCTGCATATCGCGGCCAGACGTTGAAATAAAAATCTGATAGCGTGTATCGAGCATAACAATACCCTTTCGCCTCATGATCTGTATGTGACTTAAAATCAGCCAAGATCATGAACCGCCCCAAATAAAATAATAAATATAAAAAAACACTATTTTCTAAATGATGCTAAAAGATCAGTTCAGATTATGAAGTGTCCAAGTTAACTCTTGTGGAATCATATGTTGTAAAACAGGTTGCAGTGCGTCAGCATTATTTCCGCTGACGTAACATTCAATACGTGCAACATTCTGACCTATTTGGTCACATAATAACGCATTTTTTATTAAAATACGGGCTGTTTGTCGGGCAACTGCGAACCCAGAATCAACCAGTGTGAATTGGTTATCAAAAAGATGATGAATTGCTTCATTTAAGAAAGGATAATGCGTACAACCGAGCACTAAATAGTCTGCACCTTGCTCAGCGGCAGGCTGTAAAACCTCTTTTAATGCCGTTAAACACGCCTCTCCCATTTGCTGTCCTGCTTCTACACAAGGAACAAGTTCAAGGCTGGTTAAGGTCATCACTTTAACACCCGCCGGAACAGCAAACTTCTCAACAACATCTTTAATGAGTTGCCCACGAAAAGTAGCAGGTGTGGCCAACACAGCAACCACTTTAGAACGTGTCTGTAATACGGCAGGTTTTAATGCTGGAACTAAACCAACAATTGGAAAATGTTCACCATAATGTTCACGTAAATGGTCAAGACTAAATGCTGAAGCGGTATTACAGGCAACCACTGCAATTTTACAACCTTGGCGGTATAACCAATCAACGGCTCGGGCTGTGAGTTCTCTAATTTCTTCATCAGAACGTGGGCCATAAGGAACGTAGGCTGTGTCGGCATAATACACAATGCGTTCATTGGGTAAATATCTAGCTATTTCTGCTGCAACTGACATTCCCCCAATTCCCGAATCAAAAATACCAATTGGGGCATCTGCTGATGCTTTAGGCATAGGTTCTAGATCGGTAAATAGAGGTTGTATGGCGGTCATAGCTGTACTGAAGTGTCAGAAAATTTCACTTCCTAAAGCTTAAACCTCAAGTGCCTAATTGCAAGAGCAAATTACCACTTTTTAACTCTAAAACGGTTTCACCATTCTCTTTTTCGACGAGTGTCCCATAGTTCACTAAGTGATAAAAAGACTGACGTTGAATAAGCGCATTAATTCCAAATCGGACATGCACATAAGGACGCAACTCCCCTGCATATTCACGCATAAAAATTGGATGTTCAGCATCAACCAAAATCACATCTTGATTGGTCGTGGTCAGTTGTAAAAATTGATCACCTGAAATTTCAACTTGATCGACCTGATTGACTAATAAAGGTTCATCTTCAACCTCAATTTCAATTTGTTCTACGGGGGTTTTCAGGTAGAATTTCCCTTCTTCTTTCCATAGGACTTTGGTAAATAGATCTAATAGGGCTTGGCGCTTAATTAATTGACCTTCGTGCCACCATTCTCCATTGGCTTTAACCGTCAAATCCATTTTGCCGCAATGCTTTGGATGCCACTGCTCTAAAGGTGGAATTGACCTTTTGTGACTTTGCTGTACACCTTTTAAGTATTGTGCAATGTTCATTAAGTTTTTATCATCAGATAACGGTATTTTTCCCATATCCGATGGGGAATTATTTTGATTTACCATAGTTTATGCCTTGCTGACGAAAAAATATGACGACTCAGCCAATTGGCTAGATCATGGTTTAAAACTATACTAGCCAAAACGATAAAAGGCACAATAGCATATTTGCGCCTATGGATTAAAACACTCACGGCAGCACCGAATTTCTGAATATGACGGTTGCCACCTTTAAGTATTGAGGAGTCCTACATGGAACACATCGAACGTGAATCGATGGAGTTTGACGTTGTCATCGTAGGTGCAGGACCTGCCGGTCTGTCTGCTGCGATTAAGATCCGTCAATTAGCGATTGAAAAAAACTTACCCGATCTTTCTGTTTGTGTAGTTGAAAAAGGCTCTGAAGTAGGTGCGCATATCTTGTCTGGTGCTGTGCTTGAGCCACGTGCCATCAATGAACTTTTCCCGAACTGGAAAGAAGAAGGCGCGCCTCTTAACGTACCTGTAACTGAAGACAAGACATTCTTCTTACTTTCAGAAACCACTTCTAAAGAAGCACCTCACTGGATGGTTCCTAAAACCATGCACAATGATGGTAACTATGTTATCTCGTTAGGTAACGTTGTTCGCTGGTTAGGTCAAAAAGCTGAAGAACTAGAAGTTTCTATCTTCCCTGGTTTTGCTGCATCTGAAGTGCTTTACCATGAAGACGGTACTGTAAAAGGTATTCAAACTGGTGATATGGGTATTGGTAAAGATGGCGAACCAACGCATAACTTTACTCCAGGATATGAACTTCACGCTAAATACACCCTCTTTGCTGAAGGTTGCCGTGGTCACTTAGGCAAACGCCTCATTGCGAAATACAACCTTGATAAAGATGCTGATCCTCAGCACTACGGTATCGGGATTAAAGAACTTTGGGAAATTGACCCATCAAAACATAAGCCGGGCTTAGTGATGCACGGTGCTGGTTGGCCATTGGCTGAAACTGGTTCTTCTGGTGGTTGGTGGTTATACCACGCTGAAAACAACCAAGTGACTTTGGGTATGATTGTGGACTTGTCTTATGAAAATCCACACATGTATCCATTCATGGAAATGCAGCGCTGGAAAACTCACCCACTGATTAAACAGTATTTAGACGGTGGTAAGCGTATTTCTTACGGCGCACGTGCTGTAGTGAAAGGCGGTTTCAACTCATTGCCTAAATTGACTTTCCCAGGTGGCTGCTTGATTGGTGATGACGCAGGTTTCTTAAACTTTGCAAAAATCAAAGGCTCACACACTGCCATGAAATCAGGCATGTTATGTGGTGAAGCTGTATTTGAAGCGATTGCTGCTGGTGTAGAAAAAGGCGGTGATCTTGCGATTGCACGTGTTACCGAAGGCGAAGATTTATTCACTAAAGAGTTAACTTCATACACTGACAAATTCAACAACAGCTGGTTAAAAGAAGAGCTTTATAACTCTCGTAACTTTGGCCCAGCAATGCATAAATTTGGTCAATGGATTGGTGGTGCATTTAACTTTATCGACCAAAACGTCTTTAAAGTGCCATTCACTTTACATGACTTGAAGCAAGACTTTGCTGTATTGAAAACTGTCGATGCAACTAGCTTCAAGCCAAACTATCCAAAACCAGATGGCAAGCTTACATTTGACCGTTTATCTTCTGTGTTTATCTCAAACACTGTACATGAAGAAAACCAGCCAGCTCACTTGAAGCTTACTGATCCTTCAATTCCAGTGAATGTAAACTTACCGAAATGGGATGAGCCTGCACAGCGCTACTGCCCTGCTGGTGTTTATGAAATCATGGAAGATAATGATGGCTCTAAACGCTTCCAGATTAACGCAGCAAACTGTGTTCACTGTAAGACCTGTGACATTAAAGACCCATCTCAAAACATCACATGGGTAACGCCAGAAGGCGGCGGTGGTCCGAATTATCCTAATATGTAATAAAAAAAGCCCCGATTATTCGGGGCTTTTTTTATTGGAGTTCGCTTATTGAAAAGGCGGTATTTTTGCTACATTTAAATTAAGGTTCTTTTTATAGAAAATAAATGAGCCTAATAAAAACAGACCAAGAAAACCAAAGTTTCGTGCTAAATCGAAATACCAAACTGATTTCCCAAACAATAAATCAAGAATTAACATGAAGCCCATGAATCTTGTATGTAAAATCAGACTCATCTTTATTTTTGGTTCGGGAGCAAAATATGTATTTCTATAACCCAACAGAATTGAGCCAACAATAATAAGAGTAACTAAAATAATGGTGGCAAGAGTTTCAGATAACCAAGGGGTTTCTAGATTTAATAAACCAGCAATAGAGAAAAACCAAAGACAAATAAATAAGCTTCGTTTCACAAAATAATCATTCATTTTTATACGTCATTTATATACTTAATTTTATAAATTATATAACGATTCTTATTTGTAAAAAATTATCATTTCAAATTAAATTTGAATTATTAATGGCTCCTAATTGTCGTTATTAGAAGCCTTATTATTCTATTACCCTTTCTTCACCAAATAATGAAATTCTTTATGACCATTTTCATCTAAGCGTTCTTCTTGCAAAAGCAACTCATGGCCTAAATGCATACAAAATTTAGGAATATCCCACGAGGTCGAATTATCTGTTGCGAAGACTTCAACCACATCCCCAGATTTAGATTTGCGAATGGCTTGATGCAACATCATGACAGGTTCCGGACAACGTAAACCACGCGTATTGAGTTGTACAGTAGGTGAAATGGGTTGCTCTGACATAACAAACTCGAACAAATAGAATTTTCACATTTTAGCATAAACAAATTACTGCGCTGTTAACTGTAACTGGCTTTTACATAACAATATACGTTTTGTCTTTTAGCTTGTTTTATAGATGCATAAGCATGTTTTCTTCGGTATGATTCAAAGTATTCATTTGATAGATTGAGTCTTTAGGAAAGATCATGCAAGAGGAACCAAGTCCGTCGTGGGGAATGCGCGGCTTACGAAAATGGTTAGGCACAGCACCAGAAACCCGTGATGAATTATTAAAATTAGTCCAAAATTCACGTCGCTTTTTAGAACCAGATACTGTTGCCATGCTTGAAGGTGTTCTTGACCTTCCAGCTACAAAAATTCGTGAAGTCATGACACCACGAACAGCAATGATCAGTTTGCAAGAAGATGATCAGTTACTTGATATTCTTGATGTATTGGTCGAGTCTGCTCACTCACGCTTTCCAGTCTTCTCTTCTGATCAGCCTGATAATGTTGTCGGGATTTTGCTCGCAAAAGATTTACTGCCGTTTCTAACCGAACCGAATACCAAAGTCGATATTCGAGTTCTTATGCGTCAACCGTTATTTGTTCCAGAAAGTGCGCGTTCCGATCAGGTTCTACGCATGCTGAAACACACTCAGACTCACATTGCTATTGTGATTGATGAATATGGTTCAACAGCTGGTCTTGTTACGCTTGAAGATATTCTTGAAGAAATCGTTGGCGAAATTGAAGATGAACATGACACTGCTGATGAAGATGCACAGTACATTGTTCCGGACAATGACCATACGGTAGCAAATGCATGGATGGTGCAAGCACTTACACCAATCGAACATTTCAATACTGTTTTAGATGCTGATTTTTCTGACGATGAAGTAGAAACTGTCGGCGGTTTATTACTTCAAGAGATTGGTCTAGTAAGTGATTTACAAGGACAAACTGTTGAACTTGGAAATTGGTTATTTACAATCGTTGAAGCAGATGCCCGCACTATTCATCTGATTCGAGCTGTACGTCAATGAGAGCATACTTTGAAAAGCTGTTAGATTCTTCGCAACAACAAAAACAGCTTCCTTTAATTTTTCCTTTACTCATTGCTTTATTTTCAGGTGCCGTGTTCAGTTTTTCACTGGCACCTTATTATTGGTGGTGGCTGGCAATTTTATCTCCAGCCCTACTCTATGCATCACTACATAAACGCTCAGCTAAACAAGCATTTGCTATTGGCTGGAGCTATGGCTTCGGCTTATGGTTTGTAGGCGCTTTTTGGCTCTACACGTCCATCCATGTATATGGCGATACCAATGCTTTTCTAAGCGTAGGTATGATTGCTATTATGGCCCTGCTTATGGGCTTATTCACCGCACTTCAGACTTGGGTTTACCGACGTTTCTTCCCTGAAACGCCACTGACTTTTGCACCGCTCTGGATTGTTTTCGAGTGGGCAAAAACTTGGGTATTTACAGGTTTCCCATGGCTGTTTGTCGGTTACGCTTTTACTGAACGTTTACTCGATGGTTACGCACCTCTATTCGGTATTTATGCAATTTCCTTCGTTGTTATTGTATTAGCGTGTGCTTTAGTTGAAGTTCTGCGCAAGCGTATTTTCTGGGTTATCCCGTCTGCCCTATTGGTTTTAGGTGCATGGGGAGCATCATATATACAGTTTGTAAAACCTAAAGCTGCTAAACCACTTAGCGTTTCGCTCATTCAAGGCAACATTCCACAAGATTTAAAATGGCTGACTGAATATCAAGTTAGAACATTAGAAATTTATGCTGGTCTGACTCAATCTGAATGGGGCCGTGACTTAATTGTATGGCCTGAATCTTCAATTCCACTCTTCCAAACTGACATTGAACCGTTTTTGGATGCAATGGATGCACAAGCGAAAAAGAACTACACTGCATGGGTAACCGGAATTCCTTACTGGGATGTTACCAAATCTCATGAAGTCGGTAGCCCGCTGTATTACAACAGTATTATGGCTTCTGGTAGAGACTCAAGCGGTCTCTATAAAAAGCAGCGTCTTGTGCCGTTTGGTGAATATATTCCACTATCAGGTTTACTCTCATGGGTATTACCAGCCATGCAAAATGATATTAGCATGAGCGGTTTTTCACGTGGTGAGAGTAACCAGAAACCACTCATGATTAAAGGACATGCGCTTGCTGCTGCGATTTGTTATGAAGTGGCTTATCCAAACCTTACCCGACGCAATGCAGAAGACAGCGACTTTTTAGTGACTGTATCTAATGACGCTTGGTTTACGGGTACTGCGGGGCCATGGCAACATTTACAGATGGTGCAGATGCGTGCTAAAGAAAATGGTCGCTGGTTTATTCGTGCAACCAACACTGGTGTAACAGCATTTATCGATCAAAATGGTCATATCACTGAACAAGCACCGCTCGATAAAGAGTTTGTCTTGAGAGGTGATTTACCTGCCATGCAAGGTCAAACTCTTTATAACCGTTTAGGTGATTATCCAGTGTTAGGATTTGCAGTATTACTGCTGATTTTAGGTTGGATTTATCGTCCACGTAAAGTTGACGTTTCTTTTAAATCACGTCGCTAAATTATAATAGCTTTGTACCCAGAGGAACTTCAAACTCTGGGATACAAAGTGCAACATCCCCATCTGCGTTATGAAACCCTGTCACTAAGCATTCTGACTGAATAGGCCCAATTTGTTTTTTAGGGAAATTCACTACAGCAACAACTAATTTACCAATTAAATCTTGTGGTTGATATAGCTTGGTAATCTGAGCACTCGATTTACGTATACCTAATTCTTCACCAAAATCTACATGTAAAATATAGGCAGGTTTACGTGCCTTTTCGAAAACTTCAGCTTGAATAATTTTACCAACGCGAAGCTCTACTTTTAAAAAATCATTCCACTCGATTTGTTCCATTTACTTTTTCTCATGTTCTTAAATATCTGATTTGAAGCATATAATATGTACAAATAAAGAAACACCCTCTTTTTATTTCCAGTTTTCAAAATTCATGCTAAATTAAATCTGCTCATCAAAAAGCCGTAAACGTTTACGTCAATCAACGTGCCAACATACCTCCAACAATGCTTGGAGCTATTTGTTCAAAATATTTTTGAATGGCACTGGCGTTTGTTGGTTTACGGAGTCAAAAATGCAAAACTCAAAATCTTTGTCTACTTTTAAAAAACTTCCAAATCGCTATACATCTATCGTTTTACCTTTTCTTCTATCGATCATTATGACTTTTGTGGTTTCGATGATTAGTACATTACGAAGTTTAGGACTAGAAGAATTTTCCCTTTATGTCTGGATGTCTGCATGGGCAATTTCTTGGTTAATCGCTTTTCCAACGTTACTTTTGGTCTTACCTGTTGTTCGTAAAATCACGGCCATATTAGTACAACCTGCTTAACTAAAAAAATAAAACGTAGATGTTGAGTCTACGTTTTATTTAAAAATCTGGTTTTAAAATATCATTAAAAAGCGATAGATAGTTCCAAAGATAAATAAGCAACTAAGCTTGATAAAAAGACCATGGGTACATAGCGATAAGCTTTAAACAGTAATTGCTCATATTTAGTAGATATTTGTTTAGCTTGCCAGACACTCGCTTTTAATGCGGTAAAGAAGCTCACCATCAACCATGCACTCACAATACTTAATGCGAAGAAACCAATCATAATTTGGCTACTTCCCTCTGTACTCAACCATAACTTTAATGAAAATTCAGCAATTGGCAATAAACCCAAAATCAATAGGACAGATTTGAGCATTACCCAATGGAACTGAGTCAGTTCATCTAATATGAGAAATGCTTTCATTTAATCTCTCCTTTTTAATTGAATAAAGTGCTTTTTATTTATTATGCAAAGCTTTCATTTAAATATATAGCTTATTTCTCTCTACATTTTAACTTTCTTGTAACTATTAAATATGGGAATAATTCTTATTATAAATCTCAAATATCATTATTAATTTTAATTTATATTTTTCAGTTGTTTATTATATTTTTCTGATTGAGAGAGATTATCAATTCAAATTTATCGGTTTATCTTTTTAACTAAATTGATAATCTCTATTATATTTTCAATTAAGGCTGATAATAAATATCCGCATCATTACCCTCACCACCATCTTTGCCATCTGCTCCAAATGAATACAAATCAAAAGCGCGACCATCTGCCCCAGGAATGACATATTGAACATCATTTTTCCAACTGTCTTTAGGATAACCACCTTTTACATAACCACCCGGCATCCAGTTTTTTGCTGTTGCAGGTTGATTAACTAAAGCATCTAGCCCGCCTTCTTGCATGGTTGGGAAATGTCCGTTATCAAGCTTGTACTGATCTAAAGCTCCAGCCACACCTTTTAAGGTAATTTGAGTGGTATCAATTTTAGCTTTTTCACTACGCCCCATGACATTTGGTACGATTAACGCTGCTAACACGCCTAAAATTACAATCACGACCATGACTTCAATGAGGGTAAAGCCTGAGTTTTTATTTCGTTTGCGTTGCATAGGTTGTACTTTCATCATTATCTCTAATATCAAAGTTATTAAATCATATTGTTCATATTTACGATTGGCAGCATAACCGCGATTACAATAACCAGTACAATGCTTGCCATTAGAACCAGCATAAGTGGTTCAAGTAATGCCAGTAAGGTTGAAATAAATGTTGTAACCTCACGGTCTTGCATGGTCGATGCACGTTCTAACATGCGGTCCAGTTCGCCTGATGCCTCACCACTTCGAATCATTTGTACCATCATTGGTGGGAAATAACCACTGCGCTCAAGCTGTGTTCCCAAGTTACCACCTTCGGTAACACGCTCAGCTGCATGGGCAATTGAATCTCGTATGACCCAATTACTGGTCACTGCTGCACCAATCTTTAAGGCATCGACCAAAGGTACGCCTGAACGAGTCAAAATAGATAAAGTACTGGCAAATCGTGCAGAATTAATACCACGTGACAGTTTACCGAATAATGGCAATTTGAGTGTTAATCGATCAAAAGCATAATGCCCAGCAGTCGTTTTTAAGAATCGTACAAATGCAACAATTCCCACAACTGCAAAAATAATAATAAACACCCAAGCATGCCGAATAAAATCACTGGCTTTCATTAAAGCAACTGTAATCCACGGCAAGGCATCTTTACTTTGGTCGAACGTTTTTACAATCTCTGGCACAACATAAGTCATTAAACCCATCACAATACCAAAAGACATCAGCATTAAAATGATTGGGTAAATCATAGCGCCCTGAACTTTCTTTTGCATGGCAAAACGGTTTTCGGTGTAATCAGAGAGCTGATCTAAAATCAGATCTAAATGCCCAGAACGCTCACCAGCTGCGACCGTTGCAATATAGAGGTCAGGAAACCGTCCAGATTGCTGCATCCCTTGTGCGAGTGAATGCCCTTCTAAAACGCGAGAACGGACAGATAATAAAAGGTTTTGCACATGTGGTTTTTCACTTTGCCTACTCACCGCACGTAAAGCTTCTTCTAGAGGAATGGCCGCTGCAACCAAAACAGAAAGTTGTCTGGTCATGAGTGCCAAATCATAAGCACTGAACTTTTTTTGGAATAACCCCTGACTCTGATGTTTATCTTTTTGTTCAACAGGGTCAACACTAATTGGTGTCCATGCTTTATCGCGTAATTGTTGGCGAATCTGGCGTGCTGAATCTCCTTCAAGCACTCCTTTTTGCTGCTTCCCTGAAGCATCAATGGCAGTAAATTGATATGCAGGCATGGTAATGTTCTAATTTTCCAAAAATAATAGTCGCTGCTGTTGCATCTATGCTACGCAATCATTCATATTCGTTCTATAGCCTGTGTAGAATACCCAAGTCCTCTTCACGACGCTATGCCGTTTTTTAAAATTGACGAAATGAGCCTCTATGACCATAACGCCAAAGCCAGATTCAGTTGTTTATCGTGTGCGTGTAGCCGTACCTGTGCATCTGTACGACACTTTTGACTATACACTCACCCAAGCACAATATGAACGGGCTCACGTAGGCTCACGCGTCGCTATTTCATTTGGACGCCAAAACCTGATTGGTATCATTACAGAAAAAGTAAATCCACATGAGCCATTTACAGGCAAATTTCAGCTTAAAGCCATTTCTGAACTTTTAGATGAAGAACCAATTTTAGATGAACAAGTTTTAAGTTTATTGACATGGTCCGCGCAATATTACCAATTTCCAATTGGTGAGGTCATGCAAACTGCCCTACCCGCATTATTGCGTCAGGGCAAACCGATGGATGTTTTGTTCCATCTTTGGAAAATCACTCCCTGTGACAATGTTGAAGCACTGCTAAAGCGTTCTGTTAAGCAACAAGATGCGTATCAAATTTTAAAATTACACCCTGCCGGAACTACAGAAAATATTCTCAATTTAAGTGGTGTAGAAACTGCAACGCTTAAAGCACTTCAAAAGAAAGGATTGGTTGACTGCACGCTCGAACCACACGACTTTAGCCCGACACCAGCTCAATTGGCACAAATGCCGCTCACGCTCAATGAAGATCAAAAGAAAGCAACCCAGCACGTCGTAAATGCACAGCATCAATACCAAGCCTTTTTACTAGATGGCTTAACTGGAAGTGGTAAAACTGAAGTTTATCTGCACATCATGCACGAAGTGCTAAAGCGAGGTAAACAAGTACTGGTGTTAGTACCTGAAATTGGCTTAACCCCTCAAACGATTTCTCGCTTTAAGTCTCGTTTTAACTGTGATATTGCTTTATTGCATTCAGGCTTAAATGATTCCAAACGCTTACAAGCATGGCAACAAGCACAGACCGGAAAAGCGTCTATTATTTTAGGAACGCGCTCTGCCATCTATACGCCACTGCCACGTTTGGGCCTCATCATTTTAGATGAAGAACACGACCTGTCTTATAAGCAACAAGAAGGCTTCCGATATCATGCGCGTGATGTCGCACTGTACCGCGGTCACTTGCAAAGCTGCCCTGTTATTTTAGGTTCAGCCACACCAAGTATTGATAGTTATTATTTAGTCGAAACTGGCAAATTAACTACACTGCAACTCAACAAACGTGCTGGACATGCACTTTTGCCTAAAATGCATTTGATTGACCTTAAAATTGTCAAAAAGCAGCATGGAATTAGCCAACCCCTTATTGAACAAATCAAACATACATTAGCTAGAAAAGAACAGGTTTTAATCTTTTTAAACCGTCGTGGCTATGCACCTGTACTGGTTTGTGAAAGCTGTGGATGGCAAGCAAATTGCCCGCATTGTGATGCGCATTTTACTTTGCACACTCAGCCTTATTCTTATTTACACTGCCATCACTGCGGAACCATTCATCGCTTACCCGATCATTGCCCTGAATGTCAGCAAAAAAGCTTAAAAACTTTAGGTGCAGGAACCGCTAAGGTTGAAGAGCACTTACAAGAACTATTTCCAGATCATGATGTCATTCGGGTCGATCGTGACAGTACCAGTCGTGTCGGAAGCTGGCAAAAAATTTATGATCGCATTCATCAAAACAAACCAACAATTTTGCTCGGTACTCAAATGTTGGCAAAAGGCCATCATTTTCCACATGTCACATTAGTTGCCATTTTAGATATTGATGCAGGTTTACTCAGTGTAGACATCCGTGCGCCAGAACGTACGGCGCAGCTGATTGTACAAGTCGCTGGTCGTGCAGGTCGTGGAGAACATAAAGGTCATGTTTATTTACAAACCTTAAGACCTGATCATCCGTTACTTACCACACTCATCGAAAAAGATTATCGCGCGGTTGCCAAACAAACGCTGGCTGAACGTAAAGTTGCTTTGCTGCCGCCTTATCGCTATGCAGTTCTAATACGAGCAGAATCCAAAGATCGTGACTATACCTTACAATTTTTAAATGAAGCTGCCGAGCAACTTCGTCAAGTCGCTGGTGAGATTGTTGATATTTGGGGACCTATTCCAGCGCCGATGGAACGTAAAGCGGGACGCTACCGTGCCCACATGGTAATTTTATCTGCCGACCGTGCTCGCCTACATTTTTACTTAAGACAATGGTGGTCTCAATTGGTTCATGCCCCAAGACAGCATCAACTCAGGCTATCAATTGATGTCGATCCGCAAGAATTTAATTAGATGATTTGAATATCATGGTGTGAAGAAGCCTTTTTGGCTTTACACTTAAAAGAGACTAATACATTCGAGGCAATGAATGTCATTCCTACTGCAAGCAACAATCTTTCTTGGAGCTTCTCTGATTTTAGTCCCTCTTGGCAAACGCCTAGGGATAGCAACAGTTTTAGGTTATTTATTTACAGGAATACTTCTAGGTCCTAGTGTTTTAAATATTGCACATGACCCTGAAGCAATTATGGAACTTGCCGAATTTGGTGTCATTTTATTGATGTTCCTGATTGGTTTAGAACTAAGACCACAGCGGTTGTGGGAAATGCGTGACTCTATTTTTGTAATGGGAAGTCTGCAAGTCCTCATTAGCGGTGGCGTACTTATGCTGATCATACTATTACTCTTTAAGCAGCAGCTTTCTGTTAGCTTTGTCATTGGTTTTGCCCTTGCGCTGTCTTCCACCGCTTTTGTATTACAGCTTCTGACTGAAAAGCAGCAACTCAACACGACTTATGGTCAGCAATCTTTTTCGATTTTGCTCTTTCAAGATATAGCGGCGATTCCCTTACTTGCCATCATTCCATTATTGGCAGGAACAGAATCAACCCATCACGGGATCGCTTATTTTGCAGCTATTATTGCAACCTTTACGGGCTTGTTTTTGTTTAGTCGCTATGTGATGCGTCCATTCTTCCGTTTTGTTGCCAAAAGTGGAGCGACTGAACTTATTACAGCAGTAGGATTATTTATTATTCTTGCTGTTGTCTTGCTTATGGATACTCTAGGAATTAGCACCACATTAGGCGCATTCCTCACAGGTGTATTATTAGCAGATTCAGAATTTCGTCACGAAGTTGAAGCGAGTATTGCACCGTTCAAAGGTTTACTACTTGGCTTATTCTTTATGACCGTGGGTATGACCACCCAGTTGTCCCTACTCATTGAAATGCCTTTACTTATTATTGGTGGAGCAGTCGGCTTATTGCTCATCAAAACACTGATATTGACTGCCATTGCCCGCTATAAAAAATACAGTTGGAACAATAGCTTACTTTTGGGTACTTGCTTGGCACAAGGCGGAGAATTTGCTTTTGTAATTTTGAGTCTTGCAAAAAGTGAGAAAATTTTAACTCAAGCTCTATTAGAGCCAGTGACCCTTATTGTCACATTGTCGATGGTACTTACCCCAGTGATTTACTGGATTATGGCAACCAAGGTCATTCCTCTGTTTAATAAAGAACGTCCACCTGAGTACGATGAAATTCCTCAGCAGGATAACCCGATTATCATTGCTGGTTTTGGTCGATTTGGACAAATTATCGCGCGTATTGCCCGCCTGCAACATTTGGGCTTTACCGCAATCGACAATAATCTTCATCAAGTAGACTTTGTTCGACGCTATGGCGGCAAGCTTTATTATGGCGATGTGACCCAGCCAGATTTATTGCGTTCCGCGGGTATTGAAAAAGCCAAAGTATTTATTTTAGCGATTGATGATGTTGAAGATTCAATGAACGTTGCACGGCATCTCAGATTAAATTATCCAAACTTAAAGTTATTAGCTCGTGCTCGTGACCGTCACCATGTACATCTTTTAAGAGATTTAGGCGTTGAACACATTTGGCGTGAAACATATTTATCTTCATTAGGAATGGCTTATCGCGCCTTGAGAGAACTCGGTATCTCAGATGAACAAGCCTATAACAATATCGAAATCTTTCGGGATTACGATGAGAAATTGCTCATACAGCAGCAAAGTATTTATACTGATGAACAGAAGATCTTTGAAACGCATCGTAATGCCTTAGCCGAACTTGAACATTTGTTTGAAAGTGATGCACAGCAACAGGCTACGTCAAAACATGATGTTAATTTAAAGCGTCATTTACAGCCAAATCGCATCGACATTACAAGAGATCATCTAGAATAACTTGAGATTTCAGAAAATGGCTATATTAAGGACTTATTCACATTGCCTAAATAATTGGACAATGGGCACAAAGCTGCCCCTGTCCGGCTTGCGGCTTCGCTGCATTTCCTAAGCTTGATTAAAACGAAATAGTTATACTCTGCTTAGGGCCCTGGAGAATATTATGTCTGATTTACGCCAACGCTTTTATATTGAGAACTTTCCGGTTCGTGGGGAAGTAGTTCATCTAGAAGAGGCACTACAAACTATCTTAGCTCAACGTGACTATATGCCTGCGGTTAAAATTCTGTTAGGTGAAATGTTGAGTGCGACTGCATTACTTGCAAGTACACTAAAAATCAAAGGCCGTATCAGCTTGCAAATCCAGGCTAGCGGCACCTTTAAGTGGGCAATGGCTGAATGTAATCATTTGGGTGAAGTACGTGCTCTAGCTGATTACGAAACGGACCCACGCTTCATCGAAGCAACAGACAGTAGTACAGTTCTTGGCGCTTTAGTTAATCCAGTTTTATTTATTAATATTGAACCTGAATTTGGCGAGCGTTATCAAGGGATTGTCCCTCTTGATCAAAAAACTTTAGCTGGCTGTTTAATGCAGTATTACGATTTGTCTGCACAAATTCCAACTCGCATTGTGTTAGCAAGTACGACAAAACGCTCTGGTGGTTTACTGATTCAGCTTTTACCACGTCATGATGAAGAAGAGCAAAACTTGGTCGATGAAGATTTATGGCCACGTTTGACGATGTTGACCGAAACATTAAAAGCCGAAGAGCTAACCAATTTAGATGCAAACGAAATTTTATATCGTTTATATAACGAAGAAGAAGTTCGTTTACCAGAAATTGAAGCATTAAAATTTGGCTGTACATGTTCGAAAGAACGCTGTGCAAATGCGCTGATTCAAATTGGTGTAGACGCTGTTCATGAAACCTTAGAAGAACAAAACCCTATTCGTATGGATTGTCAGTTCTGTAATACTCAATACACCTTTACTGCTGAAGAAGCTTTAGCATTATTTGGTGAACATTTGAGTTAATCATTAAAATTTATAAAAAGGCGGATATACCGCCTTTTTATTTGTCTGTACTTTTGATGATAGTTTTCAATATTTTATTTTAAATAGGATAATATAAGGCTACTTTATAGCCTATAAATAGATGCTTAAAACGCCATGAATTATTTTGATTATTTTCTCTTTATTTTTAGCGTAATTATTATGATTGCGACCCCTGGCCCCGTAATGATTTTAGTTGCAAGCGCTGGGCTTAAAGGAGGCTATAAAAAAGCGCTTGAAACCATTTTTGGTACAAACTTAGCATCCCTTGTCTTAATTTTTATTTCAGTACTCGTTTTAAAGGGAGTACTGAGTGTTAACGATAGTTATCTCAATATCATTCGTATTCTAGGCTGCTTATATATTGGTTATTTGGGTTTTAGTATTCTTAAAGAAGTGATTCAAGCACCTCATCCAGAAGCGATACAAACAGTTTCAGCACAAAATGGTGGCTTTAAGAAAGGCTTTCTCGTCGGTATTTCAAACCCTAAAGATATTATCTTTTTCTCGGCCTTCTTTCCGCAATTCGTCTCTATTACCCCTCAATTAAATTTAAGTCTAACCATACTCACCCTGACATGGATTGTTTTAGACTTCCTCACCTTATCTTTGGTTTATATATTCTTCCGTCGCCTTTCTAACAGTCATTTATATCCAAAAATATTAGGGCTATGCGGTTTATTACTTTTACTTATTGCCCTGTATGGCTTATATCAAAGTTTCATCTAAATCATGAAAGGTATGGGCCTCATTTGCCTATACCTTTTTCTATCAATTTCATTTTGAAATAGAACAACTCTTATACAATCTAGCTTATTGAAAACTCTAAAAATCGTTTCATAATGAAATAAACAACTCCATCGTGATAAAACATTATGGCAAAAAATTATTATGAAGAATTAGGGGTTACACGCAAAGCCTCTGCTGATGAAATTAAAAAAGCTTATCGGAAACTAGCCCGTAAATATCATCCTGACATCAGCAAAGAAAAAGATGCAGAAGAAAAGATGCAGGCCATTAATGTTGCCTATGACACGTTAAGCAATGCAGAAAAAAAAGCTGAATATGACCAGATGTTAGATCATCCTCAAGGTTTTAATAACTTTGGTCAGGGTGCTGCACAAGGTGGTTTTGATGGAGCACAGTTTTATCGCCAAGGCTTTACAGGTGGTGAACAAGCAGATTTTAGTGGTTTTGAAGATTTATTTGGACGCTTTGGTGCAGGATTTGGTGGTGGTCAGCAGCAGTACCAAAGACAACAGCGTAGTTATCGCGGTGAAGACCAACATGCCAGCATAGAGGTTGATCTTGATATTGCCTATCATGGATCAACACAACAGATTACCCTGCAAATCCCGACCATGAATGCTTATGGCGAGCCTGAAGTTCAACGCAAAACCTTACAGGTGAAAATACCCAAAGGTATGAAAGAAGGTCAGCAAATCCGCTTAAGTGGACAAGGACAAAGTGGCATCAATGGCGGTGCCAACGGCGATCTTTATATTGAAATTCAGTATAAAGATACAGATCGCGTTCATGTTGAAGGTAGCGATGTATATTTGACTGTAGATGTCGCGCCGTGGGAAGCTGCCTTAGGTCAAGGTATTGAAGTAAAAACACCTGCTGGACCTTTAAACGTCAATTTACCTCACAATGCAAAACAAGGACAGCAGCTACGTTTAAAAGACAAAGGGATACCAAATAAAACGCCAGGCCATCTCTATTTAATTTTAAATATTGTATTCCCACCAGCACATTCTGAAAAAGAAAAACAA
Organism: Acinetobacter oleivorans DR1; assembly: GCF_000196795.1. Classification (NCBI taxonomy): domain Bacteria; kingdom Pseudomonadati; phylum Pseudomonadota; class Gammaproteobacteria; order Moraxellales; family Moraxellaceae; genus Acinetobacter; species Acinetobacter oleivorans. Next base: position 3,749,228 of record NC_014259.1, read on the forward strand.
GCTTATCAGCAACTGGCTGAAGCCTTCGCTTCATTCGAACCTCGTTCATCTCATTAGGGAGCAAGATCATGACAACCATTCATTATCGCGAAATTGTATATGACGGCCATACCTTTAGTGCGGAGGTCGTTGATGAACAATCTACATTTGACCTACAACAATTTGCTCAAGCTTGTGGTCAAAGCCCTGACTGGATTATTCAGTTAATTGAATATGACATTTTATCTGTCGACAATACGCCTGAAGCACACCAATTTATCGGTGAAGATGTGGCACGTGCACGTAAAGCTTATCGTCTGCAACGTGACTTTGACGCAAGTTTGGCAGCAGTTGCGGTGATGTTAGATTTGATTGATGAAGTACAACAACTTAGAAAACAGTTAAAGCATTTTCATTAGATTAGATAATCACGACGGAGTCCTACTGGCACTCATTGTCTATTCCATCAGCTAATTACGTTACTTTTGTTTTGGCAAAAGTAACCAAAACCATTGTCATCCACAAAACCTGTTCACTAGCCTCATTTAAATCATTATTTTGCAAAAACAATAATTTCTAAATTATGGGCAGGTTGTGGATGACGCTTAGCTCGAGAAAATTTTTGAAAAAATTCAATAAAAATAAAAATTTATTTTAATCGAGTAATCTTCTCTAATTCCTTCACCGTCTGTTTAATCGGCTCATACTCCAAAAACCAAAATAAATTCATCCGATCTTGACGATGCTGTTGAGCCAGTAAATCAATCACACTTTTTTCACCACGCCCAACCAAGTGCTGTCTATAAAAATAGTACAACAGAAAAATCGTACTAATCAGCATGGCACCCAACATAATCCAGAAACCAACAGGTGATTTAAGACCAGGTATAAACTCAAAGTTCATTCCATAAATGCCTGTTAAAAGGGTAAGCGGCGCAAAGACTGCCGTGATAATCGCAAGAATCCGCATGTTTTCATTGGTTTGGTTTGCAATAGCAGAAAAATGTAAATCAATGGCCGACTGAATTGCACTACGTAACCGCAAAGTATGTTTCTGAATACGTTCAACATGACTCATTAAATCATTTAAACGAACCAGTAAAATATCTTGAGAATTATGGATGTGACTGCCAACAACATGATGGTAATTTTCTACAATTTCATCCCGAAACTCTTGAAGGGTTTCAATTTGTTCTTCACATAAATTTTCGACCTGTTGAAAGGCCATATTCTCATGGAACAACTGGTGCCATTGTTTAAAACGACGATTACCCTGCAATAGTTGTTGTTGCCAATGCTCTACTCTTCTCGTCAATGGTGAGCGGATATCAAGATAACCATCAACCATACTATTTAACAAGCGTAATGATAAATCGACGGGTGAATTCGGTAATTTACGGGTTTTGTTTTGTTCTTCTAAAGTTTTACATAAAATATTTTCGAGACGTTGAATATAGTTTTCAATCGACTTATTCCCCTGCTCGCGCACACTAATCAGCACATCAGGTGTCAAAATAAAACTAATCGGCGTCGTTGCTAAACCAAAAACACTATCTTGTGATTCTGCATGCTTAATTTCATCGTCAGGCGTAACCAATTTCTTAAAAATTAACAGGTCATATTCTTCAAGCGTGTCAAATGCACAGGGATGTTCAATGTTGGCAATATCCCGCATATGAAACTCATTAATAACCACACCTGAAAGCTTATGAATCTCTTGTTGCCATTCTTCGTTATGGTTAACCACATCCGTTCTGACACTATCAATCCAGAAAAACTCCAGAACATGTTCACTATGCTGTTCGCGGCTTAAAAAGACATAGCCGTCGCTTTGATGGCGATAAAAATAATAAACCTGCATACCACAACGATCTGTTTTTGTATTACTTGCATCATGCCATAAAAAAAGTCCGCATCAAGCGGACTTTTTCGTGTCATTCAAACAATTATGCTTGTTCAATGTCTTTCATAGTCAATTTAATACGACCACGGTTATCAACATCAGCAACTTGTACTTTCACTTCTTGACCTTCTTTAAGAACGTCAGTCACGTTCGCAATACGTTCGTTTGAAATTTGCGAAATGTGAAGAAGACCATCAGTACCCGGCATGATGTTTACAAACGCACCGAATTCTACAATACGGATTACTTTACCGTCATAGATCTTACCTGGTTCAACTTCAGCAGTAAGTGCTTGAATTTTTGCAATCGCAGCACGAGCAGCAGCTTTAGTTTCACCAAATACACGAACTGTACCGTTATCTTCAATATCAATTGCAGCTTTAGTTTCTTCAGTAATGGCACGAATCGTTGCGCCACCTTTACCAATAACATCACGGATCTTGTCTGGATTGATGTTAATCACTTCAAATGTCGGTGCATGTGCGCTGATTTCAGCACGAGCACGTGAAATGACTTTATTCATTTCATTCAGGATGTGCATACGACCAGCAAATGCTTGGTTTAATGCAACTTCCATAATTTCTTCAGTGATACCTTCAATCTTGATGTCCATTTGAAGCGCAGTAATACCGTTTGCAGAACCTGCTACTTTAAAGTCCATATCACCTAAGTGATCTTCATCACCCAAGATGTCAGAAAGTACTGCAAAACGCTCGCCTTCTTTCACTAAGCCCATTGCGATACCAGCAACTGGTGCTTTAAGTGGAACACCTGCATCCATAAGTGATAATGAAGCACCACATACAGAAGCCATTGAAGATGAACCGTTAGATTCAGTAATGTCAGATACGATACGGATTACGTACGGGAAGCGGTCAGCAGCAGGAAGAACAGCTTGAACACCACGACGTGCTAAACGACCATGACCGATTTCACGACGCTTAGGGCCAGACTCACGACCAGTTTCACCTACAGAGTATGCAGGGAAGTTGTAGTGCAACATGAAGTTGTCAGTTTTAGTACCTGACAATGTATCAACCATTAATGCATCACGAGTATTACCCAAAGTTGTTGTTACCAACGCTTGAGTTTCACCACGTGTAAATAATGCAGAACCGTGAGCGCGGTCTAATACACCAACTTGAACGTCGATACCACGAACAGTTTTAGTATCACGGCCATCAATACGTGGTTTACCTGACAAGATGTTGTCACGTACTGTACGGTATTTAAGGTCTTCAAATAATTCATTTACTTCGTCAGCAATACCAGTTTCGTCATTTTCAGGAACGAACTGAGCTACAGCTTCTGCATAAAGTGCATCAAGTGCTGCATAACGGTCTTGTTTAACCGCAATTGTATATGCTTCAGAAATTTTAGCTTCGAAAGCTGCTTTTAATTGCTCAAGAAGTGCTTCGTTTTTGCTTGGAGCAACCCAAGTTGATTCAACTGCACCAGCAGCAGCAGCAAATTCTTTAATTGCTTGAATCGCGATTTGCATTTCGTCATGACCGAAGAGCACAGCACCAAGCATTTGGTCTTCTGAAAGCTCTTTAGCTTCAGATTCAACCATTAATACAGCAGATTCTGTACCAGCAACAACAAGGTCAAGATCACTTTCTTTCAACTGTTCAAAGTTCGGGTTAAGAACATATTCACCGTTGATTAAACCAACACGTGCGCCACCGATTGGACCACGGAAAGGAGTACCAGCAATAGATAATGCTGCTGATGTACCAAGCATTGCTGCAATATCAGCATCCATAGTTTTGTCAGAAGAAACAACTGTTGCTGTTACTTGGATTTCGTTGAAGTAACCTTCTGGGAACAATGGACGAATTGGACGGTCAATAAGACGTGAAATTAAAGTTTCAGCTTCAGAAGCACGGCCTTCACGCTTACCGTAACCACCAGGGATACGACCAGCTGCATATTGTTTTTCTTGATAGTTAACTGTTAACGGGAAGAAGTCTTGACCCGCTTTTGCTTTAGGTTGAGCAACAACTGCAACTAAAACAGTTACGCCACCCATTGTAATTAAAACTGTGTTTGCTTGACGTGCAACGCGACCCGTTTCTAAAACGACTTGATGTTGACCGAATTGGAATTCTTTACGAACGATATTAAACATTGACATGTATTGTATTTTCCTAATTTTATTCTAGTGAGACCCCTAAGGTTTGGCATTCAGACTACAACTGTTGGTAGATAAATGACAAAGCTTAGAAGCCATCACACTAGGCCAAAAATTTTAAATAATATTAAACGCAAAGAAGGAGCGCACAAGCGCCCCTTCTAAACATCACTTAATCTAAAATTAAGTGAAACTCTCTTTTCAGCGATAAAGCATTGCGACATGCGAAATAGCGAAAACAAAGTGAAAATCGAATTAACGACGTAAACCTAAAGCACCGATCAAAGCAGTGTAACGACCGTGGTCTTTACCATTTAAGTAGTCGAGCAATTTACGACGTTGGTTAACCATACGAATCAAACCACGACGGCTGTGATGGTCGTGTTTGTGAGCTTTAAAGTGACCTTGTAAATCATTGATTTGAGCAGTCAATAAAGCTACTTGTACTTCTGGTGAACCAGTGTCATTTTCAGCGCGAGCAAATTTAGCAATGATCTCTGCGCGGTCTGCATTAGTTAAAGCCATTCGATTTCTCCGAGATGCTTAAAAAAGTAAACGATATGAATCAGTTGAGGCAACTGACTGCCGTGCATCACTACAGCAAGTTGCCTATTTTAAGGTATCTATAGGTGGATTGCAAAATAGTTTTCAGTAACTTGTCATTTTAGACACTGACACGAGCATGCTAACCCTGCACACTAGCTTTGAATAAAAAGAAAGAAGCGCGAGGGACGTGTGAAAATTTTTTCAACCAACACTTGTCCAGTACCGGACAATATTGAGCAAGTTATTCGTCATCAAGATGAAGTTGCTGCTGAACAGGGTGGAATGACTGAGCGCCAGATTCAAAAAATCTGGAACAGTATAGAAGCACTATATAAAACTGGAAATTATCCACTCATTACCTTCTGCTTACGTAGACAAGGTAAAGTTTTGCTGAACAGAAGCATTGGATATGCTCAAGGGAACTCTCCGGCAGGACTACAAGAGAATGCCCTGATTGCGACTCCAGATACGCCCGTTTGTCTGTTTTCAGCATCGAAGATGATCACGGCCATGCTGATTCATCTACTAGATGAAAAAGGCGAAATCAATTTGCTTGATCCTGTGAGCTACTATATTCCTGAATACGGCGTAAATGGTAAGCGCCGTGCAACTCTCTTTCATTTATTAGCACATCGTGGCGGCATTCCCTATATTGATGGCGATGTCACGCCCGAACTCCTATTTGATAAAGACGAAATTTTAAAACGTTTATATGCTGCCAAACCTGTGTCTCCTGCTGGTAACCATCTTGCCTATCATGCGGTTACAGCAGGTTATATTTTAGGCGAAGTCATTGAACGGGTGACTGGGCAAAATTTACGTGAGTTTGTGCATCAAACTATTGAAAAGCCAATGGGAATGCCTTATTTCAATTATGGCTTAAAACCAGAATACCGCTCAGATGTGGCCTTAAACTGTGCAACAGGTCTACACCCTCGGCTTGGTACCGATCATTACCTGAACCATGTATTAGGTGGAGGGTTACAACTTGCAGTTGATGTGACTAACGATAGTCGTTTCATGGACACAATTTGCCCAGCCGGCAACATTTATACGAGTGCAGAACAAGCTGGACGTTTCTTTGAAATGCTTTTAAGTGGCGGAAGCTACGGCGGTCAGCAAATATTTAGTGAGAAAACAATTTTCAGGGCAACACTGCCGACCACAGGCGTTAACATTGACCGTACTTTATTAATACCAATGCGCTATGCCTTAGGTCCAATGTTAGGTAGTAATCCTGTAGGCCTTTTTGGTCCAATGACGGGGCAAGCTTTTGGTCATTTAGGATTCTCCAACATTTTATGTTGGGCCGACCCTGAAAGAGATATTAGTGTTTCTCTATTAACAACGGGCAAATCGGTCGTGGGAACTCACCTACCTGCTTTAGCCAATGTGCTTTATCAGATTTCAACACAATGCCCACGCATTCCTAGAGATCAGCGCCGATCTTTGTTTGGCAGCGACGCTCATGAAACGAACTTAGTGTAAATCAAATAAAAAACCCAAGCATTTCTGCTTGGGTTTTTTGCGCTGTAGTTTTTGTTTATCGTGTTATTTCTATTTTTATTATCGTTGGTGAGATGCTAGTCACATCCTTCTTGTTGTTTTAACTGACTTCCGTTGTTTTGTTTCTATTTCCTTATGTGATGTATTGTGACATATCCAATTATGAAGAAAAGTAGTATTTTTCTTATCATCATGTAAGCAAAAACGTACAGGTCTGTCTAATATTTAATAAATAACGGTTTTTGCCCCATTATCGTACAGTTCTGTATAACATTTAACTTAACAATTCACAGGAAAAATGGCTGTTTAAAAATCATATTACAGATAAATATATTGATATTATTGATATAAATTTTTAAAAGAAATTGCACTCAATATTGGCTTAAATCCGAACTTTTCTGATAATTTTTAGAAGTAAATAAAATTGAGAATATAAAAAAGCCCTGTAGTCTCTCCCAAAACTACAAGGCTTAGCGGCTGTAAGTTTCCTCTTTATACACCTACGTCATTGTAAGTTCGCAGTCTCTCGACTTAAGCTATTATTATTGTGCGATTTTGCCCGACATTCCTTGCCAAGCTCGTTGTGCGTTTATAATCTCAAAAACGTGGTGTGTACTCTAGCAGCAAATATCTCGAATCTATGTAAGCTTTTTCTTACAAGGGTGAAAATATTAAGTTTGGCTTAACGAACTAATCGATTAACTTTCTGAACTAAACCACTTTTTCGTGTCGTACGAATTGTAAAGGACTGTAGTAAAGCTTCAGGATGAACCAAAAGACTCACTACTTTTTTAGCGCGTGTAATCGCAGTGTAAATAAGCTCTTGGCTTAATAAATTCTTTGCGGCTTGATCTAAAACGACAGCAGTGTGTGTAAATTCAGACCCTTGCGATTTATGAATCGTTAAAGCGAATGCACTTTGAATACTTTTAGGTAATCGATTTGCAGCGACCCATTTATTCAAACTTGGAAAATATACTTCAAATTGCTGTGGCTGAGTTCTGTGTTCAAAACACAGACCAATGTCACCATTTGAAATACCGAGCTGATAGTCGTTATAAGTCATCATTACCGGACGACCGACATACCACCCCCCAGCTACCACTATTGAAAGTTGTTGCTGTATCCAACGCTGCGCATATTGATTTAACTGCTGTAAGCCAAATGGACCATGACGAACAGCCGTTAAAATACGGTAGTCATCAAATGCTTTTACTACGTTTTGGACCTGTTCAATAGAGCGTTCTTCTTTTAAATAATTTTTTAGGCTTTTTACATATCCTTGGAAACCGAGCATGAGCTTCTGATAATAAATTTCGACTTCTGCGTGATTCCCTTCTGGCAAATACTCAAGCTGAACCACATCTGGCATGTCACTTTGTAAAACTATAGGCTTTAATTCAGAAACCTCAACAATATCAATTTCAAACTGTTGCAAAACCTGCTCATGATTGATCTGACTGGTTCGCATTTGAATAAAACGTGCCACCTGCCCAATCAATGCACCTTCAGCAAAACGGCGACTGGTTTGTAATTGTACTCTGTTAGCGGCGAGTGCCTGTATTTGTTGCAAGTCAGCAAGAACCGCTCCGACGTCGACGGAAGCCAGCTGATTTGCATCTCCTAATAAAATAATTCGACAAGACTCTGGCACTGCTTCAAGTAGAAGAGTAGCTAGATTTAAATCCAGCATGGAAGCCTCATCCACAACAATCACGTCATAAGGAAGCGGTTGTTTTTGATTAAACCGTGGTGTTTGACTATGTCCCATCCCCAATAATCGGTGAATTGTTTGCGTTCCCTGATTCCTTAGTTCTTCACTCACTAATCCAGACTCAAGCAATTTAGGGTCATTAAATGAGTTCTGTAAGGCCTCTTGCATGCGCTGTGCGGCTTTACCTGTTGGAGCAGCCATCGCCACACGAATATTCGGAATTGTTTGGCTAAGCACTGCAATAATACGTGCAAGCGTATAGGTCTTACCCGTACCTGGCCCACCCGTAATAATACTCAGGCTCTGCCGAGCAACCATTTGTAAAGCTGCCTGTTGATGCGGGTCTGTGAGTAGGTCTAAGTAGTCATCACAAGATACAGGTTGAATTAATTGTTGCTTTAATCGACAAATTTGTTCTGCAAGTCGTTGCTCTAGGTGCCAATATCGGTATAATGCCAACCCCTGCTCATCATAGACGCATGGGGCAACATTTGAAGTTGCTTGATCGGCAGATATAGCAAGCTGACCAAGTGCTGCAATTTGCTCAGAACTGACATCGATACAGCTATCGCCTTGTAAGCTCGCTTCAATAAGCTGCTGCAAGTAAGAAGTGGCTTCTGACCCTTGCGATTGCTCAGTAAATGGAGCCTGATTTAAGAAGTTACTCCACGTTGTTAACCAGCTTAAATCGGCCTGTTCAGAGCTATTTAGATTGTCCACACACTTATCCACCTAGTTTTCCACACGCTTGTCCACATGGTTATAGACAGGCTTATCCACATGCCAAATATTTGTTAATATTAAAATTACATACTTTATCAGCATTTTTCATGCAATTTTATCCTCAGCAAAATACCCTAAAATGGCATCAAGACGCAGAATAAACTCAATGCTAGGCTGCCAGTAATAATAGCCCTGCTCAGCTTCACCATTCATACCACGTAAATAAAGATAAGTTGCCCCACCTAAGTGTTGCTCAATTTGGTAATCCTGCATTTTGACTTGCAAATAGCGATGTAATGCAACGAGATATAAACCTGCCTGTAGCCAATAACTTGCTAAAGACATGCTTTGGGCAATGCTATCGCTACGATAATCTGCAAGATCATCACCTAAGTAATTACTTTTATAATCGGCAATGTGGTAACGCTGCCCATCAAAATAGACCAAATCGATAGAACCATTGAGGTAACGTGCTGAGCGAGCCTCAAGTAATTCCGGCATATTCAACCCATACTCAGCGAAAAGCTGCTGAATACGTGTCATCGCTAGAACCCGATCTGACAACGCCAAATAAAAAGGAAACTCTGACAAATACTGCTCTTGTTGAAGCTGATTTAGTCGGAAACTTTGATCAAGCGGCGTTCGCAAAATATCTTTCAGCCACTCTGCAACTGACTGGTAAAGCAGATTCTCGGCATCTTCTTGCTCTGGGAAGCTCTCGTTATATTTATTAAGTAAATCTTGCCAAAGACTACTATAGTCATTTTTAAAACGACGACGTATTTCACTTACCCAGTCATCTGAACATTGAAAATTGATGTGCTCAAAGATTTCATGTAAGAAATTACCGGCAAGCGTTCCTCGCGGGAAGTTACTCTTTATCCAATCAATCGGCTGAGCACTGATTGCCTCAGCAGTGTTAATTAAATCCAGCTCATCTTCTGCTAATACAGCATCATCGCTCTGACTCACTAATAAATCTGTGCCAGCTTTATGTTTTAAATGCTGTGCCAAGTAACTGAAACTGGTTTTACCTCTCGAATAAAAACGCTGTTCAGGAAACCGTTGTGCTTGTATTTCAATAATACTTGTTTGTTTGGCTAAATGAATTGCCTGTGGAATCTGCTCCAAAACCATTTCATCCGTACAGCAACGGTGCTGAAAAGGCTCAGTCCTATTTTTCCAAAACGCGAGGCCTGATACTGATTTACCATCAAGATCTTGTAAAAGTGCATAGACGCGGTGGCTTGCTCGCGTTAAAGCCACATACCAAAGGCGATTCTGTTCAGCAAGCGCTCGTTCTTCGTGTTGCTTAAGTTCAACTTCATTCAAATAAGTCTTATCAGCAATCGCAACGACACGTTGAGTTAAGGTCTGACTTGAGTCTGGTTGGACTACATCTTGGGTCGAAAAATTCAGAGTTTTGTTATTTTCTCGAAAGGGCTTGTCTGCACCTAATAAGAAAACAATCTTAAATTCCAGTCCTTTTGACTGGTGAATTGTCATGAGCTGAACACCAGCTTCACTCGACAATTTACGCTCTAACTCCCAATCACGATCCAGAGGAGAACTCAACTGTTTGAGATACCAATGATAGAGGTTTTGCGCGCCTGAGTATTTCTCACTGTGCTGACTCAAAATTTCAGTCAAATGACGCAAGTTCACCACAACCCGTTCATTATCTTTACTTTGGGCAGCGACCAAATTTTGCCATATATCAAATTGGATGAGACATTGTTGCCATGCTACTAAAAAGCCTTGAGCGGACCACAACTCTCTAATGCTATCAAAACCAGTCATAAACTGGCTTAACCCTTCGGCTGTCTGCTCAAGCTGTAAGAGTTGTTTTAAATCCATGGCAAATAGACGGCTAATTAAAGCTCGCTTCACTTTTGCCTCATCGTAAGGATGAAGTATGGCAGTCAACAAAGCACCAACGTCTTGCGCAACTGTGCAATCGAAAACACTTCGTTTTGATGGCCTGTTAACCCGAATTCCTAAACGCTCTAGCTCAAATTGAACTTTATCAAGCCCATCATGATTACGAGACAATACCGCAATATCATCTTCGTTTAGAGCTTGAGTCTGAGCATCTTTCTGAAAATATAGTTGTCCAGCATGTGACTGATTGAGTAGATCTCGAATCTTCCAAGCAACTTGCTGTGCCTCAGTTTCTTTATCTTTGAGCATGAGCCAACGTAAAGGATGAGGATTATGATTATTCTGCTCAATCAGTACAGGATGAGGCCGAGTTCCTGCTCGAATTGGGTCATATTGAACCTCTTCGCCGAAATCAATTTGTCGTTGAAATAAGGCATCGACCACTTCAACCAGATCAGCAACGGAACGATGGTTATGAATTAACTTATATTCACGACCATGTTTAGCTTGAATATCTTTATAGGCATTTAAGAAGGTGAGCATATCCCCACCACGGAAACCGTAAATCGCCTGTTTACGGTCACCCACCATAATCATGCAGCCTTTTTGGTAGCGCTCTGGATGGCGCCAAATGTTCGCCAGCATATCGTCTTGATCTTGGTTAGTATCCTGAAATTCATCGACCAAAATTAAGGGATAACGTGCCTGAACAAATACAGCAAAACGCTGCCCCTGCTCACCTTTTAAAGCTTCAGAAAGTGTACGAATTTGCTGAGAAAAAGTAGTTTCACCTTTATTTTGCAAAACCTGAGGTAAACGTTTTTTCACCTCTACACACAAATAGGCTTTTAAAAAAATATGAAGCTGGTCGAACTGCTCAGCGTAATTTTTTAGCACACCAAATAGCTGTTGAATCTGTTGAATACAAGGATGTTGATAGAAACCATCTGAAATTTCAGCAGGACATTTCTTGAAAACTTTCTGATCGGCAAGTTGACCTAAAAACTTAAAAACAAGCTCACGTTGTGCTGTCATAGATCCATCAAAAACCAAAATGCTGTCGCTTTGCGTTAGAACTTGCAAAAGCTGCGGCAAACATTCACTAAATAATTTGTTAAATGCCCCATTCCGAAATATTGTGCCGCTCACATGTTTATAGTGTTCACCATCAAGCTGGTAATAGTTTTCTAAAAGGCTTAAGTCAATTTCTGTCGCCAACTGTTTGAGCTGAGCAAGTTGTTCAAACTGAATGTTTGGCTTTTCAGGAAGCTTAAAATGAGCAGAACTAAAGTTAAGTGAGTCTTCAACAAGTTTAACAAAACTATCGACATTCTTAAGCTCACCTGCCAGATATAAAGCATCAATCACGTTTTGAGGTTGAGACTGTATCCATTCACGCAAAACATCATGAATCAGTTGTCGGCTATAAGTTTTGGCATCATCGGTAATTTGAGCGCGCTCAATTTTGCCACTCTCAAAGGCAAACTCACGTAACAGTTTTTGGCTAAAGCTATCGAGTGTCCCGACAAATAACTCGTCTAATTGATCGATGACCAGTTTTAAACGTTCACACGCATAGGCAATACGCGTCGCAAAGCTTTTTAAAATATGTTGGAGTAATAAGTCAGGCTCTTGCTCAGCCTGCGTAATTAATTCGTGTTCTGTAAAACTACGCTTGGTCTCTAAATAACGATACGTTTCGACTAAACGGGCGCGAATACGACTTTTTAACTCGGCAGCGGCAGCACGGGTAAACGTGGTTGCAATCACTTGTCTAGGCAAATACTTTTCAAGAAAGATACGAACCATCAAACTTGATAAGGTATAGGTTTTTCCTGTACCTGCCGAAGCTTCAATTAAGTGTAAGCCACTAAATTCAATATCAATAATAGGTTGATAAGACACCTGTACTCTTGAGTTCATGTCTTACTCCGAATGTTGAAATTGAAAAACCGGATGATACAGATCATACGCAAACTCATCACAAGCATGTTGAAGCAAAGCTTGCGCATCTTGTTCTTGTAAAATAAAGCTCCAGTCTCGATGCAACTTGCAAGCTTCATTTTGAGTCATATCCATTGTGGTAAATGACCCTGTCTCATTCCAGTATTTTAACAGCTCAGTGTAGCTCTTCTCATCCAGTTTTGCTTTTTCTGCCTGATTTGTTGTTTCCCACTGATATGCTTTGGCTTTTTCTAATGGCTTTAATAATAAGGCTGCTGGTAGAACCAATGGTTGTTGCTGTGCATGACGCCAGATTTTAAACCATGGCTGTAAATATTGCCGAGCTTGCTCAGAACTTACACCACTACAAATCACAGTTTGATCGCTAAAAACTACAATACGGCGTTTTTCAGCTCCTGCACTTCCCTCATTCAAATAAGCTAACCAAAGTAAGTGTTCCAACCAGACTTTCGCGCGTCTTTTTGCTCGGGCGCTTGAAGGCTCCATACTCACCCAATCCCGAGTTTCAGACTTTGGAACCGTAATATTCATATGAAGTTGTTTAGCAATTCGCCAAATACGCTGAGTTGTTTGTGTCACTGCTGGTGCATAATGGTGAAGGCGTTCAAGTAAACATTCTTGCTCAAACACACCTTGTTGCCATGCGCTATATTTGACTTTACCTACAGGCAACTGATCAATTAATACTTCAGGTTGTGGATGCTGTTCAGATTGCTGTAAAAAATGTCGGATCGCATAGCGCCCTAAACCATCTAATAATAACGGTTCATTTTGGTCGAGCACTCCGACACTTCCTAAGTTTTCTACTCCTAAAGTTTTCAAATATAAGCGTGCAGGGAACGTCACATCCTGTATCCACTGCTGGCTATCTAAAACCAGCATATCAGGAGCTTGTAGCGGATAAATCGTATTCGCCCAAGGTTGACGGTTTCCTGAGACTTGCTGAATTTGTGAAGCGACCTTAAACCAGTGATCTTGATAACGGATCACACTTTTTTGTACAGTAAAACCTTTCGGATCGAAGGGCTGTAAGTCATGTAAGTGATAGAGTTGTTTTAACTGTGATGGAATCTCAATCCCTTCAACAACTACATTTTCAGGTATATCGTCTTCAGCTTTCACAATCAGGGCAAGGTGTTCACTGAACTCTTGAAGAATACTGGAAGGTTCTCGTACCTCACCATCATTCACATCAAAACCGTTATAAAACAGCCATAAATTGTCTTGGGCTAATAATAAAGCATCTAAAAACGCACCTTGATCATCTTCAAGTCGAGAGCGGTCACCTAACTGTTGACGCAGTGCATCCATTAAATCAAATGGCACATGGGTATCTCGGTTTGGAAATTGCCCTGCATCCAGATTTAGCATGACCATTAAGCGATAAGGTAACGGCCGAATATGTCCAATTTGAGCAAAGGTAATCTGCCCTGTTGGTTCAGCTTGTGCACTTTGGCTTTCTAAAGTTCGCTGAATTTCTTCAATAATATAAGGCAGAGGTAAGGTAATTTTGCGCAAAGTTCCTGTTTCTGTCTCGGCATAATAGCTTGCGAGCGTCAACATTCGCTCTTGTTTTTTAACAATTTCCCGAACAGCTTTTAAAGCAGCAACACCGACCTGCTCAAATTCAACAATATCTTTGCTTAGCACCTGAAGCCAATATTCAACCGTGTAGACTTTCCCCTGTTCATGTAAAGTCAGCCAATCACGGCGCTCATTCAAATCTTGATAAATCTGAATGAGTGTACCAATCAGCTCGAAATCACCCGGTTGAACTTTGGCATAACTCAACACCTGATTAAATGTCGCATGCACAGGCACGGCAATGCCAAGGACCAATCGTTCTAAGGCAAATTTAAAGCTATATCGATAATCATCATCCCCTTCACACAAGCTGCGCTTGAGATGTTCTGCATCAAGCCCTCGTTTAAAGCCTGCATCGGCGAGTAAATTTAAAATTCGCTCAACCTGAACATATTCAAGTTCGTAACGTTGCTGGGTCGCATGCAAGCTTAACCAGTCAGCAAAATCATCAAAGCTAAAACGTCCCTGCATCAGCTGAATACGCCCAATCACGGCGCGCCATGCATTCAGTGCATCAAGTGATGCAACACCTGCAATTTTCACGGGCAAATGCACACCCTGCTCAGTAGCAGTAGCGGGAAATACACTTCGAATTAAAGGCTCTATGTCGGCTAAATTAGGAACTAAAACTAAAATATCGTTTGGTCGGCGCGGTTGCTCATGTGGTTTAGCCAACCAACAGATTAATTGCTCTTTTAATACTTCAAGCTGACGTAAAGTCGAATGACAAACATGAATCTGAATAGAGTCATCATCGGAAGCAAGCTCATATTGTTTAGCTTGGGGCTCCACTAAATGCAAAATATCTGACTGAACTTTACCGAGTAAACTTTCTGGAAAATCATCCACAAAAGCATCAACCCACTTACCTTCTTCACCCGTAGATAAATTTGATAATAGTGAAAAGTGGTCGCGGGCTTGTTTACCCAGTCTGGTTAAAAGCGGATGTCTGGACTCACGCGCTTCTGCATTAAAGTTGAGTGTAAATTTATTAAAGAAATCACTAATTTCAGCATCTGTTGCCTTGGGATTTTTTGCAATAAAACGCTCTTTTACCCCTAGGTCATAACGCTTCTTCCACAGTGGATCGACACTATCGGCCCAATATTCTTGTGAAGGGTTATAGTGCAAAATTAATACATCAATATATTGACCTAAACGGCGCAAGAACTGTAACTGGCTTGGCGGTAAATCTAATAACGTAAAGATCACCACTTGATTAGGTAATCTTGAAATAGCGTGCTTACTGCGATCTGGATGATCTAACTCTTGCCAGAACAACGCATCAATTTGCTGCATCTGCACAAAATCATCATGAAAATGTTGCTGCCACAACCAACGCTGCCAACGCTCTAGCTCCTCAGTTTGATGCAATGCGAAAGCAGTCACTTCTTCATCTTTTTGCACAATATATTTTTCAATATCAAGTGCTCGGCCTTGACCCCAAGCAGCCAACCAGTTTTCCGGACAGGTGCAACTATTTTCACAACCTCGCTGACACTGTCCACGATAAATCATATAGTTGCTAAATAAATCAGCAATCTGCTCAGCGACCCAATACAGCATTTTTTGTTTTTTTAATTGTTTATCTATACCTTGTTCGAGTCGATCTGCGCTGTCATAAATACGCTGAACAATAGAATGTAAAGGATGTGATGTGTCTATGCTCATCGTGTCAGGTTGAATAAACTCATGCAAAGCCTGATGCACCCGCCATTTAAAAATCAAACGGGGGATGTTGGCTTTACGGACCTGCTCTTTATGCGTAGTTAAGACTTGCTGATAGGCATACCACTGGAAGCCGCGTACTCGTTGGTGAAACTGGTAATTGGCACTCATCCCTTGCTGTTCTGCAAGTTTTTGTATCAGCCACTGCTCGACCGCAGGACTTGGAACAATAAAATGCTGGGTTTTCAAAACCTGTAATGGATGCGTTGAAGCTTGAGATGTAGACGCTAATACACCTTGCAATAACACATCAATACGTTGACTTTGAATAACATGGATCCCCATTTATTTCATTTCCTGCTTGCATAATTTATGCACAAAATCATAAACATTCATTACTATACAACTGAATCTGACTATGTCACGTTGGTTTAAACACAGCATAATTTAACTTCAGGTGTCACTTACACTTGGTTTGAATGACGCCATCAAGAAATTTATACAGGTAGACATTATGAAAATTGACAAGATTCCTGACTATATTGATCCTAGCCTAAATCTGGAACAAATTCGCGATGAGTGCCATGATCTCATCAAAAAAAGAGCTTACGTCTCAGCAGGGGCGGCAATTGTACCGATTCCTTTTTTTGACGTGGTGATAGATTTGGGAATTTTGTCGTACCTGATTCCAGATATCAATTCCCGTTTCGGTTTAGCCCCTGAACACGTAAGTGTCTATGACCCAAAAACCAAAACAATTCACTGGGATGAGCTACGTAAACGTGGTTTTGAATTTTCAGGCTTTGTAGTGGCACGCACGACCGTTAAAAAAACATTTAACGGCTTCTTTGGCAAAATCGTAACGAAACAAGTGACTAAATTTATACCACTAGGCGGACAAATTGTAGCAGCTAGTTTAGGCTATTTCATGATGAAAAAAATAGCAGAAACGCATCTTACTGACAGTTATAATCTTGCAAAACGTATTCAGCAAAAAAGCCGCACCACTATTGTAAATTAATCTATGCCTTATGGCTGAGAGCTTAATCTGCTCTCAGCTGTTTTAAAACTGCCCTTAATACTTCTAGACGTGCCGTATATTTATCATCAGTTGCAACAATATACCAAGGTGCGTAATCGGTACTGGTTCGCTCAAACATATCTGCTGCCGCTTTTAAATAATCATCCCATTTATCACGATTACGCCAATCTTCTGCGGTAATTTTAAAACGTTTATGCGGTGTCTCTTCTCTGGCCTTAAAGCGCTGCTCTTGCTCATCTTTGCTAATCGCAAGCCAAATTTTTACCACAATCGTTTGACTATCAAATAAATCTCTTTCAAAACGATTAATTTCGTCATAGGCACGCTGCCACTCTAAAGGTGAAGCAAAACCTTCAACACGTTCAACAAGTACGCGCCCATACCATGTCCGATCAAAGATTGTGATTTTCTCGGCTTCATTAATGCGGTTCCAAAAGCGCCATAAGTAAGGATGTCGTGCTTCAAAGCGTTCAGGTGCTCCAATACAATGAATATCATATTCACGCGGGTCTAGGTTTTTAACAATTCGCTTAATTGCCCCCCCTTTACCAGCAGCATCCATTCCCTCAAAAGCAATGACGACATTACGTTTATCGAAACGCATGGCATCAGCAATTTTTTTGCTTAGTTTATCGAGCTCTTTTTTGTATTCGGCTTTTTCAAGAGGTTCATTAGAAGGTTTTAATAAACTCTCTGGAATTTTAGCCTGCTGCCATTTCCCTTTGACTTCGGTTTCATGGTCTGGAAGTTGGCGCATGTGTTGTAAAAGGTACTGAGCAAAAAACTGATCACGTTGCTTTTCATCTTCGCCATCAATAATGTACCAATCATCGGTAAAACGACGGCGTAACTTTTGCAAAGTGTCGTATTGTTTTTTATTACGCCAATCTAGACCGTGAAGCTTATGCCAGTGTTGCTCAGACGGGTCAATTTTGTCTAAACGTTTTTGTAGTGATTTCCATGAAAGATCGAACCAGACTTTAACCACATCGACATAGTTATTTTTTAAATCTTGCTCAAATGCCCGCATATTTTCAACATAAGCATCAAAGCGTGCTTCATCTAAAGGCTCAGACACATGTGTCGCTGTTACGAGCAAATCGCTATACCAATTACCAAACATCACCACGATTTGACCTTCGGTAGGAATAAACTCCGAATAAGATTGCCAAAATGCTTCTGTATCTGTCAGCACACGTGGCGCATCTGCTTTTACTCGTAAATATCTAGGGTCTAACCACTCGCGAAGCTGCTTAACCGCTTCCCCTTTACCTGCCAGCTCAATACCACTCATTAAAATGAGTGTGCTTTTAGCGTTGGGTTTTCCCCGACTTTCTTTTAACGCATATTGTGCTTCAATCAAGTCAACTGAAAGCAGTTCTTCATCTCGAATTTCAAATTTTGGTTGTTGTTCACTCATAGTCCACGGCTCTAATATTTTATTGTTTAATTTCGATGATCTTTAACTTATGCGGTTAAATGATGAATTGCTATACAAATTATGTCATTGCGACAAAAATCTGTCTAAGAATTGACGCATGAATCATTTTTTTTACATCTACTCGCCATAGTACAAGGTTACAATGCCTCTTATGATTTTTTGCAAATAGCCCAATATTAGAGCCTTAAATGTCTAAACTCGCTGCTTTTGATGAACTTTTACAACAATATAAAACATTTAATTATCATGACAATCCAGTGCTTGCCCAACGTTTGCAAGATGTACAAACATGGCTAAAAGAGCGGATGAAAGATACGCATCACGACTTTTTTAATCTGCCTGAACATAAACTCATGTCAGAGTATTTTTTAAATCGTTTATATGGTGGTCCAGAGTTTGATGCTCTTGCAGCTCAAATTGAACGCTTATTGAAATATGCTCATAAAGCCGAAAAAGTATTGCCTGAAAATGCAATTAAAACTGGCACTAAATCGGTAAGTTTAGCTGTGCTTGCAACTCAACTTGATGAGCAAGTGGCTATGCAGCTTCTTGAGGACTATCCGGCAGATACAGTACTCACTGATGAGATTATGCGTTTAACCTTAATCAAGCTTGACCAAGCAGAAGCTCGTTATCAACAGCTTGCTCTTCTTGATGATTTAGGAGCAGCTCTCGATAGATACATGCGCTCATTTATGATGTTTACGGCCTTTAAAATGTGTAAAGGCATTGCCCAAAAATATCACTTCGAATTGATGTATGATTTTATCCAAGATGGTTTTAGTGCGATGAAACCGTTAAAATCAGCCGAGAACTTTATCAAGACTTTTACTGAAAAAGAACGCCAAATTATTGAAAATGTACATTCAGGGCATCCGAATCCGTTTAGAGTGTGATAAGGTCGGCACAGAGAAAAAATCAACCTTACGAAGTTGAGATTTTATTCATTATATTTGCATGATGATGCCTGTAAAAATAGACAAAATCTGTCATCATGCAGAACTTATTCCGTTTCACTTGAGTTTGAGTCTAGGAGAGACAATATGTCTAACGAAAACCAAAAGCCAACATCTCCAACTGAGCAGGCACAAAGTTCAGACAAAGTTAGCCCATTCCTAAGCTCACCTTTACCGTCAGGTACACCTCAAGGGCAACAACAATCTTTACAACAAACCTTAACCGATACACCTGTTAATGGTTCTGTACCGAAATATAATTTACCACGTGGTGCTGGCAATACTGGCAACGTTGGTGAAACCACTCACTTCGGTTATTCAACTGTTAGAACTGAAGATAAAGCTCAAAAAGTTGCAGAAGTATTCCACTCGGTTGCAAGCAAATATGACTTGATGAATGACTTAATGTCATTTGGTATTCACCGCCTATGGAAACGCTTCGCAATTAACATGTCTGGCGTACGCCGTGGTCAACACGTGTTAGATATTGCTGGTGGTACAGGCGATTTAGCGAAAGTATTCAGCCGCGAAGTTGGTCCTCAAGGTCATGTCGTTCTTTCAGACATTAACGAGTCTATGCTTAATGTTGGTCGTGATCGCCTCATTGATGCAGGCTGTACCAACGTTGACTTCGTACTTGCCAATGCAGAAACTTTAGAGCCTTTTGCAGATAACAGCTTTGACTTACTCACCATTAGCTTTGGTTTACGTAACGTGACAGATAAAGATGCCGCGCTTGCATCTATGTTCCGTGTGTTAAAGCCAGGTGGCCGTTTACTTATTCTCGAATTTTCTAAGCCTGTATTTGAGCCATTCTCAAAACTTTATGACCTCTATTCATTCACTGCTTTACCGATTATGGGTAAATTGGTTGCGAATGACTCTGAAAGTTATAAATATTTGGCTGAATCAATTCGTATGCATCCAGACCAACGCACCTTAAAAGGTATGATGGAAAATGCTGGCTTCCAGAACTGTGACTATCACAACCTTACTGCTGGTATCGTTGCCGTTCACCGTGGCTTTAAACTGTAAGGGATAACGATATGTGGTCGATTTTGGCACTCGGTGCAGTCGAACGTATCATTCATCATCTGATCGATCTGGATGCGGTTACACGCATTCAGCTTAATCAGTTACAGGGCAAAATGCTGCGTGTTGTGATTAATAGCCCGCAGCTTTCTGTCGATGTATTCTTTGACCAAGAAAAAGTACGTCTTGAACCTACTGCAACAGGGCACAGTGAAAAGCCTTCTATTTTTGAACAACGCCCTTTTGATGCACAATTCAAAATTTCTGAAGCAACAGCAACTTTGCATGTTAAAGATGTCGTCGAACTAATTAAATTATTGGTCAGCGATCCAGATCAGATTGGCAATATCCCATTGCAAGGTGACTACCACCTGCTACAGGATATTCAAAAGATTATGCAGCAAGCTGAACCAGATTTAGCTTCGCACTTATCAAGATGGGTAGGTCCTCAACTCGCCCACGAAATTGGCAAGATTCAACTTGCACCAAAATATTTAAAACGCTCTCTTCAAAGTCATCTATTTTTTGCAGAAGACGCATTAAAAGAAGATAGCGGTCTATTTGCCCCTCGTTGGGAAATGGATGATTTAACTCAAGCAACTCGCAAGCTTAATCAAGACATTGACCGTCTAGAAGCAAGATTGCAGCAACTCAACACACAACTACAACCCTCTCAAGATTAGGTAAGACCGTATATGATTCCGCACGTTTCACGTTTACTCGAACTTTGGCGTATTGCAGCGCACTATAGACTCGATACGTTGTTCCCTGCGGATGAATTACCAGTTAAAGCTCAACGTGCATTAAGTGTTATTAAAATGCACCCAGCTGCATGGTCTAGTCGCGAACGTAAAAATCCTTTAAAGCTCAAAGAAGCTTTGGAAGAGATGGGGCCGCTTGCAATTAAGCTTGGACAATTACTGTCAACTCGACGTGATTTGATTCCACCTGAAATACTCGCTCAATTGGTCTTACTTCAAGATCAGGTCAAACCTTTTGATAGCAATGTTGCCAAACAACGTATTCAAGAATCATTGAAAGCTGACGTAAATACCTTGTTTGCACGATTTGATGACCAGCCATTAGCAGCTGCTTCAATTGCACAAGTTCACACTGCTGCTTTGCACGACGGTCGAGAAGTTGTTGTTAAAGTGACTCGTCCTGACATTCGCAACCAAATTTTGCAAGACTTTGAGATTTTGGCATGGTTAGGCAACACACTAGAAAGTCGCCTTGAAGCTGCTCGTGCCTTACATCTCTCTGAAATTATTCAAGACTACCGCCAGATTATCTTAAATGAGCTGGACTTGAGTATCGAAGCAGACAACACCCGTCGTATGCGCCATTATTTTACTGGCTCAACCATGATGTATGTGCCTGAAGTCTACATGGACACCAAAGATGTCATGGTTGCGGAGCGCATTACAGGTGTACCTATTTCAGATACGGCAACCTTTGACCGTCTAGGCATGGACCGTGCACAACTTGCAGAAAAAGGATTAACCATTTTCTTTACGCAAGTATTCCGCGATAACTTTTTCCATGCCGACATGCACCCTGGCAATGTCTTTGTAGAAACAATTAACCCAAGCAATCCACGCTTTATTGCACTCGACTGTGCAATTATGGGTGAATTATCTAAGCATGACCAGATGACTATTGCCCGCATGTTGCTTGCTGTAATGAACAGCAACTTTATGCAGCTCATTCAAATTGTGCATCAAGCTGGCTGGATTCCACCGGGTACAGACCAAGATGCGCTATCGCGTGAAATGCGTCGCACCGTTGGTCCAATGGTATCTAAACCAATGGATCAACTTGATTTTGCGGGCATCTTGATTCAAGTAATGGATATTGCCCGTCGCTTCCATTTAGAGATTCCGCCACAACTCATGTTGTTGCTAAAAACTTTAGTGCATGTCGAAGGCCTAGGGACCGATCTTTACCCGCAGCTCGACATCTGGAAATTGGCAAAACCAATTTTGACTGAATGGGTCAAGGCCAACATGAACCCAGTCAAAAATATAAAAGAGTTAGGACAACAATTACCTGACCTGCTTTTAGGTGCTCAAGATTTCCCAAGCTTAATTGTCGATAGTTTAAATGGTTTAAAAAATCAGTCTGCTTGGCAAGACCGTCAGTTACGCGAAATGCAGCAACTTCGTTTGCAAATGGAACATCAACAACGCCGCAGCTGGATGTTCGGTAGTAGCATGCTGATTTTACTCACCATCGCGATTATTAGCCCTTGGTTTGTTTCTATTATTTTAATTGTGCTAAGCAGTTTATTAGCGCTTTGGCGTATATTGAAATAAGTTTAAAATCCCTTGCCCGCGCAAGGGATTTTTTTATGTGAAAACTTTAATTTTCAAAAAAATTATAGATCAGCTATTCGTTGATTGTTAAATTGAATCTATAAATGCATCAAAAGAACAAACAATGAAAACACCTCATTTTGCGATTATCGGTGCCGGTACCGCAGGTTTAGCCACTGCGATTTTGCTCGCCCGTGAAGGTAATAACATTACTATTTTTGAACAAGTTGATGAGTTATCTCCAGTAGGTGCAGGTTTATTACTACAACCGGCGGGCTTAGCAGTATTTGAACATTTAGGGGTGCTCGATAAAGCTCTAACATTAGGAGCAAAAGTAACAGGGTTAGAGGGGCAACTTCCCAACAAGCGTCTTTTAGTCGACAGCCACTATCACGAAGCATCTACAAATCTCTATGGTTTAGGTATACACCGGGCTACTTTATGCCATGTACTCACCCAAAAGCTTAGTGAGTATTCGAGCCAAATTACTTGGCGTATGAACCATTCTGTTGAGAGTTTTGAAGAACATAACAATGAAGTTCGATTATTCGGAACTCATCAAAATCAAAAGTTTGATGCTTGCTTTGATGCCGTCCTTATTGCAAATGGTGCTCGGAGCCAATTACGCCCCAAAGCATGGGTAAAAGTTGACCAAGCCTATCCTTGGGGTGCGGCGTGGAGTATCGTGCCTGAGTGCCAAGTACTCGATTCTGAAATTCTGCATCAATTTTATGATCGCTCAAAGATTATGATGGGAATTCTTCCTACAGGAGCGATTCCAACAGAACCTCAACAGCGCCTTTCAAGTATCTTCTGGAGCTTACCGACGCAGCAATTACAAAGCTTCTTGCAAGATGAGCAAGCTAAACAAACTTGGTTAAAGCAAGTCTCAGAGCGATGGCCCAAAGTTGCAGAATGGCTAAAAGAGATTTTATACGACAGTCAAACTCAGCCTAAATGGCTATCTGCAAACTACCGTGATGTCGTCATGACTCAATTTGGTCAAGGCAGAATTGGAGTGATTGGCGATGCCGCTCACGCGATGAGTCCTCAGTTAGGACAAGGGGCCAATATGGCATTATTGGATGCTTGGGCTTTTTCTCAGTCATTGCAACATGCCCAAAAGAATCAAAAGATTGATTGGCCCCTGCTCTGGCAGCACTATCATCAACTTCGCCACTCATCTACTCAGTTTTATCAATTTCTTAGTCGCTTACTGACACCCCTTTATCAATCTGACCATTGGTGGGCTGGAGGCTTAAGAGATTTAGTTTTCCCTTGGATGTATCAAATCCCCTATTTTCGAAAAGAAATGGCAATCACGATTTCGGGATTAAAGACTGGTCCATTTCAGCAAATTGATTATGATCAAGTCGCTCAAACGCCTAGAGAAAGCCGTGCTTTCAATTTAAAAAACGAATCTTTGTCTGACTATTAACCCAACTAAATGATAGTGAACAACACATGAAAATTAGCCATCTTGATCATCTTGTTTTAACCGTCTCAAATATTGAAATTACCTGTAATTTCTATCAAACCGTATTAGGGTTTGAGGTCATCACTTTTAAAGGTGATAGAAAGGCTCTACAGTTTGGAAATCAAAAAATAAATTTACACCAGCAAGGTAACGAGTTTGAACCTAAGGCATTACAGCCAACTCCTGGATCTGCCGACCTGTGTTTTATTTCAGAAACTCCCATTTCCGAAGTGATTGCGCATCTTAATCAATTAAATATTACAATTGAGGAAGGCCCCATTGAACGTACGGGTGCGGCGCACCCTATTCTTTCAGTTTATATTCGCGATCCAGATCAAAATTTGATTGAGATTTCAAATAACATAAAGTTATAAGTCATTTATAGTTTGCAGGGATATTTTGTAATTGTTTTTCAATATCCCAATCTTTGGGTTTCTCTTTTGATGTCCACCAATTAGCACCTGCCTCCAACCATTTCTTGCGGTACGTTTTTACAGATGCTTTAGTATAATCCTCATATCCAAATTCAACACCACAACAATCACAAATGTCAAAGTTTGGATTTTCCCCATCTTCACCCCATGGTTCTTCAGGTTGTATAAGCCCACATATTCGACAAGCAAAATTTTCTATTTTTTCCAAAATTTATTTTCCTAAGTTATGCAAGACGATTAAATAATTTTATAATAACGATAACTTCGCAAATCAAAATTAATTTGAACAACTCTTAAATTACAATTTACTCATAACGATCTTATAGACAAATCATATAACCGATTTTTTATACAACAAGCATAGCCAACCCTAAGCACAAGCGCTACACTAGCTGCTTTCCACCCAATGGATTTCCACTCATGTCAAACTGGTTAGATGAAGTTAAATTTGATTCCAATGGTCTTATCCCTGCCATTGCTCAACATCATCAAACCGGACGTATTTTGATGGTGGCGTGGATGAACCGTGAAGCACTCGCGCTCACAGCAGAAAAAAATCAGGCTGTTTACTTCTCTCGCTCTCGCCAAAAACTTTGGCACAAGGGTGAAGAATCAGGCCATTTCCAAATTGTTTATGAAATTCGTCTGGACTGTGACGGCGACGTGATTATTCTACAAATTGAACAACACGGTGGTATTGCATGCCATACGGGTCGTGAGTCTTGTTTCTATCGTAAACTCACACCACAGGGTTGGGAAATTGTCGATGCACAATTAAAAGACCCTACTGCAATTTATGGTGACAAAGCTAAAACTGAAGCACACGATCATGCTCACACCACAGAACAAGTCGATGTACTTGCTCACTTAGGGCAATTGATGCAAGAGCGTAAGCAAGCTGAAGCTGATACTTCATATGTTGCAAGCCTCTACAAAAAAGGCATCAATAAAATCTTAGAAAAAGTGGGTGAAGAAAGTGTAGAAGCAATTATTGCTGCTAAAGATTTTGCCGCACAGGATTCAGAAGCTCACTTAAACGATCTCGTTTATGAAACAGCAGATTTGTGGTTCCATACTATTGTGATGTTGGGTTATTTCGATCTTAATCCACAACTTATTATTGACGAATTAGCTCGTCGTCAGGGTTTATCTGGTTTAGTTGAAAAAGCTAACCGCAACAAGGTTTAAAATCACTCAGTGTCGAATATTGAAAAACCTAAAGCCACCTATGAGCAAGCGATTGCCATAGATAACGCACGTCTTGGGCAATCATTTAAAGTGATTGCCTATGCGGGTACAGGTAAAACTACTACATTACAAATGATTAGCGATGCCATGCCTGAACGGCGCGGTATGTATTTGGCATTTAATAAGGCCATTGCCGGCGAAGCACAGAACAAATTTCATCGTAATGTAGACTGCCGTACTTTTCACTCGCTCGCGTTTCGGAGCGTGCCGCGCGGTGTGACTGATAAATTACGCTTGCCTCGTTTAAGTCCAAGCTTTATTGCTAAAGAATATCGACTAGAACCGATTACCTTACGACGTATGATGGGTGGGCGTTACGAGAAATATGTCTTAATGCCAAGCCGTCTAGCGAGTCTTGTAGCAAATGCGGTGAGCTATTTCTGTTCAACGAGTTCTCAATATCCAGCACCTCGACATATTCAGGCACCTAACTGGTTGCATCCAGACGATATTATCGAATTACAAAATCACCTTTACCCTGCTGTAGAACGACGTTGGTTAGAGTCGATTGACCAAAACCATCAAGCTGGTATTGGACATGATATTTACCTCAAACTTTGGGCATTGTCAGAGCCAAACATTCCTACTGACTATGTCTTGTTTGATGAAGCACAAGATGCTGACCCACTAATGCTAGGTATTTTGCTTCGCCAAAAAAATACTCAAGTTATTTATGTCGGTGATGCACATCAACAAATCTACGCTTGGCGTGGTGCAATTAATGCTATGCAACAATTGCCCTTGGCCGAATCTCGGTTAACCACTTCTTTTCGTTTTGGCGAAACGATTGCCGATGTGGCCAATGCACTGCTTGGCGGTCTAAATGAAACTGTTCCCTTGCTTGGTAATCCAAACCAGAAATCAAGTGTAGTGAATAAACCGCATACCAAAATGCGTGATGCGATTTTATGCCGTACCAATGCTCGTGCAATGGAACTTTTACTGGCAGGCTTAGTTCACGGCGATAAAGTAAGTTTGCAGGCGGATCATCAAAAACTAAACCGTTTTGTAGACGCCGCAAGTCTCTTAAAGCAAGGAAAACGAGTTACTGACGTTCCTGAATTGGCATGGTTTAACTCATGGCACGATGTACATGAGTACTGTGAAACCAATGAAGGAAGTGACATTAAACCATTGGTTAAACTGGTTGATGATCACGGCACTGACCCACTAAAAAAAGCACTTGCAAAGATTACTCCACTTGAGCAAGCTGATTATGTCATCTCTACAGCTCATAAAGCGAAAGGGCTAGAATGGAATCGCGTTCATATTGAAGATGACTATCAATTTAAAATTAATGGCTTAGAACACAAGATTAGTGATGAAGAGTTAAGATTACTTTACGTTGCCTGTACTCGTGCTAAAGTAAGTCTAAATATCCATCATCTTTATGATCTGATACAACAATTAAAACTAAGGGCGCCTTTAAGTCTTCGTCAATCGGTTGGTTGAAGCGCTCATAATTAGGTGAGCCTATGCAACTTGAATCTATCCAATTTAAACATATTGCTCTGTTTCACGATCTTAAAATACAGTTTCAATATGAAAAACAGCCGATTACCTTAATCTTAGGTGAACAAGCAACGGGTAAAAGTATGTTGCTCAAACATACTTACCATGCTCTAACTTGGTTCCCTGCCCGTTTTAAAGATTTACGTAGTCCCGGTATTGTTATGCCTGACCAAGACATTACTCAATCGCGTCTACAGTCAAAAATCGAAGTGACCCTTCAAGTTCCACCAGAAATTGGCTCTTTACCAGAAAGTACTTCTGCACAACAGGTAGATTCTTCGCTGTGTAGCTGGAAACTTTTTAAAACCCTAAATTCAAGTGGCATTGGAATCAGCCAAGTTGAAACTCAACAACTTGACCAGACTATGGCCCTTTATCAACAAGTCATCAAAAAAGATCCATTACAAGGATTACCCTTAATCGCTTACTACCCAGCCGAGCGATTTGTAAATGATATTAATCTGCTCAATAAAAATTTACCCGGCATAACTCAAGCCATTTCAGCCTATGATATTAGTCCAGTTCCGTTCACAACCTTCACTCGTTTTTTTGAATGGTTACGCGAAATTAGTGATATCGAAAATGCTCAAGCTGCACATTTAGTACAACGCATTAAATCTAAGCAATCAGATCCACAAGATCAGACAGAACTATTAAATGAGCTTCAAAAAGAGTTATCTGGGCAGCCTAAACAGCTCACCGCACCTAACCTCTACGCTCTTAAAAATGCATTAAATATTGTTTTGCCTGAGCTCAAAGACTTATATTTACAATATCAGCCTAGGCTTCAACTTATGGCTGACTATGATGGCCAAACCCTACCTTTTCAGCAACTTTCCAACACCACAAAAACATGGATTGCTTTAGTGGGCGATATTGCCCGCAGGCTCTGTTTACTCAATCCGTTAAGCCTAAATCCTTGTCTTGAAGGTGAAGGAATTTTATTGATTGATCAAATTGATGCACAACTCGATGCACAGCATTGTTCAGAAATTTTAAACAAACTCCATCAAGCATTCCCACGCTTACAAATTATTGCAACTGGAAGTCGTGAAGAGTTACTAGAACATGCCTCGGCCTATCAATGTTTAAAATTAGAGCATGGTAAAATTAGTCATCTCGATTTAAATACCACAAAACAACAGCTTGAACACATCTATACATTACTCCAAAGAAGTGAGTCATTAGTTCCACATATAGAAGCACAGCTTCCAAGCTTAATAGACCCTACTCCCTCTCCAGCACAGGTTGATGTTTTATTTCAGCAAATTCAGGGTTTAAATGAACAACAAAAAAACGAATTGCTACGCATGATTCATGCAGGAGACACACCAGAAGAAAGCCCTTCTGTTTAAATTTTATAATCAATCGGCTCTCTTTTTATAATTAAAAAGCAGAGTCACAAAATATATGGTTAAGTCAGTTTTTTTAGCTTTAAAAATAACTAGATGTTGTTACTACATGTAATAACATCAGATTTTTACTGCTTTTTTAGTGTACAATAAATTTCATTTTGCGTTTTTATTCTTCAAGTTGCGCAATACAACTTGTTTCTCGCTTTATTTTCTAATTTGGTTGGGTTTTCAGAATAACAAAGTCTTGGAACTCTCTTTGAATTCCTATCTATTCTGAAATTAAAAATTCACCTTTAGGTTTCGGCCTAAATCACATATGGATACGAGTGTGCTACCGATAATTATCTTATTACCGTTAATATTAGGCACCACCCTTGTTTCATTGCTTCAACGGTTCTCGCGTGGAGTAACGGCTTTAGGGGCAATTGGAGTCAGTTTAACCAGTTTTGGTTTATTACTGACTCAAGCTAAAACTGTGCTTGGTGGTGCAAGCATTCAACAAAGCTGGGATTGGTTACCTCAATTAGGAATTAATCTAAGCTTCAGACTCGATGCTCTTGGTTTACTATTCTCTTTACTTATTACCGGTATCGGTACCCTCATTTACATATACGCCTATTACTATCTTGGCCCTAAAAATTCTTTAAGCAAACTCTATGCTTTACTCATGCTGTTTATGGCAGCAATGCTGGGTATTTCGCTCTCTAATAATCTTATTATTTTATTAGTCTTTTGGGAGCTCACCAGTATTTCATCTTTCTTATTAGTGGGTTACTGGAGTCATTATGAAGCTGCGCAACGCGGCTCTCGAATGGCGCTCACCATTACAGGGATGGGCGGTTTGGCGTTATTGGGTGGATTTGTTCTATTAGGGCAAATCACCGGAACCTATGAAATTAGTGACATCATGGGCATGAAAGACGCCATTCAAGCCCATGCTCTATTTATTCCAATGCTATTGCTTATTTTGCTTGGTGCATTTACGAAGAGTGCTCAGTTTCCATTTCATTTTTGGTTACCTAACGCAATGGCTGCACCAACACCGGTGTCTGCCTACCTACACTCTGCGACCATGGTAAAAGCGGGTATTTTTCTACTTGCCCGCTTACTACCAATTTTTGTAGGCGCTGCGATCTATCACAATATTGTGACATTTATCGGCCTGTTTACACTTTGTATGGCAGCATGTTTTGCCATTTTTAAAGAAGATTTAAAAGGGCTATTAGCCTATTCAACGATTAGTCATTTAGGGCTCATTGTTTGTTTACTTGGTATCGGTTCACCTTTAGCAGTTGCTGCTGCTATTTTTCATATTATTAACCATGCAACATTTAAAGCTGCACTCTTTATGATTGCAGGGATCATTGACCATGAAACAGGTACACGTGATCTTCGAAAACTCAGTGGTATTTGGCAATTACTCCCTTTCACTGCCACATTAACCATGATCACCGCTGCCTCTATGGCAGGTGTACCGCTCACCAATGGCTTTATTTCTAAAGAGATGTTCTTTACCGAGCTATTGGCGAATCTTTCAGGTTCAGCAGTTATCTTTGCCAGCATCATTGCAACGCTTGCTGGTATTTTTGCAGTGAGTTATTCAATTCGTTTAGTGCACGGCGTGTTTTTTGACGGTCCGATTGGTAAGCAAGTGCCAAATAAAGATGCACATGAGCCGCCAATGGGCATGCGCGCACCAGCCCTTCTTCTTGCTGTGCTATGTATCCTAGTCGGCGTTTTACCTTCTTTGTTGGTAGAACCACTGGTAAATAGCGTAACCAGAGCAAGCTTGATGCAACCAGAATTTGCAGGAACTCATCTTGCGATTTGGCATGGATTCAATGCTCCTCTTGTGATGAGTATTATTGCTTTAGTGGGCGGCTCACTGTTCTATTTTGCTTTGGCAAAAGATGGCATGATTCGTAAAATTGACCTTGACCCACGTCTTGGTCGATTACAAGGCCGCATTTTATTTGATTTATTTTTAAAACATCTGTTGCTCACAAGCCGAAAAATCAAACAAAAAACTGAAAATGGCTCATTGCAAAGTTACTTGTTCTTGATCATTGCTTTTAGCGTCATCATGGTCACTATGCCGCTACTTAATCAAGGGCTCACTACAGGCACACGTGAACTTACTCATGCTCCATGGATTGCCATCGTTCTCTGGCTAACCCTGTTCTCAGGTTGCTGGATGATGCTGTGGTTCCATCATGAGCGCATTAAAGCAGTCCTTATTAGTGGTGCAATTGGTCTAGTGGTAACGATGGTGTTTGTCACCATGTCAGCTCCAGATTTAGCACTGACTCAAATTACCGTGGATGTTGTAACCACTGTTCTTCTGTTAATGAGTTTATCTTTACTTCCACAGTTAACACCGTATGAATCTCTTCGCTCTAGACGCTTAAGAGATGCTGCTTTAGCGATTATTGGAGGCTTAGGAATAGGCTGGATTGCGTGGCTGATTTTAACTCGTGATCATAATTCGATTTCATGGTTCTTTGCGCAGCAGTCTTTGCCACTGGGTGGTGGCTCAAATATTGTAAATGTCATTTTAGTTGACTTCCGTGGTTTCGATACCTTTGGTGAAATTACAGTACTAGGCATTGCTGCTATTGGTTCACTTTGCCTCATGGATGGTATGCGTGTACATGGTACAACCATAACTCAAGGTCTCACCTACCGTTTTAATCCATCTCCACTCATGTTCCGTATTACAGCCTCTTGGGTATTGCCATTGGCGCTTGTCGTGAGTGTTTATATCTTTATGCGAGGCCATAACTATCCAGGTGGTGGCTTTATTGCAGGTCTAATCACCTCAATGGCGTTAATCATTCAATATATTGCGCTAGGTCAAGACCAGACAGAACAATTACTTAAAGCAAAATCAGGTCGTCTTTACGAAGTATGGATTGGTTCAGGTTTAACCATTGCTGGGCTTACTGGTGTAGCTGCATGGTTCTGGTTACGCCCATTCCTAACTAGCGCGCACGTCTATGTTGAATTACCAATTTTAGGAAAACTACATTTGGCTTCGGCTGCGAGTTTTGACTTAGGGGTTTATATTACCGTGGTTGGTGCAACAATGTTGCTCATCTCGGTATTGGGAGACTCTCGCCACTCAAGTATGTCTGGTCCTGTAGTACCACATCGGGAGGAATCATCATGATCAGTTTAGAATTCTTATTGGCTTCTGCGATTGGTTTACTTGTTGCCACAGGTATTTATCTGATTTTACGTGCTCGTACTTTCCCTGTCGTGCTTGGATTAGCTGTAATTGGCTATGCTGTAAACCTATTTTTATTTGCCATGGGCCGATTACAAATTAGCTCACCC
Organism: Acinetobacter oleivorans DR1; assembly: GCF_000196795.1. Classification (NCBI taxonomy): domain Bacteria; kingdom Pseudomonadati; phylum Pseudomonadota; class Gammaproteobacteria; order Moraxellales; family Moraxellaceae; genus Acinetobacter; species Acinetobacter oleivorans. The sequence continues at coordinate 3,780,979 of NC_014259.1, forward strand.
GCAATTTTAACTGAGACAACAAAAATAACCGATCCACTTCCTCAAGCGCTGGTGTTAACAGCCATTGTGATCGGTTTTGCAACCACCGCTTTTATTGTACAACTGGCACTGCGTAGCCGTTATGAATCAGGTAGTGATCATGTTGATGCTAAAGAAGACATCTCTCCAACATACGACCCACGTGAGGATGAGCCGTAATGTTTGATTTTTTATCTTTCTGGCAAGAACATGCGCCGATTTTTAGCATTCTCATTCCGGCATTTACTGCTTTTATCTTATTACTGCTAGGCAACCCAGGAGCAGGTTCTTTAAAAGATGACTGGCGACAACCATGGCGTCGTGGCATTAGTCTTGTTTCTGCAATTGCTGGATTAGTTACCGCAATTGTATATTTAAGCTTTGCAAGCACAGGCCAAATTACCACTTACCAGCTGAGTGAATGGTCAGCACCGTTTGGTATTGTGCTCGTATTAGATCGTCTTTCTGCTTTTATGCTGGTACTGACCTATGCATTAGTCGTTCCAGTTTTATGGTATGCAAGCGACAATTGGGATACCCGTGGTCGCTATTTCCATGCCATGGTGCATTTCTTATTAATGGGTATCTGCGGAGCATTTTTAACAGGCGATTTATTTAACCTTTTCGTCTTTTTTGAAATCTTGTTGATGGCTTCGTATGTTTTGCTTTTACATGGCCAAGGCAAACCTCGTTTTCAGCTTGGCGTTCACTATGTCATTATCAATCTTCTAGCCTCTGCCCTATTCTTAATCGGCCTTGGAATGATTTATGGCAGTGTGGGCAGCCTCAACATGGCTGATGTTTCACGCCTTATTCCAACACTCGAAGCAGATCAACACAAATTAGCCGTAGCAGGCGCCCTACTTTTATTTGTAGTGTTTGGCATTAAAGCGGCGATGCTTCCTGTAGGTTTTTGGCTACCAAAAACTTATGCTGTTGCAAGTACACCTGTGGCTGCAATATTCACCATTATGACCAAGGTCGGGATCTATTCGATTTTGCGTGTAAATGGAACAGTATTTGACGATGCACTTAGTCAAGAAATCTTAAAAAGCTGGTTACTTCCGATTGGTTTGATTACCTCACTATACGGTGTGATTGCAGCAATTGGAGCAGATCGTTTACGTCGCTTTGTCGGCTTTATGGTACTTTCTTCAATTGGTACATTGCTCACAGCAATTGCCATGTCAAATACACAAGCATGGTCTGGTGCTTTATATTACTTAGTGCACAGCACACTGATTGGCGCGGCTTTTTATCTATTTTGTGGATGGATAACTTCACAACGTGGAGATTTTAAAGATCATTTAAAAGTTGCCCCAAGAATCAAACAAGAAAAAGCAGCGATGCTGACTTACTTCTTGATTGCCATGATGCTCGCGGGTTTACCACCTTTTAGTGGTTTTCTTGGAAAGGTATTTATTTTACAAGCGACAGTCGAAGCCAGCTACCAAGGTTGGATCATTGGTGTTGTGCTTGTTGTGAGCCTATTAAGTATTATTGCTCTAACGCGAGTTGGTTTTATCTTGTTCTGGCGAGCAACACCACCAGAGGAAGATCCAATTCATCCGGCTTATATTCTTTATCGAGCATTACCAGAACGAGCACCACCACGTAATGATCAAGTGATTTATGTGTTACTTGCCGGCTTAATCGCTTATGTCGTCTTTGCTGCACCTATTCAGCATTACACATTAAGTACTGCCCAGCAGATTCAAGACCATGCACTTTACCAACACACTATTCTTAAAGTAGATAAAAATGGTGAAACTATCAGCGTACAACCATTTGACCCTGCTTACCTACCAGAAACTAAATATGGTGGTGAGGTTGAAGATCATAATGCTTACCTCGTTCCAGATATTATTTCGAAAGATACCTTCAATGGTGAACATATTTCGGAATATAAACTTCGACAAATTCAGCAACAGGACAAACTACAAACGCCTACCATTGTTGATGAAAGTCAATTGAAACCTATGGAGCCATAAAAATGCAGTTATCTCATTTGCTTGAACGCTGGTTTCCACATCCATTTGTTTCCGTTCTTATCATTTTATTTTGGCTGATGCTGTCACATAGTCTTGATGCTAGTGACATTCTGACGGCAGTACTGTTGGGCTTAATTATTCCTCGTTTAGTCAAACCGTTTATTACCCGCACACCGCATATTCACTGGAAACCCGCTATTAAATTATGCTTTGTGGTGCTTTGGGATATTGTTATTTCTAACTTCCGAGTGGCAAAGCTCGTTTTAGGACCTACCAAAAATTTACATCCTAAATGGTATCGTGTGCCATTAGAAACGGAACATGAGCAGGTTAATACTTTACTGGCAATGATCATTACCACAACGCCGGGTACGGTTTCTGCAGGCATTGATCAGGAACGTGGAGATATTCTGGTTCATGCGTTGAGCACGGATAATACCGAATCTGATATTGAAGACATCAAACAACGTTATGAAATTCCACTTATGGAAATTTTTGATGTAAAAAGCAAAACGGAGGCAAGTGCATGACCATCCTACCCTATGCTCTAGGTATTAGCTCAATTGCCATTACCATCTCTATGCTACTTTGCCTCTTCAGATTGGTCATAGGCCCATCAATTGTAGATCGGCTTTTAGCACTCGATACTCTCTTCTTAAATGCAACTTGCCTCATTGTTGTTTTAGGCATTTATTGGATGACGACCTCTTTATTTGAAGGAGCCCTACTGGTTGCAATGCTAGGTTTCGTATCTACAGCAGCCTTAGCACGTTACTTCACAACTGGTCATGTAATTGATTAAGGAGAGATCAAAATGCAATTTACAATGGAAATTATTGTTTCGGTCTTTCTGGTTTTTGGCGCTTTCTTTATGTTGGTCGGCTCGATTGGCATGGTGCGCTTGCCTGACTTATTCATGCGCTTACATGCACCCACAAAATCGAGTACGTTAGGATTAGGCAGCTTTTTGATTGCGTCTATGATCTTTTTTGCTTTTCAAGGCCGCTTTGGTTTTGCCGAGCTACTGATCACACTTTTAGCTTTTATTACCGCACCGGTTTCAGCAAATTTAATTGCTCAAGCTGCACTACATTTACGTTTGCGCTCATTGAGTGGAGAAGTTCCTGAGTCAATTGAACGTCCCTTGCCGTGGGACCGTTATAAAATTGGTCAGCGTTTCTCGCAAAATAAGCCGCCTATGGACCCTCCTAAAGACTAGGAAAAAGTCCACCAATAAAAAAGCCACCCGAAGGTGGCTTTTTTATTTTTTATATTACTGTTCTTCGTCTGAATCGCGTTTCGGTAAATCATTTACCGCTTTTTCGATCAGACCAAACATATAGTTACCATAAGCATTCGTCTTGTCATAATGGAAACGCAATCTTGGCGTAATACGTGTCTTGATACGACGGCTCAATTCATGACGCAAGAAACCAGAAGCTTTATTTAATACATCTAAAGTTTCTTTATTTGCTGCTTCACTTTGCTCATCACCAAGCTCACGTCCCATTACGGTGACATAAACTTCAGCATAACCCATGTCTGCACTGACTTTCACCGCAGAGATGGTCACTAGACCACCTAAGCGAGGATCTTTAAGCTCTTGACGAATCAGCTCAGACAACTCGCGTTGAACTGAATCCGCCATGCGCTTTAAGCGTTGGCTACCCGCCATTAAAGACTCCGTTTAATCAATTGAACATCATAGACTTCAATTTTATCTTTCACTTTGATGTCTTTATAACCTTTCACCGCAAGACCACATTCCATACCGGCACGAACTTCTTCAACCACTTCTTTATAGCGACGAAGAGATTCAAGCTCACCTTGGAACACAACCACGTCATCACGTAATACGCGAATCGGTTTATTACGATGCAATACACCTTCAAGTACCATACAGCCTGCTGCTGCGCCAAACTTACTTGAGTGGAATACTTCACGTACTTCAGCAACACCCAAGATAGTTTCACGATGTTCAGGAGCAAGTTTACCGCTCATGGCATCTTTCACATCATCAATCAATTCATAGATGATGCTGTAGTAACGAATATCGATACCGTCTTGGTCACTTCTCTGACGAGCAGTCGTATCAGCACGAACGTTAAAGCCTAACAATACAGCTTCTGAAGATTCAGCAAGAATCACATCAGACTCAGTAATCGCACCAACACCCGAACTAATTACACGAACTTTTACTTCATCAGTAGATAATTCATGTAAAGCTGCATTCAATGCTTCTAAAGTACCACGTACGTCTGTTCTTAAAACAACGTTCACTGTAGGAACATCTTTTTTGCCCATTGACGACATGATATTTTCAAGACGCATTGCGCTTTGACGATCAATACGTTTTTGACGTTCACGGTCAGCACGAGCATCAGCAACTTCACGCGCTTTCTTCTCGTCATTTACAACAAGAACTTCATCACCTGCCATTGGAGCATCTGGAAGACCCAGAATTTCTACTGGAATAGATGGTCCTGCTGATTTAATCGGCTTACCGTTTTCATCAGACATTGCACGGACACGACCATATGATGAACCTGCAAGAACAAGGTCACCAATGTTTAATGTACCGTTTTGAACAAGAATAGAAGTTACTGCACCACGGCCTTTATCAACACGCGCTTCAATAACAACACCTTGTGCAGCACCCTCAGCAGATGCTTTTAATTCCATCAATTCTGACTGAATAAGAATTAAATCAAGGAGTTCATCAATACCTTGTCCACTGTGTGCAGAAACCTTAGCAATCGGAACATCACCACCCCATTCTTCTGGAACGATTTGTTTCGTTGTTAATTCATTTAACACACGGTCTGGATCAGCAGATTCTTTATCCATTTTGTTGATTGCAACAATAATTGGAGTACCTGCTGCACGCGCATGGTCAATTGCTTCTGCAGTTTGTGGCATTACACCGTCATCTGCCGCAACAACCAATACAACGATATCCGTTGCTTTAGCACCACGTGCACGCATTGAAGTAAATGCAGCATGTCCCGGTGTATCAAGGAATGTAATGATTCCTTTGTCTGTTTCAACGTGATATGCACCAATATGCTGGGTAATACCACCTGCTTCACCTGCCGCCACTTTCGAACGACGGATACGGTCAAGCAATGATGTTTTACCATGGTCAACGTGACCCATAATGGTAACAACTGGCGGACGAGTTGTTTGCTCACCACGAGCTTCTTCAGCCGCTTCAAGCAAGTTATCTTCCGCTTGAGTATCAGAAACTAAAACAGGGTTATGACCCATTTCTTCAACAACAAGTGCTGCTGTATCTTGGTCGATAGCTTGTTCCTGATTAACCAACTCACCCATTTTCATAAGTGTTTTGATAACTTCACGTACTTTAATCGCCATTTTTTGAGCAAGATCGGCAACAACAATGCTTGAACCGATTTCTACATCATAAACTTGCTTTTTAACTGGTTTTTCAAATCCGTGCTTATTAGCTTGGCTTGATTTTAAACCACGTTTGTTATGGTTAACAAAGCTTTGCTCTTCTTGACCACGACGACCACCTTTTTTACCCGCACGAGGGTTAGTGGTTGCACCACCGCGTTTAATTTCACGGTCTTCTTGCTTGAATGAATCTTCATAAGCTTGGCCTACTAGACCTGAAGCAAGTGGAGAATCATCAATCACACGAATTGTGGTAGTAGCTTCGTCACTTGAATACTTAGACGCCATTTTGCGCATTTGTTCAAGTGTACGTTGCTGAGCTTCTTCAGCCGCTTTACGACGCGCAGCTTCTTCAGTTGCTTTCAACTGAGCTGTTTGTGCTTCACGAGCTTTCTTTTGCTCTAATGTTTCTGCTGGTTTTGGTGCAGGTTTTACTGTACCACCACCACGTTTTTTCACTACTACAGCAGCTTTAGGAGCTGTCTGAGCAGCGCTATCTTGTTGATGAGCAGCACGCATCGCATCTAAAGTTGCTTTTGCTTTTTGCTCTGTTTGAAGACGCGCGTTTTGCTGTGCAGTGTCACGCGTTTGCTGTTCTACACGTGCTTTAGCTTCAGCTTCTGCACGTGCTTTAGCTTCAGCTGCAATTTGTTCAGGGTTTGGTTTAGCAAAAACCTGTTTTTTACGTACTTCTACGTTAATTGTTTTTGCTTTACCTGAAGTACTTGCAACTTTAGCGGTACTGGTTGTTTTACGTTTCAACGCAATTTTTCCTGTGTTACCACTTTCCTGACCATGCACTTTTTTCAAATGATTGACTAAAGTATCCTGTTGTTCAGTGGTAATAATGTCGTCTGCTGTACGTTGAGGCAAACCTGCTTCACGAGCCTGTTCTAGGAGCTTCTCAACAGGACGTTCTACACTGAGAGCTAACTCTTTAATCGACTTGTCCGTCATATTTCATCTCCTAGTTAAACCATGATTCGCGAGCTTTCATGATCAATTGACCTGCTTTTTCATGATCAAGTCCTTCAATATCAGAAATATCGTCAGTAGCTTGATCTGCCAAATCATCGACAGTAATAATACCGCGAGCGGCAAGCGAGTAAGCGATCTCAGAAGTCATGCCTTCCATAGTGAGAAGGTCTGCGCTCGGTTCTTGAATATTTTCTTGCTGTTTCAAAGCATCAGTAAGTGCTGCTTCTTTTGCACGACTTTGCAATAACTCAACCAATTCAGCATCAAGCTCAATTTCGTCAAAAGTTTCAGCTGGAACATAAGCAATCTCTTCTAAAGAGGTAAAGCCCATTTCCACCAATGCCATTGCTAAATCTTCTTCAATATCGAGACGTGATACAAACATATCAAGATATTGCTGAGCTTCATTTTGCTGACGAGCACGATACTCTTCTTCAAGCATCATGTCGAGTTTGTAGCCAGTTAAATCAGAAGCTAAGCGAACATTTTGGCCTTGTGAGCCAATCGCGCGAGCCAATTGATCGCTGGTTGCAAAAATAATATCGGCACTTCTTGCATCTTCATCAAGCACGATGCCTGAAACATCAGCTGGTTCTAATGCACTTGCAATGTACTGAGCTGGATCATCAGACCAGACCACTACATCAATACGTTCACCGTTTAACTCTTGTTGTACTGCTTGAATACGCGTACCACGCATACCAATACAAGCACCTACAGGGTCAATACGATGGTCATTTGTTTTCACTGCGATTTTAGCACGAACGCCTGGTTGACGTGCCGCTGCTTTAATTTCAATAATTTCTTCAGAAATCTCAGGAATTTCTTTTTTCATTAAAGCAATTAACATTTCAGGCTTAGCGCGTGATAACAACAACTGAGCGCCACGACCTTCACGGTTCACATTGTATAAAATAGCGTTCATACGTTGTTTCGGACGAAGAATTTCTTTAGGAATCATTTCTTCGCGCGCAAGATAAGCTTCAGCATTGTCGCCTAAATCGATAATAAAGCCGTCTTTGGTTTGTTTTTTCACTTCACCGTAAATTAACTCACCAACTTTAGACTCGTATGCATCAGCAACTAAAGCACGCTCAGCTTCACGAATTTTTTGTACGATAACTTGTTTTGCAATTTGTGCAGCGATACGACCAAACTCAATAGATTCTACTTCGAGTTCACGAACATCACCAATTGACCATTTAGATGGATCAAGGTCAGAAATCGCATCTTGGCAAGCTGGCATTTCATGATCTTCATCTGCCACAACAGTCCATTGACGGAATGTGCTGTAATCACCAGTTTTACGATCAATTTCTACACGAAGCTGAGCTTCTTCAGCATGCGTACCTTCGTAAAATCTTTTCTTCGTTGCAGCAACTAGAGCTTGTTCTAAAGCCTCGAAGATCGCTTCACGACTAACACCTTTTTCATTACTAACCGTTTCAACAACGGTAAGAATTTCGCGGCCCATAAGTCACCTACCGATTTCTTATAAAATTTAATAAATTTAATCTTGATAGATCAAGTTTGCTTTATCGATATTGTTGCTGTCGATCTCAAGCACGTGCTTCCCATCAACTTCAACCTGAATTTCTTCATTTTCAAGGTCTACTGCAATAAGCTTTGCTTGAAATTTACGACGGTTTTCTACTGCTGCAATCAAACGCAAAGCAATTTGTTGTCCGATGTAGCCTTGTAACTGTTCTAGTTGAAAAAATGGACGATCCCAACCTGGTGAAGAAACTTCTAATGAATACTCACCTGAAATTGGATCATGGACATCCAGCATTGCGCCAACTTGTTGTGTTACACGCACACAATCTTGTACACCAATACCACGGCCTAGTTCTACTTCACCATCTTCATTAAGTACTGGCTCAGCATCTTCTTCACTTACCGCTTTGTCGATATAAATACGCAATAATGAACGTTTACCTTGTGGGAGAAACTCGATTCCCCAAAGGTCGACACCACATGCTTGTACTGCAGGAACAATTAAGTCATGCAATGCTTGGGATTTATTTGATAATTTCATTTACTCTCGTCATTCTCGTGCGATTCAATCGGTTGTTTTAACCGACACAGACCTACTATAGTGAAGCATGACTATTTGACCAATTGATGTCGAAACTACACGATAGCGATACGATAACCAATAAAAAAGGGCGTTAATCGCCCCTATGTAGCACAGAAAACAATAGTCCACTGTGCAAAAAGGCCCACTTGTCTGTGAGCCTCTTTTAAGAAACTTGGTAGCGGGAGCTGGATTTGAACCAACGACCTTCGGGTTATGAGCCCGACGAGCTACCAGACTGCTCCATCCCGCATCAAACGTGCAAAAATTATATACAAATATCAAATAAAGTCAATGTAAACTTTCTAGATACTGTCTGATTAAGTTGCACCTTAATCAATTTGGTAGCGGGAGCTGGATTTGAACCAACGACCTTCGGGTTATGAGCCCGACGAGCTACCAGACTGCTCCATCCCGCATCAAAAAACTGCTTGCACTCAACTTTCTGGTTCAAAGTTGGTGCGGAAGGGGGGACTTGAACCCCCACGCCCGAAGGCACTACCACCTCAAGGTAGCGTGTCTACCAATTCCACCACCACCGCAGCTTGTGGGACGCATTCTAGTCCTTCCAATTATAAAAGGAAAGCCCTATTTCAAATTATTGACCCGTTTTTGGTGCATTTGGTGAAGTTTCAGGCGATGTTGTTTGAATTGGTGCTGTTGTTTGTACAGATTTCAAACTATATGCCTCAGTCGTCTGTTTTTTCGCAAAAACAGCCAAGGTTAAACTCGTCACAAAAAACAATGCCGTTAAAATAGCAGTAAGGCGAGTAAGGAAATTAGCTGAACCCGATGCGCCAAATACGGTTGCTGCTCCGCCGCCACCGAAAGAAGCACCAGCATCCGCACCTTTACCGTGTTGGACTAGAATCAAGCCAATCATCAGTACCGCTAAAATAATATGTACGATCAGTACAAAAGAGTGCATACCCTATCCTCGTTATTTACTTTGTGCAAAGGCATGTACGATTTGATAAAAAGATGCTGCATTTAACGAAGCACCTCCAACCAACGCGCCATTAATATCTGGACATGCTGCCAACTCGACTGCATTCTCAGCTTTTACACTACCGCCATATAAAATCGCAATGTCTGGACCCGCAGAAGTAATCTGACTTAAACCTTCACGGATTTTAGCATGCATTGCCTGTGCATCTTGTGGTGAAGCAGTTTTACCTGTACCAATTGCCCAGATTGGCTCATAAGCAATTACAATTTGCTTTTGCCATTGCTCTGCACTCACTACAGGAGCTATATCACAGATTTGTTGCAATACAACCTGCTCTGCCAAATCTTGTTCACGTTGTTCGAGACTTTCACCCACACAATAAATGACAGTTAAGCCTGCATTTAAAGAATTTTGGAGTTTTGCCTTCAAAATTTCAACGTTATCACCTAACAAATCACGGCGTTCAGAGTGACCCACCAATACAAAATTAATTTGGCTATCTTTTAATAATTCTGCACTGACTTCACCAGTATAGGCGCCTGTACCTGCTACACGCGATACATCTTGTGCAACTGTATATACTGTTTTTGCAGCATCTTGCAATTGTGTTTGTACCATTGCAAGTGCAATAGAAACCGGAGCAACTCCGACATGGCAGCTTTCATCTGCAATTTCGTTTTGTTGCAATAGTTGTTTAAATTCTTCTATAAGTTGTTTGGCATTGGCACGCATTGGGTTCATTTTCCAGTTGCCAACTACCCAAGGCGTAATCGTCGAACCCGACATACGGCTCACCTTTCATCAAAAATGCAGCACATTCTACACGCATTTCTACAAATTTCAGATACTTTTCTTTAACGGCTTTGCTCATATCTTTTCTACTATTTGAAAACAGTAATAAAACTTTATTAAGACTAAAGCTCCGCATTTTAAAAATTAATGAATAAAAACTTCGACTGGTTCAAGCTTTAATATACGGATCAAGACGAGAGCATCATTTTCTCAGGTAGTAATTTTAGATAACAAAAGTATAATTTTTTATATACCAATTATAAACATATGAGCACAGGTAGGCAGATGTCAGTCATACATACATCTCCAAAATTTTCGGGGTTTTTTCGACGATTAATCGAAGAAAAACATGTGTCGGCAGCGACCATGCAAGCAGCATTAGATGCAGCAAAAAGAGCTAAACAGGATACTGTTGCGTACCTGATTGAAGAGGTTAATCTCTCCCCTTCTTTATTAGCTGAGACAATTTCTATTGAATTTGCTGAACCATATTTTGATCTGGACGTTTACGATACCAGCCAGATTCCTAAAGATTTGGTCGATCAGAAACTGATTTTAAAACATCGGATCTTGCCTCTCGTACAAAGAGGACAGATTTTATATGTTGCAACCAGTAATCCCAGCAATATTGATGCTATTGATGCTATTCGCTTTAACAGCAAGCTTATGGTTGAGCCTGTTATTGTCGAGCACCATAAACTCGAAAAAATTCTGGTACAGCAATTTACTGAAGAAAGTAATTTCGAGTTTAGTGATGAAGAATTTGATCTAGATGTAGATCTTGATACCTCAGCTGCTCCAGAAGAGGATGAGGATACTCCACAAGGCGATGAAGCACCTATTGTTAAATATATTAACAAATTATTAATTGATGCGATTCGTATGGGGGCTTCTGATTTACATTTCGAACCTTATGAAAAATCGTATCGGGTCCGTTATCGGGTCGATGGCGTTTTGCGTCAAATTGCAAATCCGCCTTTGCAGCTGGCCAATCGTTTGGCTTCACGCTTAAAAGTGATGTCTCAAATGGACATTTCTGAAAAGCGTGTCCCTCAAGATGGTCGTATCAAGCTCAAGCTATCAAAATCTAAAGCAATTGATTTTCGTGTGAACTCTCTTCCGACCTTATTTGGTGAAAAGCTAGTTCTACGTATTCTCGATCCATCGAGTGCTATGCTGGGAATTGATGCTCTAGGATATGAAGAAGAGCAAAAAGCGCTCTTTATGGAAGCATTAGATAAGCCACAAGGTATGCTTTTAATCACTGGTCCGACAGGTTCTGGTAAGACTGTATCTTTATATACAGGCCTCAATATCTTAAATACTGAAAGTTCTAATATTTCTACTGCCGAAGATCCAGTCGAAATTAACCTTGAAGGCATTAATCAGGTTAACGTGAACCCTAAGGTAGGTCTGACTTTTTCAGCTGCACTTAAGTCATTTTTACGTCAGGACCCTGACATTATTATGGTCGGTGAGATTCGTGATTTAGAAACAGCTGAAATCGCGATTAAAGCGGCTCAGACAGGTCATATGGTGATGTCCACGCTACATACCAACAGTGCGCCTGAAACACTGACTCGTCTACGCAATATGGGAGTTCCATCTTTCAATATTGCGACATCGGTCAATCTGGTCATTGCTCAGCGTTTGGCACGTCGACTATGTTCTCAATGTAAAGTACCTACTGACATTCCTAAACAAAGCCTATTGGAAATGGGTTTTACCGAACAAGATCTGACACATCCCGATTTTCAAGTTTTTCAACCCGTCGGTTGTCCAGAATGTCGTGAGGGTTACAAAGGTCGAGTTGGTATTTATGAAGTAATGAAAGTCACACCTGAGATTTCCAAGATTATTATGGAAGATGGCAATGCTTTAGAAATCGCTGCCGCTTCTGAAAAACTGGGGTTTAATAATCTACGTCGCTCAGGTTTAAAGAAAGTTATGCAAGGTGTTACTTCTTTACAAGAAGTCAATCGCGTAACCAGTGAATAAAAGACAATTTAAAATAAGGATAATGTCATGACTGTCAAAAAGGCACAATTGATGCCGACTTTTGCTTATGATGGGGTTGACCGTAAAGGCGTAAAAATTAAGGGGGAACTTTCGGCTAAAAATATGGCTTTAGCCAAAGTCACCCTACGCAAGCAAGGTGTAACTGTTCGTAATATTCGGGAAAAGCGTAAAAATATTCTTGAAGGTTTATTTAAGAAAAAAGTATCAACGCTCGATATCACGATTTTCACGCGACAACTTGCAACTATGATGAAAGCTGGTGTCCCACTGGTACAAGGTTTTGAAATTGTGGCAGAAGGTCTAGAAAACCCAGCTATGCGCGAGGTGGTACTCGGTATTAAAGGTGAAGTTGAAGGTGGTAGTACTTTTGCTTCAGCTCTAAGAAAGTATCCTCAGCACTTCGATAAACTGTTTTGCTCGCTTGTAGAATCTGGCGAACAGTCTGGTGCGCTTGAAACCATGCTGGACCGCGTGGCAATTTACAAAGAAAAAAGTGAATTGCTTAAGCAGAAAATTAAGAAAGCTATGAAATATCCAGCAACGGTTATTGTGGTTGCGGTGGTTGTTACCATTATTTTGATGGTTAAAGTAGTTCCCGTCTTCCAAGATCTGTTTTCTTCCTTTGGCGCAGATCTTCCTGCTTTTACACAAATGGTCGTAAATATGTCGAAATGGATGCAGGAATACTGGTTCATTCTGATTATTGTGATCGGTGCAATCATTGCAGCATTTCTGGAAGCTAAAAAGCGCAGTAAAAAATTCCGTGATAGTTTAGACAAACTTGCCCTGAAACTACCGATCTTTGGTGATCTGGTTTATAAGGCGATTATTGCGCGTTACAGCCGTACTTTAGCAACAACTTTTGCAGCTGGTGTTCCTCTCATTGATGCGCTTGAATCAACGGCTGGTGCAACCAATAATATTATTTACGAACAAGCTGTCATGAAAATTCGTGAAGATGTAGCTACAGGTCAACAACTCCAATTTGCGATGCGCGTTTCAAATCGTTTTCCATCTATGGCTATACAAATGGTCGCAATTGGTGAAGAATCTGGTGCACTAGACAGCATGCTCGATAAAGTTGCAACCTACTATGAAAATGAAGTTGATAATGCCGTTGATGGCTTAACTTCAATGATGGAACCTTTAATTATGGCAATTTTAGGGGTACTTGTAGGCGGTCTGGTTGTTGCTATGTATCTTCCAATTTTCCAAATGGGCTCAGTTGTATAATGCAAGAAATTATTGCTTATTTTATTCAAAACTTAACTGCACTTTATATTGCAGTTGCATTATTGAGCCTATGTATTGGTAGCTTTCTGAATGTGGTGATTTATCGCACCCCCAAAATGATGGAACAAGATTGGCAGCAAGAATGTCAAATACTACTCAATCCTGAACAACCAATCATTGATCATGAAAAACTGACATTAAGTAAGCCTGCTTCATCATGTCCAGAGTGCCATCAGCCCATCCGTTGGTATCAAAATATCCCAGTCATCAGTTGGTTAGTTTTAAAAGGTAAATGTGGTCATTGCCAGCATCCTATTAGCATTCGCTACCCAGCAGTTGAACTATTAACAATGGTATGTTCACTGGTTGTGGTCATGATGTTTGGTCCAACCATTCAAATGCTTTTGGGGCTAGTCCTGACTTGGGTCCTGATTACTCTCACCTTTATAGACTTTGATACTCAGCTGCTACCCGACCGTTTTACCCTACCTTTGGCTGCGCTTGGTCTAGGCATTAACACCTTTAATATTTACACCTCACCTAACTCAGCCATTTGGGGTTACCTGATTGGTTTTTTATGTCTTTGGATTGTGTATTACTTATTTAAAGTGATTACAGGCAAAGAAGGCATGGGCTACGGTGACTTTAAATTACTTGCCGCATTAGGTGCGTGGATGGGGCCATTGATGCTGCCATTAATTGTGTTATTGTCATCTTTACTAGGTGCAATTATTGGCATCATTTTATTAAAATTACGCAATGACAATCAGCCCTTTGCCTTTGGGCCCTACATTGCCATTGCAGGTTGGGTTGCCTTTCTATGGGGTGATCAGATTATGAAAATCTATTTGGGAGGTTAAGATGGCTTTTATTCTGGGAGTCACAGGTGGTATTGGCAGTGGAAAATCTGCTGCAACACAATGGTTTGAATCCCAAGGAATACAAGTCGTCGATGCCGACATCGTTGCTCGCGAAGTGGTTGAGAAAGGCCAACCTGCCCTGCAAAAAATCCAACAAACTTTTGGAGACTGGGTACTTCAATCCGATGGTAATCTCGATCGTCGTGCCCTACGCGAACATATTTTTCAAAATCCTGAAGCAAGACAAACACTCGAAAAAATCACGCATCCAGCTATTCGCCAATCTATTATTCAGCAGTTGCAAAACCCAAAAAGTCCTTATGTGATTTTAGTTTCACCCCTACTTTTTGAAACCAACCAGCATGAATTGGTGAACCACACCTTATTAGTTGATGCGAGTGAACAAACTCAAATTCAGCGTGCAAGCCAACGTGATGGGCAAAACCAAGAACAAATTCAGAAAATTATTGCAGCACAAATGCCACGCGAACGTAAACGCGAACTTGCCAATGACATTGTGTTTAATGATGGATTACTCGAACATTTACATCAACAATTAGAGCCGCTACATCAAAGTTATTTAAAGCGTACAAACTAATTTGATTTATTTTGCTGCTTAATTTGTTGTGCCAAGCTATCTGGTCGGAACCATCGCCAAGGTTGTAAGGCGCCGATTCCCATTCCGACCAAGCCCACAACAATAGATGGGCTTAATGCTTCACCGAGTAAAGGTACAGCTAAAATAGCAGCAATAAACGGCGCCAAAGTTACAATACTTCCTGTTTTAAAAGCGCCAAGTCGCTGAATCGCTGCCACATAAGTCAGAGTTGCAATAATAACCACAAATACACCATGGAAAATGCCCTGTATCGCTAAATGGACAGGACTAACTTCCATAAAATGCTTTGGTAAAAATAGAGCATAGATGGGCAAGTAAATAATTGCAGACCAAATCGCAACACTTGCCGTAGAGTGCCATGCAGAAAGTTTCCACTGTTTAAGTAATACAGTGAAAATCCCCCACCAAATCGCACTAATAAAAAGAAGCAAATCACCCACGCCAAAAGCAGAAGCATTACCTTGCAACATCACAACACTCATAAGAGCCAAGGCAGTAATCATAATTACCAGACTTACCCATGTATGCTTATCAAACGGCTGCCTAAATAAAAAGTATGCTGCAAACGCAGTACAAATTGGGATACAACCATTTAAGAAAATTGCAGCATGGGCAGCGGGAGCATAGAGAAAAGCGGTATAGACGGTGAGGCAATAAATAACCCCGCCAATCAAGGCCAAAATAACAGCATGCTTACTCCATAAAAAAGCGAGATCTTTTTTATAGATTAAAATGGGCATTAAAATTAGGAAGGCTATAGCGAAACGCAATGCGGCTATGTCCCAAGCACTGATATGCCACTGTGCATTTAAACGGGCAAAAAGCGTAAACCCGCCCCAAATGCACATGGTCACCAATACAAAGAAATAACCTTGCTTACGGGGAGACATATCAAGATGACTTAAAAACTAAAAAGGCAGCGAGATTATACCTCAGAACGCTGACGGCAAGCCTCATAAAGTGCCATACCTGTCGCTACGCTGACATTTAGACTTTGTAGATTACCTGACATCGGAATATAAACTTTATGATCACACTGCGCCTGTGTAATAGGACGCAAACCAGTGTCTTCAGCTCCCATTACAATCACAACGGCGCCAGAGAAATCACACTTTTGAAGTGGCAACGCACTTTCATCAAGCATAGTACCAATTACACGTACATGAGTTGTTTCTTTAAGATGAGCCAATGTACGAGCTAAATTAGTGACTTGAATAAATTTAACTTTCTCAGCTCCACCTGCTGCAACTTTACGAGCAGTTGGTGTCAAACTAGCCGAACGATCACGAGGCACAATAACAGCTTGCACGCCCATCGCAGCGGCGGTACGAATGCAGGCCCCTAAGTTATGCGGGTCTGTCACCTGATCCAATGCCAACAACAAAGCATCTGGAGTTTCTCTTAAAATTTGATCAAGATCTTGCTCATTCAAGACAGGATGTGGACGTACTGCAGCAACTACACCTTGATGAAATGGAAGACCTGCGAGTTTCTCAAGACTATCGCGGCTTGCTTTTTGTACACTAATTCCAAAAGGCTCTGCCAATTGCAAAATCTTTTGCAAACGCTGATCATCCCGTCCTTTTAAAGTAAACAGGGTTAGCACACGCTCCGGCTCAAGTTCTAACAATGACTCCACTGAATGAACGCCATAATAATATTCCTGTTTTGCCATGCATGACCTCTAACAACGTTTGAGCAAAAAAATAAAAATCCTGCAAAGCCAACTTCACAGGATTTCTTTGGGCATAGTGTACCCGATTTGAACAGGAATTTCTTAGCCTTCTAAATGGCATACATAATCGAGTACTTCGTCAGTTTCGATTTTAAAAAGACTGTTGCCCGGTACATAAAATGATTGGCCTGCACGGAACAATTCACTTTCAGTGCTGTCTGCAATTGTTACGCGACATTCGCCTGAAATAATTTCCATACGCTCAGGAACATGTGTTTCAAAAGTTAAAGCTTGCTCAGTCGGCAAAATAACACCTAATGTTTTTTTAGTTCCATCTTCAAATTGCACGGTATGGCTGATACATGCTCCACCAAAATAAACGTTTGATTTTTTGATGACCGTTACATGATCAAATTGGGTTGAACTCATGCAGATTCTCCAGATAATGCCGTATTTATATAAATTATGATGAATGTAGTTTAATTGTGCCTAAATAACTAATCAATCAGTTTTCATACGGATAGACTTGTAATTTCCACTGCTGTGCCTGAATTTTTTTGGCAAAAGCATAAGGTAAGTTAATCTCAATATTTCGACTATTCGACACAATTGCATCGTATCTGCAAACTTCGACCTGATTTTCATCTAGGAGTATCCAACACACTTTTTGCGCCGTTGGATGGACAACTGCTGTAGCAATTACCGGTGAACCGTCATTCATTCCTACATGAAAATTTTCACTGTCATTTTGCATTAACGCCAGATCATAAGCTGGAAAATCGATAGCATCTGAATCGAATTGCTGACTATCGTGTATAAGCACACTTTGTTTTAAAGTCGGCCAAATACAGTAGCGCAAATAATGCTGATCCATCACCCGATTATCCAGATAACGTCCGGTGGCAACATAATCTCTGATATGTGCTTCAATATTATGAAAAATCCCTGTACACCCGCCCCACATTCCAGCCAAAATTAACTCAGTATGAGAATAATTATCGCGCATTAAATGAAACCATTTATCACTCTTCAGCCATACATCTACAGCCGCCTTTTCGCGGTGCGACACAATAGAGTCGGCATCACGTATTAGAAAACGCTTAATTGTAGGATCATCCATCACAAAAAAACGCCAAAACAGTCCAGATAGTTGTTTTTGAGAATCTGTAACTTGGATGACTTGCGCGCCCTTTGCTTTTAACCGCTGTTGTACCAGTACTGGCACCGTATCATCAACATAAAATCGACACGTCCATTCTGGATAAATCTGTTTGGCTAGCTGAGTATTTAAAATAGAGGTTTCACAATAGCGAGGATTTGCCCCGAATAATGAGAAGGCAATAATATTTTCTTCAGGGTTTGTACTAAATGCTGGCGGTACATGATCTGGAATCGATAAAACAGGTTCGCTCTTCGCTAGCTCTTTTTTTGTTGTAATGGCTAAGCGTCCAAATTTGATTGTTTCTTCTTTTTTATTTAAATGATGACAAACCTCTGTGAGTCCATCATATAAGTTTGTATTTACATTAGTTCCACTGGCCTGAATCGCTTGTAAATAATGTTGATAGGCCTCGTTATAACGGCCTAAGCGTAATTCGGTATAAGCCAAGTCAGATAAAGCTCCCGGATGCTTAGGAACTAAGCTAACAGCTTGTTTAACATGTTGATAAGCTTTGGCATAATCACCTTGTGCAGCTGCTTGTTTAAATGCATTAAAATGTTGGCTTAAAATTTTATTCATTTCCGCAGGATTGTTTTTTTTATGACGATTGACCATCCCTATGGGTGGTTTCGGTAAGCTGAATGTTTTTTTCATTGTAAATATCCGCAATCTTGCTGTTCTATAATTTCAGTTAGAATAATAGATCACTTGTAGCAAATTCAAAACTTCTCTATCTTTAACCCATAATTTGGCGCGTTGGATGCGTTTATGCTCACACATTTAACTTTAATTAATTTTGCATTAGCTGATCATTTAGCTATTGATATAGAACAGGGATTTAATGTTCTAACAGGCGAAACAGGTGCCGGAAAATCATTATTACTGGATGCACTCTCTGCCTGCCTCGGGGAACGTACAGATACAAATTATGTCCGTTATGGTTCGGACAAAGCGGATATTACCGCGGTTTTCACTTATCAGAATAATAGTCCTGAAGCAAAATGGCTCCAAGACCACGAGCTAGATGATGATTCTGGGGAAATTCATTTACGTCGTGTTATTTTTGCAACTGGCCGTAGTAAGGCATGGGTTAATGGGCGCCCGAGCAGTCTATCTGAACTTAAAGAGTTAGGGCGTTTGCTAGTTCAACTCTATAGTCAGCACAGCCAGCAGCAGCTGCTTGAACCGCCTTATCCAAAGCATTGGCTAGACCGTTATAACAATTTTTATGCTGAAGCGAATGATGTACGAGAAGCCTATAGCTCATGGCAACGTACCATTCGTTTGCACCAAGCAGCCCTAGATGCACAAGCAACCCGTCTACAACGGATTGGTACTTTAGAGCACCAAATTGAAGAACTCGAAGAGGTCATTCAAACCGACTATAAAGAAATTGAGCAAGAGTTTGATCGACTTAGTCATCATGAACATATCATGCAAGACTGTAGCTTTAGCTTAAATGTCTTAGATGAAGCTGAGCAGAACATTACTCAAGAAATATCTTCGATTATTCGCAGATTAGAGTCCCATGCGGGGCGCAGCGAACAACTTTCTGAGATCTATAATTCTTTACTGAATGCTCAAAGTGAAATAGACGATGCAACGGCAAACTTGCGCCAATTTATAGATCGTCAAAGTTTTGACCCTGAGCGGATGGAAGAACTAAATTCCAAATTGGAAGTTTTCCATCGTCTGGCACGTAAATATCGCACTCAACCGGAAACACTTAAAGAAGAATACGAAACTTGGCAAAGTGAGCTTGAGCAATTGCATCAACTTGAAGATCCAGAAACATTGGCAGAACAAGTTGAAAAATCGCATGAGGAGTTTTTAGAAAAAGCTCAGCATTTAGACGATATTCGTCGTGAAGCTGCCACTCCGCTTGCGAAACAATTAACTGAGCAAGTGAAACCTTTAGCGTTACCAGAGGCACACTTCGAGTTTAAATTCGAACCATTAGAGCAGCCAGGTGCAGAGGGTTTAAGCTTTATTCAACTTTTATTTACTGCCAATAAAGGTATTCCTCCACAACCATTGGCACGAGTGGCTTCAGGTGGTGAACTTTCTCGTATTGCCCTCGTAATGCAAGTCATGAATGCAGAAAAAACTGAATCTGAAGTTTTGGTGTTTGATGAGATTGATGTCGGGATTAGTGGTGGCACCGCAGAAGTTGTAGGACGTTTACTTGCTGACTTGGCACAACATGTCCAGCTCTTATGTATTACTCACCAAGCACAAGTTGCTGCACAGTCTGATCAGCATTTATTAGTGAAAAAACAACAAACTGACCCAGCCAGCAGTACAATTGTAGAACTTGATGAAAATCAAATCATTTTTGAGTTAGCTCGCATGTCAGGTGGTGTTGAAATTAATGAAACAACCTTGCAGCATGCTAAACAATTACGCCAACTTAAATTTCAGGCTTCTTCAAATTAATAAAGAAAATGAGAGAAAAAGATTGGCGAAATCCGATTAACTCTTGTATGTTGATAAAAAGAACCTATATAGATAAAAGGGTCGAGAGGCCCTCTAGTGACATTTTTTGAGGGAGAACCGCTTAGGTGACCAAACAATATCTGACTCACCGTTGTCTGATTGCCCCGCCAGAAATGGCAGATGACTTTTTCGCAAACACTGTAATTTATCTTGCCCGTCATGATGAAGAAGGTGCTCAAGGCATTATTATTAATCGTCCTTCTGGTATTCAAATTAAAGAATTACTCAATGATCTCGACATTGAAGCAGACAATGTAAATCCACATGCGGTTTTACAAGGTGGGCCATTACGTCCTGAAGCTGGATTTGTTCTTCATACTGGACAACCAACATGGCATTCATCTATTGCTGTAGGTGAAAATGTTTGTATTACCACCAGTAAAGATATTCTAGATGCGATTGCCCATAATGAAGGCGTAGGTCGATATCAGATCGCTTTAGGCTATGCGAGCTGGAGCAAAAATCAGTTAGAAGACGAAATTACGCGTGGTGACTGGCTCATTTGTGATGCCGATATGGATCTGATTTTTAACCTGCCTTATGACGACCGTTGGGATGCAGCTTATAAAAAAATTGGTGTAGATCGTGCATGGCTAGCATCTGAAATCGGACACGCTTAATGACCGAAACACAATCAAAATCGATTATGGCTTTTGACTTTGGTACTCAAAAAATGGGAATGGCGATTGGCCAGTCTTCAATTGAAAGCGCCAATCCTCTCCCTCTATTTGTTATGAAAGATGGCATCCCAAATTGGGATCAACTCTTAAAAATTGTGAAAGAATGGCAACCCAATTTATTTTTGGTTGGCCTGCCGTTAAATATGGATGATAGTGAATCAGAACTCTCTACACGTGCCCGCAAATTTGCGAGACGTTTACGTCATCAAACCAACATAGAAACATTGATGGTAGATGAGCGTTTAACTACTCGTGAAGCAAGAGAAGAGCTAGGTTTTTACCAAGAACAAGGTCGAGCAAAAAAGCTCTCGGCTGATAGTTTTGCTGCTGCACTACTCATTCAGAGTTGGTATCGAAATCCAGTTGGATTAACGCCATAAAACAAAAAAGCATGTAATTAAAACTACATGCTTTTTTTAATTAAATCATTTCGATTTTATTTTTCAACGATATGCACAGTCGCAGTTCGTCCAGAAACAAAAGCAAGTTCATTCTTCGGTGTTTCATCTAATACAATCTTCACAGGCACACGCTGTGCTAAACGAACCCAACTAAAAGTTGGATTTACATTAGCAAGAAGCTTAGAACTGCTTGAGCGCTCACGATCTTCAATACCCGATGCAATACCTTGTACATGACCTTTAATTTTCTGGTTATCACCCATTAATTGCACAGTAGCCTGATCACCTACATGAATACGATTTAACTTAGTCTCTTCAAAGTAACCCACCACATAGAGCTGTTTACGATCAAGTAATGCTGCAACAGCCTGTCCCACTTGAACATAGTTACCTGGGCGCATATCAAAGTTAGATAATGTACCATCAGCTGGAGCAATTACCGCAGCACGATGCATATTAAGCTCGGCTAAATGCAAATTGCTCGTTGCAACCTCAATGAGGGCCTGTTGCTGCTTAACAGTTGCTTCCGCCTGCTGAATTGCTGCTTGAAGTTGCTCATGCTCTGCAAGGGATTGATCACGTGTGGCAAACACTTGGTCTTGTTCTTGTTTAGAGATAGCACCATCCATTAGGTTCGAGTAACGACCGGCATTTTTCTCGGCCAATTTGATATTACTAGCCGATTTAATCAAGTTCGCTTTTGCTTGTGCCAAACCCGCCTGCGCTTGAGCAAAGGCTGCATTTGCTTTTGCTAAATCCGATTTGGCCTGCTCTACATCTAAAGCTCGACGAGAAACATCAATTTTAAAGAGCACCTGACCTTTTTTTACAGTCTGGTTATCTTGAACCAATACTTCTGTGACAAGGCCAGCGACATCCGAAGATACTTGAATAACATCACCACGCACTCGACCATCACGTGTCCACGGCGCTGCATTATAGTAGTTCCACAAATGCACAATGGTATAGACCGCCACCATTAATGCGACAATCAAAATTACTGGACGGATGACCTTTTTCAAATCCACCTGATTCATTTCACTCACCTAACTCAATCTTTAATTTCGCAATCATCTCTATGCACCCACCCCAACAAAAATTTGATGTATTACCAAAAGCAATAAAAGGTAAAAGCACAAATTGAAAATACTAGGTAATGCAATCCAGCCTTGTGCAATCCACTTGTTGGTCAAAGGACTTAACCCACGAAAACATATATATGCTAAGAGGGCTTGAACGAGCAAAGAAGGCACGTAAATACCATAAACATTAAACTCACCCATTTGCTGTCGCTCCTCTCAAGGTACTGTTCTCATTCATTTGATCTGATGAAACATGACACATGCTATAAGCAATATTGTTAAGTGAAATGAGTAATCTTTGTCGCATCGTCATATCTTCAATATTTGAAGCAAGCTGTTTTAATTCAAATAAGCCGTGATGGATTTGCTCAACCAAAGCCACCGTATTATCTACATCATTTTCTTTGGCTCTAAACAATTCATCTAGATTTTGTTGCAAATTTCCGATGTGATGAGCCAGTTCCGAATTTTGCGGAGACTGATTTGCCAGTTCTTGTAATCTACTTAAATCGACAATACTGCTCGACTCAATCAATGCTTGATGAATTGAGGTTTTAATCTCATTAGATTGCACTACTTTACTGTTAAGAATTCCAATTCGGTCCAGCATACTGCGCAGGTGAACTTTAAAATCAAGACCATAAGGCAAATAGATCGCTTGTCTCATGGCACGATAATGCAAGGCCAGAATACGGCTGGCACTCGTGTCTGGAGACATTGCACGAACAACGTCGATGACAACTAAAGACACTAAAACGCCTAAGATCATGGCAAAAGAACCATCAAGATAAGATACCGCATCCATGCTATAAGCATTATGTAGATTTAGGCCCATCATGGTATTAATACCCAAGACCATACCTACTGGCATAAGCATTTGATTGGCCATCATAGATACAGCAAACAGGAACATCGGCAATAGAACCAGTCCAAGTTCCCAGAATGTGGTGACATGAGGGAAAATACCAAATGCATAAACAAAGACTAAAACTGCTGAAGCAATACTGCCCCAGATAAAAATACGTAAAACCGGAACGGGATTATCTAAGGCCGTTAAAATACAGGCTGTTACTGCGCCCATTTGCGCCATCATAAATCCAGCTTTCCATCCCGAAATAATCCAGACCCCAGTCACAATAAATGTAATAAGAACTGCACTAATGCCACCTCGAATAGCCACACCATGGTCACGGTGTAAACTTGGATATTTGGTGGTCATTGGCGTAATGTTGTCAGGGATTTCTTTATTGCCTTGCTGAATTCTTTGCCACAAGACTTTAACCGCTAAAACATTGCTAATGAAATGGCGTACATCCATTTTCATAGCAGCGACCAAAACTTGCTGATGTGTCGAAGCCGATTCCATCAAACTCAAGAAATCACTTTCAAACTCATCTGGTAACTGCAAAATATTTTCATCAATAATTAAATCTTTTTGCTCGAGAAAATGAACAACATGCGCTGAGAGCTGTTGCAGTTTTTCTGAATGAGTTTCAATAAACCGAAGTTCTTGAAGCTGCTTAATACGTTCAGATAAAGCAACCAGATTAGCAACGACCATTGAGATTTGATGAAGCATTTCCTGCAAGGGTTTGGTCATGCCATGCAATTCACCCTTCTCATAACTCAAATGTACTGCCAAAGCATGAATATCTGTGGTGTCACGAGTAATAGTGGCTAAAAGTTGCGTATTGTTCTGCTGAGGGTCAGCAGTTAATAAATTAGCAAACAGATTTTCTGTATCTTTAAGCGTTTTGATGACGCGCTGCTTAATCGCAGAACCAATGTGCATTGGAAGAATCGTGGCAGAAACCACAGCACTTGAAATCACCCCAATCGAAATCTCAATGACCCGAGCTAAAGCAATATCAAAAATATTGTATTGATCAATATACGTAATCGCATTGAAGACAATCATGGCTGTCGAGTAACCCGCCAGCATAAAAGCATAACTGCGTGGGGTCCGGTCAAGTAAAGACACATAAAGTGCAAAACCTACCCACAACGACAACACCACAGTAAACAACCAAGGCGTATTAATGAGATGTGGCGTTAGTGTTAAGGCAACCACTGCCCCACCCATCGTTCCTATAACACGATAGACACACTTAGAGGACACCATTCCTGAATAAGGATTGGCAATAATCAGGACTGTACCAATCGACCACATCGGGTTAATCAGATCTAATTCAAATGAAACAAATAACGCCAACATTCCGGCAATAAATGTTTTTATTGCAAAGATCAGATCAAGCCTACTCGGGCGAAACGCCAGTATTTGCTTTAATAACATGAACTCATCTCAAATACAGATTTGAACTGATGAGCATGCCCTTCAATGTTCAATTGTCTTTCTAGAGACAACAAAACTTTGCCATTTGCCTAAAAGCAAATGAGATGAGGAGCATCCTTCAATACAATGATTTTTCCACATCCTGCCTGATTGGCCCAGATGATTTCAATTTGGGCGCTATTTAAACGGCCAAACTTTGGAAAGAAGAGGTATCAAGAAATTCGCCTAGAATCGACCAATTTCTCGATTAGATATTTTGTTTGGCAATTTTTTCAAAATAAAGCAATTTAGTCAACTAAAATATCTCTATTTGATAATTTGATATGTTTTTTGATTATCGTATATGATGTATTAGCCAAGAGAAGTTTTCTCTTTGTCAGAGTAAAATACTCAAATCAGGCATTTATTTTAGAATTGAGACAAATTTTCTTTTTTTCTGTTATAAAAACTCAAAGATGACTCATTGTTAAAGGATACGAACAAGACACTATGGCAATTTCAAGTTTTGGCAAAATTTTAACCGTACTGGACCTATTTTCAGTTTCGCGTCCAGTCATTAATGTCGATATTATTTGCGAAGAACTTGGCTTGTCTAAACCAACCAGTTACCGTTACCTAAAAGAGTTGGTGTCTACCGATCTATTAAAACGCATTAATGGGACATCTGGCGATTATACCTTAGGCTCAAAAATTGCAGTTCTTGACTATATATCTCGGACAACAGACCCATTAGTTCAAATCAGCACACCGTTTATGCGAAATATTGTAGAACGTACCGAACTGTGCTGCTTGCTCACCTATTTAAATGATGACTATTGCATCGACATTCATCATGAAATATTTAAAGACACTGAACTGCTCTCGTATGGTCGAGGCTGCCCAAGACCGATTTACGTTGGGTCATCTCCAAAAACGATGGTTTCGCATTTAAGTAAACAACGGATGCAAGATTACTATCATCGTTATCAACAAGAATTAAAACAATCAGGTTTTGCTGAAGATGAACCGAGCTTTATTCAGCGTATGCGAAAAATTAAAAAACAAGGCTTCTATTTCTCACAAGGTGAGATTGACCCAAATGTTTCTGGGCTTGCCGTTCCAGTACGTTTTTCGAACAAAGAAGTGCCTTTAGCTTTAACTCTAGTTGCCTCTAAAAATCGTTTTGATTTTTTAAATGTTGAAAAGCTCATCGAAATTTTACAAGAAAATGCAGCACTTATTGAGCAGCGTTTTATGGAGTTATCTGAAAAAGGTGAAATCTAAAACTCCACCTTATGATAATTTAACCTTTTCTTACACTTTAAAATATTGAATATCTCACAATATTCTCATATTATGATTTTAGCTCCTATTGGTGATTCTTTTCATCAGCAGCTCATCAATAGAAGCATCCCCCTCAGAGGAATAAGCTCATGTTGCCATCATGGGCTTTTTTCTTATCCAATTTTTATAAGAACTGAAATTGCCGAAAAGTAAGATTAATACGTGGTTGTAAAATTTTTGTTGAGCGATTTAAACGGTGTTGCCAATATTGTTGTGTCTCACCACGCATCACAATGAGTTGACCTGGCTGGAGCCATAATTCAACTTTCTCTTTACTTTGAATATGTCTAAAAGAAAATTTTCGGGTAGCACCAAAGCTTAAAGAAGCAATTGTTGTGGTTTTTGCCAAAGACACATCCGAATCACTGTGCCAAGCCATACCTTGAGTTCCATCTTCATAGAGATTTGCTAAGCAAGAATTAAATTTCTCTGAAAGTATTTGCTCTACCTGTTGTTTTAGTTTGGCGAGTGCTTTGTCCCACGGCAAAGAATCACGTGCGACACCCGAATATTTATATTGATAGTAGTCATCTCCATACCATGCAACTTTTCGAGCTGTTATAAAGTGCTTGCCATACAACTTAGCCTCGTCATGTTTCCACGCGAGGTGCTGGTAAAGATAATGAAAATATTGTTCAGCTTCTTCAGGGCTTAAAATACAACCATAGTCCTGAACTTCACCATCGTAGGGTAATAAATTCTCACAAGGCTCTGGAGAAAATAAATCCAAGGTCATACGGTCTCTCCATGTTGCTTTGACATCTCCCAAGCTAACAATGCCAATTTACGCCCCTTTTGCCAATGATATTCTCCGACCATTCCTGTTGCGCGGATCACTCGATGACAGGGAATCAAATATGCAATCGGATTTTGTCCAATTGCGGTAGCAACAGCTCGTACCGCTTTAGGTTTGCCAATTTGCTCTGCAATATCTTGATAGGTCCGCAATTGACCTTCTGGAATGGTCAGTAACGCTTCCCAAACTTGCAGTTGGAAGGGGGTTCCTGCCAAATTAAGAGGAAGTTTCTGCTGTAAGTGTTCTGAAAAATCTTGTTCGAACCATTCTGCAACTTGTTTATGCCAAATCGGTGACTGATTTTTCAATTGGGCTTTTGGGAAATACTGCTTAATTAAATCTTCAATATTCTCATGAGTTTCGATAAACCGTATAGAACATATACCCTTTTCACTACTTACCACCAACAGCTCACCGAAGGGGCTTGTCTCAACCGAATAATTAAGAATCACGCCTTCGCCTTGCTGTTTATACTCACCAGGTGTCATCCCTTCGAGCTGAATAAACAGATCATGTAAACGACCAGTACCCGACAAGCCTGTGTTTAAAGCAGTTTCTAATAAGCTTCGCTTTTGTAGCAAATAATATTTAGCCTGCTGCAAACTCATATATTGGACAAATTTTTTCGGGCTAATCCCCACCCATTCCTGAAACTGACGTTGGATATAACCTGAACTTAAATTCATATGGCTCGCAACATCATCCAGACTTGGTTGCTGATCTAGATGTTCATATAAATATTCAATTACATTGGCAATTACAGCAAATTGCCGAGAAGAAAGCATTTGCATGTGTCACCTCCTTAGCACTTATATCTTACATTAAAGTAGCTAAAGCCCCATGACGACCCGATTCTTGCACTTTCGAAAATAAAAAAGCCTTTCATTATAGAAAGGCTTAATCATTCAATATGTGCTTAAGGTTGCTTTAAATATGGCCAAGCTGCTTTAAGGTAAATAAACATTGACCATAAAGTTAAAATGACTGCTGTATATAACAACGCGTAAGCCAACATTTCTAAAGGTTGCCAATTGAGTAAGAACACACTAATGGCAATCATCTGAAAAGCTGTTTTATATTTACCTACTGTTGATACAGCTACGCTTGTTCTTGCGCCAAGTTCTGCCATCCACTCACGTAAAGCAGAAACTGTAATTTCCCGTGAAATAATGACAATTGCCGCAAAAGCCATTGAAATGGTTGGATTCCACTGCACCAAAACAATAAGTGCTGCCGCCACCATGAGCTTATCTGCAACTGGATCTAAAAAACGGCCAAATGCTGAAGTCTGGTTTAAAGTTCGTGCCAAATAGCCATCAAACCAATCGGTAATAGCAGCCAACACAAAAATAGCCGTCAAAATAATATGACGACTCATATTTCCTGCTTGCTCACCAATACCCATTGCAGGCGGCCAATACGCAATCACCAAAAATACAGGAATAAGCGCGATACGCGCCAACGTTAGGATATTTGGGATATTCAGGATTCGCCCTGTGGTCATAAACACCGCCAATTTAGTCTTCATGCATCTTGTAACAGACAAAAATACATTCTTCAATATTGTATCTATCTGTAACAGCCACTTTATACGAAATATACGAATCGAGGAAGTGGACTGCTTAGGTAAATACCGTAACAGTTTGCCGTAAAATTGCAATTAAATGATCATTTTGGTCCCAAAGATGGGCATATTCCGTGGAATAACCTTCACCAGCATATTCAGTCACCACTTTATATTTAAACCAGTCACATAATTGATGTGGAAATGGATGAACAAAGGTAATGTGCCAAGTTAAAGAACTTGCAGGAGCAACTTGTTTAAACATCGGCAATACACCAGGTGGCCAAATATCCATCAAAACAATTAAATCTGGCAATGTCATTTGACGATTTTCATGCTTCTCTGGAGAGAACCTTGACCATCCTCCAAAGTCAGCATACTGACTTCCTGTAACAGGATAATGACCTTCTGCCCAGCATACATCAAAATGTTGATAGCATTCTGGCATTTGTCTAGCAAAAGGAATCGGTTGTAAATCTTCGGGTGGTGCATAAATTGGCACAATAGGTTCTTGCCGTACTTCAATATTCGACGCACGAGGCACACCAAAACTTGCAACCAAAATGGTTTGTACCGCGCCATCTTGCCATAAACGGGTTTCAAGTGTAGTGACCGATTTCCCTTCCCTTAAAATTTCAACAGTCAATTGAGCGGGCCCCTGCTGTACAGGCCCCACAAAAGTAACACTACAACTCAATAATCTTTTATTTGGATCTTGAATATTGGCGCACGCTTTTTGCATCAGCAATCCCGCAACAAGACCTCCAAACACTGTTCGTCCTTGCAACCACCCTTCAGATATTTCAATCCATTCCTTTTGTTTTATTTCTTCAAACAATTGCAGCAAAGACATTCCTTTCCCTAAAACAAAAGTGTTATTAGGGTCGATCTTTCCTCATTTTGTTTGGAATGTGAATGGTCAATCCTTTAGTAATTGGCGAGCTATTTTGTCACTCCGCCTTTAAAACGATGCTTATTCATGCAGAATTTTATAAATCGTTCTGGCCATCATTTCACCAAAACCAGGCACAAGCGTGAGCTCTTTTTCAGAGGCTTTTAAAACACCTTGAATCCCACCAAAATGGGTTAATAAATCTCGACGGCGCTTTGGACCCAATCCCGGAATCGCTTCTAAAACTGAAATGCTACGGCGTTTATCACGTTTAGCTCGGTGTTTAGTAATTGCGAAGCGATGGGCTTCATCACGTACCTGTTGAATCAAGTGCAATGCTTTATGATCTTCTGGTAACTGGATTTTCGTGCCATCTGTAAAATGCAGGGTCTCAAGGCCCGGTTTACGCCCTTCACCTTTCGATACCCCCACCATAAAAGCATCGAGCCCAAGCTCTTGCATAACTTCCATCGCCATGTGAAGCTGACCTTTACCACCATCAATTAACAACAGATCAGGCAATATGGCTTTTTTATAACGTCGTGTTAAGGCTTGGCGCATAGCTGCATAGTCATCGCCAGCGGTAATATCTTGAATGGCAAATTGGCGATAGTCACGCTTACGAGCACCACCTTGGTCAAACACCACACACGACGCAATTGGAGCTTCGCCCATGGTATGGCTAATATCAAAACATTCGATACGATCGACAGGTCTACCAATTACTTGCTCTAACTGATGGAAACGTTCATTGAGTTCTAAATGGTTACTCAACTGCCCCTTAATTGCATGTTGAACATTCATTTCAGCTAACTCTAGCCACTCAGCACGAGTTTCTCGAACATTACTCTTAATCTGAACCTTTTTGCCAAACTGCTGTGTCAATGCTTCTTCTAATTCTTTACGGTCAGGCAATGCAATGTTCACAATCAATTCATTGGGTACTTCATCTGCAACTTGAAAGTAAAAGTTTGCCATAAAGTCACTCAGCATTTGCCCAAGGTCATCGCCTAGCATGTCAGGGAAATAGCTTTTTCCACCTAGCATTCGCCCATTGCGTACATACATAATCTGCACGCATGTCACGCCAGCCTGATAAGCAATCGCCAGAATATCCGCCTCACCTTTGACTTTAAACACAGCTTGTTGCGCTTGAACTTCACGAAGCAAAGATAGTCGATCACGATAAAAAACAGCTTTTTCAAATTCAAGTTCTGCTGCTGCTTGTTCCATTTTGGCAATGAGCTCTTGATTCAGCTCCTTCGTATCACCTTGCAAAAAGCGAATACTATTATTAATGTCTTCTTTATAATCTTCGGGTGAAATCAGCCCTACACAAGGTGCAGAACAACGTTTGATCTGATATTGCAAACACGGGCGCTTGCGCTGCGCAAAGTAGCTATTTTCACACTGACGTACATTAAAAAGCTTTTGTAGAACGAGTAAAGTATCACGGGCACTATAGGCACTTGGATAAGGTCCAAAGAACTTACCAATTTGGTGCTTCCCTTTGCCGCGACCACTAGCAAGCCGAGGATAGGGCTTATCTGCCGATACAAAAATATAGACATATGACTTATCGTCCCGCAACATGATGTTATAAGGCGGACGATGTTGTTTAATTAAATTTTGCTCGAGAAGTAGTGCTTCAGTTTCTGAACGAGTGACTAAAGTTTCAATATCATAAATTCTGGCAACTAAAGCCTGAGTTTTAGGATGCTCAATGGTTTTAACAAAATAGCTCGACACCCTATTCTTTAGGTTTTTTGCTTTGCCAACATATAACAATTCGCCCTCTTTCCCTAGCATTTTATAAACACCTGGAAGTTGGGTCATGTGGGCTAAAATTTTTTCAATATGGGGACGAGCGTTTTGATTCACTATCGGCAGACATGGCTTAATACTGAATACCTAATGTGATGTTTTCAACCTGAGTTTTCAAGTGCTTTACTGTGCCACAAGCCAAATTTGGAAACAGATTTGGATATGCCCCGACAGACTATGTCGTACTCGCTTAAGAATCGAGGCGATAGTAGCTATATTTCACATCTTTTTCTTTATAGACCGCATAGGTTTTTTGACGAAAATCTGAGAACCAGCCATTCCCTGTATATCCCGCAATATGACCATATGTGTGGCCACTTGTCCGCTCAATAATATAAATATCGCCTTCTTGAGGACGATTAAAAGCAGGTTTAATTTTCTTATAACCATTCTTCTCAAGCGTATGCCCCCAGTCTGAAGCTGCTACTGGATGCTTAGACACATCCGCTCCTGCTGCTTGTAAAGCAATGCGAATATTTTTGGCACATTTCTCTTTACTATGGTTGGCAGATATACTTTCAAGCTTACTTGAGAACTTGTGCAAATTAATATTTTGATCTTCAGATTGATGAATTTTCACATCAGTTTTTTTATGTTTTTCAGTCGACGAAGCTGCTTGTCTTAACATCACTTTCATTTTTAAATCATCTTGAGAGCTTTCTTCTTTTCTCTCTTCGATATGATGAACATGTGCATGAACTGCGTGATGAGCATGAGCCATTTTAAAACCTACTTCCGCTAACCAGTCTTCGAAAAAACCGCGCCATTGTAGAATCAAAATTGGTCCTTGGCTTTTAATAGTTGTAACAAATTGCCAGCACTGTGAAATGAGTCACAAAATTCAATAAAGGTTAATTTCTATGAATACTAAAGAATTTGTCAAAGAACTTATAAATACTATTTCAGACGAATATATCGATACTTATAAACAGATTTACTCATCTACTTTAGTCGATAATAAAATTAAAGAAGATCCCTACTGGTTTGATGCTCTCACTTTTTATCAATCTTTATCTCAAAAAGATAAGGAAACCTTATTTAAAATCATTAAACAGACGACTATTGATACTACAAGTATAATTCTAGGTATTATTGATGGTCCTGTGACCTTAAATCAGATCCCTGGTGACTTTACGCTGACATATACAGAAAATGAGAAGACAGTAATTTTAAATGGAGATCTACAGGATGAATTCCTTACCAAAATAAAAGAAAGAGACATATCACAATGATATATAATGAATTATAATAATGGAAATATAATTATGATATTAAAACAAAAGCTTATTTATAAAAACTCGAAAAACGAGAAAATCAAATTAATACTCGAACCTTGGGCAGAAGAATATAATATTGAGTCAAATTCTGAAGTAGAGATTATTGTTGAAGGTGATATAGAAAAAGGATATTTAATGATTGAATCAGAGATAGACCGTGTTGTCATCTATGGTTGGCAAGGAAGTCTTATTCAAGTCTTCAAAAATGGTAAACTTATTGACTAATGATTTTATTAATAATCTATTCCTTCTAACAGGTTATTTTAGCTTAAAACAAAAAACGCCCTTTCGGGCGTTTTAATTAAAATATATATGGTCGGACAAAAATCAGGAAGAAAATCCCAAGCATTAATAACCATTTTAAGAAGTAATACAACTTACGGTTTTTAGCTTTTAATGCTTTAGCTTTAATGCGAATTTGATAAACATAACCAAAAGCTTTATTTAAACCACCTGTTTGGTCACCTGTTTCATTCGGTGAACTTGCAGCAGTCATCACTTTACGACCAAACCAATGATTGAAACGTTCCATCCATTTCACTTTCATCGGTCGTTCAACATCTGCAAAGAAAATAATACGGTTTTGATCAGTCTTATTTTCAGCATAGTGAATATAGGTTTCATCAAATACAATACTTTGGCCATCTCGCCAAGAGTATCTTTCACCATCAACATCAATAAAACAACGATCATCATTTGGCGTAATTAAACCCAAATGATAACGCAGTGAACCTGCATATGGGTCACGGTGTCTTACCAAACGGCTGTCAGGTGCAAGCTCGGTAAACATAGCGGCTTTAATTGTCGGCAATGTTTTAAGAAGTGCTGTGGTTTTCGGGCAGAGCTCAGCAGCAGACGGATGACTTGACTCATACCATTTTAAGTAAAAACGCTTCCAACCTGTTTTAAAGAATGAGTTAAAACCTAAGTCGTTATATGTACTTGAAGCTTTGATTCCACCTTGGTCATATAAAGCTTTCGCTTCATCACGAATCATTTCCCAATTTTCATCCAACACTTTTAAATCTTTAAAATGCTGGGTGTCGATATAAGGTTGATTCGGCACCTTTGAAAAGATGTACATTAAAAAGTTAATCGGTGCGAGCAAGGTTGAATGGTCAAAAAACTGACGATAAAACGAGTGACGCACTTTGCCGCGATGCTGGATATACAATGCTGATATCACAAAAATCGCTAATATGATCCACTTAATCATATTGCTACTCTTTCAAAAGATTAGGGGCAACTTCACCTTATATTTAAGGCAATAGAAACCGGAAGTTTATTTAATTGGCACAAATTTTAACAAAATTGACTTATAAAAAGCGAATGTAAAAAATAAGTCAAATAATAGGTCTCATATTTTTATAAGAAATAAAAGAACCCTCAGTATTTTTTCAGCACTTTAAGAAGTTAAACTTGTTGTTATTTTTATTCGCTTTTTTAAGATAAAAATTGAACAATTGACTTTTTTGACAAAAAACTAACTTTTGAATTTTCATATTTTTTATAAGAAAGTGTGATAACTCCAGAGCTTTATAAAGAAAAATTTAAAGCAAAACAAAAGCCTTTGATTAGCAGCTATCTTTATGATTTCTTTTATGCAATTTAATACAGATGAATTGAATAATAAATAAGATGACCCTTGCGTCACGGCTTGATACAACTTGTCAGGTTTTTTTTAGATATAGTTATCGTAAGATTAGCGAAGCATAAATGTGTACCAAAGCTGTGCACACGCTTCATAACATCAACTTAGAAGTCCTCCAAAACCAAGGAGATCAGGCATGATCCACGCTGGCAATGCCATTACCGTCCAAATGCTTTCGGACGGAATTGCAGAATTCCGCTTTGACTTACAAGGTGAGTCGGTCAATAAATTTAACCGTGCAACAATTGAAGATTTCCAAGCTGCTATTGCTGCGGTAAAAGCAAATAATGATATTAAAGGCTTAGTTGTTACGTCGGGCAAATCAACATTTATTGTTGGGGCAGACATTACCGAATTTGGTGAAAACTTCGCTCAAGGCGAAAAAGCGATTGTTGACTGGCTTATGCCTGTTCACGAAATCTTCAATAGCTTTGAAGATTTAGAAATTCCAAAAGTTGTTGCTATTAACGGTATGGCGTTAGGCGGCGGTTTTGAAATGTGTTTAGTGTGTGACTATCGTGTGATGTCAGAAGCTGCGCAAGTGGGCTTACCAGAAATTAAACTTGGTATTTACCCAGGTTTTGGCGGTAGCGTACGTTTAAGCCGTCTTATTGGTATCGACAACGCGGTTGAATGGATGGCGATGGCTGCTCCTAAAAAACCAGCTGCTGCACTAAAAGATGGTGCTGTAGATGCGGTTGTAGCTGCTGATAAATTACTTGAAGCTGCAACTGACTTAGTTAAGCAAGCAATTTCTGGTCGTTTGAACTGGAAAGCGAAACGCCAAGAAAAACTTGATGCTGTAAAATTGAACCCACTTGAACAAATGATGGCGTTCAACACAGCAAAAGGTGCTGTACTTGCTAAAGCAAATCCTGCTCAATACCCTGCTCCAAAATTATTACTTGATTCATTACAAGCAGGTGCAAGCCTTGCGCGTGACGAAGCATTAAAAGCTGAAGCTGAAGGTTTTGCAAAAGCTGCGATTACTCCACAAGCTGGTGCATTGATTGGTTTATTCCTCAATGACCAAGTTGTTAAGAAAACTGCTAAAAAACATGAAAAAGGTGCTCACCCTGTAAACCAAGCAGCTGTACTTGGCGCTGGTATCATGGGTGGTGGTATTGCTTACCAAGCGGCAAGCAAAGGCACTCCAATTATCATGAAAGATATTGGTAACCCACAACTTGCACTAGGTATGTCAGAAGCGAACAGCTTGTTAACTAAACAAGTTGAACGTAAGAAAATGAAACCTGCGCAAATGGGTGAAACCCTTGCACGTATCCGTCCTACTTTAAGCTACGATGAGTTTAAAGAAGTCGACATCGTGATCGAAGCGGTTACAGAAAATCCAAAAGTTAAAGAAATCGTTCTTGCAGACACTGAAAAGCATGTTCGTGAAAACACGATTATTGCGTCTAACACGTCTACAATTTCAATTACACGTTTAGCGAAAGCTTTACAACGTCCTGAAAACTTTGTAGGTATGCACTTCTTCAACCCAGTTCACATGATGCCGCTTGTAGAAGTCATTCGTGGTGAAAAGACTTCTGAAGAAGCGATTGCAACTACTGTTGTTCTTGCTCAAAAAATGGGTAAAACACCAATCGTTGTAAACGACTGCCCAGGGTTCTTGGTTAACCGTGTATTGTTCCCTTACTTTGGTGCATTTGACCTTCTTGTAAAAGACGGCGCAGACTTCCAGCAAGTTGACAATGTAATGTCTAAGTTTGGCTGGCCAATGGGTCCTGCTTACCTCATCGACGTTGTTGGTATCGACACTGGTGTACACGGTGCAGAAGTCATGGCTGAAGGTTTCCCAGACCGCATGAAGCCAGACTACAAAGGTTCAATCCAAGCAATGTACGAAGCTAAACGTCTTGGTCAAAAGAATGACGTTGGTTTCTACAAATACGAACTCGATAAGAAAGGCAAGAAAGCAAAAACTGTTGATCCAACAGCGTATGAAATCATTGCTCCTTTCGTAACGGGTGAAAAACGCGAGTTTGATAACCAAGAAATCATTGACCGCATGATGCTTGCTTTCTGTAACGAAACAGTTCGTTGCTTAGAAGACAACATCGTTGCAACTGCTGCTGAAGCAGACATGGCAATGATTATGGGTGTAGGTTTCCCTCCATTCCGTGGTGGTCCATGTCGTTATATCGACCAGACAGGTGTTGCTGAATATGTTGCGCTTTGCGACAAATATGCACACTTAGGTAAGGCTTATGAAGCGCCACAAATGTTGCGTGACATGGCTGCTAACAACAAAAAATTCTACGGTTAAGGAGCAACGTGAATGGCTACTTTAAATCCACGTGACGTTGTCATCGTTGATGGCGTACGTTCTGCAATGGGTAAAACCAAAAACGGTATGTTCCGCAATGTACGTGCTGACAGCTTATCTGCTGAATTAGTTCGTGCACTCGTTGCTCGTAACCAATTTGACACCAATGAAGTTGAAGACCTGATCTGGGGCTGTGTAAATCAGACTTTAGAACAAGGTATGAACATTGGTCGTAACATCGGCTTATTGGCTGACTTACCAAAAACTGTAGCAGGTCAAACTGTAAACCGTCTTTGTGGTTCATCTATGCAAGCACTTCATACTGCTGCTGCACAGATTGCAACTAACCAAGGTGATATCTTCATTATTGGTGGTGTAGAGCACATGGGCCATGTAGGTATGATGCACGGCATCGACCTAAACCCAGAAGCATCTAAACACTATGCAAAAGCATCTAACATGATGGGCTTAACTGCTGAAATGTTAGGTCGCATGAACGGCATTAGCCGTGAAGAGCAAGACGCATTTGGTGTTGAATCTCACCGCCGTGCTTGGGCTGCAACTCAAGAAGGTCGTTTCAAAAACGAAATCGTTGGTGTTGAAGGTCACGATGCAAATGGCTTTAAAATCCTTTGTGACATAGACGAAGTAATTCGTCCAGATGCAAACCTTGAGTCGTTCAAAGCACTACGTCCTGTATTCGATCCGAAAGGCGGTACGGTAACTGCTGCTACATCTTCAGCGTTGTCTGACGGTGCTTCTGCAATGTTGCTTATGTCTGCTGAGCGCGCGCAAGCGTTAGGTTTAAAACCACGCGCTGTGATTCGTTCTATGGCTGTTGCAGGTTGTGATGCTGCAATCATGGGTTACGGTCCAGTTCCAGCAACTCAAAAAGCGCTTAAACGTGCTGGTTTAACGATGGCTGATATTCAAACTATCGAATTAAACGAAGCATTTGCTGCTCAAGGCTTATCAGTAATGAAAGGCTTAGGTATTTATGACAAGCAAGACATCATTAACTTAAATGGTGGTGCAATTGCTTTGGGTCACCCACTAGGCTGTTCTGGTGCGCGTATCACCACTACGCTGTTAAACGTAATGGAACAACAAGATACTCAAATCGGTCTTGCGACCATGTGTATCGGCCTTGGTCAAGGTATTGCAACAGTGATCGAACGTGTTTAATTAACACCAAGATAAAAAAATCCCCGCTCAATGCGGGGATTTTTTTATCGACCAGCTAAACCATTCTCGATTTTCTTCTGTAAATCTCTAATATCTTGAATATTCACTTTCATCGTACCCTCACGATAAGCGTCGACATTACTTCGATTAATATTCAAATCTTTTAACATTACAAAGATACCATTGGTTGGATCAGAAGACTGTATTCCACCCGCTACCGCTAAAATGTATTGTTGTAAGAATGGAGAAAGTTGAGACAAATCAGGTTGTGCCATGACTGGCTGATAATCTACTGTAGTCATGCCTTCAGGGACTAAAGCATTTTGTATATCGTAATGCGTTTTATACTCATGATGTTGCAGAGCCTGACGCACTTTTTTATCTTCTTGGAAGGGTACAAATCCTACCTCTTCACGTAGCTCAGATTCAGCCATAACGCGAATTGTTGGTAAAGTAGCCACTTCTTCTGCTTGAACAGTCGGTAAACCCATAAAAGCAAATGCAGCAATGAAGGCTGATTGTTTTAGAAAGTTCATAACTTGCTCCAAAAATCACTCACCCTATTCAAATTAAAAAGATGATGATTAAATTAAAAGTATCTATAAATAGGCTACAACAAAGTCGAATTTGATTCAGTAATGCTCAGATAAACGGTAAATATAATTAAATTTTTTAATGTAATAGTACGGTTCTTCTATGTATTAAAACTGCACTCTATAAAGCACTCTACAACTTGAACAAAAATGTTCAGATTATAGAGTGCGATTTATCTTATAAATTTTATTTGCTCTCTAACATCTCTTTTAAAGAATTCACGACTTGTGGAAACGTCGTATAACCTTCCCTTCCTAAAAAATGCCCACCATTAGGAACAGTAATGTACGGCGCATCAATTTCTTTCGCCAATTCAATCGTCAGTTTTGGCGGAACCAAATCATCATTATCAGATAAATACACCAGCTTTTTCTTTATGTCCTTAAAGTAGTTCGTATCGACTTTGCTTTTTGTTATATAGGCATCGAGTGGAGAAAAGTCTGAAATTGGACCAGAAAATCCAGATACTAAAATCATTCCACCAATATTCTGGTAATCATGTTTTTGTAAAAAGTGCAGTAACGTAATTACCCCTAAACTGTGTGCAACAAAATAGGTATTTTCATCCACACTCGGGATCTGTTTGTCTAAAACCTTCTGCCAAGCATCCACATCTGGATGCTCAGAATCTGGAAATGGAATTAGAGTTACAGTCGTATGTTCATCTTCTATTTGATGTTTTAAATCTAAAAACCAGTGATCATCTATAGAAGCAGAGTAACCATGAAGCACAAATATTTGACGCATGTTTTTCTCCTGAAGTTCAAGTGTTTTGGCATTTGCAACAAATGACATTAATCCGAATAACACCAATAAAATGAGTTTTCTGATCATGGAACAAGTACCATTTTGAAAGATAAAAACATGCTAAACTATGACACCACTGTTAAGGTCAACCCCATTTTATGAACCTTGCCAAAGTTGCCGAACTCACAAAAGTCAGCCCGCGTATGCTGCGTTACTATGAAAGTTTAGGACTTATACAGCCTCATCGAGCAAGTAATAACTATCGAAGCTATACAAACAAAGACATTGAAAATATTAAGAAAATTAAAATATTAAATGATGCAGGCATGCACCTAAAAGACATTCAAGCCTTGCTGCCTTGTTTTGATTTAGATGAACGCGTATTTACGCTGTGCTCAGTGGTTCAAGAAAAACTGCAAACTGAACTCAAGCATGTTTCTGAACAATTAAACAAACTACAAACTTCTCAAAGTTTATTACAAACTTTTTTAACCAAAGGAAAAGCCGAGAGCACCAAACTATAATTTTTTGATGCTCATGCCACGCTTATTCTTTTAAATCTCCTTCGAGTGCAGCTACATTCTTTTTCTTAATTTTTTCAATTTTTGCATTCAGTTTTAGAACATCTTGGTAAAGCCCATTAAACTTTTTGACCTGAGCATTTTCATGGAAAAGAATCATCTGATCTTTCTTCTGCCATTCATAATTTTTTAGAAGCTTAAACATTTCTTCTGCTTTATCTAAAATTTGTAGCTCAATCATAAAAATTGCATGATCTTGATCAGCTTTTTGTTGAGTTCCCAATTTCATTTCAAGGAGTTGTCTCATCTCTGTATCAACAGATAATTCTTGAACCTTTGCTAAGAAAGTTTTATGAATTTTTTCATATTCAGTTTGATACTGATCTGAAGCCATACGGACATCAGCTAACATCTTCTCGGTTTCTACAAACTTTTGCTTTTTATCAAGATCTAAACGCTCAACATTTAAAAAAGTATCCCATTTGGCTGCTTTGAGTTCTCTTAAATATGCATTTCGTGCATTAATATTTTGAATCCAATAACTTAAAAGAAATTCTGAAATTTGCTTATAGTGTCCTGCTAACCGTTTATCGTGAATATTAAGCTCGACGGGTTTAGACCAGTCTTGTGCTTGTTCATAAAGCTGATTCATTTTTTCAGTCATGACGACATCAAACATTTGACTACTGTCTTTGGCCTGCTGCTGTTTGATATGTTGATAGGTGAAAAAAACAATGCTTGTGATAACAATCAGACTTGCTATCGCAATCAAAACTCGGCGCATACACACCTCCTATTTCCCTTCTTATAGTTTTGCTCTTTATAGTTATAAAATAGAGCTTATTCTTCTTTATATGCCATTTATTTCACAATACGCAACACTGTATTCGCTACTCAAAGCTTTAAATCTTTGTGCATCATCCCTATTATGATGGGTAATTAAAATTTATGAGATTCTCCCATGCGTGTTGATGTCTGGTCTGATGTAGTTTGCCCTTTCTGTTATATCGGCAAAAAACGCCTTGAACATGTAGCTGCGGAAGCAGGTATTGAGCTTGAAATTCACTGGCATAGTTTTGAATTAGATCCTGATGCGCCAGCAAAACATGACACTTCAAACACTGAGCGTTTAGCTAAAAAATATGGCCGTACCTATGAAGAGATGGAAGAAATGGAACGCAATATTGCGGCCATGGCTGCCTCTGAAGGTATTGATTTCCAATGGCAAAAGGCGAATTCTGGCAATAGTTTCAATGCACACCGTATTATTCACCTTGCACAAAGCAAAGGCTTAGGCAACCAAGCAAAAGAAGCTTTTTTCCATGCTTATATGACCGAAGGTCTAGCAATTGGTGAGCGTGAAGTTGTAGAAGAAATTGCTTCTCGTATTGGCCTTGATAATGCGGAAGTTGAATTTGTATTAGATACCAATGAGCTATCTGACTTTGTTCGTCATGACGAAAAGATTGCTAAAGAGCAGTTAAATGTTACGGGTGTGCCATTTTTTGTATTTGATCAAAGAATTGCTCTCGCAGGTGCTCAACCACGTGACGTCTTTTTAAAAGTCTTAGAGCAAGCACAACTTAAAGCAAATGCTGAAGCGGTCGAGCAAGATGATGCTGCTGTTTGTAATGATGAATCATGTGATATTCCACAGAAATAAATCAACACAATTGAAAATGTGATGAAATCGTATGTTTTATCACCATTTTAGCAATAGAGCGTTCTAAAAAAAGAACTATCTAATTGTTTAAAATCAGTTTATGATTGCTTCTTAGAATATTCGCGCTGTAATGTTCTGTTTTTTATGTGTTTAATGATCGGAATTTGAAGTTTCCTTGATCTATCATCCCCCTTAATTGGGGGATTTTTTTTGGTTAAAAATAATCGCTACTAGCTTAAACTTTTTAATTTATTTCAAATATGTAAAAAAAGTTAAATTTACTTAACTTTTGTGTCGTCCTCTTGATTTTA
The DNA here is from genome assembly GCF_000196795.1 of Acinetobacter oleivorans DR1. NCBI lineage: Bacteria > Pseudomonadati > Pseudomonadota > Gammaproteobacteria > Moraxellales > Moraxellaceae > Acinetobacter > Acinetobacter oleivorans. The sequence continues at coordinate 3,822,359 of NC_014259.1, forward strand.
TTAGAAAAATCAACAAAAGTGGAAACAACAACAAAACATAAAGATAGATATGAAAACATTTCACATAATGCCTTATCGGCAGCTTTTTGCACTTTTAACTTTAGGATTTGGTTCGGTATGCATTGCTCATGCAGAAACGAGCTCTTCCTCTCAAAACCAACAAGTAGAAGGTTTGTCATCTGGAGTTCAAACCGGAGCTACAACAGATGAAAATCTGTTAGATCAGATCCCCCGTTGGGTAGATGCGACCCCAACCATTTTTCCAGAGCAGTCTAGTCAACCTATTGTTCCCCCTACCGAACAAACAGAAGATCAAACGTGGGTTGACCGTAAGCAAAAGAAAATTCGTAATTGGGCCGATCGTACTTCTGAAAAAATTGATAACTGGTTTGGAGAAGTCGATCCACAGAAACCAGCTACTGCAACCATCCGCGTAATGGTCGATAACTATTGGAATGAATACGATAATTTTGAAATTAAGCCCAGAATACGAGGCAGGATTAAATTACCAACGCTAGAAAAACGTCTAAGTGTGGTATTTGGTGATGATTCTTTAGATAACGAATTTAATAACAGTCCGGCCAATATTAACCAAAACCCAAATCAAGACTCTAATAAGAAGTTAAATGGTAAACAAACGAGAGATGACAACAGTTCTATTGCTTTACGTTGGTCAGATTTCTCGAAAAAATTGCCTTTTGAAACAGATGCTGACTTAGGTATCCGTTCTGGAGACGATATTTATGTTCGTTTAAAAGCATCAAGAAATTGGCAACTCCGTAATGATTTTAAATTTTATGCTGAGCAAATTTATCGTTACGGCATAGATAGCGAAAACTACTTACGTACCAATCTTGAACTTACCCATGCCAGACCAAATCAACCGATTTTATCAAATCAATTCAGCTTAACTTATGCTGATGATCAAGATGATGATCTAAGTTGGGAAAATAGGGTTTTCCGTGAACATAGTTTCTTTGCAAATAACCGTTTTAACTATGGTATTTATACAGGTGGTTATTACAACGACAATGACTTGCGTTTAAATAGTTGGGGACCATTTGTTTCATGGCGCCAACCTGTTTTACGTGAATGGTTCTTTGTTCAAGGAGATGTAAATTACTTTAATGATCACCGTGAAGATCGCAACCATTTCGTCAGCACCTTCTTGCGCTTAGAAGCTCTTTTTTAAGCTGCCAAACATCACCTTGGAACCCATCCAAGGTGATGAATAATAAAATACTTTTAAATAAATTTTTAAGCTTAGCCTTTTAAAGTATTGTTCTAATTTTTATTTTTGATTCCTTCTCCTTAAAAATGAATCAATTCTCCTCTTTTTCATTTCAATACAAATCAGCTGCCTTAGTTTGTATTTATAGTTTAGGCGTATTGGCTTTAATTCCGCATACTCAATTTTTTTATAATACGTTCAAGCACCAACGGTCACGGCGTTATCCTTATTCTTCTACGCGTTTTACTAAAGTAAAAAGACCATCACTTTCACTCTCTCCTTGTGAAATAGAGACAAATGATGCTTTACCCGATGTCACCTTAATTCAAGAACTAATGGCTGTATTTGGAAATGATACGTTATGGAAACGTGCGACTCAGCCTGAACAAACTTATAAGGCCTTCGGTAAGAAAAAGAAGAAAACCTCATCGACACAGGTTTCGACAACTAATCCACTGAGTGCAAGCTGGGCCACCATTTCAACTTGGATGCCTTTTGAAAATAATCTTGATTTAGGTTCAAACTCAGAAAACGATGTTTATGTACAATTTTTGGCAAAGAAAAAATGGAATTTAAGACATAACATTAGTTTGGATACAGAACAGGTATTTCGCTACGGTTCTACTAGCCGAAACTACACCGAGACAACGCTAAATCTAACGCAAAAAATGCAAGACAATACTCTTTTCGCTAATAAATTTAATGTGAATAAGAGTGAAAATGAAGATTATAGTTGGGGGAATTGGACTTTCCAGCAGTATCAATTTTTAAAGGATAATCATCTTACTTACGGTGTTTATAGCGGTGGCGTATATACCAAAAACGACATTCGGCTAAATAGTTGGGGGCCTTATATTTCATGGCGCCAGCCTGTGTGGCGAAATTGGCTTTTTATGCAAAATGACCTTAACTTTTTTAACCATATTGATGATGATTCGAAACATCAGCTCAGTGTTCAAATGAATCTCGAAGCTAATTTTTAATCAGAAATTATCAAATTGTGGATAACTCTCTCTTTATCCACAAAAAAAGCCCCTGACAGTTCAGAGGCTTTTTTTTAAACTGAATTATTTCAGCAATAAGCTATTAATACGTTTTACATAAGCTGCCGGGTCTTCCGGTAAACCACCTTCAGCAATAACAGCCTGATCAAAAATGACGTTAGCCAAGTCATCAAACTGTTCTGAACTTTCGAGTTTCTTCACCAATGGGTGTTCAGGGTTAATTTCTAAAATTGGTTTGATTTCTGGTACTGCTTGTCCTGCTTGTTTAAGCATACGAATAAGTTGAGGTGATAATTCACCTTCACTTGTCACTAAACATGCAGGAGAATCAACTAAACGCGTTGTTACACGCACTTCTTGCGTTTTAGCTTTCAATGAGTCACTTAGTTTCTCAACAACAGGTTTAAACTGTTCAGCAGCTTGCTCAAGTGCCTTTTTCTCTTCAGCATCTTGCAAGTCACCTAAATCAACCGCACCTTTAGAGACATTCTTTAATGGTGTACCGTCAAACTCTTGAACAAAATTCATTGCCCATTCATCAACACGTTCAGCCATTAATAATACTTCAATGCCTTTTTTCTTGAACAACTCAAGCTGCGGTGAGTTTTTCGCTGCCGCTAAACTGTCAGCAGTCACATAGTAGATAGCTTTTTGGCCCTCTTTCATGCGAGCCTTATAGTCAGCAAACGAAGTTGTTACTTCATCATTTGTTGATGTCGCATAACGTAATAATTTTAAAATACGTTCGCGGTTACCAAAGTCTTCGCCCAAGCCTTCTTTAAGTACTGAACCAAACTCACTATAGAACGTCTTGAATTTTTCTTGGTCTTTTTCATCTTCCGATTTAGCCAAGCCATCAAGTACAGTTAATACGCGGCGTGCATTACCTTCACGAATCGTTTTGACATCACGGCTTTCTTGCAACAACTCACGACTTACATTCAGTGGTAAATCAGCGCTGTCCACTACACCTTGAACAAAACGTAGATAATTTGGAATTAAATTATCCGCATCATCCATAATAAAGACACGTTTTACATAGAGCTTAATACCCGCTTTGGCTTCACGAGTAAAAATGTCATGCGGTGCTTTACTTGGAATATAAAGTAGCTGTGTATATTCGGTACTACCTTCAACACGGTTGTGCGCCCAAGCCAGTGGCGCTTCAAAGTCATGCGTTAAGTTTTTATAGAACTCAACGTACTGTTCTTCAGTCACTTCGCTCTTGTTACGTGTCCATAAAGCGCTGGCTGAGTTAATTGCTTCCCACTCGCCAGTTTTGACCATTTGGCCGCCTTTAGGCTCTTCACCCTCAGCAACCTCTTCTTCTTGCCAAACTTCTTTTTGCATTTCAATTGGCAAGCTAATGTGGTCAGAGTATTTATTAATGATCTGCTTAACTTTATAAGATTCTAAATAATCAAGCGCATCATCACGCAAGTGCAGAATAATGTCGGTACCACGTGAAGCCTTATCAATTTGCTGAACTTCAAACTCGCCTGTACCACCACTAATCCAACGCACCCCTTCAGATGCATCTAGACCTGCACGGCGTGATTCCACGGTAATTTTATCGGCAACAATAAAACCTGAGTAAAAGCCAACACCAAATTGACCAATCAACTGAGCATCTGCTTTTTGATCGCCAGTCAATTTTGACATGAAATCTTTAGTACCCGATTTTGCAATCGTACCTAAGTTATCAATCGCTTCTTGCTGATTTAAGCCAATACCGTTATCAGAAATCGTTAAAGTTTTATCTTCTTTATTTAGAATGACTCGTACATGTAAATCGGGATCATTTTCATAATATTCAGGATGATTAATTCCTTCAAAACGCAACTTATCACATGCATCTGATGCATTAGAGATCAGCTCGCGTAAGAAAATCTCAGGGTTAGAATAGAGAGAATGCGTCACTAAATGTAAAAGCTGGGCAACTTCTGCTTGGAAACTATAATTTTGTGATGCTTGTTCACTCATAAATCACTCCTTAAATTTTGAAGTCTGTTTGTTCTCGAATGTTTTATGAATGGAGTACTTCTAGAATTTTTCAATCCTGAATATTAAAAATTTTTACTCTAATTAAAATGGACCGTGGCTTAACACTCTATCTTGCAATATCGCGTCTAGCTGCTGTTGTCGCTGTTGATAAGCTTTGCTAATACAACTTACGCCAGCCGCACAAGCATTTCTTTTTTTCAGCCATTGTTGCTGAGCATCTTTTTGGTTGTCCCGCCCGCCCATTGGTAAAGCATGCAGAACAATTTGATAGGTCGTCGCCATTTTCACATCAGCATCATTTAAAGATCGGTTTTTACAAATACTTTTTTCCGTTTTCGTTTTTGCAGCATCACATGAGAAACTTGCGGCTTGCAAACTCTGTGTAAAAGCAATACCACTAAAAACAACCAAACACATCGCTAATTTTTTGTTCATGATTTTATTCCCATGTTTTGTAATGAATAGAAATTAGTTTAGGAAAAAAATTGCATAAGATATGTATAAAACTGTCTGTTTTATGCTTTTTTTAGTGCAAATAAAAACTATAAAAAAACCTCACATAAAATATATGTGAGGTGCCTGAGTCTAGGTTTATTATTATATTTTTTCTATTTATTATTATGCTTAAAATTTATAGCTATAACCTAAAGTGTAAACAAATGGATTAATATCTAGATCAAACTTAGTCCCATCATTTAAAGTAACTTCTGGGCTTAAATCAGCATAACGAACATCTACAAATACTCCCCAGTTTTTAGCATCCGCAGGTTGGAAATTAAAACCAACTTGTCCTGCCACACCAAAATCTTCTTTCACATCTTTTACAATGCCATCTTCATCCCAAGCAATAAATGCTGTTGCACCAACACCAATATATGGCGTAAAACGAGTCGAATTTTTAAAATGATATTTAGCAGTAATCGTTGGTGGTAACTGTTTAAGACTCGCTACCTTATTTCCATTTAGCAACACATCATGGTTAACAGGTGCTGCTAATAATAACTCTGCCGAAAATGGAGATTGACTAAAAAAGTATTCTACCGATGGTGTAAATGCATATTCATGATCTGCTTTAACTACAGTGTTTTCAGCAAGTGTCGTATCTTCCGAAGGAGCAATAACACTACCACCAAATTTCACTTGCCAGTTACCAGCAAAAGTAAAAGAAGACATCCCCATTAATGCAACAACCAAAACTTTTTTGAACACTTTAATATCTCCAAACTTATTTATATTTATAATAAACATGTATTTTAAAATCATGCAATACACATTATAAAATTAATTTATCATTTATTTTTAAATAATTGTTTTAAATAAAATTATATATTAACCAACTATTTTAATTGGTTTTTATTCCAACCTTATTAATCAAGATTATTTTATATTACCAACTATTTTAATATACTTTTAATTCTGAGTATTTTAATATAATTTATTTTAAATACATCTTTTTGTTTAGCCAATAAAAAACCTTCTTAATTTAAATCTAAAGATCATCATTAAGAAGGTTAATAATTTAATATTTTATAAAAAATCTATAAAACCATTGCAGCAATCCAGCCAAAAATTAATAGCGGAATATTAAAATGAATAAATGTAGGTACAACCGTATCCCATATATGGTCATGTTGCCCATCTACACCTAAACCAGCTGTTGGGCCTAAGGTCGAATCAGAAGCTGGTGAGCCTGCATCACCTAATGCGGCTGCTGTCCCAATAAGTGCAATCGTCGCTAATGGTGAAAATCCAAACTGTACGCATAAAGGCACATAAATAACGGCCAATACAGGTACACTTGAGAAAGACGAACCAATACCAATCGTGACAAATAGGCCAATACAAAGCATTAAGAAAGCTGCAAGTGCTCGATTATCCCCAATGATTTCAACCACACCTTTGACCAGTTGATTGATATCCCCAGTATGTGTCATGACCGATGCAAAGCCCGCAGCAGAAATCATAATGAAACCTACCAAGGCCATCATTCGCATGCCTTGTACAAAGACATCATCTGCATCTTGCCATTTAAAAATTCCAGCAGTAGAGAGAACAGCAAAACCGACTAAACCACCCAAAATCATTGAACCCGAATAGAGCTGTGCAGCAAGTGTCAGGCCAATTGCAAGCAATGCCATATAGATCGTTTTCTTTGCAATTACGGGCGCTTGCTCTGCCTCATGCTTTAACTCTTCTGCATCCGCTTTTAAATCAGCTGTTTCATCTTGCACTGTTGCACGAAGAGGTTTATCTAAATCAATCGTTGTAGTTGGTGTAATAGCGCGATCAGCATAAATTCTTGGTTTACGGTAGCTAATAAATACAGCAACCAAAGTACCCAAAACCATTCCCAAAACAGGAATAGCCATGCCAATTGACATCATGCCACGCTCTACATGTAAGCCATACGCTGCGCCAACTTTGTTGATATTCCCCATCAAAATTTGTTCAAGGAAAATTGCACCAAATCCAACCGGAAGAAAAATATAAGTTCCGACTAAACCTAGCGTAAGCACACAGGCTGCAGCGCGACGGTCTAACTTTAAATGGTTCATTACCCGTAATAATGGCGGAACGAGTACAGGAATAAAGGCGATATGAACTGGGATTAGGTTCTGAGAGAAAATAGCAGCGATGAGTAAAATACCTAACAGTAGATATTTCACTTTCGTTTCGCGGCTTTTTCCAGCTTCCATTCCCAACAAACCAATCAGTTTATGGGCAAGTAAATCAGGTAAACCAGATTTTGAAAGTGCCAGAGCGAATGCCCCTAACACAGCATAGGCAAGTGCAACTTCAGCACCATCGCCAAGACCAGCGTTAAAGGCATCAACGGTTTGAGAAAGGCTTAAACCTGCTACGAGGCCGCCTACAATGGCAGAAACCACTAAAGTCAGTACGACAGAAACGCGCGCCAGTGATAATAAAAACATCACTGCAATCGCAATAACGACAGCATTCATGAATAAATTCAGAGCAAAACAAAAGGCGACATTCTATCAGATTCAGACCTATGAAGCCGAAAATATCGCCGAATTAACAGTTTTATGCAGTCACTCAATGATTAAGCTTGGGCCTTAATAAACTGACGAATATGATCTGCAATTTTTGCCGGCTCACTTAGAATTGCCCAGTGATTTGCTTCAAGCTCTACATATTCAAAATTTTCTACCCACTTTGGCATAGCCTCAGTAATATATTCAGGGCTCACAAAAGTATCATATTTTAAAATAACGGCTTTAACTGGACATTGAGCATAACGCTGACGAGGGCCAGTTAAACGAGGAATAAAATTTGCTCGGTATAAATTAATGCCATATTTACCATCTGCATTAATATTATTATTTAAAGGTAAATTACTTTTTCTCTCCAGCTGAGTCAGGACTTTCCCCCATTTTTCAGGGCTAAAAAGAGACCATACTGTTGGTGCTAACAAAGGAAGATGGAATGCACCGATATACCAAGATTTGGTTAATATTTTTAGGATCTGAGCTGGTGAAGATTTAAATTTATCACGCAAAAACAAAGCTGCATGGTCAAGACATGGCCCAGAAATGGTTGTGTATGATAATAACCGTCCTTTAAATTTAGGCTCAGTTACCGACTCCCAAGATTGAATTGAACCCCAATCGTGTGCAGCCATATGGAATTGACGATTTGGTAATAATTCATCAACCACTTCTTGTAAATCTAGAGATAACCGCTCTAAACGGTAATCGCGTATACGTTTTGGTATAGACGACAAACCCGCCCCACGTACATCATAAGTGACAATGTAAAAATCATTAATTAAATGTTCAATGATTGATTCCCATACTTCTTGATTGTCAGGATAACCATGTACTAAAACCAACGGTGTATTTTTTTCATCGCCCCATGTTTTGGCACAAAGGGTTTGTTGGTCACTTGTTGTTACTGTATGAACTTTTGGCTGCATAATCATTTCCTATCTTGTTTTTCAATCGATCATGTCGTTAGTCGGATAGAGCATTGCCATCAATATAAAAAAGATGATACTTATCTAGTATGAATACTATTTCAATAAAAAAAATTGACTATTATGGCTATTTTAAGAAGACTTCAGAACAATCCTACGATTTCAAAATTTCTATTTAATCACTACCCACCTTATCGTGGTGCAGGGATTTATATTGAAATCATGAATTTAGAACTTTGCCATGTACGTGTAAAAATGCCGCTGACTTGGAAAAACCAAAACTTGGTCGGAACACACTTTGGGGGCAGTCTTTATTCAATGGTTGATCCATTTTACATGATGATTCTGCTGCATCATCTCGGATCAAAATATATTGTCTGGGATAAAGCTGCTGAAATTAATTTTCTTTCCCCAGGTCGAAGTACGGTACATGCAGACATTCGAGTAGATTTAGCTGAGATTGAGCAAATACGTGAGCTTGCCGAAAACTACGACCCTGTTTTAAGAACTTATCATCTAAACATTTTTGATGAATCTGGGGTAAGAATTGCCGAAGTTAAAAAAACGCTTTATATCAGACGTAAAAAAGCAAAACCTTTCCCGCAATGAAAATAAGCGCTAAAAAGCGCTTATTTTATTCAATCAATACTGTGTTATCTTTTTTCTTCAATCGCTGCACCAGCACCACCACCGATCGCACCGCCAATTGCAGCACCAGAGTCACCACCCAATATTGCTTTACCTACCACAGAACCAATACCAGCTCCGATCGCACTCTTAGTCGTGGTTTGCTTACTACCGCCTTGGCTATTTGAACCAACACCAGCACCTACTGCTGCACCTAAGCCTGCACCAACACCACCACCTACATGGTTACCTAAGCCACCACCTAGTGCTCCACCTGCTGCTGCTGCACCAATACGCTGGTCAGACGGACTCATATTTTGACAACCCGTAAACATAAGCGTAGACAACATTAAAGCAGAAACTAATCCTATTGTTTTTTTCATGGCCATACTCCTACTACCTGTTCTAATAAAAAGAATAATCCTCTTTTATGAGGAATTTGATCAGATTGTGTTATTCATCTGTCCTAATCGATTGATATTTTGTAAAGCTCTTCTATTTATGATCATCAAGCAAAATTTTAATTATAAAAAAGACATAAAAAAGAAGTCTCTAACAGGTTAAAGACTTCTAATTTTAAACATTATTAGGAATACTTTTAGTACTTCCCTTTCTTCTCTTCATAAGCTGCGCCCGCACTACCACCCAGTGCACCACCTGTAGCAGCACCAGCATCGCCACCAATGATTGCGCCACCTAACACCGCACCCACACCGGCACCAATTGCACTATTACGCACGGTTTTACTACTAGATCCTTTTGCATTAGCTGCAACGCCGGCACCGAGAGCCGCTCCTAAACCTGCGCCAATATTACCGCCCACATGTTTCCCTACAGCACCACCTGCACCACCACCGATCGCAGCCGAACCAATACGTTTACTTTCTGGGCTTGCATTTTGGCAACCAACAAACAAAGTTGTTGACATCAGGCCAACACTCACAATCATCATCATTTTTTTCATTAGATTTACTCCAGTCCTCATAAGCATGTAGCCTAATCTGTTTTTGTGGAGCGTTTATCCCGCTTAAGTAATAAAATAATGGCTCTTTAATATGTTTATGTAATTACCACTTTTAATTGTTATAAATAAATATAAATAAAAAAAGGCACCCTGAGGTGCCTTTTTTAGTGCCAGTCTAAACTTAGAATTGTTCTGAGTTTAATGCTTGGCTAAATGCTTGGTCTACTTCGCTGAAGTCATTGTGAAGCTCATGTTCAGCAGCTTCTGCTTCTTGACGACGACGTTCTAAGTGGTATGCAAGACCAGTACCAGCTGGAATCAAGCGACCGACTACAACGTTTTCTTTCAAGCCACGTAAATCATCTTCTTTACCTGTTACAGCAGCTTCAGTTAACACACGAGTTGTTTCCTGGAACGATGCAGCAGAGATGAACGAGTCTGTAGAAAGCGATGCTTTCGTAATACCCATCAATTGACGTTCAAACTTCGCAGGGAACTTGTTCTGAGCCAAGACAGCTTGGTTCTCTTGAACAACGCGGATGTAATCCACTTGCTCGCCTTTGATGAAGCTTGTATCGCCACCATCAGTGATATCAACTTTACGCAACATTTGACGTACGATAACTTCAATATGTTTGTCGTTGATTTTTACACCTTGGAGACGGTATACGTCTTGAACTTCGTTCACGATGTAGTTAGTTAATGCAACTTCACCTTTCAAACGTAAGATGTCGTGCGGGTTTTGTGGACCATCAGAAACTGTTTCACCACGGTTCACATGCTCGCCTTCGAACACGTTGATTTGACGCCATTTTGGAATCAATTCTTCGTAAATCTCAGAACCATCATCTGGGGTAATTACTAAACGGTTTTTACCCTTAGTTTCTTTACCGAAGCTTACAACACCTGAAACTTCAGCAAGAATTGCATGTTCTTTCGGTTTACGTGCTTCGAATAAGTCAGCTACACGCGGAAGACCACCGGTAATATCACGAGTACGTGATGTTTCTTGTGGTACACGACCAATTACGTCACCGACACCAATCGTTTCGCCATCGCGAACAGTTACGATTGTGTTTTGTGGCAAGAAGTAGAACTGTTCGCCGCCATCTGTTGTATCCAACACGATTGCAGGACGTAAATCTTTACCAGAAGCAGGACGAGCTGTTACAGGCAAGATTTCAACAGTAGTCATACCAGTTGCATCATCAGTTTTCGATGTTGCAGTTACACCATCAGCGATTTGACTGAAACGTGCTTTACCAGCAACTTCTGTTACTAATGGATGTGTATGCGGATCCCAAGTCGCTACGATGCCGCCAGCTTCTACAGCTTCACCATCTTTCAACAAGATGCTTGCACCGTAAGGAAGTTTATAACGCTCGCGCTCACGACCTAAGTCATCGGCAATACCAATTTCACCTGAACGTGAAACTGAAACCAAGTGGCCTTTTGCATGTTGTACAGTTTTCACGTTATGGAAACGTACAGTACCTTTATTACGTACTTGAACACTGTTTGCAGCAGAAGTTCGGCTCGCAGCACCACCAACGTGGAACGTACGCATCGTTAACTGTGTACCTGGTTCACCAATAGATTGTGCTGCCATTACACCAACTGATTCACCTGGGTTAACCAAGTGACCACGTGCAAGGTCACGGCCATAACATCTAGCACATACACCAAAAGCAGATTCACAAGCAATTACTGAACGTACTTTGACTTCATCCACACCCGCTTCTTCAAGATGAGCTGCGATTTTTTCGTCAATTAACGTACCACGAGGTAATACAACTTCATCATCAGATGCACGACGTACGTCTTCAGCAGTTACACGACCTAATACGCGGTCACGTAATGGCTCAATGACATCACCACCTTGAATGAATGGAGTCATTACCAAACCACCAGCTGTACCACAGTCAGGCTCAGTAATTACCAAATCTTGTGCTACGTCTACAAGACGACGAGTCAAGTAACCAGAGTTCGCAGTTTTCAATGCTGTATCGGCCAAACCTTTACGCGCACCGTGTGTTGAAATAAAGTACTGAAGTACTGTTAAACCTTCACGGAAGTTCGCTTTAATCGGTGTTTCGATAATCGAACCATCCGGTTTTGCCATCAAGCCACGCATACCAGCAAGCTGACGAATCTGTGCCGCACTACCACGGGCACCAGAGTCAGACATCATATAGATGCTGTTGAATGATTTTTGTTTCTCGTCTTCACCTTGTTTATTTTTCACAAGTGTATAAGACAAGTTATCCATCATCGCTTTAGCAACTTGGTCGTTTGTACGCGCCCAGATATCGACAACTTTGTTATAACGCTCACCAGCAGTTACGAAACCTTGTTCGAACTGTTGTTCGATTTCACGAACTTCTGTTTCTGCTTTATCAATAATTGTGTGCTTAGTAGGTGGAATCAACATGTCTTCCATACCTACAGATACACCTGAACGAGTCGCTTGACGGAAGCCCAAGTACATTAATTGGTCAGCAAAGATAACGGTATCTTTCAAACCAAGTTTACGGTAGCAAGAGTTGATTAACTTCGAGATATTCTTTTTAGTCATCTCAAGGTTGATCATGTCAAAGCTTAAGCCTTGTGGAACAACTTCCCAAAGCAAACAACGGCCTGGTGTCGTATCAACAATAATAGTTCCGTGTTCACGTTCACCATTTTCATTGATAACAGTTTGATGCACACGTACTTTAACACGAGCATGGATCGCAACCTGACCAGTTGCAAGTGCACGGTTTACTTCGTGAGTATCAGCAAACACCATGCCTTCGCCTTTAGCATTTACTGCATCACGCGTGATGTAGTAAAGACCCAAGACAACGTCCTGGGAAGGAACGATGATCGGCTCACCATTCGCTGGTGACAAGATGTTGTTTGTTGACATCATCAATGCACGAGCTTCTAACTGCGCTTCAAGTGTCAATGGAACGTGTACCGCCATTTGGTCACCATCGAAGTCGGCGTTAAACGCAGCACAAACGAGTGGGTGAAGACGGATTGCCTTACCTTCAATAAGAATAGGTTCAAATGCTTGAAGACCTAAACGGTGAAGTGTTGGCGCACGGTTCAACATTACTGGATGTTGACGAATTACAGAAGCAAGAACGTCCCAAACTTCTGGAGTCTCGCGCTCAACCATTTTCTTCGCAGCTTTAATGGTTGTTGCTTGACCTGAAGCTTGTAGTTTCGCAAAAATAAATGGCTTGAATAATTCAAGTGCCATTTTCTTCGGAAGACCGCATTGGTGAAGACGTAAAGTAGGACCTACAGTAATTACCGAACGACCAGAATAGTCAACACGCTTACCAAGTAAGTTCTGACGGAAACGACCTTGTTTACCTTTGATCATATCTGCCAAAGATTTTAATGGACGTTTGTTAGAACCAGTAATTGCACGACCACGACGACCGTTATCAAGCAATGCATCTACAGACTCTTGTAACATACGTTTTTCGTTACGTACGATAATGTCTGGTGCTGCAAGATCAAGAAGACGCTTCAAACGGTTGTTACGGTTAATGACACGACGATATAAATCGTTCAAGTCAGAAGTCGCGAAACGACCACCTTCAAGTGGAACTAATGGACGTAAATCAGGTGGAAGTACAGGAAGTACATTCATCACCATCCATTCTGGCTTGTTGTTTGAATCGTTGAATGCTTCCATCAATTTCAAGCGTTTAGACGCTTTTTTCAACTTCGTTTCAGAAGTTGTCTGAGGAATTTCTTCACGTAAACGTGCGATTTCAGCTTCAAGATCGATATCTTTTAATAAGTCCTGAATCGCTTCTGCACCCATTTTCGCAGTGAATTCATCACCGTGCTCTTCAAGTGCATTGAAGTATTCTTCGTCTGTTAAAAGTTGATACTTTTCAAACGGAGTCATACCAGGATCAGTTACAACGTATGATTCGAAATACAATACGCGTTCGATATCACGAAGCGTCATATCAAGTAATAAACCGATACGAGATGGTAACGATTTTAAGAACCAGATATGTGCAACTGGAGAAGCGAGTTCAATGTGACCCATACGTTCACGACGAACTTTCGCTGTAGTTACTTCAACGCCACATTTTTCACAAATGACGCCTTTGTATTTCATACGCTTGTATTTACCACACAAGCATTCGTAATCTTTTACTGGACCAAAAATTTTGGCACAGAACAAACCGTCACGTTCTGGTTTAAAAGTACGGTAGTTAATTGTCTCAGGTTTTTTAACTTCACCATGAGACCATGACTTAATCATTTCTGGTGACGCAAGACCAATACGGATACGGTCAAACTCAATTGGTGCATGACCATCTGAGTCCGTTTTCTTACGCATGATATCGAGCAAGTCTTTCAATTTTTTTCTCCGTGTGTCGGGAAGCAACGCTTACCCGACTGGGTCACAAATATTGTTTTTTCCTAAAAAATCGTGAGTCTTACGACTTAGTCACCATTTTTCAGTTCAATGTTGATACCTAAAGAACGGATCTCTTTGGTCAATACGTTGAACGATTCAGGCATACCCGGATCCATATAATGGTTACCATCTACAATATTCTTATAGATGCGTGTACGACCTTCAACGTCATCCGACTTAACAGTTAACATCTCTTGAAGAGTATATGCTGCACCGTAAGCTTCAAGTGCCCAGACCTCCATCTCACCGAAACGCTGACCACCGAACTGTGCTTTACCACCAAGCGGTTGTTGTGTAACAAGTGAGTAAGAACCAGTTGAACGCGCATGCATTTTGTCATCAACCAAGTGGTTCAATTTGAGCATGTACATGTAACCTACAGTTACAGGACGATCAAACTGTTCACCCGTACGACCATCAAACAATACTGTTTGACCAGTACGTGAAATGTCAGCTAATTCAAGTAGGTCTTTAATTTGGCTTTCTTCAGCACCATCAAATACAGGAGTAGCTAAAGGCACACCAGCACGTAAGTTGCCAGAAAGAGCTAAAACTTCAGCATCAGTTAAGCTATCAAGATCTTCTTGCTCGCCACCAACTTTGTTATAAATCTTGTCTAAGAATTCGCGAAGTTCTAAAACTGTACGCTGTTCTTTCAACATTTTTTCGATTTTATCGCCAAGCCCTTTAGCCGCCATACCCAAGTGAGTCTCAAGAATCTGACCCACGTTCATACGAGATGGTACACCCAATGGGTTCAATACGATATCTACTGGTACACCGTTCGCATCGTGTGGCATGTCTTCAACAGGTAAAATGTTAGATACAACACCTTTGTTACCGTGACGACCAGCCATTTTATCACCAGGCTGAATACGACGTTTAACTGCTAGGTAAACTTTAACAACTTTCAGAACGCCTGTTGTTAACTCATCACCAGTCGAAAGCTTACGTTTCTTCTCTGCAAACTTCTCATCAATTTCTGCGCTCTTCTCTTTCAAGAACACTTGAATTTGAGATAAACGTTCAGCAATTGCTTCGTCTGTAGGTTGGATTTCAAGTAAGTCAACAAGCTCTAAACCAGACAACATATCTTCAACAAGTTTGTCGCCACGTTTAGTCGAACCACCACCGTTAGATTCTTGGCCTTTAAGCAAACGAATTACACGCTCACGAGCTGCTTCTTCAAAGATCTTGTATTCTTCTTTCAAGTCTTTACGGTAAGAGTCAAGCTGTGCTTTTTCAATTGCTAACGCACGGTCATCTTTCTCTAAGCCATCACGAGTGAAGACTTGAACATCGATAACTGTACCTTTAGTACCAGATGGAACACGTAAAGATGAGTCTTTAACGTCAGCTGCTTTCTCACCGAAGATTGCACGAAGCAATTTTTCTTCAGGAGTTAACTGAGTTTCACCTTTAGGCGTTACTTTACCAACAAGGATGTCACCAGCAGTAACTTCAGCACCGATATAAACGATACCTGATTCATCAAGTTTAGAAAGTGCAGCTTCACCTACGTTAGGAATATCGGCAGTAATTTCTTCTGCACCTAACTTAGTATCACGTGCTACACATGATAATTCTTGAATATGAATAGAAGTTAAACGGTCTTCTTGAAGTACACGCTCAGATAACAAGATCGAGTCTTCGTAGTTGTAACCATTCCACGTCATGAACGCTACACGCATGTTTTGACCAAGCGCAAGCTCACCCATATCTGTTGACGGACCGTCTGCCAAAATGTCACCGCGAGCAACTTTGTCGCCCAAATTCACGATAATATTTTGGTTAATACAAGTGTTTTGGTTAGAACGTGTATATTTAATGAGGTTGTAAATATCTACACCAGCCTCACCCGCAATCATTTCATCTTCGTTTACACGAATAACGATACGAGAAGCATCTACATATTCAATCGCACCACCACGGTTTGCGATCACACATACACCAGAGTCACGTGCTACGTTCGCTTCCATACCTGTACCTACAAGCGGTTTATCCGCACGTAGAGTAGGAACGGCCTGACGTTGCATGTTTGAACCCATTAATGCACGGTTCGCGTCATCGTGTTCAAGGAATGGAATAAGTGATGCAGCTACAGATACAACCTGCTGTGCAGATACATCCATATGCGTCACTTTTTCAGGTGGAATACGTACGAATTCACCTTGATGACGAACAGAAACAAACTCTTCTGTTAAGTTACCATCTTTATCTACAGCAGAATCGGCCTGTGCAATAACAGTACCTACTTCTTCAATAGCAGAAAGGTATTCAACAGCATCAGTTACTCGGCCATCTACCACTTTACGGTAAGGTGTTTCCAAGAAACCAAAATCATTTGCTTTTGCATAAACTGAAAGCGAGTTGATCAAACCAATGTTTGGACCTTCAGGCGTTTCAATTGGACATACACGACCATAGTGAGTTTGATGTACGTCACGTACTTCAAAGCCCGCACGTTCACGCGTTAAACCACCAGGCCCAAGCGCTGAAACACGGCGTTTATGTGTAATTTCAGATAATGGGTTGTTTTGATCCATAAACTGAGACAATTGGCTTGAACCAAAGAATTCTTTGATTGCAGCTGCAACTGGTTTTGCGTTAATGAGATCTTGCGGAGACAAATTATCTGTTTCTGCTTGGCTTAAACGTTCTTTAACAGCACGTTCAACACGAACTAAACCAACACGGAATTGGTTTTCAGTCATTTCACCAACAGAACGTACACGACGGTTACCCAAGTGATCGATATCGTCGACTTCACCTTTACCGTTACGGATTTCAACTAATGTACGTAATACATCGATGATATCTTCGTGCGATAAAATACCTTCTACTTCACGTGACTTCTGGTCAGTACCAACTTCGTATGGACGACCCAAACGACGGTTGAACTTCATACGACCTACTGGAGATAAGTCATAACGTTCAGAAGAGAAGAATAAGTTATTAAATAAGTTTTCAGCAGCTTCTTTTGTTGGTGGCTCGCCTGGACGCATTACTTTATAGATTTCAACTAATGCTTCTTCACGACCAGATGTTGTGTCAGCACGTAATGAGTCAGCAACAAATGAACCACGGTCAATATCGTTCGTAAACAAGATATTGAATTGTTTAACGCCGCCTTCTGCTAGTTTCACCATAACTTCATGGCTTAACAATGTATTTGCAGCAATCACATCACCATTACGTAAAGTAATGTCTTCAGCAGTGATACGCTCATACAAGTACTCGTCAGGAACTGATAGCTTAGCTAAACCAGAAGCTTCCATTTGACGTACATGACGTGCATTAATACGTTTACCTTGTTCAACAATGATTTTACCGTCATTGTCAGCAATATCAAACTGCGCCATTTCGCCACGCAGACGATCTGGAACGAGGTCAATTTGATAGCTACCCATATCAAGATATACAGGCACTTTCTCATAGAACAAATTCAAGATTTGTTCATTGTTATAACCCAATGCACGCAACACAACAGTTGCTAATAATTTACGACGACGGTCAATACGTACATAAACTAAATCTTTAGCATCAAATTCGAAATCTAACCATGAACCACGGTAAGGAATAATACGTGCAGAATAAAGTACTTTACCACTTGAATGTGTTTTGCCTTTATCGTGATCGAAGAACACACCAGGTGAACGATGTAATTGAGATACAATTACACGCTCAGTACCATTGATAACAAAGGTACCATTGTCTGTCATAAGTGGCATTTCACCCATGTAGACTTCTTGTTCACGTACGTCTTTAATAGATTTAGTTTCGCGATCTTTAATAATCAAACGAATTTTTACGCGCATTGGTGCCGCATAAGTCGAACCACGTAAAATACATTCACGCACATCAAACTCAGGCTTACCAAGGCTATACTCAACAAATTCTAAAGCAGCATTGCCAGAATAACTTTCTATAGGAAAAACTGAACGAAATGCGGCTTGGAGACCGATATCTTCGCGGTTTTTTGGAGATTTGCCACCTTGCAAGAACGTTCTATACGAATCGACCTGAATCGAAAGTAAGTACGGTGCTTCCATTACTTGGGGCAATTTACCAAAATTCTTACGGATCCGTTTCTTTTCGGTATATGAGTATGCCATCTGGAGTCCTCGGAAAGTAAACCAAGCCCGCCTGCAGAACGGGCTCAGAAGGAATTACACAGGCCGATATGGCCACCACTGTTTACAAATGCTGCAATTTTTAGTGGTATTAAAACGCTTAACAATATTTTTTAAAAAGAAAAATATTGGTAAGCATTTGAAATTACTTTGATTCTTCTGAAATATAACAGTTATTGTACAGAACAAACAAAAATCGAGCCGATTATTGTAACGCAAAAAGGCTGATGACCCAAGAGCCATCAGCCATTTTATGGAGCCGATTTAAAAACCGACTCCTTTTACAATTACTTAAGTGTAACTGTAGCACCAGCTTCTTCAAGTTTCTTCTTAAGTTCTTCGCCTTCTTCTTTAGAAACGCCTTCTTTAAGAACTTGTGGAGCACCTTCAACTAGGTCTTTAGCTTCTTTAAGACCAAGGCCAGTTGCTTCACGAACTGCTTTAATTACAGCTACTTTGTTAGCACCAAAAGAAGTCAACTCAACGTTGAATTCAGATTGTTCTTCAGCAGCAGCAGCAGCAGGAGCAGCAGCTACAGCTACAGCAGCAGCAGATACGTTGAATTTTTCTTCAAAAGCAGAAATAAGTTCAACAAGTTCAAGAACAGTTTTTTCAGCAACTGCGTTTAGGATTTCTTCGTTTGTTAAAGCCATGAGATTAACTCCAAATGGGTATTGAATGGTGTGGAAGTAGATTTAAGCTTAAGCAGCTTCTGACTCGTTTTTCTCTTGAAGCGCTGTAAGTAAGCGACCCAATTTCGAAATAGGAGCTTGAAGAACAGATGCGAGCATAGTAAGCGCTTTTTCTTGGTTTGGAAGGTTTGCGATAACGCTAACATCAGCACCTTGATAAAGTTTGCCGTCAAATGCAGCAGCTTTTAATTCAAATGCTTTGTTAGTTTTAGCAAATTCTTCAAACAAGCGTGCAGCTGCACCCATATCGTCTTCAGAAGTTGAGAATGCTAAGATTGTTGGGCCAACAAGGTTGTCATTCAAGATTGCAAATTGCGTATCTTGAAGAGCACGTTTAGCTAAAGTGTTACGTACAACGCGTGTAGCAACACCTAGTTTACGAGCTTCAACACGAAGAGTAGTTAATTGCTCAACGGTTAAACCTTGATAGTCAGCAACAACGGCAGCGAACGCTGTAGAAGCAGTTTGAGCCACTTCAGCAACGATCTGTTTTTTGCTTTCAATAAGAAGAGCCATTGTAAAACCTCCTAACGGTGATTTATGTACTCAAAAAAGTACACTCCCAATTCGCAAGTCAATAAAGATTTGACTTGCACGCGGAGGAGGAATAAATCACACCACCGCGTCTACGCAGGCTGGGCTATTAAGAAGATATTCAAAAGAAGTCTCTTCGCCTGTGGTCTTTGACGCTGATAAATTTACATTTATCAATTCAAAGTCCGCCTGATGAGTGAGGAAACAAAGCAATACTTTGAATGGGTATAAAAACCTATGATTTTTATACCCTGCCCTCAATCAGGACTTTAAAATTCTTGACCAAGTTTTAAACTTAGTTAGAAACGTTGCTTACATCAACAGTAAGACCAGGACCCATAGTTGAGCTCAAAGTGATCTTTTTGATGTATACACCTTTAGAAGTTGCAGGTTTTAACTTTTTCAAGTCAGCAACTAAGGTTTCAACGTTTTGACGGATAGCAGCAGCTTCAAAGCCTAATTGACCGATCGCAGCATGGATAATACCCGCTTTGTCTACACGGTAACGAGCCTGACCAGATTTAGCGTTTTTAACAGCATTCGCTACGTCAGGAGTTACAGTACCAACTTTAGGGTTTGGCATTAAACCACGTGGACCAAGAATTGTACCGAGCTTACCAACAACACGCATAGCGTCAGGAGCAGCGATTACAACATCAAAGTCAAGGTTTCCACCTTGGATGCTTTCAGCAAGGTCATCAAAACCTACAACATCAGCACCAGCTTCTTTAGCAGCTTCTGCTTGCGCGCCTTGAGCAAATACAGCTACACGTACAGTTTTACCAGTACCTGCAGGTAATGTAGTTGCACCACGAACAACCTGATCAGATTTACGTGGGTCTACACCAAGATTTACAGCTACATCCAAAGATTCTTTGAACTTTGCAGCAGGTAGGCTGTTAAGAACTTGCACTGCTTCTTCCAAAGTGTAAACTTTGTTTGCTTCAACAGCAGCAGCAATGGCTTTTTGACGTTTAGTTAACTTTGCCATGTCTTATAGCTCCACTTCCAAGCCCATAGAACGCGCAGAACCAGCAATGGTACGTACACGTGCGTCTAAATCAGCACCAGTTAAATCTGGTTCTTTAGTAGTCGCAATTTCTTCTAACTGAGCACGAGTCAACTTACCAACTTTAGTTTTGTTTGGTACAGATGAACCCTTTTGGATACCAGCAGCTTTCTTAAGAAGAATAGAAGCTGGAGGAGTTTTCATGATGAATGTGAACGACTTGTCGTTGTACACAGTAATCACTACAGGAATTGGAAGACCTGGTTCAACTTTTTGTGTAGCAGCATTGAATTCTTTACAGAATGCCATGATGTTTACACCACGTTGACCTAATGCAGGACCAATTGGTGGAGATGGATTTGCTTTACCAGCTGGAACTTGCAGCTTGATATAGCCGTCAATCTTCTTAGCCATTTTAAAATACCTCTGGGTACGAACGCCGCTAGGCTCCCCAATCTTTACGCAACACTACTGTTACAACAACAATGCCCGATAAAATCGGGCGCTTTTCAACCAATTAAGATTAAATCGTTTTTTCGACTTGGCGAAATTCGAGTTCAACCTGAGTTGGTCGATTAAATACATTAATCGTCAACGTTAAACGTGACTTTTCGTATTGAACTTCTTCCACCACACCTTTAAAGTCTGTGAATGGACCGTCAATAACAAGTAATTCTTCACCAGGCTCAAACATCGTCTTAGGACGTGGTGCTTCACCTGTATTACGTACACGCGCAAGAATCGCATCTGCTTCGCGCTGAGTGATTGGTGCTGGTTTTTCAGGTGTACCACCAATGAAACCTAGAACCTTTGGACATTCTTTAACGATATGCCAAGTATCATCATTCATTTCCATTTCGACTAATACATAGCCAGGAAAGAATTTACGCTCAGATTTACGTTTCTTACCATCCTTCATTTCTACCACTTCTTCGGTAGGAACAAGGACATCACCAAAGCTATCAGCAACAGCGCTACGCTGGATTCGTTCTGTAAGCGAACGCAACACTTGTTTTTCATAGCCAGAGTAGGCATGAATAATGTACCAACGTTTCATAGCTCTTTTACCCGATAATCAACTTAATTAACCAACCCAAACCATAGTCAAAGCACCATAAAACCAATGATGCAACAACTACAACCAATAGAACCTGCCACGATGTAGTGACTGTTTCTTGTTTTGTTGGCCAAGTTACTCGACGCAATTCGACTCGTGCATCTTTTAGCAAACGAACGAAGCCTTTACCTTGATGGGTGGCGTATAATAAACCTAAAGCCACAACGATACAAGCAAAAATTGCCCCAACGCGCACCCAAATATTATTTGCAGGCGCCCAATACGCTGGTAAATACTGATTCACCATAGTAGCTAAAAGCAAGAATGCAATTGCAATCACCCATAGAACAATATCTAGAGGCGAACCAGAACGAACAACTTCAGCAGAATTATTTCTTTGAGGAATTGGCGCGTCGCTCAATGCGTCACGCGATTTATCATTCGACATTTTTGTACTCGTCGTAGAACTCGCGACTTATTATATGAACAACTAAGCCAGCATCAAGCTTTTTATTTCAAAATATGGCAGGTCAGGAGGGACTCGAACCCCCAACATTCGGTTTTGGAGACCGACGCTCTACCAATTGAACTACTGACCTATAATGCAAGTTGAGAGCCAAAGCCCTCAACCTGAGACGTAATCCGTCACTATATTATGCTTATGCAGTTACTTTCGCAACAACACCAGCACCTACAGTACGACCACCTTCACGGATCGCAAAACGTAGACCTGGGTCCATTGCGATTGGGTGGATTAATTCTACTGACATTTCAACGTTGTCACCTGGCATAACCATTTCAACGCCGTCTTGTAATTGGATTGCGCCAGTTACGTCAGTTGTACGGAAGTAGAACTGTGGACGGTAACCGTTAAGGAATGGAGTATGACGACCACCTTCTTCTTTAGAAAGTACGTATACTTCTGCATCGAATTTAGTGTGCGGCTTGATTGTACCTGGTTTAGCAAGTACTTGACCACGTTGTACGTCTTCACGCTTAGTACCACGTAAAAGAACACCACAGTTCTCGCCTGCACGACCTTCGTCAAGAAGTTTACGGAACATTTCTACGCCAGTTACAGTTGTTTTAACTGTATCTTTAATACCAACGATCTCTACTTCTTCACCAACTTTAACGATACCAGCTTCTACACGGCCTGTTACTACAGTACCACGACCAGAAATTGAGAATACGTCTTCGATTGGCATTAAGAATGCTTTGTCGATAGCACGTTCTGGTTCTGGAATGTAAGAGTCAAGCGCTTCAACAAGAGCAAGAACTGAAGACTCGCCATATTGACCAGCATCACCGTTAAGAGCAGCAAGAGCTGAACCACGGATAACAGGAGTGTCATCACCTGGGAAGTCATAAGTAGAAAGAAGTTCACGAACTTCCATTTCTACTAATTCAAGTAATTCTTCATCATCAACAAGGTCACACTTGTTCAAGAATACGATGATGTAAGGTACACCAACCTGACGAGAAAGAAGGATGTGTTCACGAGTTTGTGGCATTGGACCATCAGTCGCAGCACATACAAGGATCGCGCCGTCCATCTGAGCAGCACCAGTAATCATGTTTTTAACATAATCGGCGTGGCCCGGGCAGTCTACGTGAGCGTAGTGACGGATTGGAGAATCGTATTCTACGTGTGAAGTATTAATTGTAATACCACGTGCTTTTTCTTCAGGTGCTGAGTCGATTTGTGAGTAATCTTTCGCTTCACCGCCGTAAGTTTTTGCACAAATAGTTGCAATCGCAGCAGTTAAAGTTGTTTTACCATGGTCAACGTGACCAATTGTGCCCACGTTTACGTGTGGCTTATTACGTTCAAACTTAGCCTTAGCCATGTTTATAGTCCTCGTTTACGTCGAACACAATTCTGAGCAAGACTCAGCATCGACATATCGCCTAAAAAATCAAACACCCAATACTTGAAAAGCAGACTAATAAGCCTGCTTTTTAAATCTTTGTAGAAAATCTACTAAACTGTATCTGGAGCTCTTATCGAGATTTGAACTCGAGACCTCTCCCTTACCAAGGGAGTGCTCTACCACTGAGCTATAAGAGCGATTATCCTTCGATGGAGCGGGAGACGAGGGTCGAACTCGCGACATGCAGCTTGGAAGGCTGCCGCTCTACCAACTGAGCTACTCCCGCACGATGCTGGTATACTTAGCACTTCAATCGAAGTTAATGGTGGTGAGAGAAGGATTCGAACCTTCGAAACTTTCGTAGCGGAGTTACAGTCCGCCCCCTTTGACCGCTCGGGAATCTCACCATATCACACTTATTTCAGTGTTATCCCACACTTAACAACTTCACACTTTAAATGGTGCCGGCACACGGATTCGAACTGTGGACCTACTGATTACAAGTCAGTTGCTCTACCAACTGAGCTATGCCGGCGCTTCTTAGTGTTTCGTACGTTTCGTATCGGAACGGTGTGCAGTTTAGCAAAACTTCCAAACGATGCAAGCAGTTTTTTTAAAAAAACTGCTAAAAACTCATAAAATCAATCCGTTTGATGATAATTCAACCGCTTTGATCACTGCGCGAGCTTTTATTTGGGTTTCATTCCATTCCGATTCAGGATTTGAGTCAGCAACTAAGCCCGCTCCAGCCTGTACATACACTTTTTTATCACGGATTACACACGTACGGATTGCAATCGACATATCCATTTCACCATGCCATCCTAAATATCCCACTGCCCCACCAAAAACACCTCTTTTCACAGGCTCTACTTCGTCAATAATTTCCATTGCACGAATTTTAGGTGCGCCAGACAAAGTACCTGCTGGAAAAGTTGCCTTAAATACGTCTAGTGCATCGATATCATCACGCACCTCACCTTGTACATTTGAAACGATGTGCATGACATGCGAATAGCGTTCAATGACCATTTGATCAGTCACTTTGACCTTACCAATTTTAGAAACTCGCCCAACATCATTTCGACCAAGGTCAATCAACATTAAATGCTCTGCGATTTCTTTTTCATCAGAAAGCAAGTCTTTTTCTAAAGCGATATCTTCTTCTTTAGTTTTTCCACGTGGTCTCGTACCAGCCAATGGGCGAACTGTCGCAATACCATTTTCAAGACGAGAGAGAATTTCAGGTGATGACCCTACAATATGGAATGGTTTTTGATCCGTAATTGTTTGACCTTGTACTAAGAACAAATAAGGCGAAGGATTTAAATGGCGTAAAGCACGGTAAACCTGTAAAGCCTCTCCATCAAAGTCAGAAACCATACGTTGACCAGGAACAACCTGCATAACATCACCCGCACGAATATATTCTTTAACCTTTTCTATGGTCTCTAAGAATTTCGCTTTACCCGTAATCGATTCAAAATGTGGGGGTGTATGTGGCTTAGCTTGCAAACTAACTGGTGTAGCCAACAACTGTTCCAATTGATCTAACTTTTGCTGCGCATCTTCATAAGCATTTGGCTGTGCTGTATCGGCATGAACAATTAAAAACAGAGTATCTTTAAGGTTATCAAAGACAATGACCGTTTTTGATAGCATTAACCACAAATCCGGCAATGTAATTGGATCAGCCGCAGGAACATTTTTTAAACGTGGCTCTATGTAGCGAACTGCATCATAGCCTAAATAACCAACCAGCCCGCCAGTAAAACTTGGTAAGTCTGGTAAAAGCTCAGCTGGTGGAACTGTAAATTGCTTCTGGAATTCACGAATATATTCAAATGGATCTAGACAATCTTCTTGTGTGATCGAACCATCAGCATGCTGTATAGATAAAACGCCAGCATTACATGAAAAAACTGTCGATTCACCCAAACCAATCATGGAGTAACGCGCCCAGTTTTCACCCCCCTCAACCGATTCAAATAAATAAGCTTGTTTTTGCTCCTTAAAACGAGCAAAAACAGATAAAGGTGTTTCCGTATCTGCCAAACGTTGACGATAAACTGGAATAGTGTTGTAACCTGATGCTTTAAGCTGTTCGAATTGCGCTAAAGTAGTCATGAATTTTTCTCTAATATGGTTTCGATTTAAAAGTGTGTTTTCTAGTTTCGATTTAGACACGCCATCGAAAAACCATACGCTTATTCATGCTGATCTCCATTTCACTCATTAGATAATTAACTCAGCCAAACTATCAACCACTTGCTGAGGTTTGCAATCATAGATATTTTCTCCATGATTATAGCCATAGCTAACCACAATACAATCAATTCCCGCACGACGCGCAGCCTCAATATCATTACTTGAATCGCCAATCATTAATGATTGTGACGCAGATATTTTTAGACTTTGCATGCAATGCAATAAAGGCAATGGATGTGGCTTTCTCTCGGACAAACTATCGCCTCCAAGTACAACTTGAAAATAAGAAGAAAGTTCTAATGCATCAAGTAACCCTTGAGCAAGTTGCACAGGCTTATTGGTAACACATGCCATATGTATATTCAAAGTTTTACAATGCTTTAAAAACTCAGTTACACCAGGATAAATTTGAGTATTCACACAAAGTTCAGCACGGTATATGTCAACAAACTTCTGCAAGAGGACTTTATGCTGTTCAGCATCTAATTTTCCAAAAATATGAAGCAGAACACTTTCACAGAGTTTAGACACTCCCTTACCTACCCATGCTCGGATCTGGGCTTCTGTTATTAAAGGCCATTTTAATTCTTGTAAACTTAAATTCATTGATCTATATAAATCAGCAGCAGAATCAACTAGTGTTCCATCTAGATCAAATAAAATTAAATCGCGCTTACTTAATTGTGCAACAGACATCTTCTTCTTCTCAAAATTTAAAAGGCATGCGTTTAGCATGCCTTGATTGTAAAAGCAGCAAGGGATTATTTAAAGAATAACCATGCCAATAAAGCTAAAATTACTAAAATAATAATAGTGATTAAACCAACTGAGGCATTCTTCTGTTGCTCTTTTTCTTCAGCAACACGAGAAACAGGCTCCTCAAAGGCAACAGGTGATGGTTGTTTTACATTGACATCCACACCCTCTGGAATAGGTGCAGGCTTTGGTATAGAGATATTCTGTGGCATACCATCACGACGAACTTCTGTTTCTGCAGCACGCTCTGCAAGACTTGGCATTCCTTGATCACTTAAGTCTTGTGTTAGTGCAGCAGTTTGCACTGGTTCTGCTTCGATTTCGGGTAAATCTAATATTTCTTTCGCAGGCGCTAATACAGAAAATTTAAAGCTAGCAAATTGAACAATATCACCATCATGCAGCTGTTTTTCTTGCTCAATACGAATATCGTTTATGAATGTACCATTTGATGAATTAAGGTCTTGCACCCATAGCAATTGATCTTTTAAAAGCAATGCAGCGTGGCGACGTGAAATTTCAGCGGCTTGCAACAATACATCAGCATCTTGATGGCGCCCGACTAACATATCACGATCAACACTAATTTCTTGGCCAGTAATTTCGCCAGTAATTGCTTGTAATTTCCAAGTCATGCGTATGTCCTATTCATTTTTTATCAATCATAACATGCTACTACGGTGCTGTGCTTGGACGCAGTGTCGTTGTTGTTACGGTATTTTTAGTACGATTAACTTCAGGTTCAGGCAACTGTAAGGTTTGTCTTTGAACCGATGGCTCTACAGCTACAGGTGTTGTTACTGTCGAGCTTTTGCCACCTGAAGGAACCTGCTGATAATTTTTTGGCTGAGAGGTAATGTTTGGCGGAGTCATTTTTTGATTATAGACATCATCAACCTGTTCAGGCAATTTGGCAAAGTTGCCATTTCTATCCATCGCCAATTGCAAGCTGTAAAGCTGGTTGTAGCGCTGCTGAGACAAACGGCGCACATCATTCGCATCACCCACAATTGTTGGATGAATAAAAACAAGAAGATTACGCTTCGTATTACTTCTACTGTCTGATCGGAATAATCTACCTACATATGGAATACTGCTTAAACCAGGAATACCTTGACGACTCAGCTCAACATCATCAGACACCAAACCACCTAAAACAACTGTTTGTCCATGTTCGGCCAATACAGCAGTTTTAATAGCACGTTTATTGGTAATTAAATCGGCCGCTTGCCCTTTACTAGTCTGAACATTCGAAACTTCTTGCTCTACTTCAAGACGAACCGTACCGCCTTCACCGATATGTGGAACAACTTTTAATGTCACACCCACATCTTTACGTTCAACAGTTGTATATGGATTGATACCTGTACTATTCGTAGTGACTGACCCTGTTACAAATGGAACGTTCTGACCGACAACGATATAAGCCTCTTCATTATCCATCGTAACAATAGATGGGGTCGACAATAAGTTTGATTTAGTGTTGCTTTTGAGTGCTTGAATCAAGGCACCGTAAGCCTTACGGGAATTTTCAAAATTACCCAAAGCCAAAGTTGCACCGTTACCTTTATTGGCTCCACCAGCAATAGCAGACGCTGCTCCAGCCGAGCCACCCGATAAATAACCAGCAGCAATAGAAGATAAACTAGCACCAACATTACTAAAGCTAAGCAAACCAATCCCACTAGATAAATCACCTAGCGCCCATTGGATTCCAAGTTGATCCGCATCATCCCCTGAAACTTCAATAATTGCAGCTTCAATCAGAACTTGCTGACGTCGAACATCAAGCTGCTGAATAGCAGATTCAATTTCGCGCATTAATTGAGGATCAGCCTTAACCACTAACGAGTTTTGGGCATTATCCGCAATAATACTCACACCATTTTGGCTAAAGCTAGAGATACTGTTCTGATTACTATTATTTGAATTACCATTTAGGTTAATAGATGGCGTAGAAATTGAGCTACCATTTGAACCAGAGGTATTTGAACTGGAATTTTGGTTATTACCCATCAAATTATTGATAGGATTCGATGAGTTAGAAGAACTATTATTATTTGACGAAGAAACTGCTTGTCCTGTTACGAGGCCTTGCAAAATCTCAGATAAGTTTTTTGCACTAGCATATTTTAATCGAAAAACTTTTAAGCCGCCTAAGCGATCTGCTGAAGGCACATCCAACATTTCAATCATGTGGCGAATGCGTTTACGCGTTTCAGGATCACCCTTTACTAAAATACGATTTGTTCGGTTGTCTGCAATAATACGGATACGCGCCCCGTTAAAATCTTTAGATGCCCCCGTAGCGCTCATTGCCTCAAGTTGAGTAATAATTTCTTCCGCTTGGCTCGATTGGAGACTTATTGCCTCAATATCATTTTGCCCCGTACCGTCGAGGTTACGAATGATATTTTCAAGTTGGTAAATATTCGCTGCCCGGTCCGAAACAATTAGCGCATTAGTCCCTGCTATCGCAGCCATATGTGCAAATTGTGGCATTAAAGGACGAAGTGCTGGAATTAAATCATTTGGATTCGTGTTTTCAAGCCAAATGACTCGAGTGACAATTTGATCACCACGCAGTCTATTTCTAGAATCGTAAGGGATTCCCGAATTCTTAACATTACTATCTGGCACAAGCTTGATAGTGTTCCCTGAAGGAATTGCCACCACCCCATTTACATTTAAAACCCCAAGAAATAGATCATAAACTTCATCTTTATTAAGGGGTTTATTCGATATTACTGTGACATTGCCACGCACTCGCGGATCTACTGCAAAGTTTTTCCCCGTAATGTCTGCAACTTCATTAATAAATGCAGTTAAGTCAGCATCACGTAAATTGATCTTCCATGTCTGGGCATAGACGCTGCTGCTCACTGTCGCAATCAATGGAGCTGCTGCAAGTAATGCCCAAAGTGGACGTTGATGATTCAATAAAGCCATAACTTGCGATAATTCCTAACTCTTATGGTGACGTGTTATCACTAAAAATTTTGTTGTATGGTCATCACTTGATCACCACGTTTTATTTCTAATTTCACTTGCCCAGCTCGACGAGCCTGTTCAAGTAACTGCACATCCGTTTGCCCTTGCCCAACCGTTTGACCATTTAAGGAAACAATCCGGTCACCCGGCCTTAAACCTAACTTATTTCGAAGCGCAGTGGGTGTACGTTCTGTAACTTCAAAACCTCCGCCTGAGTTCCCGCTTACCCCCATATCTTTGAGGTACTGCTCTCGGTTCCCCTGCATTTGCTGAATAGCCTGTCCTAACGCCTCTTGAGTCGTATTAACAGGTGCCGACGACTGAGGCGCAGTTGCAGTTGGTTGTGAGGCATCTGGTGTCATAGGTTGATATAAACCGTTTGGCAAACCTTTAAACTGAAGCTCACGCGTACTTCCATTACCTTGACGCAATATCACGTGATCCCAATAAACTTCTGCCAACTGATAAGAGGTAGAACCTATTGTTTCTCCCACCCGATACCGGTCAGCAGTATTATCAAGCTTAATCACAGCCGAAGAAAAACGGTTGGGATAACCCAGCATCACGCCTTGTAATTCTAGGTTGACATTTTCCTGAGCTG
The DNA here is from genome assembly GCF_000196795.1 of Acinetobacter oleivorans DR1. Lineage (NCBI taxonomy): Bacteria > Pseudomonadati > Pseudomonadota > Gammaproteobacteria > Moraxellales > Moraxellaceae > Acinetobacter > Acinetobacter oleivorans. Next base: position 3,852,416 of record NC_014259.1, read on the forward strand.
CATTGGCTGAAGGTTCATTAAAAAGCGAAAAAGTACTAATGTTAGGAATTTGTGGTTGCTGTGATCCTAACTCTACACGATCAAACTGCATCATTTGAGGAGGTGCAATCACCCACCAAAATAATGAAGCCAATTTCCAGCACAGCCATAGAATTAAAACGGCAAATACAACCACACTTAACCGATCTAATTTTTGCCATTGTAGGTGCTGTAATTTCTCCATCCACACTTTCATTAGTTACCCCCTTGTATTAAGGGCTGACGAGAACTAATGACAAATGTATCTAAACCAGCTTTTCCATCATAAGATGGGATATTGAGTAATAACCTTTGGGTAAGCTGTACATCAAGCATCATGTTGGCATCTAATAAGAGATTCGCCATTTTTTGACTGCGTTGATCACGTATATCAACTTGTAATTGACCGTTTTGATCCGTTAGTTGCCCATTTAAAGAGGGCATATTCATCCGGTCTTGACGATCACCAATATTATAAATTAAAGCACCGCCCCCCCAATGCAATTGACCATCAACTGCGGCGAAACCCTGCTCTTTTTTATAATTAAAATTAATATCTTTTAACTGGATACTATTCACAGGCCATTGCCAGTTCACAATTTGTTTTAATGTTTCAGGCGCAACCTGACCATTCATAGCTTTTACAATTACTTTTTTACCCACGCCATAGCCCATTACCCCAGATAATTGGGTATTTCCACTATGGATATCTACATCAGCAGCGAACCGTAATAAAAACAGGTCAAGAGGTCTAGTTTTCCAATGAATCGAGCCTCTCAAAGTACCACGCCGCCAATCTGCTTGGCCTTGCCAGATATTTCCACTTACATTGTGTAGAGTTTGATTATTCTTTGAAAATTTAGAAATTAGCCACGTCGCCGGGATCTGTAAAATAATAAAAATTAAAAATGCAATGAGTGCAAATAACCACCACTTCCATTGCTTAGACTTTTTCTTCATTCAGCCTTACCAACATGCAAATTATCGTCCTTATTTTGAGAGTAGCTCCCTAGTCTGACATTATGCATACTTTTTCAACATCGCCAATTCACTTCATATAAAAAAACCAAGCAATCGGGCTTGGCTTCGGTATTAAGACTATAAGTTGAACGTATGACAAAATCATGAAAACCGAGTGCTAAAAGAACTAAATGCAAATTTGATCTCAACAATCTATTTAAAGATGAATTTAAACACCCAATTTCTTAAATAATTTTCAAAACACACTTTAGTTATTTTTATGCATAAAAAAACCAGGCAAATCTGCCTGGCTTTTTAAATCGGCAATACGATTAGATTAAGAAATCTTCAAGTTTTGCGCCTTTTTCAATTTCAGCAACTAACCAGCGTGGTTGTTTACCACGACCAGTCCAAGTCTCTTCAGAATTGTTTTTGTTGCGGTAACGTGGCTCAACAGATTTACGTGTTGTTTTCTTACGTTTTTGAGCACCAAACTCAAGAAGTTGTTCAACACTAAAACCTACATTTTCAGCAATCTCGATAATTTGATTATAAGCATCTTCGATTGCTTGATCTTTTTTACTTGCAATTAAAGCTTCCGCTTCTTCTTGTAAGCGTTTTAACTCTTCAACAGATAATTCACTGATATCCGGTTTCATTAATAAATACTCCAGTCTTACAGACAATTCAAAATAATACAGACAAAATTTAAAAACATAAAATCAAGACCAATATTATTTATAATCTATTCAATAAGCAATAGTTTGAAAGCCGTGTTCATCAGAATAACTAAAAAAATTACCTTTTAATTACATTATCAATTATAAATGAAATATATTTTATTAATATTTATTTAAGATAAATGTATTAAGTCATGCCCAACAGATTTTTCTAGCTCAATAATTTTTTGTTTTATTTCCTGAGGTATTTCACATTTTCGTTCTGTTAATTTATCTACGCAGACCATAACCGCCTCACCAGTAGCCACAATTTGTTGTTGTGTCTCGCTCCATAATATATAAGCCATACGGAATGCACTATTACGGAGCTCTTCCACGCGAACACCGACTTTCAGTACATCTGGATAAAAAACTGGCTTTAAATATTTACACTGACTTGAAGCTACAACGGTATATAATTGCGGCGTTAATATATTTATTGCTTCCATATATAAAATACGTGAGCTTTCAATATATCGATAATATTGTACATTATTGACATGACCGAAAGCATCCATATCTCCCCATGCGACTTTCTGTTCATATATTATCGGGTAGACAGACAGTTCTTTCATTTTTGCCTCATATTTTAAATTTTAAAAAATTCGCATCATTTTCAAAAATTAGGTTTAACTGTTTGATTAATACTTCATCTTCATTAAGCGTAGACTTAATACGTAAATAGCTCATTAAAATATTATCTGGATATAATGATAATAATGTTTCAGCCTCTGCTTGACGTCCAGTTGCCATATAGACATGCCATTTTGCAAAAGTTAAAACAGGCAAATTCATATATTGATTTTCAAACTCGATAATTTTTTCTTCGACATCTGCATAGTCTGGAACCTGTTTAAGCAGTTGTTGCTGAAACCACAGATAAAACACTTCTGGATCGAACTGTTCTTTTAATAAGTGTAGTGTTAAGGCTGCGTGCTGCATACTCATATCAGGCATACGCGCCAATAGTTTGAGCCATAACAACTTACTGCTATAAGGTCGAGTTTGAATTTCAGACTCTAAATCTAGATAACGTTGTTGCAAAGCATGCAGATCATCAACAGAAGCTTCATCAAACTGCTGAAGGAGTTGCTGTAACCATAAATCACGGTGCTCAGCATCTAGCAAACCATACTTCATTGACCGTAAATACACCCATGGGTGTTGCAGCGCCAATTGCCCCCATAACGCTGTTAATCGTTGCTGGTAGGCTGTTTCTATTTCCTCAAGCCAAGGCGATAACTGATGCTGGTATAAAAACTCAAGATGAGTTAATGCACGTTCAGCTTCGTTTTGGGCTAAAAAGATTTCGATTCGTTCTAATTCTGCCAATTCAAATGCCATAGGCGGTGATTGATCTAAAGCAGCCAATGCTTTTGGATAGTCTCCACTTAAAACCAGAAATTTGGCATCAATAATATTTTTTAAAAGCGCTGACTGAGTAAAAACACGTTCAATAAATACACGTTGATCTTCGGCGGCCTCTAATAACCAGACAATACCTAATTGTTCATAGGGATGAAGGTTTTTAAACTGGAAGATGTTTTCACTTTTCCTCTGCTCGCGAGAGGAATAACGTTTAACCCAAAGCCATATAAGTTGAGCAATAAAACTCATGGCAACAAAAGCAAGGGTTAATCCCCAGACATTTGTTTGCAACTGCAATTGTCGCCAGTAAATGTAGACATACCCCATTCCATAGCCATAACTCAATAAAGCTAAAGCGGCAAAGAGTATTAAACTAATTACGAAATAAACCGACAGGAGGTGTTTCATATCTCCTCCTTATGAGCCAATTAGACCAAGTGTAGATAATTTAGGAACAGGCACGATAGATAAATGCGCCACTTTAGCAATACGTTTTTTTAACTGTTGACTCGTTGCATCAGGCATTTCATCTAGCTTTTGCATCACAGATTGCAACTCGTTTTGGTACTCTGTCATTTTGCCTTGATTGAGTGCCTGTTCAGCAATTAATAGTCTTAATTGTACTTCTTTGAGTACCACACTTCGATTCATTAAATTAATAGACGGCGTTTCTACTTTTTCTATGCGGAACCATTTTTTCCACCAAGACACAGACTCGGATTGATCCATCTCAAGCTTAGGCTGAGCTAAAGCTTGCTGAATATTTTTATCAATCGTCTGTAATAAATCGTCGATCAATTGATGGCGCTGATTTTGAGCCAAAGTGAATTGTTGAACTGCTTGCTTATCTTGCTCAAGCGATTGGCTTAAACTATGTTGCAATGCTGGAGCAATTTCATAGTGCACGAGAGATAGCTGCAACTGATTTAATTGATCAACTGCATAAATCAATTGCTGCTGATCAATTGCAAATTGAATTAAATCTAACTTTTGTTTAATTAAAACTGTAGGAGCAATACCTATCGGTGGAGCATCTGGGTGAGCTACTGAACTTACTTTATCACCAGTATTTACAGGTTGATTCTGTAATTGCCGCTGTAAAGCAACCAATTGATCATTTAGATTGGCATAGTGCTGTTCTGATTGAAGCAGACTTTGCTTAAGCTCGGGAACAGTACGAGAAATTTGCCACATATCGTAACTGAGCTTAGCCAACCAAGCCATGCCCAGTAAAATGATGATAGAAACAAGTTTTCTCATACGAATCCTTATAATGCCTGAATGTGATGAATCATCCCCGAAGGCGATAAATTTTCAAGTTGAATAATGTGAAAATGAGCCTGTTGTTGATCGCGATATTCTTTAACAATTTGAAAAAGACGTGGTCCTAAAACCAAATATACACAATCAGGTTGTACATTATTTTTTAAACAAAGCTCTAACCAATATTTCCAGCTGGCCTCACTGGTAATTAAGACCAGCCATTTATGTAAATTATAATTTGAATTCTGTGTCAGATGTTTGAATGTAGAATATGAGGTTTCTGGGCATTGCCGATGATATAAAACGAAATTTAAAATCTGAATGCCTTGCTGCTGTAAAGTTTCCATCATAAATTGACGGCCACCCTCTCCTCGCCAGAAAGCGACACTACCGTCCTGTTTCATATTATGAAGAATCGGTAGGTTTAACATTCCCTCAGAAGTTTCCACATCTGGAATATGTGCGTCAACGCCATACTCATGAAGACGATTAGCGGTAGCCTGTCCGACCGCAATCCACTGAATATGTGTTAAGTCATCTAGCTTTAAACCACTTTGTATTAAATACTGCATACCCACATCAACAGCAGTTGGGCTGACCACAACAATAGCTTGTGCTTTAACTAATTGTTGGTAAAGCTGAAGTAAGTGTTCGGAAAAGGGTTTAGCAACGAGTTCTAAAAGAGGTAAAGACTCAACCTGATAACCTTCATTTTGCAAAGCATCTGTTAATTCAGCTGCACGAGAATCAGGTCGAGTATTAATAAACAACATGGTTTAGTAGAGAGCCTTTAATAGCTCGCCCGCGCCTTGGTCTAGTAAGTTTCGAGCAAGATTTTCACCCAGTTGATGAGCATTGCTAGCTTCATCTGTCAGTTCAGCACGTAATAATGTTTGCCCATCAGGACTTCCGACACGACCTTCAATATGGATTTGTCCATTTTGTAGTGTGGCATAACCTGCAATCGGAACCTGACAACCACCTTCCAGATAAGCATTAAAAGCACGCTCAGCACGTACGCAAACATCTGTTTCTTCGTGCAATAGTGGTTGAATTAAAGCTAATACATCTTGGTCAGCTGCACGGCATTCCAAGCCCAACGCACCTTGACCCACCGCAGGCAAACTAATGTCTGGTGTTAAACAATGACGAATACGTTCTGACAATCCTAAACGCTTCAAACCAGCGCTAGCTAAAATAATAGCGTCATATTGACCGTCATCTAGTTTTGCTAAACGTGTGCCAACATTTCCACGCAAGTCAATAATTTGCAAATCAGGACGCTGTTTTAAAATTTGGGATTTACGGCGTAAACTTGAGGTGCCCACTTTTGCACCTTGAGGTAAGTCGGCAAATTTTTCAAATTGATTTGAAACGAAAGCATCTAATGGATCTTCACGTTCACAAATTACTGCCAAGCTTAGACCTTCTGGCAAAGCCATTGGGACATCTTTCATTGAATGTACAGCTAAATCTGCACGCCCATCTAGAAGTGCTGCTTCTAACTCTTTAACAAACAGCCCTTTCCCACCAATTTTTGCTAAAGGCGTATCTAAGATTTTATCGCCCTGCGTAACAAATTTAACCAACTCCACCGTTAAATCTGGGTGAAGCTCCTGTAATCGGGCACGAATATGTTCTGCCTGCCAAAGAGCAAGTGGGCTTTGTCGTGTAGCAATTTTCAAGGTTTTCATAAATTCAAGCATGGGCTGGTCAAACGATACACCCTAAACTTAACTTGATCCCTTAAAATTGCAAGTAAAATCTCGCACGCCCAAGATAACTCTTTTTAACTTTAGAGCTGATGGATCCGCTCTCTAAGCATAGATAAATGTCGACGACTCACAGAAAGTCGCTCATCTAAGCCACGTAAACGAACCTGATATTGCCCAGAGCTAACGAGCTCCAGTCCATCTAAATATGCAACTGCAACCAATGCATTTCGATGAATACGAATAAATTGATCTGCAAATTCGGTTTCAAGCTCTTTTAAAGTTTCATCAATTAATACACTGCCATTTTGATGACGCACAGTGACATATTTTTGATCAGCTAAAAAATAATAGATATTTTCAACTGGAATTAGCTCAACCCCACGATAGGTCTTTGCAGCAATTTGATGTCGTTGTGTTTTTAGATCATGTAAAAAATCATGTTGTGGTAAAGCATTGAGCTGTGCTTGAGTAAGCTGAGTCAATTGACTAAAAACTTGTTCAAGTTCTTGAGGATCAATAGGTTTAAGAAGATAAGCTTGAGCTTGAGACTTAAATGCTTCCAACGCATGTTGGTCATAGGCCGTACAGAATACAATCGCAGGTCGAGGATTTAGCTGGCTTAGCTGTTCCGCACAGACAAGACCATTCATACCTGGCATTTGAATATCAAGTAAAATTACATCCGGTTGATGAAGCCGCGCCTGTTCCAAGGCTTCTTGTCCATGATGAGCCGTTGATACAACTTCATGTCCCATCTTTGAAACTAAACGTGATAATCGCTCCACTGCAAGTGGTTCGTCATCACAAATCAGCACCTTCATTCATCCTCCTTGTCACCGTTAACTTGATCCATTTTTTTATGGTTAACTCTGACTAACTTATTATTTTGTTTGATATTGATAGCTCATAATGGTGGTATATAAGGTTTCACCTTTATAAACCTGAAATCTTACGGAACTCCCATAATATGCTTTCAGGCGCTGCTTAACATTTTCAAGCGCGATTCCATGCCCTTTCCTTGAATTTATTGTATCGTCTGTATATGGGTTGGTAATGACTATACTGACCTGATTTTGCAATATTTCAACCAATACCCCTATGGTTGCCTTACCCATCATTGGTTCTACCCCATGAAAAATACTATTCTCTAACAAAGGTTGTAATGTCAATAAAGGAATGGTGATCTGTTTGAGTTGCACAGGTGAAAGCTCGACTTTCCAATCTACTTTTAAACGCTCCCCCAAACGGACCTGTTCAATCATTAAATATTGTTTACTTAGCTCGATTTCTTCATGCAGACTCACCAATTTCAATTCTTGGAAGCTGGCACGAAATAAACGTGACAGACTAATGAGCATGCTTTCTGCTTTATCTGGATCTATCGCAATTAAACTGACTACATTATTTAAACTATTAAATAAAAAATGAGGATGAATTCGCGCTTGCATGGCCTGAATACGGGCATTTAATTCTGCATATTGCTGATGTAACCATTGTTCTCTGACATATAAATAACGTAGGCAGAAAGCCCCGAGTAATATTCCATAGCTTAGATATAAAGGTACATTGGTAAAATAAATACTCCAGCCCTGCGTTAAAGAAGCATGTTTATTTAAAAGACCAAACTGAAAAAAATTACTCATTAAGGTGGTTAAAACAACAATACCTTGCAACATGACAAAGCCAATAGCCAAGGCAAATTCTTGACGTAAAGTGCTAAAAAAACCTTGAAAGCGCTCAACCAATGCAAAAAACGACAATATTACCCAGTTAATAAAAATGATGTATTGAAAAAGCCTTCCCCCGCTCAAGGCTTGCCAAGACTGTGCTTCAGCCAATGCTAAGACCAGAGCCAAAACATTACTTGCGATAATTAATTCGAATAAGTGTTGCCAACGCCCGTTTTTCGTAAAAAAATAGGAGGAATTTTGATTTCGGTATGCTGTAGGAAACAACTTTGTTTGTTGAGCTTCGGCAAGTGATATACTCTTTTTTATTTTACTGAGCCACCATGACCACATCTTCAAATCCCCCTAATTCAGTAACCCCAGACCAAACCTCAGGTATGTGGGGTGGTCGTTTTTCTGAAGCGACGGACGCTTTTGTAGCCGAATTTACCGCCTCTGTTCAGTTTGACCAACGTTTTTATAAACAAGACATCGCTGGTTCGATTGCGCATGCTACCATGCTTGCGAAAGTTGGCGTACTCACAGAAGCAGAACGCGATGACATTATTGAAGGTTTAAGCACCATTCGCTCAGAAATTGAGGCTGGAAACTTTGAGTGGCGCATCGATCTTGAAGATGTTCACATGAACATTGAATCACGTTTGACTCAACGTATTGGCATTACAGGTAAAAAATTACACACAGGCCGTAGCCGTAACGATCAGGTTGCAACTGATATTCGTCTTTACCTACGCGACGAAATTGATGATATTTTAAAATTATTAGAACGTTTACAAAAAGGCTTGTTAGGCTTGGCTGCCAAAAATGTAAATACCATTATGCCGGGCTTTACACACCTACAAACTGCTCAGCCTGTGACTTTTGGTCATCACTTGTTAGCATGGTTTGAAATGTTGGTACGTGACACTGAACGTCTCCAAGACTGCCGTAAACGTGTTAACCGTATGCCGCTTGGATCTGCTGCTCTTGCGGGTACAACTTATCCAATTGACCGCGCATATACAGCAGAGCTTTTAGGGTTTGAAGCTGTATCTGAAAACTCTCTTGATGCTGTATCTGACCGTGACTTTGCCATCGAATTTAATGCAGCTGCTGCACTTATCATGATGCATTTATCACGTATGTCTGAAGAACTGATTCTTTGGACTTCTGCACAGTTCAAATTTGTGAACATTCCTGACCGCTTCTGTACTGGTTCTTCAATTATGCCGCAGAAGAAAAATCCGGATGTTCCAGAGCTAATCCGTGGTAAATCTGGCCGTGTATTTGGTGACTTAATTAGCTTACTTACGCTCATGAAAGGTCAACCATTGGCATACAACAAAGACAACCAAGAAGACAAAGAACCTTTATTTGATGCAATCGATACGGTTCGTGGTTCACTCATGGCTTTCGCAGATATGATTCCTGCATTGGTTCCAAATATTGAAATCATGCGTGAAGCTGCACTTCGTGGATTCTCGACTGCAACCGATCTTGCTGACTACCTAGTGAAAAAAGGCGTTGCTTTCCGTGATGCTCATGAAATTGTAGGTAAAGCTGTTGCTTTAGGTGTTGCTGAAGAAAAAGATTTATCTGAACTCACACTTGAGCAATTACAGCAATTCTCTGACTTAATTACAGCAGATGTATTTGATAAAGCCTTAACACTAGAAGCTTCTGTAAATGCACGTGATCATATTGGCGGAACTTCACCAAAACAGGTTGAAGCTGCGATTGCTCGTGCCCATACACGTTTAGAACAGTTATACGCTTAAGGATAAATCATGAGTCGACAAGTTTTTTGCCGCAAATATCAAAAGGAAATGGAAGGTTTAGACTTCGCTCCTTTCCCAGGTGCTAAAGGCCAAGATTTTTTTGAAAATGTTTCTAAGCAAGCATGGCAAGAATGGTTAAAACACCAAACTACGCTGATTAATGAAAAACGCTTAAACGTGTTTGAACCAGATGCGAAGAAGTTCCTTGAAGAACAACGTGAGAAGTTCTTTAACAATGATGAAAGCGTAGAAAAAGCTGAAGGCTGGAAACCAGAATAATCGGTTTATTTTAGCTTCTTCATCATTAAAAAGGCGGGTCCTATACACATAGACCCGCCTTTTTTTACGTGAAACTTACACAAGCATAAAAAGCCTTACATAGAGCGAACAGGACTCTACATGACATCAAAAAGTAAAGAACTTAATATCAATTCATAGCAAGAAGAACACGATCCCTGTCGTGTTTATGCACTTGATTTTCTGTCCTGAACTTCCCCCCAAAGTTCGGGACATTTTTTTATCTATTATTTTAAAAATAAAAAAGCCTTGTTTTAAACAAGGCCTTTAAATATTTCAGCTCAAAATTACTTTTCGTGGACTTTAGCTTCAATTTCTTCAATTTTGGTATGACGAGCATCAAAGCCTTTTGCCATATAAATGACTTGCTCAGCAATGTTACGTGCATGATCACCAATACGCTCTAAAGAACGTAGAACCCACATGACATTAATAACACGGGCAATGTGGCGTGGATCTTCAATCATATAGGTCATTAATGTGCGGGTTGCTGACTGATATTCACGATCAATGTCAGCATCGGCTAAAAGTACACGTAAAGCTTGATCTGCATCTAAACGTGCAAAAGCATCAAGTGCATCATGAATCATGACACGAACTTGGTTACCAATATGACGTGTTTCCATGTAGCCACGAGGCGAACCACCCTCTTCACAAAGGTTCTGTGCAATACGGGCAATTTTTGCTGCTTCGTCACCAATACGCTCAAGGTCTGTATTGGCTTTACTCATGGCAATAACCATACGCAAGTCAATCGCTGCTGGATGACGACGCGCCAAAATTAGCGTCAAGCCTTCATCAATATCACGTTCATATTGATTGACTGCATTATCTTTAAATTGAACATCAATCGCTAAATTTGCGTCTGTATCAAGCAAAGAATGAATTGCATTTGCGACCTGTTGTTCGACCAAGCCACCCATGGTCATAAACTTTGTGTTTACATCTTGCAAATCTTCATTAAATTGAGAAGAAATATGATGGGTTAACACCGGATTACTTGGACTCAAGGGAAGCCTCCAACATGATGGCGCAGGAATAAAATGATTGAGCATTAAAACACAGCAATCATTAAGTTTTTATGACAAAATTAAATTTCAGATAAAAGCAATTTATTACTGATAAGTTAACCAGCTATTAAGCTCAACCAGATCTTTTTCACCGAGCTGGCCTACCGCAGCTTTTAAACGAAGCACATTCAATAAATAGTCATATTGAGCATTAAGATAATCCTGTTTTGCAGAAAAAGCATTACGCTGCGCCAATAAAACATCAACCATACTTTTCAAGCCTTCGTTATAACTCGCTTTTGAAGCTTGAGAAACTAAAGAAGAGGAATCCATTGCAGCCTTTCTTGCTTCAAGTTTGGCTTGATCTGTATCTACCTGCATAAACGCACTTTTCACATCGACATTGGCACGGCGAATGGCTGCATCAAGTTGTGCCTGCGCTTTACTGGCTTCTACAGTGGCTTTTTTAATTGATGTTCGGGTCCGTCCACCATTAAATAAATTCCAGTTCATTTCTACACCGACCTGATCAAATTTTCCGTCAGTCGAAATGAGTGTCTCTGGTGTTTGTTTGGTATAACCATAGCTCGCCACAGCATCTATTTGAGGATAAAGCGCGGCCTTTTCTACACGGCGCTGATCTTCACTATATTGTTGCTGTAAACGGGCTTGCTGGATCTTTAGATTTTTTTGCTGGGCCAAAGAAATCCAATCATTAAGCTCTGCTGGATAAGGCTTTTGAAAACTAAAGTCACTTCGTAATACAGCAAGTTTATCTTGATAAGAACCAATATATTCAGACAGCTGTTCTTGGGCTAAAAGTAATTGAACATTGGTTGAAATACGATTGGCTCTGGCATTTTGATATTGAGCATTTGCTTCACTCACATCACTACGCGCCACCAAACCTTCTTTGAGTTTGGCATTCATCATATTAAGCTGCTCAAGCAAAGCTTTTTCTTCTTGTAGGTATGCAACACTCAGTGCCTGCTGACGCAGTACATTAAAATAGGCTTCTGCTACATTTAAAACATGATCTTGTTTTTGCAGTCTTAAGGTAATTTCACTTAAGGCAACCGAAGTTTTAACTTGTTTATAACCCTCCCAAGCATCCATTCGAAATAATGGCTGACGTGCTGTTAAGGTCGCTTGCCGAGTCGTTGAGGTATTACTTACCAAAGCATCAGAAAGCCCTTCTTGATCAACACCCGGAAAGTTTGAACGCTTTACAGTTTGTCGATTACGAGTAATGTTTCCAGACAGTGTAACGGTGGGTAATAACGCTCCCGTTGCCAAGCCTAAATTAAGTTGATCTGCTTCAAATTGTTGTTGATTGGCTTGCCATGTCGGATCATTTTGTTTTGCGCGCCCATAAGTCTCAACCAAATCTAGAGCAAAACTCGAAGATGCAAAACTCCAAAGGCCAACAGCGACCATTAATTTTATTTTCATTGTTCAAATCAACGATAAAACTTGCCTTTAAGACTAAGAAAAATTCGAATCAAACTCAAGCCATTAAAAGTTTTAGTTTTTTTAAGCGTTCTCAGTTTTTGACAATATTAAAATACAAATAAAAATCAAAAGCATGCCTATCCAACCCAACCATGAAACATGCTCACCCACCAACACAATGGCAAAAATCGCAGCAACTAAAGGTTCAAATAAAGTTAAGGTGGTCGCTTTGCTGGCATTTACTGTTTTTAGTCCAAAACCGAAAAGTAAATAACCCAAAAACATAGGAATTAGCATCATATAGCCAGCTACAAGTAAATTGGTTGAGCTTTGTAATAACCCACCACCTGTAACCAGCAAAGTAGGAAGCAAAATAACTGCCCCACCCCCCATAATCATGCCCATTGCAGCTTTAGAGGCAACACCCCGATCTATTAATCTTTTTGCAGCCCATGAATAAAGTGAATAAGTTGTAGCTGCGACAAGCCCAAGAAAAATACCGAAGTATTTATTCCATTGATTTGTACCGCCTAGAACTGCATGACTTTCACCCATCGACAACATTGTTACGCCAAGCACACCGCAAATAAAACTTAGAAACCAGATGGCAGACAAAGCTTTGCGATCAAAGAATCGCTCTAAAATGGCTGCAATCAGTGGAGCCGAACCAATTGAAACCACGGTGCCAATCGTAATGCCTGCATAATGCATTGAGGAATAAAAAGCCAAAGGATAAATACCAACCGCCGCTACACCTAAAAGCAGTATTAAAAGATTTTCTCTTATAAATTGTCGGTTTTCCCTTATCGCTCGTGATGCAACCAAAGCTTGTAAAAGACCTCCTCCACCCATCGCTACGGCGCCAATAGCAAGTGGACCAAGTGTCGGAGCAAATGCGGCCGCAGTACCTGTTGTTCCCCACAAAACAGAGGCAACTAAAATCGCGATTGTGCCTCCATAACTACTATTTTTAATGAGGCTAATCATGTGGACATTCTCTATTTAAAATATCTTCTGCCATTTGTTTTGCTAACAGGAGTTGACGACTGTTTCCTTCTAAGCCAGCTCTTGCCATAGAACCTTCTAAAAGAAAAGAAAGCTGCGTAGCCACATAACTAATCCGCTTTGAGTCTGGTATCAATTTTTTTAAATGTTCAGCAACAATAGCCTCGACTTCTTCTTTATGCTGTCTTACCGAACTTCGCCCTACACTATTCGCAGGAAACTCTGCGGCAGCATTTAAAAGCCCACATCCTCGAAAGCCTTTTTCATAGGCAAATTCCGCATGGTCTTGATAGGCATCAAATACGGCCAAAATGGCTTCTTTAGCTGTTTTTATTTTTTTTAAACGCTTTTGATAGAGATCGAGCCACTCTTGATGGCGCGCAGCAATGTAGGCATCGACAAGCTCACCTTTTGAAGAAAAATTATTATAAAGCGACATTTTAGCAACATCTGCTTTAGCCGTAACTGAGTTAATTCCAGTTGCAGTAATGCCATCGTTATAAAACAAAGTTGAAGCGGCATCGAGAATTTTCTGTCTTGCTGTTTTATCATTCATAGCTTTAATTTAAGTAGACCGACCTACCTAATAATAAAGATTTCTAACAATGATGCAATCTTTTTCCGAGTTATAATTTGAGCAATATTCACTTTGATAAAAATACAATGATGAAAAAAGTTCTAATGATGAGTATGTGCAGCGCACTACTTTTAGCTGGATGTAATAAAACATCAGAGCAAGATCAGACTGTATCTAAAGATCAAAAATCAACTGAGCAAAAGGCCACTCAAAAACAAGACAGTAGCTGCTTACAAATTATGGTAGCTATGCACACGATTAATCAAAACAGCAAAATAGAAGACTTAAATCAAATTAATGAAAAGCTTAAAACCTGTGTTCCGTCTTTAAAAAATGATGAACAGCTTAAGCTGATTGATGCATCAACAGCCATGTATCAACGTTTTATTAAACAAGACTACACTGAAAAAACAGGCAGAGCGTTTGAAGCTTTTGGCTATGCTGTTTTAGAACATAAACAACAAGACCTTAAAAAGGTCATCCAAACTCAGAAAAAACTCTTCGACCAACTGAGCCCACGTGATCAATATTTACTTCAACATGAAGGCCAAGCCTATATTGAACTTCTCTATCAAGGCGAAGGCATGTTCACCTATCGACGTAAGCCAAACTATTTAGTTGATGTTTTTTCTAAAGCCTTACCTGCTGACCAAAAAGAGTTTTTAACTCGTATGGCGAAAGACAATCAAAATATTTTTTATAACGATGGTGCGTTGGCTATTTCTTGGAAAGAGCTCACTGAACGTGCATTATTTTGGGAAAAATTTATTCAAAAGTATCCAAAAAGCCATTTTATTAGTGATGCAAAACTACTCTTTAACGAATATCGCTATTTTATTTTCTTTGGTCTCGATAACACGCCTGTGTCAGATGAATATGCACCAAACACATGGTTTGATAAAGATGCGCTTCAACAAATTCAGTTTCTATCTACACAAAGTCAATCGAGTTTAGCGAAACCTGCTCAACTATTTCTTAAGTTTATTGCCACGCCTGTAGAGGAGCGTAATAAGCAATTTAAAATAGATTTAACTGATAAGAATGGTGATAAAAAATCAAATTATCAGATGACTCATGAACAACTTGAGCAGCTATTAAAATTAGACTCCCCATGGAACACTGAAGTGTATCGTGACTGCCATATGGATGCGGTTTGTATAGATACAAATTGACAATGCCACCCAACCTAAAACATGTTAGTCTGTAAATCGCTTGACGGAGCGCGAGTAATAACTCGCTGAGATTGTGTAAATTTCGTGTTATCGCAACACAAGTTTGAACATGAGTACCGTTGAACCTGATCAGGTTAAGACCTGCGTAGGAATCAAGCCATCTGAAAACTTAAGCCTTAAATTTATCTAGCAAAGATAAATCCGCCATCGTTTTTGGTCGTGCTTGATTCGTTGATGTTATTCATAAGGATCATGTAATGAACCAGTTAACGAATCTCTCTTCTGCTGAAATTTCAGCACAACATGAACAAGATGCAAAAGATTTAACCCGTATCTTACCCGCTTCTAAAAAAGTTTATATTGAAGGCTCTCGTCCTGATATTCAGGTTCCGATGCGAGAAATTTCTTTAACAGATACTCCAACTGGTCTGGGCGGTGAACATAATCCCCCTGTTATGGTCTATGACACTTCAGGTGTTTATACAGATCCAAATGTTCAAATTGATTTAGACAAAGGTTTACCTTCAGTTCGCCAAAACTGGATTGAAGAACGTAACGATACTGACGTACTTTCTGGTTTAACTTCAACTTTTGGTCAAGAACGTTTAAAAGACATTCGTACCGCTGACATTCGTTTTGCTCATATTCAAAACCCACGCCGCGCTAAAGCTGGCAAAAATGTCACTCAAATGCACTATGCCAAGCAAGGTATTATCACGCCTGAAATGGAATATATTGCAATTCGTGAGAATCAGCGCCAGCGTGAAGGTGTTGATATGCGTCAACATGCTGGACAAAATTTCGGTGCAAAAAACTTAAAAGAAATTACACCTGAATTTGTTCGTCAAGAAGTTGCTGAAGGTCGTGCGATCATTCCTGCCAACATTAACCATCCAGAACTTGAGCCAATGATTATTGGCCGTAATTTCTTGGTTAAAATTAATGCCAACATTGGTAACTCAGCGCTTGGTTCTTCAATTGATGAAGAAGTTGCAAAAATGACGTGGGCAACCCGTTGGGGTGCCGACACCATTATGGACTTATCGACAGGTAAAAACATTCATGAAACACGTGAATGGATTATTCGTAACTCACCTGTTCCAATCGGTACCGTACCAATTTATCAAGCACTTGAAAAAGTTGATGGTGTTGCAGAAGACCTAACATGGGAAATCTTCAAAGACACACTGATTGAACAAGCCGAACAAGGCGTTGACTACTTCACAATTCACGCAGGTGTATTGCTTCGTTATGTTCCACTTACAGCAAACCGTTTAACAGGTATAGTGTCTCGTGGTGGTTCAATCATGGCGCAGTGGTGTCTAGCGCATCATGAAGAAAACTTCTTATACACTCATTTCGATGAAATCTGTGAAATCATGAAAGCTTATGACGTTTCATTTAGCTTAGGTGATGGCTTACGTCCGGGTTGTATTCAAGATGCAAATGACGAAGCACAGTTCAGCGAACTTAAAACACTAGGTGAACTTACACACCGTGCATGGGAACATGATGTTCAAGTCATGATTGAAGGCCCTGGTCATGTACCAATGCACATGATCAAAGAAAACATGGACCTTCAGCTAGAAGTGTGTAAAGAAGCACCATTCTATACGCTTGGGCCTTTAACGACTGATATCGCTCCGGGTTATGACCACATTACATCTGCAATTGGTGCAGCCATGATTGGTTGGTACGGCACAGCGATGCTTTGTTATGTGACACCAAAAGAACACTTAGGTTTACCAAACAAAAAAGATGTTAAAGACGGAATTATTACCTACAAGCTTGCGGCACATGCTGCTGACCTTGCTAAAGGACATCCGGGTGCTCAAGTTCGCGATAATGCCTTGTCAAAAGCACGTTTTGAATTCCGTTGGGATGATCAGTTCAACTTAAGTCTAGACCCTGACACAGCACGTAGCATGCATGATGAAACCTTACCCAAAGAGGCTCATAAATCCGCTCACTTCTGTTCAATGTGTGGACCAAAATTCTGTTCAATGAAAATCACCCAAAATGTTCGTGACTATGCCAACAACCTCACTAATAGCAATTCAGAGGTTGAAGAAGGCCTCAAAGCGATGAAAGAGGTTTATCAAGAGCAAGGTCAAAAACTGTATCACAAAGTGTAAATATTCAAAAAAAACACTTGCCTAGCCATGATTCTCGGTTAGGATGAAATAAATAGATTTCGTCCTGATCGAATCATGAGTATTGTTGAACGTCCAAGTTATACATCTAAAGATGTCGAAGTAACATCACGTGAATCTCTATTCCGTGGTTTTATTCAAGTTGAAAAAGTCAGCCTTCGACATCGTCTATTTAATCAAACTGAATATACTCATGTATTACAACGTGAACTCATTCATCGGCCTGAAGCGGCTGGCGTTCTACTCTACAACGATCAAAGACAACAGTTTGCGCTGATTGAACAATTTCGTGTAGGTGCAATTAATGATCCCGATTCGCCGTGGCAATTGGAAGTAATTGCTGGTGTATTAGATGGAGATGAAACGCCGGAGAGCTGTATTCGCCGTGAAACACTTGAAGAGTCAGGATGCACAGTTAATTATTTACATCATCTATTTAGCTTTTATCCATCTGCTGGGGCGTGTTCAGAACTATTTCACTTATATGCTGCTGAAACAAACTTACCATCAAAAGGCGGGGTTTTTGGCATGCCTGATGAAGGTGAAAATATTCTTTTGCACCTGTTTGACTACAGCGAAATATCAACATTATTGAGTCAAGGACGTTTGAGAAATGCCCCTGTCATTATGGCGTTACAATGGCTATCTCAACACATCACAACGATAATAAAATCCGACGAGGTAGGACGGTGACTTTTCAAGTCTCAACACTTTCACAAAAAGACCATGTCATTATACAAATTACCGATACCCACTTATTGGAGTATCCACACTTAGAATTTGTGGGGATGAATCCTGAAGAAAGTTTTCATGCCATTATTCAACAGATCCTGAAAAAACATCCTGAAGCTGATGCCATCATCCACACTGGAGATTTGGCTCAAGCACCAACGCCCATTACCTACAAACGTTATATTCAATATATGCAAACGTTAGGTCTGCCATTTTTTCAGACACTGGGCAATCATGATAACGTTGATCATTTTCCATTACATAAAGAAAATCATCAGGAACCTGTGGTCATTTGTCTAGGAAACTGGCGCGTTATTTTATTAAATAGTGCAGTAAAAGGTCAGATTAATGGGCACCTGTCGCCAGAACAACTACAAAATTTAGCGGCATTACTCGAAGAATTTTCAGATAACCCTGTTTTATTGGCTTGCCATCATCATCCTTTTGCAATGAAATCTAAATGGATTGATCATCACAAGTTACAAAACTCTAATGCTTTGCTTACTACATTAGCTCCATTTAAAAATGTAAAAGCTTTAATCTGCGGGCACGTTCACCAAGACTCACTAAACACTTGGCAAGGGATCGAATTTTTCTCGACCCCCTCAACAAGCGTTCAGTTTAAACCGTTTAGTAATGAGTTTGCCCTAGACCAAAATGCTCCCGGCTACCGTTACATTCGTCTAAAAAACGATGGTAGTTTTGAAACAGAAGTCTTCCGTCTTGAAAATTTTCAGGGCCTTATAAATACCAATATTTCAGGCTATTAGCTCTATTTTATATATGCTTATATGCAATTATGACTAGGGTAAACACGTTTTGAAAATATTTACGGGACGGAATGACTATCATCTTGCAGGAAAAATCTATATGATGACGACCCGATGGGAAAATCCCATCGATGGTTTTCTATAAAAACACTTGCATATCACCATATTTTTTGCGTATAGATAATACGTGTATGATGAGGAATGCCCTATTATGGCGAATGACAACCACAACCAAGTTTTGGATGAACATACAGAAGTTGTAGTGGAAGGTGACAAAGCTTCTGCAAAACGTGCACGTAAAGTGAAACCTAAAACTTCTGACATAGGCACAACTGCAAGTTTATTTGGTATTGCACCTTATCAACCTAAGAAAAATGAAGAGTACATGTCTGAAGGACAGCTCGAGCATTTCCGACAAATTCTGCAAGCATGGAAAGCTGAATTAATGTCTGAAGTTGATCGTACGTTGAATACGATGCAAGACGAATCAACTGCATTGCCAGATGTAAATGACCGTGCCACCCAAGAAGAAGAGTTTGCAATTGAATTGCGTACACGTGACCGTGAACGTAAGTTGATTCGTAAAATCGAACAATCTATGGAAGCAATTAAAAACGAAGACTACGGTTTCTGTGAAACATGTGGTATCGAAATCGGTTTACGTCGTTTAGAAGCACGTCCAACTGCAACGTTATGTATTGACTGCAAAACTTTGGCAGAAATTAAAGAGAAGCAAAATAACGGTTAATATGACCGCTGTAGCTACTCAAGAAAAGCCTAGCTTTTCATACTCAGGTCGGTTTGCGCCCTCGCCAACCGGCCCTTTGCATTTTGGATCACTCATTACCGCTGTCGCCAGTTATTGTGATGCTAAAGCTCACCAAGGCAAATGGCTGGTTCGTATCGAAGACACAGATATCCCTCGTATTTATCCGGGCAGTGAAGAGCATATCCTCACCTCGCTGGAAGCCTTCCAGTTCGAACCCGATGCAGAAATCATCTTTCAAAAAAACCGTTTAGACATTTACGAGAGTGTATTAGATCAACTTAAAAAAGAGAGTCTAATCTATGCTTGTCAATGTACACGCAAAATGCTGGGTTCAAATGCCATCTATGCGGGAACATGCCGTAATCTCAATCTTGATTTTCAAGACCAAGCAATTCGGGTAAAAGTTAAAGATCAACAAATCTGTTTTGATGACCGACTGCAAGGACTTCATTGTTCTAATCTGCAACACGACCTTGGGGATTTTGTTCTTAAACGCCGTGACGGGATTATTAACTATCAACTTGCTGTCGTCGTGGATGATTATCTGCAAGGCATTACCCATGTCGTTCGAGGCTCAGATCTATTAGATAACACTGAACGTCAGATCTGGCTTGGTGAACTACTAGGTTATCCTAAACTGAGCTATATGCATCTTCCTCTCGCCATGAATGATCAAGGGCAGAAGCTCTCTAAACAAAATCTTGCTCAAGCACTCGATTTATCTAAAGCACCTCAATTGCTGCAACAAGCCATACAAGCATTGGGACAACCTAGCGTTGATTTAGACCAGCCTAAATTTATGCTAAAGCAGGCTATAGCACAGTGGAATGTTGATTTAATTCCACATGGACAAGAGCTCAGCGGAACATATTTATAAATAAAAAAAGCCCGATTTGATATCGGGCTTTTTATAACAACTGAAATGCTTTAGAAGTTTGATTCTTCTCTTTCAGGGTTCACTTCTTGAGTTGATGCATCAATCTTTAAGATCAAGCTAATCATCGCAGCACACATCATTAAAGATGTACCACCATAACTAATAAATGGCAGAGTTAAACCTTTGGTTGGCATTAAGCCCATGTTCATACCCGCATTTACCAAAATCTGCAGCAAGAAAATAATACTGATACCGTAAGCCAAATAGCCTGCGCGAAGGTAATGATGTTTCAATGCACGATGACCAATTTTGATACAGCATGCCAACATCAAGAAAGACAAACCAATGACAATCGAAATACCAAAGAAACCAAACTCTTCACCTAACACCGCCAACATAAAGTCAGTATGCGCTTCAGGTAAATAAGATAACTTTTGGACACTATGTCCTAAGCCTGTACCAAACCACTCACCACGGCCAAAGGCCATTAATGCATTTGATAACTGATACCCCACCCCTAATGGATCTGCCCATGGGTCAGTAAATGAAATCAAACGCTGGAAACGATACGGCTCAAATAAGATCAAGAACACAATACCAGTTACAATCGCACCTAACATAATTAAGAACTGTGTCGGCGGTGCACCAGCTAAAAAGAATACCCCGACCATCATCAATACAATTACGATCGTAGCACCCAAGTCAGGCTCAGCAATAATCAAACCAACCGTAATTGCCATGACCCCACTTAAACGTAATAAGCCTTTCCAATGAGTACGAACCTCTTTGGCACGGCGCACAACGTAGTCTGCAGTAAAGATTGCCATCATGACTTTGGCAACCTCGGTTGGCTGTAAAGTAAAGCCACCGATCTTAATCCAACGTGTAGAACCGTTCACTTCTGAACCTACCACCAAAGCAGCAAGCAGCAGAACCATGGTCAACAGCCACAGCGGGAAAGTATTTTTAAACCACGTATTGAGTGATATCCGATAGGTCAAATATGCCACCACAGCCGCAGCAACAATCGAAATACCATGACGAATCACATAGTGAAACGGGTTTTCATGCATATATTCAGCATAGGGCATCGAAGCAGACGCCACCATCACTGAACCGATACACAACAATGCAACGACACAGAAAATCAGGACATTACGTGGCGTCACTTCCGCTGGCCATTTAGGCAATATCCGTTCATACCAATGATTGATTTTCTGGATTGTGGTCTGAGCTAAGCCTGCCATACAACATTCCTAATCATGTTTTCTTTAAACCAACGAATTGACACAGGCAACAAACTGCTGACCACGGTCATTATAACTTTTAAACATATCAAAACTTGCACAGGCTGGTGATAACAACACCACATCTTCAGCTTGTGTTTCACGTTGACACAGCTCTACAGCTTCTTTAAGCGTTGCTGCATGCAAAATTTTGGTTGCGCCTTGAATAGCCTGTTCAATAACTGGAGCATCTTCACCAATCAATACCACAACTTTGGCATATTTTTCGATAGAAGAACGTAATGGAGCAAAATCTTGACCTTTACCCTGCCCACCTAAAATCAAGGCAACCTTACCTTTTTAACCTCAATTGCAGCCCCTAAACCATCAATTGCTGCAAGTGTAGCACCAACGTTAGTCCCTTTAGAGTCATTATAATAACGTACATCATGTACTGTTCTCACATACTCACAGCGGTGCTCTAATCCTTTAAATTGTTTTAAGGTTTCAAGCATAGATTCCATTGGCAAACCAATTGCTTCACCTAATGCCAAACAAGCTAAAGCATTAGCTACGTTGTGCATGCCTTGAATATATAAATCTGAGCTTTTAATTAAACGCTTCAAACCACGTGCAAGCCAAAGCGTGCCATCACCATCTCTTAAAACACCATATTGATTTAGGTCTGGTGCATTTAGACCAAAGCTTTGCATTGGTGTTGTATCTGGAACAAGAGGGCGACTTAAAGCATCATCACGGTTAAATATAACTTTTTTAACCCCTTGGAAAATACGATGTTTTGCTTGGTGATAACCCCACATATCGCCATGACGATCTAGGTGATCTTCACTCATGTTAAGAACCACAGCAACCTCAGCATTTAAATGTGATGTGGTTTCCAACTGAAAACTTGATAGCTCAAGTACAAGCAACTCTGGTTGGTCTTTTAGCAAGTCTAGAGCTGGGCGTCCTAGGTTTCCGCCCACAGCAACTTTTTTACCTGCATCTTTAGCCATTAAACCAATTAAAGTCGTTACTGTACTTTTGGCATTAGAACCCGTAATAGCCACAATAGGCACTTCAGTCGCACGGCGTAATAGTTGAATGTCACCTACCACTGAAATCCCTTGAGCAATAGCTGCCTGAATTTCTGGTAATTGCGGTGCAAGGCCTGGGCTTAAAATAATTTCTTCTGCTTGTAATAATAATTCTTGGTCGAGTTGACCAAAACTGGTTTTAACACCAGCTGGAATCTGGTCATGACCAGGAGGGGTTGGACGAGAGTCCGTTACTGCAACTTGGTAGCCTTGTTCATGCAGGAAATTAACAGCAGAAACACCTGATATTCCTAAGCCTGCGACAACTTTTAATCCACCACGTTGTATTAACATTTTTGCCCCACAATTTATCAATCGACAGAATGGCAAAAATGTTAGCACTTTGCTGTTTTGAATGCTTTTTCAGTTTGAACTTTATTCATCTTTTTTTGTGTCAGTGCGTAAAAAAGCCATCAATATGATGGCTTTTTAAACGAAACAGGAAATACTAAGTTTATTGCCATTTAATCGGCTTAATTTCTTGAACTGTATTGGTTGGTTTATCTTCGCTTGAACAACCACAGCCACCAGCACAGCCAAAGGTCATTTTTGGTTTAAGCCATTTTGCCAAGGTTGTCCAACCCTGCTTTTCACAAAATACAGAGAGTGAAGAAAAGACTGAATTTGCTGTTTTTGGAAATACTTTCTTAAAAACAACAACCGCACTCCAACTCACTACAACCGCAATAATCAGATATTGAATCATATACAACCTCCTTTCTTGCTTTAACCCCAATAGTGGGAAGCAATTTGATAGGTAACAAACGATGCCAAATAAGCCAAACCGAACAGATATGCAGTCATGGCAGCAACATGTTTCCATGAACCTGTTTCACGTCGTACTGTTGCCAACGTAGCCAAACAATGTGGGGCATAAATGAACCACACTAAAAGCGACAATCCTGTTGCCAAAGACCAACCTGTGCCATCTGCACTAATCAGATGTGACAAACCTTGAGCTACAGCATCGTCACTCGTTGCAGACAAGGCATAAACCGTACCTAATGCTGCAACCACAACTTCACGTGCAGCCATAGCTGGAATTAAAGCAATACAGATTTGCCAGTTAAAACCAATTGGAGCAAATAAAGGTTGAATAAGGTGTCCGAGCATACCGGCAAAACTATAATCTATAGCTGGTAATGTCGCCCCTTCTGGTGGTTGTGGGAAAGTACACAAAAACCAGAGCAAAATAGAGAGCGCAAAAATGATTCCGCCGACGCGTTTTAAAAAGATCTTTGCACGGTCGAGCAAACCGATTCCCACACTTTTTAAATCAGGGAAACGATAACTCGGCAGCTCTAGCAATAAGGCATGTTGAGACTTATCTTTTTGGAAGAATTTCATTAAAAATGAAACACAAAGTGCACTCACAATACCAGCCATATAGAGACCGAATAGCACCAGACCTTGTAGGTTGAAAATACCCCAGACCATTTTCTCTGGAATAAATGCAGCAATCAGCAAGGCATATACTGGCAAACGTGCCGAACAAGTCATTAATGGCGCAACCATAATGGTCGTAAAGCGATCACGAGGGTCGCTAATACTACGCGTTGCCATGATTCCCGGTACTGCACAGGCAAAGCTTGAAAGTAAAGGGATGAAAGCTCGTCCACTTAAACCAGCTTGAAACATTAACTTATCAAGCAAAAATGCTGCACGCGGTAAATAGCCAGATTCTTCTAATACTAAAATGAAGAAGAACAAGATCAGAATTTGTGGCAAGAACACCACAACACCACCAGCACCCGCGATAATTCCATCAACGACCAAACTATGTAGTAGGGGCTGTGTAATCACACTTCCGATTACTTCACCCAACCAGCCGAAGAAACCTTCAATGCCATCCATGAATGGGGCTGCCCACGCAAAAACTGCTTGGAACACAATAAACATCATGAGCGCAAGGCTGAGCAGGCCTAAAACTGGATGCAAGAAAATTCGATCTAGAAAATCAGTACGCTTATCACCCTGCTCAACATAATGAACAACATCTTTAAAAATCATATCGATTTTTTGATGATGAGTTCCAGTTAAACCACTCAATTCGGTTTGTGGCACACTGTATTTTTCTTGATCAAGGGCATGTAATAAATTTTCAATACCCGCATTACGAACAGCAACTGTTTCAACAACGGGCACACCCAAACGTTGAGATAACTTTTGAGTATTAATTTGGATGCCACGACGACGCGCTTCATCCATCATATTCAGTACAAGTAAAATCGGGCGGCCTAGCCCGATCATTTCGAGCACCAGTCCTAAATGCAATTTTAAGTTAGTGGCATCAACCACACATAAAAACGCATCTTGCTGCCCTTCTTCTGCAATCTTACCCAAACAAACGTCACGGGTAATAACTTCATCAGGACTAGTTGCATTTAGACTATATGTACCCGGTAAATCGAGTACGCGCACTGCTCGGCCTGACGGTAACTGAAAATGACCTACTTTACGCTCAACAGTTACGCCCGCATAGTTTGCAACTTTTTGTCGAGTTCCAGTTAAATGGTTGAAAAGAGAGGTTTTACCACAGTTAGGGTTTCCCACAAGGGCAATACGTAACGCATCACTCATGCGGGTACTCCTTCTTCTACTAGAATTTCAATTTTTTCCGCTTCTGCTTTACGTAAAGCGAAACGAGTAAAGCCAATTTGGATCAAGATCGGATCACCACCAAAAATACCCTTGGTAATCACTTCCACTCGTGTGCCTGGTACAAAGCCCAGACTTTCCAAACGAATTGCGACCAAATCTTGCTGCTCGGACTCTACTTCTATCCGATTCACTTTGGTGATGGTCGCCGCTTGCTTCACTTTTAAAGCTGATAAACGCACCGCATCCGATCCTAAACCTTTTTTTCTAGTATACATATAAATGAGAATAATTACCAAATAAGGTTAAATTTCACTTCTTATTCAGTTTAATCGACAAACCTTAAAGTTTCTTTTAAAGTACAGAGGTTTAGAGGATCTAGTGTATGTTGAATAAAAAACCGCGTATTCCAAGCCCAGTTCAAATTCCTGAACATTTAAGCTTTTTACAAGGTTTTCGAGACTATTTAGTTGCACAGACAGTAAGTCCTCATACACGAAATGCTTATTTATCCGACCTCATTCAATGCAGTGAACTTCATCAAAAAACAGCTCTTCCACAGTGGACAAGTGATGATATTGCTGATGTTCTAATTGAACTGACAAAAGCAGGGAAAAGTCCCCGCTCGATTGCTCGCTGCTTATCTGCTCTACGCCAGTTTTACAAATTTTTACGTGAACAGAAATTACGAAGCGATAATCCTGTAGCAACTCACCATTCTCCAAAAATTGGACGGGCCTTACCCAAAGATTTATCTGAAGAAGATGTTGAAGCACTGATCCAAGCACCCGATATCAATACAGCACTTGGCTTACGTGATCGAGCAATGTTTGAAGTACTTTACGCCTGCGGTTTACGTGTTTCAGAACTACTTAACTTGCGATTAGAGCTCATTAATTTAAAGCAAGGCTATTTACGTGTTACAGGTAAAGGCAATAAAGAACGTTTAGTTCCATTAGGACAATTCGCTTGTGAATGGGTAGAACGCTATTTGCATAATGCTCGGCCTCAGCTCTACAAAAGCTCGACTGACTATCTTTTTTTGACCCAACATGGCGGAATTATGAGTCGGCAGAACTTTTGGTATGCCATTAAACGCTATGCGCTTCAAGCCAATATTCAAGCTGAACTCTCACCTCACACCTTACGTCACGCCTTTGCAACACACTTACTCAATCATGGCGCTGATTTACGCGTAGTACAAATGTTACTGGGTCATAGCGATTTATCTACAACACAAATCTATACACATGTTGCACAAGTACGAATGCAACAATTACATGAAAAACATCACCCTAGAGGATGATAAAGATTTAAAGTTCCAGACAATTATTTCATATCAATCGTTTGATTTCGTTCACAAAGGTTAAGAAAGTTTTAACAATACACATTAGATTTTTTGTTATGCTTAGCAGCTTCTGACTATAAATACTGATGAAATAAGGGTTATCTATGTCTTTTACCCGCTCTCAAATTTTTCTTGCCTGCACTCTGGCATCTAGCCTTTTGTTCAGTGCTTGTTCTAAAGAAAACAAACCACAAAAAGAAGATGCGCTCACAGCGACTGCACCTGCTACTGGGGAAGCTTCAACCATTATCGAACGTAATGATAAGCAGCGTTTAATTGAAACTTTGCAGAAACAATTTAAGAATGCAAATATCAATGCCAAAATTTTAGATATCAAGCCGACAGAAGTTCCTAATTTGTATTGGGTAAATCTCGAAGGGATGACATCGATTTATACAACCAGTGATGGAAAATATTTAATTCAGGGTGATGTAATCCGATTAGGAGGCAAAGAGCTTCATAATATTGGAGATAATCTTCAAGCTTCAGAAAATAAAAAGCATCTTGCTGCGTTAAAAAATGAAGATTTGATTGTTTACCCAGCGAAAGGCGGTAAAGCTAAACATGTGATTTATGTGTTTACCGATGCAAGCTGTCCTTATTGCCATAAACTACATGAGCACATACCTGAAATTAATGAAAAGGGTATTGAAGTACGCTATATCGCTTGGCCACGTGGTGAGCAATTTATGCCGACCATGGAAGCTGTATGGTGTAGTGCAGATCGTAAAGCTGCCTTTAGCCAAGCAGTACAAGGTGTCAATATTCCGCCTGCTCAATGTAAAAACCCTGTTCGTGAACAATATCAACTTGGCTTAAACATGGGTGTAAATGGTACACCTGCTATTTATAGTGTTGATGGCGAGTACTTAGGTGGATATCTAACACCAGATGAATTAATTAAACGTCTGGATAAATAATCCATTTAAAGTTGATGAATGATTAATCATCTATCTCTTACAAAAAGCGCTGCTCTCATTGCAGCGCTTTGTTTTTTCAATAAATAATGCTTTAACTCTCTGTGTTTAAAGACTGATCTACTCTTCTTTTCCAAACATCGCACTCTAATTCATTGAACAGGCACTAAAAGCGCTAGAGTCTGGCGTTTTTTTTAGCTATGATCTAGCTTCAACTAAATGATTAAATGATGAATGGAGTGTGACGTGAAACCAGTTCGCCTGGCAATACTCGGTCTAGGAACCGTAGGTGGAGGAGCCCTTAAACTACTACAAGAAAATGCCGCTGAAATTAAACGTCGCACCGGTCGAGAAATTCAAATTACCCACGTTGGAACACGCCGCCCTCGTCCAGATCTAGAATTGGAAGGGATTAAACAAAGCGCCGATTTACTTGACATCGTTCGTCAACCAGACGTTGATGTAGTTGTAGAAGTTATGGGTGGGATCCACCCTGCTTACGAAGTAATCATGGAAGCGATCAAACACGGCAAACAAGTCGTGACTGCAAACAAAGCGTTACTCGCTGAACATGGCAATGAACTATTTAAAGCAGCAGAAGACAATGCTGTACAAATTGCTTATGAAGCAGCAGTTGCTGGCGGTATTCCAATTATTAAAGTCATCCGCGAAGGTCTTGCTGCAAACCATATTGAATGGTTGGCAGGCATCATTAATGGTACAGGTAACTTTATTCTGACTGAAATGCGTGAAAAAGGTCGTGCATTTGATGATGTATTAAAAGAAGCTCAAGAGCTTGGTTATGCAGAAGCAGATCCAACTTTTGACGTTGAAGGTATTGATGCTGCGCACAAGCTTACAATTTTAGCGTCTTGTGCGTTTGGTATTCCTCTTCAGTTTGATAAGGTCTATACCGAAGGTATTAGTAAAATCACTGCACAAGATGTGAAATATGCAGAAGAACTTGGTTTCCGCATTAAACACCTAGGAATTGCACGTCGCGCTGAAAAGGGTATTGAACTACGTGTTCACCCAACGCTCATTCCAGATGAACAGCTTATTGCGAATGTAAACGGCGTTAAAAATGCTGTTTTAGTTCAAGCGCATGCTGTAGGCCCAACGCTCTATTACGGTGCTGGTGCGGGTGCTGGTCCAACAGCTTCTGCTGTTGTTGCCGATGTAATTGATATTGTTCGTGACATCTCTTATACCGAAGACGGTGCAGGAACAATTCCTCAGTTGGCTTTTGAAGCATTAACAAATGTGCCAATTTTAAGCCGTGAAGAAATGACCACTGGTTATTACATCCGCTTAAATGCAGAAGATCAAACTGGCGTACTTGCAGATGTTACTACCATCTTAAGCCGTGCTGGAATTAGTATTGATGCCATCATGCAACAATCCCGTTTAAAAGACCTTATTCCAATCGTGATTCTGACCGATCCAATCGTTGAATCTAAAATGGATGAGGCTCTTGCACAAATCCAAGCATTACCTGCAATTCGTGGCGAAATCGTAAGAATTCGTTTAGAATCGCTCGATAGTTAATCAGGTTGAGGGAAAGATTCCCTCTCCCGCTTCACCTCTAATTGGAACACCATCATGTCTAATGCCAATCGTTATACTGGTCTTGTAGATCGTTATCGTGACCGTTTGCCAGTTTCGGCAACTACTCGTGCTATCTCTTTGGGTGAAGGCAACACCCCACTCATTAAACTTGAGAATATTCCACGTATTATTGGCAAAGATGTTGAAATTTATGTGAAATATGAGGGCTTAAACCCAACTGGTTCATTTAAAGACCGTGGTATGACCATGGCTGTAACCAAAGCGGTTGAAGAAGGCTCTAAAGCGATTATCTGTGCATCTACGGGTAACACTTCTGCTGCTGCTGCTGCTTATGCTGCACGCGCAGGTATCAAAGCATTTGTTTTGATTCCAGAAGGCAAAATTGCAATGGGTAAAATGGCGCAAGCGATGATGTATGGTGCAATCACTATGCAAATTCGTGGTAACTTCGATGATGGTATGCGTCTTGTAAAAGAAGTTGCTGATCAAGCACCTGTAACGATTGTAAACTCAATCAACCCTTACCGTTTGCAAGGTCAAAAAACCATTGCTTATGAAATCGTTGAAGCTTTAGGCCGCGCACCTGATTATCACTGCTTACCTGTTGGTAATGCAGGTAACATCACTGCTCACTGGATGGGTTATACCGAAGCTGTAGCAAACCAACCTGCTGATCAGTTTGAACAAGTGATTTATGATGCAGCTACTGATCAATTCACTGGTCCAAAACCTGAAGGTTTACCAACAATGGTTGGTTACCAAGCTTCTGGCGCAGCTCCATTCTTACGTGGTGCTCCAGTTGAAAGCCCTGAAACAGTTGCAACTGCAATCCGTATTGGTAATCCACAAAGCTGGAACCATGCAAAAGCTGTAGTACGTGACTCTAAAGGCTGGTTCGATGAACTTCAAGACAGCGAAATTTTAGAAGCTCAACGCTTACTTTCTATGTATGAAGGCGTATTTGTTGAGCCAGCATCTGCTGCTTCTATTGGCGGTGCGATTCGCGATATTAAAGCAGGTAAGATTGCTGAAGGTTCTGTCATTGTATGTACAGTAACTGGTAATGGCTTGAAAGATCCTGATACTGCAATCAAACAATGTGCTGATGCAGTGATGTTGTCAATTGATGCGACAATGAGCCAAGTAAAAGATTCGATTTTATCTAATATGTAAAATCTGAGTTTTCAAAAAACGGCTGTTCAACACAGCCGTTTTTTTATGTCTTTTTTATAGCCGTAAAAAAAACGCTTCTTAATAGAAACGTTTTTAGAATATTTAAATTAAATACGTTTTGGTAAATTACTTAACCAACCTAATAGGTTAGTTGCATCATTATTACGTGCCTGCGTACTTGGCTCGCCAAGTAATACAATCACTGCTGGACGCGAGTTTACAGTCGTATGCATGACAACACAGCGACCTGCTTCATTGATATAACCTGTTTTAGACAAGTTAATATTCCAACCACCATTACGCACTAGAGCATTCGTATTATTAGATTTCAACACACGATAACCCAAGTTAAAGTCATAAGTTGGTGTAGTTGAGAATTGGCGAATCAAACCATATTGAGAAGCTGTACTCGCTAAAATTCCTAAGTCACGCGCAGAAGATACATTGCGTGGATCTAAACCAGTTGACTCATAATAATGGGTTGCATTCATACCTAAAGCACGTGCTTTAGCGTTCATCGCTGCTACGAATGCAGGACGACCGCCCGGATAAGTACGCGCTAAAGCTGCCGCTGCGGGATTTTCAGACTTCATCAAAGCAAACAACAATACTTCTGCACGGTTCATTTTGTCGCCAACACGCAGTGTTGAACTTGAATTTTTACCGTTTGCCCCAGCAAAATCAATTTGCTCAAGCATAATTTCTTCTGACATGTTTAAACGAGCATCTGCTGTTACCACTGCTGTCATTAACTTGGTAATAGACGCAATTGGCACAGAAGCATTGGTATTTTTACTAAACAGCACCTCACCCGTTTGCGCATCCATCACTAACGCAGCTCGAGCACTTACACTCGGCTGAGCATTGTAACCACTCGTATCACGAATTGGAGCAAGCTTAGGAGCAGATGCTATAACTTTCGGTGCGCTACCACCACGCAATGTCGTGGTTACAGACGTTGAACCTTGTGGAGTTGGCTCATCATCTTCCTCATTCAAAAATTGGCTAGCATCAGCTGAAGACCAATTTAAGCTTGCAGTACCACTACTCCCTGAGGACGGGTTATTGACGAGTTCTGCAAAGCTTGTTGAACTCAAACTAAGCAAAATAGACATGCTTAGCACATGTATTAAAGACTTTTTAGAATTTTTCACGGCACAATACTCGACTCAGGGTGATACACATTTGCGCTTACTATAATTATGCCTTACATTTGAGGTATAAGGTATAACGCTTTTACCGACACAATTGTGCACAACTATTCGCTCACTATATAAGAATAGGATTGCTAATTTTGTCATTCCATTGCAAGCTAATTTTGCTTTATGTAACAAAAAACTTGTTTTTTGAAAGAAAGGAGGTCTTCTTGATTACAGTTTTAGTTGTGGATGACCATGAACTTGTACGTACAGGCATTTGCCGTATGTTAGAAGATCATGCCGATGTAGAGGTCATTGGACAAGCCGAATCGGGTGAAGAAGCAATTGCTATTGTTCGTCAGAAACATCCTCAAGTTGTGTTGCTTGATGTCAACATGCCAGGCATCGGGGGCGTAGAAACGACACGTCGTTTACTACAAACCGCACCAGACACAAAAGTTATTGCTGTAAGTGGTTTATCAGAAGAACCGTACCCTTCTCTTCTGCTTAAAGCAGGAGCTAAAGGCTATATCACTAAAGGTGCTCCAATTACAGAAATGGTTCGGGCAATCAACAAAGTCATGCAAGGCGGCAAATACTTCAGTGCCGATATTGCTGAGCAGTTGGCGAGTTCCTATCTATCTGACACGCAACAATCGCCTTTTGATGCTTTATCCGAACGAGAAATGCAAGTTGCAATGATGGTTGTAAATTGTATTAGCGCTCAGGAAATTGCGGACAAACTTTTTGTAAGTGTAAAAACGGTTAATACTTACCGCTACCGTATTTTTGAAAAACTCGCTATCGATAGCGATGTTAAACTCACTCATCTTGCGATCCGTTATGGTTTGATCAAGCCATAATTAAACTTATATGCAATTTCCCTTAAACTCATCGTTGTCCCATACGATTTTTCGTTTGGGCACGTGGTATGGTTTATATCGTCTTATTATTGCGGTTAGCCTCAATATTATTTTGGTTTTAACCGATGCTCAAATCGACAATAGTCTACAACAACCCGCTTTATATTCTTATACCCTGCTCGGCTATTCCATATTAAGCCTTCTTCAGCTTTTGTGTTTTAAGTTTGTTGCAACTCAGGCAACCAAGCAGCTTATTTTATTTTTTGTAGTTGATGTTATCTGCCTGAGTTTACTTACATTTTCTGTAGGCGAACCAAATCTACAACTCAGCTTGCTGTATGTTATTGCTATATTTACCTCGGCAATTTTACTCAGCGCAAGAATGTCTTTACTCATTACATTACTTGCTGTCATTGCCGTGATTTACCAACGTTTTGTTGGTAGTTTATTTGACTACAATAATCTAAATACGATTGGTAATAGTGCTTTATTAGCCTTCTTATTTTTTGTGGTGCATGGCATCGGGCAAATTGCAGTACAGCGCTTTAAACTACTTGAAGCACTGACTTTCCACCAATCCATAGAACTCTATCAACTACAAAATATTAACCGCTATATTTTGGAACAAATTGAAGAAGGCTATTTGGTTCTAGATGAAAACTACGACATTGCTTTAAGCAATCCAGCTGCCTGCTCTCTGTTAGGGATTCCCCCTCAATTTGCCAGTGAAAAATACCCTTTAGCGAAATGGCACCCCGATTTATTTGAAATTCTTAAGTTTGATAACCTGCAAGAAGGCGATCGATTTATTTTTGAATCTCGACTATCGGCATATTCTATTAATATTAAAGTGCAACATCTTGTGGTGCCGCAACAAGCATTGACGCTACTCATCTTACAAGATGCACAGCAGATTAATCAGCAAGCTCAACAACTCAAACTTGCTGCCTTAGGGCAACTTTCAGCCAGCATTGCACATGAAATCCGTAATCCCCTAGCAGCCATTGTTCAGGCAAATGAATTACTTAAAGATAGTGATTTAGAACAGCAAAATACTTTACGTCGTATGATTGGTAAGCAAACAAAGCGCATCGATAGTATTGTTCAAGACACATTAGGACTGGCCAGCAGCGAAAGAACTTACCCAATCCAAATTGAATTAAACAATTTCATAAAGACGTTATTAGACGAAGATCTTTTAGATGTTAAACATTCTATACAGCTTAAAATTTCCGATTCATCCTTAAAATTATTATTTGATGAGAAACAACTTAGGCAGGTGCTCATTAACCTTGTCAGAAATGCTTTACGACATAATGCACCCGATTCACCCCATGTTCTGATCAACATTCATTCACAAACAAATAAAATTTATATTGATGTGATCGATTACGGCGAAGGGGTTTCAAAACGTGATATATCTCAATTATTTAAACCATTTTTTAGTACCGAAATTAATGGAACTGGTTTAGGATTATATTTGTCTCATAGTTTTTGTGAGGCAAACCATGCAAAGCTCACTTATGTAGAGCAAAAACAAGGGGCATGCTTCCGAATGGAATGCCCAATAATATATTGATTTTTTATTAGGTTTTTGGGGAAATGGCAGAACAGCAACCACTGGTTTTGCTTGTAGACGATGAAGAAGATTTGTGCCTTTTAATGCAAATGACTCTTGCACGAATGGGGATTAAAACACATCTTGCTTATCGGGTTGAACAGGCCAAACAACTCTTTACTCAGTTTCATTATGATGCTTGCTTAACCGATTTAAACCTACCCGATGGTAGCGGTTTAGAATTGGTTAAACACGTTTCTCAAACTTACCCACACACACCAATTGCAGTTTTAACTGCATACGGCAATATGGATATTGCAATTGCAGCGTTAAAGGCAGGAGCTTTTGACTTTGTAAGTAAACCTATTAACCAAATTCATTTAGATCAGTTATTAAAAAAAGCGCTAAATCAGCCAAAACCAGAGCATGAGTTTGGTGAAACAACTTTGGAAAATGACCTATTAATTGGTCGCTCTCCTCCAATACAAAACTTACGGACAGCTATTAAAAAAATAGCTCGCTCTCAAGCTCCTGTGTTTGTTACAGGCGAGTCTGGTACAGGTAAAGAGGTTGTTGCTAATCTTATTCACCGCTTGAGTAATCGCAGCGAAGGCCCGTTTATTGCGATTAACTGTGGAGCCATCCCAACCGAGCTCATGGAAAGTGAACTTTTTGGACATAAAAAAGGCAGTTTCACTGGAGCGACCCAAGACAAACAAGGCCTTATTTTGTCGGCTCATGGCGGCAGTTTATTTTTAGATGAAATTGCTGAATTGCCATTAAACATGCAGGTTAAATTGCTTCGGGCAGTGCAAGAGAAAAAAATTCGTCCCGTAGGTTCAGATCAGGAAATTGATGTTGATTTTCGAGTAATCAGCGCCAGCCATCAAGATTTAGATTTGTTAGTCCGACAAGGTAAATTCCGTCAGGACTTATTTTTCCGTATTCATGTGATGGATATCATGTTGCCGCCACTACGTGAGCGTGGTGGAGATATTTTGTTATTAGCCAATCATTTTATTCAAAAAGTTTGTATGGAGTGGGAAATTCCAAGCAAACAACTAACTACAACTGGTGAAACTTATTTATTGCAGCAAGATTTCCCAGGTAATGTTCGTGAATTAAGAAATATGATTGAACGAGCTATTACCTTAAGTGATGATGAATTTATTGATTTAACACATCTAGCACCTCTTCTTAGAAGCAGTAGCAACTCTCAAATCACCACTCAACCAGTGAGTGACACGTCAACTGCGATAGCTCAAACTCGGCCAAAATTACCACTGGAAGGTTTAGAACGCTACTTAGAAAATATTGAAAAAGATCTTCTATTGAACGCATTGGACATGACACATTGGAACCGAACATTAGCAGCTAAAAAGCTAGGAATGACCTTTCGTTCTTTACGCTATCGACTGAAAAAGTTTGGCTTAGATACCGAATTGGGAGAAGAAGTATAAAACTACTTTTTCTTTAGGAATAAGTCTGCAACGCGATCTAAATAGACGTCTTCTTTCATTTCTGGGGGCAAAGGATAGGTCTGATTAGGCTGAATACCTTGCCCTTCAATCATATTGCCGTTTGGCGTGTAGTAATGTGAGACTGTCATTTGTAGTGCCGCACCACTTGGCAAAGGAAATAGCTTTTGCACTACGCCTTTTCCATAACTTTTTTCACCCATGACCCATGCACGCTGGTGTTCTTTCATGGCCGCAGTAAAAACTTCGGCTGCCGATGCAGAGCGATGATTAATTAATATACCTAATTTTATATTCTGAAATTCATTGCCGGGCAAAGCCTGAAATTGTTGATTACCTTCCGAACGGCTTTTAGTTGAAACAATAATTCCGTTATTTAAAAATAAATCTGCTGACTCGACTGCTGCTGATAACAATCCACCTGGATTATTTCGCAAATCGATTAAAACGGCTTTTAAACGTGGTGAACTATTTTCTTCAATTAACCGTTTAATTTCATTTGCCGTATCTTGCTGGAATACTCTAATTTTGAGTACTAAAACCTGATTATGTAGCATTACAGGTTCGATATCGGTTTCTATTTTTTTATTACGAACTAAGTTAATATTTCCACTTAACTCTTCTGCTTGTACTTGAAGCGTACTTCCAATAGAACCGTAAAGCAGACCAAGTACCTGATCTTGGTTTAAATTCTTTAAGTCTTGATTATCAATCTTGAGAATCGTCTGACCATTTCTCAACCCTAATTTGTATGAGTCTGAACCTGTTTTAAGATCACGAATCATCCATTTATGGAGATGTAATTCAGGGCTTAAAGCAAAATCAACCGAGGCAAGGTCACCTTCGGTATATTGAATGAGTTGACGATATTCTTCTGCTGACAAATAACGTGAATAACGATCTAGCCCACTCACTAACCCTTTAATGGCTTGTTGAAATAAGGCATCGTCAGACTTCACGTCGACATAGTTATCTCGAACGATTCCATAGATTTGTACAAACTGTTGAATCGACTCGATCGGCACCTCTGCATAACTATGTTCTGGTTCTTCCGAATCAGAATGCAAAGGTGACAATTTCTCTTTTACAACTGGCGCCGCAAAAGAAAATTGGCTGCAACACAGCAACATACTTACAATAAGTTTTTTATATTTAATGTGTTGCAGCATCCAATCACCTTTGGTTTATGCAGATAATGTAATCAGGTTACGTCCTTGCATTTCGGCAGGAACAGGAATCTGCATTAAATTGAGAATCGTTGGTGCTACATCGGCAAGCACACCACCTTCTGCAATTGTTGCTTGTGTTGGGCCAACATAGATAAACGGTACAAGTTCCGTTGTATGTTGAGTATGAACTTGACCACTCTCGTAGTCTTGCATCTGTTCAACGTTACCATGGTCAGCAGTAATAAGCATGTGGCCTTTTTTCGCCATAACTGCCTCATAGACACGACCTAAACAAGTATCAACCGCTTCAACTGCTTTAACTGCCGCATCAAAAATACCTGTATGGCCTACCATATCACCATTGGCATAGTTCACAACCAATAAATCGTACTCACCAGAATTAATGGCTTTAACTAATTCATCAGTTACTTCATAAGCACTCATTTCAGGCTTAAGATCATATGTCGCAACGTTTGGAGATGGAATTAAAATACGTTTCTCACCTGGATATTCATCTTCACGCCCACCACTAAAGAAGAACGTTACATGAGCATATTTTTCAGTTTCAGCAATACGCAACTGAGTTTTTCCAAGAGAAGATAAATATTCCCCCAATGAATTTTTGAGAGCTTCTGGCATGTATGCAACTGGCGCATCAATGCTAGCCTGATAACGCGTAAGCATCACAAATTTAGAAAGATTTGGTACAACTTTACGCTCAAAGCCAGCAAAATCTTTCTCTACAAATGCGCGAGTAATTTCACGAGCTCGGTCAGCACGGAAATTCATAAATACAACGCTATCGCCATCTTGTACTTTAGCAATATCACCAATGCGAGTCGCTTTTACAAACTCATCGTTTTCATTGGCTGCGTAAGCTAACTCTAATCCTTCCACTGCTGTTTGTGCAATACGAAGTGCCTCACCTTCAGTTAACAAGCGATAAGCTTGTTCAACGCGATCCCAACGGTTGTCGCGGTCCATTGCAAAGTAGCGGCCAATCATGGTTGCAATACGGCCCTGACCTGGATATTGAGCAAATAATGCATCTAATTTTTCTAAAGATGGTTGAGCACTACGTGGAGGGGTATCACGACCATCTAGGAAAGCATGTAAATAAACTTTTGCACCGCGTTTTAATGCAAGCTCACACATCGCCACAATATGATCTTCATGTGAATGGACGCCACCTTCTGAGAGCAAGCCCATAATATGAACAGCACCATTAGCAGCTTTGGCCTTTTCAACAGCGTCGATCAACACTTCATGTTTAAAAAAGTCGCCAGTACGAATATCTTTAGTAATACGGGTAAAGTCTTGATATAACACACGGCCTGCACCAAGGTTCATATGGCCAACTTCAGAGTTACCCATTTGTCCATCAGGTAAACCAACATCTTCGCCAGAACCAGAAATTAGACTATTTGGATGCTTTGCGGTCATTGCTGCCAAATTCGGTGTTTTTGCTGCAAGGAAGGCATTATCTTCAGTCGCTTCACGGTGACCAACACCATCCATAATGACCAGAACGTGAGGGATCTTGCCAGCAGTTGCATCCGTCATAATCTATTTCTCTTTTGTCTACAATTTCGTCACGATATCTTACCGAATTTTCGGTCAAGACTCTATTTTTTCCTATGGCTTTCACCAATATCTACGATTGATGAAAACCATAAATTTCAATTATTACTAGCGAGCGCGGTAAAGCAAATAACTTCCTGCGCCAAACATTAACAAGATAGGTACGAGTACGAACCATGCAGGAGACGGGGCATAAACCAAGCTGGCATAACCC
Organism: Acinetobacter oleivorans DR1; assembly: GCF_000196795.1. Taxonomy (NCBI): domain Bacteria; kingdom Pseudomonadati; phylum Pseudomonadota; class Gammaproteobacteria; order Moraxellales; family Moraxellaceae; genus Acinetobacter; species Acinetobacter oleivorans. Next base: position 3,890,648 of record NC_014259.1, read on the forward strand.
AAGAAATCCTGCAAATAATAGAAACTCAAACCAATAAACAATGCGATCACCAAACGGAAACCCATCGATTGTTGGCGTAATGGCCCAAAAATAAATGAACATGCCACGAGAACCAGAGCAATCAACGAAAATGGCGAGGCAACTTTTTGCCAGAAAGCCAATTGATAGGTCTTTGGAACCTGACTATATTCATCCATATAGCGCATGAAACTGATGAGCTGGCTTGGTGATAAATCTTCAGGATCTAAAGTCACCATGTGCACATATTTAGGCTGTAATGCTAAAGAAAGCGATTGTTCGTCATGGTCGGTTTTGATGGCATTTCCTGCCGCCAAAATATCCATTTGTTGGGCTTTCTTCAAAGCCCATTGACCATCTTTTACGAACTGGCCTTGCTGAGCATTGATTAATGATTGCAAGTAATAGTTCTGGTCAAAATCGACCACTTGAATATCTTTTAAATTGCCTTGAGAGTTAGCATAGTCGATATAGATAAATCGCTGCCCTTCACGTGACCAATAACCTTTAACTTCGCCTAAAGCAGCTACAGAGCGGTGACTTTTAACACTTGCTGCTTTTTCATTGGTATATGGAATAACCCATTCACTTAAGGCAAAAGACAAAATAATAAGCAGTAAAGCTGAGCGCATCACCCAACCAACAATACGCCATAAGCTAATACCAGCAGAGCGCATAACAATAAGTTCACTGCTAGTTGCTAGTGACCCTAAACCAATTACAGCACCAATCAAGGCAGAAATAGGCAAAATTTCATATAGATAACGAGGAGCACCCCATAACACATAGATGAGAGCTTGCCATGCGTTATAGTCTGGTTTGAGCTCACCCAACTCACCCAGATACGTAAATAAGATCTGTAAAATCGACAAAACAACTGTGGTGCCAAACATTGCAAGCGCAGTGGTTTTCGTCACATATTTGGCGACTATTCGACGTGCTAACATTATAATTTCACTCGCTTGATCTGTTTCTTGATTTTTGGTGCCAACTTTTGTTTACGTGAAAATAAGGCTGCTGCAACGCCATAAACCACCAACACGGCAGGATAAGCCCAAATATCGAGTTCTTCTTTACTAATACGAGTCTTGATTGCAATCATTAATACGATCAGACTGGAAAAAATAAAAATCGCCGGAATAAGACGGTAATAACGACCTTGTCGTGGACTCACCTCAGACAATGCCACAGAAAGCATTAAAGCAATAATAATGGTGAATGGTCCAAACAAACGCCATCCCAACTCACTTCTTATGACTGGATCATTTGTTTTTGAAAAGAGTTTAGTCGTTGATAATGCTTCTACATCGCCACTTTCAAACTTAACATCTTTATCATTTTCTAAACGTAAACGATAAGACTGAAACTCTGCTTGCGTATATTTTGGTTGTCCCGGAAATATTTCATAACGACGGCCTTGCACCAGATCAACGACATTGGCTGTATCATTTGCAACTTCTACACGAGTCGCTTCTTTTGCCAAGATCATGACATCTGGCTTATCTTCTTTGGTCGCACGTTGATAAAAGAAAATGTCCTTCAAATTCTTTCGGTCTTCTGACAATGAACCTGCATAAATCGTATAGGGTCCAGAAGAAATAAATTCTCTTGGGCGAACCAAATCGAAGCCTGTCCGAACCGCTTGGGTGGTGGTTAATTTTTCAAACTCACGCAGTCCCCACGGCGTCATCCAAAGCATAAGCACAGACTGACAAACCATATAAACAAGCGTCATTGGAATGAGTAATCGTGCTAATTGATGACGGCTCACACCACTACCGTTCAGTACTGCCATTTCATGGTCAACATATAAACGACCAAACACCAACATTAAACCAATGAAAAAACCCAGTGGTAAAATGAGGGTTAGAAATTCAGGTAAACGATATCCAATGATGCTAAACAAGATACTGGCATCTAAACGCCCCTGCGCCGCCACACCAAAGTATTTGATCAGACGACCACCCATCATGATTAAGGTCAATAAAGAAATGACCACCAATGAGGTAGAGACAACTTGCTTGACGAGATAACGCCGAATAATCAAAGTAATACTTCCAAAAGGCTAATCGGGACGACTGCTAGTTTACCCGAATGTTAAAAATATAAAACCGCACATTGCAACGCTATGCTTGAAAGTGTTTCAATGTTTTAATTCATCATAACTTTCTATAGGCAATCACGACAGCCATGAAATTTACAACTTATACAACTTTTCCCGAACAGACATCTAATGAATCTTTGTGGGTTTTAGTTGATTCAGAACATCTACAAAGCAACGTCAACACATATCAAATCAATAACCTAGAAAGCGTTCTGAACGCTACCCAATTTAAAGGCAACTTCAATGAAACTCTGCCTTTATTTGGTCAGATTTCAAATCAGCCTCACAGCCAATTACTTGGCTTAGGAAAAACAGCTGAACTTCAGGCAGTCAAGCTCGCTAAACTTGCCCAAACGATTATCAAATCGACACAAAATAAATTTAAGCATATCGCAATTGATATTGCTGCTTTACCTGTCGAGCACCATTATTTATTTGCTTTAAGCTTAACTCAAGCAGCTTATGGTTATGATGAGTTTAAATCGAAAAAAAATGAATTTGTGTTACAACAGGTTGATTTAATTAGTTCAACGACTAGCCTAGATGAAAAACAACTGGCTTTAGTACATGCTGTACAGTCTGGTCAGTCTTATGCACGTGATCTTGGCAACCGTCCGGGGAATATTTGTTTCCCAGAATATTTGGCAGAACAAGCTCTAGCTTTAGCCGCAGAATTCCCTGACTTACTTAAAGTAACTGTTTTAAATGAGCAACAAATGGCTGATTTAGGCATGTATGCTTTTCTTGCAGTTAGCAAAGGATCTGAACGTCCGGGCCGTATTGTAACGCTCGAATATCAAGCACAGATTGATCAAGCTCCGGTTGTTCTAGTGGGTAAAGGCGTAACTTTTGATACAGGTGGTATTTCATTAAAACCAGGCCTTGGCATGGATGAAATGAAATTCGATATGTGCGGTGCAGCATCTGTACTTGGTACCATTCGTGCCCTATGCGAAGCAAAACTTCCTATTCATGTAGTTGGTGCAATTGCAGCAGCAGAAAATATGCCTTCTGGTAAAGCAACTCGTCCAGGTGACATTGTGACAACCATGAGCGGTCAAACTGTTGAAATTTTAAATACAGATGCTGAAGGCCGTTTAGTACTGTGTGACACATTGACCTATATTAAACGCTTTAATCCAGCAGTAGTGGTTGATATCGCAACATTAACTGGTGCATGTGTAGTCGCTTTAGGCAAAGTACTCAGTGGGTTATTCTCACCAGATGATGCTTTGGCAGCAGAGCTCCAACAAGCTGGCGAACAATCATTTGACCGTGTATGGCGTATGCCAGTGATTGATGATTATCAAGAATTACTTGATTCACCATTTGCGGATATTGCAAACATCGGTGGTCCATATGGCGGCGCGATTACAGCTGCATGTTTCCTTGAGCGCTTTACACGTGAATATCGTTGGGCTCATTTAGATGTAGCAGGAACAGCATGGTTATCTGGTCCAGCTAAAGGTGCAACAGGTCGTCCAGTACCATTACTCATGCAATTTTTAGCGAATCGTGTAAATACGAATGGCTAAAGTTAGTTTTTATCTGTTTGAAACCAGCGAAGAACGGCAAGTCGATAGTGCTTGCCGTTTATGTCGAAAAATATTACAGAAGCATCCTAAAATCTGGTGGTATTGCCCAGATATGCAGCTACAACAGATGCTTGATGAAAGATTATGGGAATTCGACCCTGTCAGTTTCATTGCGCATGGCGTTGACCAGACTGATGCTGCTGTATGTATTTCGGCTAAACAACCACTTGAACAAGGCCTGTTAGTATTTAATTTTAACAATCATGCACTTGAACAAGTTGATCATTTTAGCCACATTATAGAAATTGTTGAAAATAATGAAACAGCCAAGCAAATTGGTCGAGAAAAATTTAAAATGTATCGCCGTTTGGGTATAGAACCGCGGACCTTTAAATTATAACGCGCTAAAATGTAAATACTGTTGATCAAGGAGAAACATGGTGGCATTAAATGTCGGGCAAGATTTTAAAAAAAGATGGTTAAATGCGCCTGAAGCTGTCCGTCATACCTATCAACAGGATCTGGCACGTATTTGTGACTTACTAGAGCCTCAAACGCCTATTCAGCTTTGGGTTTTAAATGATGAAAAAGCACAGTTAGAATCACAGCAAAAAATTGAACAAGCCTACGCAGATCTTAAAGCAGAGCTCATTGAGCAAGCACGTATTCGTCGTCAACTCGCTTTAGAAAAATCGCTTGCTGACAAACGTGCATCAGAAGCTGCTTATGCTGCGGAGTTGCAAGCAGACGAAGTTCGAAAATTTAATGAACAGACTGAAACATTACACACATTACGTAGTCATTTAGAACAAGAGGTTGCAGAGCAAACTGCGCGTTATCAGAAAAACCCTGAAACACCAGCAGTCAATTATTCTGCTGGCGTAAAACTTAGTATTACCGATGATCAAATCTTATCTGAGCTTGAAAGTTTACGTATTCGTTTAGAACTTGAAGCTGAGAGCTTAATTGAACAGTCTGTAACAGCTTTCCGAGCTAAACTAAATTCGGCAGCTCAAGAAGAAATTGAATACATTTTAAAGAATTCTAAGTTTTCTGATGAAAAAATAGAAAAGTAAAGTTTTTAAGACTCTCTTTGTCATAAAAATGACATTTAATTGTCACAGAATAGTCATGCACAATATTCTTTTAGTTCAAATAATTATTAGAATACCGCATGGTTATTTATGAAAATTAATGAGGGTAAAAATGGACATTCCGCATCAGATTTCAATGCAACTTGAGCAGCTTAATCAGGGTGAACAATGGACATTTTCAGCACAAGAACTTTATATGAGTCATAACGACTTTAACTCTTTATCTATCTTACTCACACGAGAGTCAGAAAAAGGCGAATTTTCAATTACACGCACCCAACATAATAAACCATGGGTCGGCACAAACTCGGTTACGCTAACCAAGCAATAAGTTTTCAAAATAAAAACCGGAACAAGTGTCCGGTTTTTTTATTTTAACGATTTAGCTTTTTATTTTAAAAAACCATTCTCAGCTAAAAAAGCCATACTAATATTTGACTCTGTTTTTTGTTCAGCTGCTTTGTCACCTAGCAATAAACGCTCGATATAACGCGCCAAAACATCGACTTCAAGGTTTACTTTGCTACCAACTTGCCATGTTCCAATGTTAGTACGCTCTGCTGTATGCGGAATTAAGTTTAAGCTTAAAATATTTCCACGTAAGTGGTTAATCGTTAAGCTAATCCCATCTACGGTCACAGAACCTTTTTCGGCTAAATATTTAGCAAGTTCTGTCGGTGCTGTAACGTCATAATAGATTGAGCGAGCATCTTCACGTACTACAGTAATTTCACCCACACCATCAACATGGCCACTGACAATGTGTCCACCAAAGCGTGTTGTCGGTAACATTGCCTTTTCAACATTGACACGTTGCCCAACTTTCCAGTTACCTAAAGTCGTACGATTCAAGCTTTCACGAGAAACATCCGCTGCGTACCAATTATCGCCCCATTCAATCACGGTGAGACAGATTCCATTGGTCGCAATTGAGTCACCCAAATGTACATCTGACATATCCAGATCAGTCTGAATACGTAAACGCACATCACCACCTACGCTTTGCAGGCTTTCGACTTTTCCTAAACTTTCAATAATGCCTGTAAACATGGCTCAATCTCCAAATCTTTTTACACTGCTTAAATTGCAGCGCTTACCAAAGTGCGAGCTGTGTACTATTACCTGAAGTATCTACACCACCTAGCTCGGCGAAGTGGTAAAGCTGGCCTAATAACTGACGTAATGGTGGTCCAGACTTAGCATGAGTATCAGTAATCACAATAAACTCAAGCACGCGTGCACGTTCAGACTGTCGCTGTTTACTTACTCGATAGCGCGGAACATCTTGTGTTAACAAGGTCACTTTACCGCGCTCCAGATTAGCCATAAGCAAATCTTTAGGCTCGATATTACCATCAGTTGAATAACTGGTCAGAATATAGCGGGCATTGATGGTTGAAAGTAACTTTTCATACGCATCTTTTGCATATTTAGAAGAGTTATAAGGACTTGGACGCTCTTTACGCCAAGCTCTATCAATTCCACTCTTATAACCTTTAGTATCTGGTGATGGTAAATCGACCTGATCCCATAAAGTTAATGCATTCAAAACATGGTAATTACTGCTGTATGCATGCTGGTTATAGGGTGGATCAAGATAGGCAACATCGACTTCAAAACCACTCATTTGATTTGCTAGATGCTGTGAATCTACACACCACATTTCAGCAGCAGGACGCTTACGATCACCAATCTCGCAAAAACGGCTTGGTGTTAACCAAAGCAATGACTCAATTCGTTCCAATGCAGTTTGTGTACGTCCGCCCCACCCTTGGTGGAAACTTTTAAATACACCGCTGGTGTTACTGACAAAACTTGCTGAATAGAGTAATGGTGCAAGCAAAGCACTCATCTCTACATCATTAATTGCACCTTGTGCCTGCCATGTTGCAATCTGCTGGCGAATCGCATCAATACGCATACCATTACGGCGTTTAAAGAACAAACGGTCACGAGTTGGATCGTATACATCATCGTTACGTGGACAAAGGTTATGCGTAACCCAACCTTTAACTTCAGGTAAGCGATTTAAATAATCAATTGCCTTCTGATATCCACCCAGCTCTTTAAAAGCAGGTGCATCGGTACAAGCTAAAATCGCATGATTTAAAGCATGGCTATAAGGTTCCCAGTCATTTGCAATCACACGGTAACCATTTTGACGTGCTAAACGAGATACGACACCACTGCCGGCAAAAAAGTCGGCAAAAATCGGAGGATTCTTTTTCTTGCTATTCAGTGTCCCTGTAATTTCAAGGGCTTCTAAAATTAGATGGAGCAATCGGCGCTTGTTACCTAAATAAGGAACAAGCTGATGGAAAAGATATTCGTCTGTCGTACGGGCCGCATGACGACGTTTGTGATAAACCGAAGGCTCTGAATTCATACTTTCTCTTGCGTAGGGATTAACCTTAAGCGTATATCTTGATCAAGTTGTGTCACATCAAGAAGTGTAAAACGAAGTTGTTGTGCCATATATTCAAACTCTGCATTGAACATGGCTCTTGCACTTTTCCCCAAGAATGTTGGGGCAATATAACTGATCAACTCATCTACCAAACCTTCTTGTAAAAAGGCAGTAGATAATGTCGCACCGGCTTCCACCAATACATCATAAATTTGATGTTGCTTAGATAGGGTCTGTAACAGTATTTTTAAAGGCTGAATTTCTAATTGTATCACGCCTAAATCGGCAAGTTCTTGACGATATGGCCCCATCACCAGCACAGTTTCAGGGTTTTCTAAAATTTTAGCATTAAGTGGCAAACGCCCCTGACGATCTAAAACAACCCGTTTTGGTTGAGCAACTGTCTCAATATCAATATGACCGAGTGAACGCACATTAAGCTGACAATCATCTGCAATCACAGTTTCAATACCTGTAATCACCGCTCCTGAAATGGCACGCCAATGCTGGACATCCTGACGGGCAACTGCACCGGTAATCCATTTCGATTCGCCCGATGCCATTGCAGTACGCCCATCTAGGCTTGAAGCTACTTTTAAGCGTACATAGGGCATGCCCGTAGACATCGCCTTTAAAAAACCTTGGTTTAATTTTTCTGCCAAATTTTCACAAATGCCAACTTCTACTTCAATTCCGGCATTTTTCAGAATCTGAACACCCTTACCTGCAACAAGTGGGTTTGGATCAGGACATGCCACAACCACCTTTTTAACCTGTGCCTTAACCAATGCTTCGGCACAAGGAGGAGTTCTCCCATAATGTGCACATGGCTCAAGCGTCACATATGCTGTTGCACCTTGAGCCTGCTCAGCTGCCTGACGTAAGGCAAAAACCTCTGCGTGTGGTTGACCTGCTTTAGGATGGAAGCCCTCACCGATTAACTGATCATCTTTGACAATGACACAGCCAACATTTGGATTAGGCTTAGTCGAATATAGACCTCGTTTGGCAAGTTCAATGGCTTGCTGCATCCAATATTGATCTTGTTTCAACTCAGACATAAAAATCTCAAATAGTTATTGTTCACGTTGCTGCATTTGCTCAATTTGACGGCGAAACGCCTCAACATCCTGAAAATCTTGATATACAGAAGCAAATCGGACATAAGCGACATGGTCAAGGGCAAATAGCGATTGCATGACGATTTCGCCAATTGTTCTAGATTTTACGTCACGTTCACCTAAACGGCGAATCTGCAACTGAATATCACTTAGAACTGTTTCGATCTGCTCTTGTGTGACCGGACGTTTTTGCAGAGCATGCATTAACGAACGACGTAATTTGGCCTCATCGAAAGGTTCATTTTTTCCATTCGATTTGATCACACGGGGCATTACCACTTCATAGCTTTCAAAAGTGGTAAAACGTTCACCGCAACTTACACACTCACGACGTCGACGAATCTGACAGCCTTCGGCGGCTAAACGTGAATCGATGACTTTACTATCTGCGGCGTTGCAAAATGGACAATGCATAGCGGATTTATAGGGTCGATTACTTTGACCTAGTGTAGCAAAATTTCTACACTTACAGAACCAGCATTCTATAAGACAAAAAAACAGTCCTGAGCAAGATCAAAGTATCGCTTTGATCACAGCTCAAGACTGTTCTTTTAAGACAGCAGATATATTAATGATGATTATTCAATACGTTCGCCATGTTGGCTTAAATCCAGACCCATGCGCTCATCATCAGCGTTCACACGGATACCAATCACAAGATCAATCACTTTAAGAATAACGAAAGTCGCGATACCACTGTAAACCATAGTTGCCAATACGCCTTCAACTTGTACCCATAATTGGCCAGCGAATGTTGGAGCTAAGGTAACGTTAGCTGCTTTAATAATTTCGTCACTGTAGAATACGCCAGTTAAAATCGCACCGACAATACCACCTACAGCATGTAAACCAAACGCATCCAAAGCATCATCGGCTTTAAGTAAGCGTTTAAGTGCAGTAATACCCCAGAAGCACACTACGCCACCGATAAGGCCCATGACTAAAGCACCGCCTACACCGACAAAACCTGCTGCTGGTGTAATCACAACCAAACCAGCTACCGCACCAGAAGCACCACCTAATACAGATGCTTTGCCACGGATCATACGTTCAACAACTAACCAAGAGAATGCAGCAGCGGCAGCAGCAACTTGGGTCACTAAAATTGCCATACTTGCACGAGCACCCGCGCCTAATGCACTACCACCGTTGAAGCCGAACCAACCCACCCAAAGTAAGCTTGCACCAACAACAGTTAGAGTCAAGTTATGCGGAGCCATAGATTCACGGCCAAGGCCAATACGTTTTCCAAGCATATAAGCAGCAACGAGACCTGCAACACCTGAGTTGATGTGTACAACTGTACCACCAGCAAAATCTAACGCGCCTGCTTTAAACAACCAGCCATCTGTTGCCCAAACCCAGTGAGTAATTGGTGCATAAACAACAAGTACCCAAATTGCAATGAATGCCATGAAAGCTGAATATTTCATACGGTCTGCAATAGAACCACTAAGGATTGCAACTGTAATAATGGCAAAAGTCATTTGGAAAATAACAAAGAGACTTTCAGGAATTGTCCCGCTCAATGCATCAAACGCGACTCCGTTGAGCATTGCTTTAGACAAATCACCAAAAAATGCACCTGTGCCAGAGAACGCGATTGAATACCCTGCAATCACCCACAGCAAACTTACTAAAATTGCAGCGGAAAGGCTGAACATCATAGTACTTAATACATTTTTCTTACGTACCATACCACCGTAGAATAGTGCCAAACCAGGAATGGTCATTAATAGAACCAAAGCTGTTGAAACTAAAATCCAAGATGTATCGCCTGTATCAAGTTTTGGTGTTGGAGCTGCTGGAGTTTCAGCAACTGGTGCTTCTGCAGTGGTTGCAGTAGCTGGAGATGTTGATGTAGCCGCAACTTCCGATGTAGGCGTTGTTACAGCATCTTCTGCCCAAACGGCAGTACCACCCAAAAGAGCGCCTGATAGACTCAGCGCCATAAGCATTTTTTTCATTCGTGTCCCCCAACCTCATTTGCGAGTTATTTTCTACTCAGCAAGCTTTGTGCCAATTAGACAGCATCTGGTCCAGTTTCACCCGTACGGATACGGATAACTTGTTCCAGGTTAGTCACAAAAATCTTACCATCGCCGATTTTTCCAGTGCTTGCTACACGAGTAATTGATTCAATTACCGCGTCAACCATTTCATCACTAATCGCAATTTCGATTTTTACTTTAGGTAAGAAATCAACCACATACTCTGCGCCACGGTAGAGTTCTGTATGTCCTTTTTGACGACCAAAACCTTTAACTTCAGTTACGGTAATCCCTTGTACACCAATGTCAGAGAGCGCTTCACGCACATCATCCAATTTAAACGGTTTTACAATTGCAGTTACAAGCTTCATGTTTGTTTCCTTCGGCTTCTTTTCACCAGTAAGGTTTTATGTTCAATTTTCATGCCAATATTTCAAAGGTTGAGGGAAATGAATCTATTGCATGAACTTTCTTTATAACCTATTTAGTGATCAAGATGTAGATGAGCTATTAAAAATAAAATGAATTTTAAGTATCGTTGAGTGCTTATTTAATGTTCTATTTGTACTAAAAGAATTGAAACCTATATCCCAAGTTCAAGCAGTGTTAAACTGTAAACCATAAGGTAATACAACACTTTGGATATTTTATGCTAGAAACATTACTACAGGCCATTTTGGAACAAATTGATGAGCCTAAAAAAGATTTGGAAAAAAATTTACGTGCATTATTAAATGAAGCAGTCGAAAAGTTGGATCTTGTTTCCAAACAAGAAATTGACCGTCAAAAGACTGCACTTCAATCTGCCACTCAACGTTTAGAAGAGCTACAAAAACAAGTAAGTCTGTTAGAAGAAACTTTAAAGAATAAAAAATAAGCACCAACGTAGCGCACTTATACTTTACAACGATTAAAAATGAAGCACCATAATGGAACAATAAGATGTCTTTTTCTAAAATTTATACACGGGGACTTTTAGGTTTACATGCACCTCTGATTGAAGTTGAGGTACATGTAAGTCAAGGCTTACCTTCTCTTACCATTGTCGGACTAGCAGAAGCGGCGGTCAGAGAAAGTAAAGACCGAGTTCGCTCAGCCATTATTAATAGTGGATTTCAATTTCCAACTAAACGGCTGACCATTAATCTTGCACCAGCAGATTTGCCCAAAGATGGGTCACGTCTGGATTTACCAATTGCTATAGGCATTTTAATTGCTTCTGGTCAGCTTCCCGAAAACTGTGCCGAAGATTTTGAATTAATTGGTGAATTAGCGCTGGATGGCCATGTAAGACCAGTGTCAGGTACTTTAACTTTGGCCATGGCCTGTCAACAGGCCAAGCATAAAATGCTTTTACCTCTCGATAATAGTCAAGATATTAACCATTTACCGGACCTTGAGTGTTATCCGGTGAGCCATTTAAAAGAAGTCTGTGAACACTTTCTGGGCACGAAATCTCTATCTTCGATTGAACCTTCAACGACATCAAATCAAATGCCTTATAAATTTGATTTGGCAGATGTAAAAGGTCAGCTACGCCCACGTCGCGCCCTAGAAATAGCCGCAGCAGGGGGACATTCTCTGCTCTTTAAAGGACCACCGGGCACCGGTAAGACTTTACTCGCTTCACGCCTTCCTTCAATTTTGCCACCTCTTTCTAATCAAGAAACACTTGAAGTTGCGAGTATTTATTCGATTTCAAATACATCGCATACGTTTGGACAGCGTCCTTTTCGTGCGCCCCACCATACCGCATCAGCAATTGCACTCGTTGGGGGCGGATCTCACCCTAAACCGGGTGAAATTACCTTATCTCACTTAGGTGTTCTATTTTTAGATGAACTTCCAGAGTTTGACAGGAAGGTGCTAGAAGTTTTACGTCAGCCGCTTGAGTCAAAAGAAATCATTATTTCACGAGCAGCTCGGCAAATTACTTATCCGGCTAACTTTCAACTGATTGCAGCGATGAACCCCTGCCCATGTGGTTATGCATTTAATCAAGACAGTCGTTGCCAATGTTCACCTGAGAGTATTAAGCGCTATCAAAACCGTATATCAGGCCCGTTACTTGACCGTATCGATTTACATATTGATGTACCGCCTTTAAAAGCTCAGGAACTGCAAGATCCAACGCCTGTTGAAAATTCGAGCAGTGTTCGACAACGTGTGATTTATGCCTATGAACAACAGATTCAAAGACAAAATTGTTTAAATCAGGCGCTTTCACCGAAGCAGCTAGAACAACATGCTGTACTTGATAGTACTTCTCAACGAATGATTGAAATGGCTCAACAACGTTTAAATTTATCGGCTCGTGCTTATCATCGTGTTTTACGAGTAGCGCGGACCATTGCTGATTTAGCTCAAAGTGAGATGATTCAAAGTCCTCACCTTACAGAAGCATTATCCTATCGAGGAAATAGTTAACAAATGAAAAAACAGCGGATCGTGAGTCCGCTGTTTTTAATATTTATATGAGTTGTTAATTAAAGAATTTATTACTGCCTATATAAGAAGGCAAAGAGGACGCTATGAAAATTTTGGCTATCTCCGGCAGTGCAAGAGAGGCATCTACAAATACAGCGCTATTACGAGCAATGAAAGATATAGCACCGTCCAGTATTAAATTTTCAGTTTTCGATCAAATTAATACTTTGCCTATCTTTTCTCCGGATGATGAGGGAGAAAAAACGCCTGCTGTAGTAGAAGAATTTATCAAATCTGTTTCTGCCTCAGATGGCATTATCATCTCAAGTCCTGAATATATTCGCTGTATTCCAGGCGGTCTTAAAAATGCAATTGACTGGATGGTTTCCCGCACCGAAATCATAGACAAGCCTATCGTTCTAGTTCATGCATCTAGCCGCGGCGACGATATGCTAGTTTCTTTAAGAAGAGTACTTTCGACAGTGAGTAGCAATTTTTTTGAAGATTTATTTTTACGCTTCTCTCTTCTTAGCAAATCGCCTGAACAAATTGTTGAGATGCTACAAACTGAAGAATATAAGTCACAAATTACACCGTTCCTACTTAGCTTTGTCTCAGCGATTCAAAAGTATCAAGATCAATTAGAGTGAACTTTTCATCGGGTTTTACAAGTAGTGCAGATCATTGCCGACTTAGCTCAAAGTGAAGTGATTCAAAGTCCTCTCCTTACAACAGCGCTGTCTTATCAGAGATAATCAGCACTAAGATTAGAACAAAGGATTATGAGTCCGCTGTTCTTTTATTAAGAACCTCATTTAACTTCTCGATTAAAGAAGTAATTTCTTTCTCTGATAAAGCTGCAAAGCCAAAACGAATACAACGATTAGAAGACTCGTTTTGTTTAAACTTATGCTCTGTATCAATGTTGAGTTCTTTTAATTTTATAAGCTGATCTTGAGTAAATGGTTTCTGGAATTTTACCCATAACGCCATTCCACCCGCGGGTGGTTGTATATGAACACGCTCTGCAAAAACTCTTCTAAACTCAGCTAACGCATGGTCTCGGCGTAGTTGATATATTTTTTTCATTTTACGGATGTGTCTTTTAATTTCACCCCGTTGCATTAAATCTGCTAAGGCAAGTTCAGTAATATTATTACCTTGACGATCAATCAGTAAAATATCTTCAGTAATCGATTGAATGATTGATGGCGATGCCACGATGTATCCCAAGCGAATACCGGGTGCAAAGACCTTAGATAATGAACCCACATGAATAACCAACTCAGAATGAGGCAAACTCGCTAAGGGTGGCATAGGCCGACTGTCATAATGGAATTCATGATCATAGTCATCTTCAATAATATAAAAGCCCCATTTTTTTGAAAGCTCTAAGAGTTGAAGACGGCGATTCATTGGCATCGTGACAGTTGTGGGATATTGATGATGCGGAGTTGTATAAATGGCAGCAACCGAATGTTCTTTTAAAATACGTTCTAAATCCTCAATGACAATACCTTGTTCATCTAATTTGACACAAACGACCTGAAAACCATTTGATTGAAACGCTTTAAAAGCAGATGGATAGTAAAGCTCTTCAACAACGATAACACCCTGCCGATTAGGTAATGCACGAGATGCAAGAAAAATCCCCATCTGGCTACCGCGTACAATACAAATCTCACCTGCGGCAACATTCATAAAACGTTCCATCGACAACATTTGTTGTAAGGCTTGTCTTAACTCAGCCATACCTTGCGGATCACCATATCCCATGTATTGGTTTTGAGTAATCTTAATCAGTGCATGCCGATAGGCGCGTGAAAATAGTTCGTAGGGAATAAGCCGTGGATCTGGCACACCATCGTTATGTGGATATAAAGCAACTTCTTGAATAGTTGGCTTCTCATTCACTTTTCGCTCAGATATCGACTCTATTTGGAGTTGTTTTTCTGGCAAAACATCTGCCACAAATGTGCCTTTTCTGGGACGAGTCACAAGCCATCCTTGTGCTTCTAATTCTTCATAGACCGCTTGTACCGTTTTCCGATTAACTCCTAATTCTTTTGATAGGCTACGAGACCCCGGCAGCATAGTCCCTTGCACCAAACGACCACTTAAAATTTCCTGACTAATCAAGTTAGTAAGCTTTAAAAAAACTGTTTTTTCTTCTCTTTCATCGATACGAAAATGTACTTGCCAAGGTCTTAGCATATTTGCCCCATCTGGACCATATAACTTATAACAACTGGATGTATTTATTCATCCAGTTGTTTTCTATTCTGCCTTCACCTACTTAATTTGGTCAACTGGACTGGAGAAAAGATGAAGACTGCTTCTGTAAATAAACAAGAGCTGATGCAACACGCACAGCAAGACATGCAAAAGTGGATAAGCGACTCAAATTTAACTGATCGCCAAAAGCTTGCTCTCACTTGTCGTATTTTATTTGATCATGGCCATGATGCTGGTTTAGCAGGCCAAATTACTTGTCGTAGTGAAAGTAAAGAATCCTTTATTACCCAACGTTTTGGTTTAGGTTTTGATGAAATTACTGCCTCAAACTTGCTTGAGGTGAATCAAGACTTAGAACCTATCCATCAAGAAGGTATGGCAAACCCAGCCAACCGTTTTCATACATGGATTTATAAAGAACACCCAGAGGTGAACTGCATTATCCATACGCATCCGACTCATGTAGCGGCTCTTTCCATGCTTCAAATTCCGCTCATAATTTCTCAAATGGATGTCTGCGCACTCTACGAAGATTGCTCATTTGTAGGCCATTGGCCAGGTGTTCCTGTGGGCAATGAAGAAGGTATTTTGATCTCTTCTGCTTTGGGTAAAAACCGTGCTGTTTTGTTATCTCACCATGGTCAACTGGTCACAGGAAAAACCATTGAAGAAGCATGTAACTTGGCTCTTTTAATTGAACGCGCAGCTCAACTGCAACTTTTAGCCATGTCGGCCGGGCAAATTCAGCCGATCCCACACGATTTAGCTACAGAAGCTCATGACTGGGTATCTACCGATAAACGTAACAAAGTGAACTTTGCTTACTACGCACGTAAAGCTTTGAAAAAACATTCTGACTGTATTTAAAAAGAGATTTCGACCATGAAACTAAACGGCATTATTGGCTACCCTGTTACTCCTTTTTCTGATGACAACACAATTAATCTTCCTGTTTTAAAACAGATGCTGGATTTGCTTATTGAAAACGGCTGCGATGCAATTGCGCCTTTAGGCAGTACTGGCGAAAGTGCTTATCTTGAATGGGATGAGTGGTGTTTAGTCGCTAAAACTTCAATTGAAAGCATTAATAAACGTGTACCTGTCATTATTGGAATTTCAGAACTCACGACGGATCAAGCCATCAAAAAAGCGCAAATCGCAGAAGGCTATGGTGCAGATGCACTTATGGTGATTCCTGTATCTTATTGGAAGCTAACAGACCAAGAGATTTTTGAATATTATCAAGCGATTGCACAAGCGACGACTTTACCGATTATGATTTATAACAACCCTGCAACTAGCGGTGTTGATATGTCTCCAGAATTAATCGTGCGCATGTTTAACAACATTGCAAATATTACGATGGTGAAAGAAAGCAGCGGTGACATTCAGCGCATGCATAAAATTCAAGAACTCTCAAAAGGAGAACTTCCGTTTTATAACGGCTGCAACCCTCTAGCTTTAGAAGCTTTATGTGCTGGAGCAAGTGGTTGGTGTACAGCAGCACCAAATCTGTTAGGTCAGCTACCTCAACAGCTTATTCAGCACGTCAAAAATGGTGATTTAAGTCAGGCCCAAAAGTCATTTTACCAACAACTTCCTCTACTACGCTTTATCGTAAATGGTGGATTACCAAAAACAATTAAAGCAGGTTTGCAACTACAAGGTATTGCTGCGGGTTCACCACGCAAGCCACTGTTTAAAGCTACAGATATTGAACTTAACCAGTTAAAACAGCTACTTTCTGAAATAGAAAACTAATAAAAAAGCGGGTCAATAAACCCGCTTTTTTACAGCATATACTTAGAATGTTTTAGTTAAACTAAACACTAAACCTGTGTCGTAAGGTTTTTTCTGAGCATCAGTCATACCAGAAGTACTAATGTCTGTACCAACTACATCTAGCTCAGCAACAATACCCAAAATGTTATAGTTTACGCCGACTTTATAATCGATATAGCTATCGTCTTCACCTGGTCCACCCGCAACTACAAGTAAAGAGTCTTTATTTTTGAGCTTGTTATAACCAACTGAAGCAAGGCCTGTGAATCCTGTATCTGCAATTGGTGCTGAATAGCCAATGTTAAAATACCAGAACTCATCAGAGTGCCCCCAATAATCATCTGAGTAGCTTACACCCACACTAAGCGCATCACCTTTAAATAAAGAATCAGCAAAAGTTAATTTTCCGTAAAATTCGTTAAAGTCAAAACCAGTATCCCCATTGTATGGGTTAGTAAATTTTGAGTCAGAACCAATATAGCCGTAATGAATTACACCCACGTCATAAGTCGGTGCCAGCTTATCTGACAGTTTTAAGGTATTGGTATAACCTAATGAGATATCAGTTTCAGTTGAAACACCTGGTGTATTAAAGTCAACGCTTGAACCCCAAAGCGCAACATAAGCACCCGACTTATGAGAAAAAGTAAAACCACCTTGAATGGCTGGATTATTTGATGATTGGGTAACTCCGCGGAAGCGGTAGTCTGTGGTTGCTGCGACACTCCCTGTTGCGGTAATACCATAAAAAGATGGTGCATCTTCAGCCATAGCCATGGTTGAACCTGCTGCAAAGATACCAAGACCTAAGGCCTTAAGTGCAAATTTCATCATTCTGATCTCCCCCATAATGAATGCACGATTTATGTATATAAAACACATTGTGTTACTTAAGCTTTAGCAATTGCTGTGCCAATTCCATGTTTGCTATCAACGCGCTTCATTAATTTTGAGATCAAACTTGTTTTATACTGAAACCCCTGCTTGTTTTGTATAAATATAAATTCATAAAAAACAATAAAATAAAATAAAACTCTTGTGCATTTAGAAATAATAAACATATGAATACCCCTTATCGGAAACTAGTAACCGAGATGGGAAGTATTCATTTACTCAATGTAAACTTTCTATTTAACCTTGATTAGGAAATATAAAAATTACGTAAATTTCTTAAAGCTGGACTTTTAATGATCTGTAAATGGGCATTTCATTTAATTAGATTTCTTTATTTTTTCTATTTTTAAACTTATGAACTATTTTGGGTCTTTTTTAATCAGTAATATGAGTAAAAAGAGTAATGCACAAAATTTACGCAGAATATCGCACTAAATTTGACCAATTAAACTAAATTCTATGGCTCTTTTAGAGTGATCTATTTTTGCACATTGTTCTTAAAAATAACGTTATAAAGTAACACTTTAAAAATATTAAAAATAAATCGTCGAAAAAATCAACTCAACAGAAGATTAAAAAGTAAACATATCCATCAAAAAAGATCAAAAAACAAACAGAAGAATCAACTATTTTTTGAGCTTGGAATATAAAATAAATGGTAAAAATACACTAAAAAATAAATTACTTTTTTATTTTAAACAATACATTAAGTATAAAAGGTTAATAGTAAATTTAGTCAACAAGCAGTAGCACATTAATCAATTTCTGCATAGCATATATAAAATAAAATCAACAAAAATATATCTTTTTTATAGATTACTTATACAATTGATTCAAATCCTAGGCCCTGAACAATAACAAGGCACAGGATTTATCGTTTTTATGAGGTTCTTTAAATATGCTAAATGCACAAAAACTTACATTAGCAGTTCTCATTTCTGCGGCAATAATTTCCTCAGCTCAGGCAAGCGAGCAAAGTGAGGCAAAAGGATTTGTTGAAGATGCGAACGGTTCTATTCTCTTCCGTACAGGTTATATTCAACGTGACAAAAAAAATGGCGTTGAAGATGACAGTTCATTTGCTCAAACAGCAATCGTTACACTAGATTCCGGTTTTACTAAAGGTATCGTTGGTTTCGGTGTAGGCGCTGTTGGTGATTTTTCATTCAAAATCGGTGCAAATAACAATAACGGCAACCAAATGATTCCTCGTTACAATGGTGTACGTGAAAACCCGTACGATCAATGGACACGTGGTGGCGGTAGCGTAAAAGCTCGCTTCTCGAATACAACAGTACGTTACGGTACACAAGTACTTGATTTGCCTGTTCTTGCAAGCAACACTGCACGTTTGGTGCCTGAATATTTCACTGGTACTTTGTTAACTAGCCATGAAATTAAAGACTTAGAAGTGGTTGCTGGTAAATTTACTAAAAACCAATATTCTGACCAAATTGCAACTGACCAAAATGGTTTAGATAGCGCAATTGTTTGGGGTGCAAAATATAAGTTTGATGATCAACTCAATGGCTCTTACTATGGCGTTGATGTAAAAGACAAACTTGATCGTCATTATGTGAATGTGAACTACAAGCAACTCCTTGCTAATGACAGCTCACTTACTTATGACTTCAGTGGTTATCATACTAAATTTGATAAAAACGCTTCATTGTCATACGCAACTGGCCCAGCTGGTGAAGACAAAACCAATAATATTTGGGCAGTTTCAGGAACTTATGCGACTGGTCCACATAGTGTGATGTTAGCTTACCAACAAAACAGTGGTAACATTGGCTATAACTATGGTGCGAACCAAGACGGCGGTCAAAGTGTCTATTTGCCAAACTCTTATTTGTCTGACTTCATTGGTAATGATGAAAAATCTGCACAAATCCAATATAGCCTCGACTTTGGCAAGTTAGGTGTATTACCAGGTCTAAACTGGACTACAGCTTATGTATATGGTTGGGATATCAAAACATCTAACGGTGCAGATGATTCAAGCGAAAGCGAATTCTTCAACCAAGTAAAATACACAGTTCAAAGTGGTTTTGCTAAAGGTTCAAGCTTACGTTTACGTAATTCGATCTACCGTGCAGATAACGCTTATACTGCAGACTATATGCCTGACACTAATGAATGGCGTATCTTCCTTGATATTCCTGTGAAATTATTCTAATTCACAAACTTATCAAGCATAAAAAAACCTACGTCTGGCAACAGATGTAGGTTTTTTATTAAGCTCAGAATATTAATTAAGGCATTCTGAGCCTTATCAATTAAAGCTTATTTAGCAGCTTCAATTGCTTTTAATACTTCAGCTTTAGCAACGTCAGCACCTTCCCAACCACTGATTTTTACCCATTTACCTGGTTCTAAATCTTTATAGTGACTGAAGAAATGCTCAATTTGGCTAATTAATAACGGAGGAAGATCTGTATATTCCTTAACGTCTTTATACAATGGAGACAATTTCTCGTGTGGAACAGCGATTAATTTCGCATCGATACCACCATCATCTTCCATTTTTAATTTGCCCACTGGACGGCAACGAATGACTGAACCAGCAGCAACAGGATGTGGAGTTACAACAAGTACGTCTAACGGGTCACCATCTTCAGACAAAGTATTTGGAACATAACCATAGTTCGCTGGATAGAACATTGCTGTGCCCATGAAACGGTCTACAAACAATGCATCAGAATCTTTGTCGATTTCATATTTAATTGGTGCTGCATTTGCAGGAATTTCAATGATGACATAGATGTCATTTGGGGCATCTTTACCTGCTGGGATATTGCTGTAACTCATATCAATACTCTTTCGTTATGAAGTCAGATGTAAAATCCACTCGATTATAGCGTGGATATCATCAAAATGATGCCGATTATACAATGCGCACACGCGAAAGTTGATATGAATGATGACAGAATGACACTCAAGTCAGTTTAATCGTGACCACTAATAAGAAGATTGGGCACAATATAGATAAGAACCAGACAATCGAACGTAAAGTTGCCCAGTTACTTAAATAACAGATCCCATAAATAACTCTTAAAATAATATATGCCCAACCTAATCTCAGAATAAAATATTCTGGAACGACCATATATTCAGCCATTAAAATAGCCGTTAAGAATAAAGGTAAGCTTTCAAAACTATTTTGTTGTACGGCATTTGCACGAGCAGCCAAACCAGTTGTTTTGGCAAAAAAAGCTCTTGGGTTTTGATTATCAACAGGCTGAAAACCACCTGTAAACTTTGCAATTACGGTAAATGCGTATGGCAGCAAACATGCCACTAAAATAATATAGATAATGCCGCTGATGCCCTGCATAGTGCCATCCATCACTGAAAATACTGTTGATCATGCTATCATAACATTGCGTTTTTACCTGAAATTTTATGCAATCACTTGTCATCACTGATTAATAGGGCCATGTATGCAACAACCTGATCAAAAAGAATTGTTTGAAGTCTTGGATAAGCAAAAACAGAATCAACTTCAGATAGATCGCATATTAAAGATCGTACTCCCTATTATGGCTTTTTTACTTAGTGTGATTTGTGCAAATTTGAATTGGCAATCGACACTTGGCACCTTTGTTATTTTAACAATTACCTTTATTGCAGTCGGTATTAAACGACTCACTTTGTGGCATTGGCTCATTGTGATTACGATATATTGTTTAGCAGATAATTATTTAAGTTATGGTCAGCTTGATTTAACTCACTTACGTCTGCAACTCGGCACAATGCTTGTTTTTGTTGGGATGGTCGGAATTGGACGTCCTTATATAGACCGCTGGTTTATAAAAAGCCATAAAAACTAAAATAAAAAAAGCGCCCTAAGGCGCTTTTTTTTATTAACTGATTAGGCTGGTTTACGTAAGTCTTTCCGTAAAATTTTGCCTACATTTGATTTTGGTAATTCATCCATAAACTCAACATAACGAGGGCGTTTATAGCCTGTTAAGTTTTCTTTAGCGAAGCTCAAAACTTCTTCAGTCGTTAAGCTTTGATCTTTTTTCACAATAAAGAGTTTTGGCACTTCACCTGATTTTTCATCTGGAACACCAATCGCTGCAACTTCCAATACTTTTGGATGTTTAGCAATAACTTCTTCGATTTCACTTGGGTAAACGTTAAAGCCAGAAACCAAAATCATATCCTTTTTACGGTCTACAATTTTTGTATATCCACGACTATCCATCACGCCGATGTCACCCGTACGGAAGAAACCATCTGCTGTCATGACTTTAGCTGTCTCATCAGGACGATTCCAGTAACCCTTCATCACTTGAGGACCACGAATCGAGATTTCGCCTTGTTCACCTAAAGCAACTTCTTTACCATCATCATCTAAAATAGCAACTTCAGTTAAAGGTAACGGAATACCAATAGTGCCGCTAAATTCAGTAGAAGCAGGTGGATTTGCAGTTGCTACCGGTGAAGTTTCTGACAAGCCATAACCTTCAATAATGGTTGTACCAGTAATTTTCTTCCACGCTTCTGCTGTAGAAGGTAAAACGGCCATACCACCGCCCATCGCCATTTTTAAATTGCTATGGTCAAGTTGTTTGAATTCTTCATTGTTCACTAAAGCATTAAACAATGTGTTTACCGCTGGGAAGAATGATGGTTGATATTTACGTAATTCGTTAATAACAGCTGGTAAATCACGAGGGTTCGGAATCAAGATATTTGCCTGACCTTTATACATACCGTACATCGCGCAAACCATGAACGCAAAAATATGATAAAGCGGTAATGCACAAACAATACGGTCGCCTTTAGCGCCATCATTTGCTCCAAATTTACTTTGGAAAATACCATCACACTGAAGTAAGTTTGCTACAAGATTACGATGAGTAAGCTCTGCACCTTTTGAAACGCCTGTTGTACCACCAGTGTATTGAAGTACAGCAGTATCACTTAAAGTTAAAGTCGGACGCTTATAATTACTCGCATTTTCTTTATTTAATGCTGAGTTAAATTTAACGTGCCCTGGAATATTCCAAGCTGGAATTTGTTTACGTACTTTACGTAGTACAAAATTCACCAGAGTACCTTTGAGTGTACCGAGCATGTCTCCTACTGATGCAACTACAACATGCTTCACTGGAGTTTTACCTAAAATGCTTTGGTAAACACTGGCAAAGTTTTCGATAATCACAAGGACTTCTGCACCTGAGTCATTTAATTGATGCTCAAGTTCACGCGCAGTATAAAGTGGGTTAACGTTTACTAACACCAAACCTGCACGTAACACAGCTAATGCAACTACAGGATACTGCAATACATTCGGCATCATCACTGCCACACGAGTTCCTTTTGCTAACCCCAAATTTTGCAAATAGGTCGCGAACTTACGGCTTGCAAGCTCTAACTCATTAAATGACATCGCTTTATCCATAAAGATAAAGGCATCGCGAGAACCAAATTTTTGGAAATTACTCTCAAAAATATCAACAAGTGAAGTATTTTCCGCAGGCAATGCTACTGTTTCTGGAATCCCTGTTTTTTGGTATTCTGCAAACCAAATTTTTTCCATAATGCCATTATCTCCGATTCGTAATCCTTAGTAATAACTGTTATTCAATGCCCCAGCTATTCTTTAGCTTCTTGGTGCCAGAACATATTTAAAACTTATTGGCACATTCATGACACTTCGAACAAGATTATGAGACAGAAGTTTTGACAATTTAACCCTGCCAAATTTTTTGCATGGAGTACAAATTACGTACTCCAAATTGCTGTCCTTTTAATCGTTATTCAATACCAACAAGTTCAGTTCATTGCTTGAACATGTTGCCATATATAGCGTATTTATGTTGCCAGACGCTAGCTTTATCTCTGAATCAACAGTTTATTTGCTTTTTGATATCCACGTGGTAAGAGCTGACCTTTCGAAGCTCGTTTACCCATATATTTTTGTAGATCATCACCTTTTAATTTTAGATGTTGCTGACCTGCAACCACCTGAATTATTTCATCTAAGTTCAGGG
The DNA here is from genome assembly GCF_000196795.1 of Acinetobacter oleivorans DR1. Taxonomy (NCBI): domain Bacteria; kingdom Pseudomonadati; phylum Pseudomonadota; class Gammaproteobacteria; order Moraxellales; family Moraxellaceae; genus Acinetobacter; species Acinetobacter oleivorans. The sequence goes on from NC_014259.1 coordinate 3,914,264, forward strand.
TTGTCATGGATAAAATTTGCTCTTTCGCATCAAGTTGTATCAACTTATTACCTTTGCCCTTATTTAGATTTGGTAGTTCTGCCAAATCAATAATCAAGAGTCGACCTGCTGAGCTGAGCACCGCTAAGTGCGTCATATTTTGAGCAGATATTAATGGTAAAGCTTTTGATTTTTCAGGAACAGACAAGAATGTCTTACCTGCCTTGGCATTGGTATCTAGCTGTTTGGTTTGAGTTTTAAACCCATAACCAGAGGTACTCGCAGCGATAAGTTCAGACTCTTCATCTTCTAGATAAACCTGAATAAACGACACACCACTTGCAGGAGCAAGTTTAGAACTTAATGGTTCACCCAAACCTCTTGCTGATGGCAAACTACTAATAGGCAAGGCATAACTACGCCCTGTCTCATCAAGGAAATAGATCCGTTGATTGGTTTTACCCACAGCGTGGCTTAAATATTGGTCACCCGCACGATAGTTTAAATTCTCTGCATCAACATCCGCACCTTTTGCAGCACGAATCCATCCCGCTTCAGATAAAACCACCGTTACTGCTTCAGCTGGCATTAAATCCTGTTCTTTAATCTGAACAGCTTCAGCACGCACCACGATTGGAGAACGGCGTTCGTCACCAAACTTTTTCGCGTCTTCTTTTAATTCACCAATAATCAGATTTTTTAAAGATTCTGGATTTTCTAATTGCTCACGAATAATGGCAGCTTTTGCAGCAAGCTCATCTTGTTCATGACGGATTTCCATCTCTTCAAGTTTTGCCAAATGACGTAACTTAAGTTCTAAAATTGCTTCTGCCTGTATCTCATCAATATTGAAATGTTCCATCAATACAGGTTTAGGCTGATCTTCTTCACGGATAATACGAATCACTGTATCAATATCAAGATAAGCAATTAAAAGACCTGCCAAAATATGCAGGCGTTTCTCAATTCGGTTTAAATGATATTCTAAACGGCGAGTTACCGTTTTTTTACGGATCTCAATCCATTCAAGCAAGATACGACGAATCGATTTAACTTGAGGACGTCCATCCTCACCAATCATGTTTAAATTAACACGGTAGCTCGACTCTAAATCGGTGGTTGCAAATAAGTGGCTCATTACCGCTTCTGCATCAATACGGTTAGAGCGCAGTACAATCACTAAGCGTGTTGGGTTTGCATGATCCGACTCGTCACGAATATCAACAACTAATGGCAGCTTTTTGGCCTGCATTTGGTCGGCAATTTGAGTAATCACCTTAGAGCCCGATACTTGATAAGGCAGTTCAGTAATCACGATTTCATTTTTTTCGATGGTATAAACCGCTCGCATGCGGTAACTGCCACGACCAGTGGTCTGGATTTTGAGTAATTCTTCTGGCGGAGTAATAATTTCAGCTTTTGTTGGTAAATCTGGCCCTGGAATATATTCAGCCAATTTTTCATCTGAAGTTTGCGGGTTACGAATTAAGGCAATCGTTCCTTTAATCACTTCACGTAAATTATGTGGAGGAATATCTGTCGCCATACCAACGGCAATACCGGTTGTACCGTTGAGTAGAATATTAGGAATACGCGCTGGCAACGTAATAGGTTCTTTTAATGAACCATCAAAGTTATCTTGCCAGTCAGTTGTGCCCTGACCTAACTCATTTAATAACAACTCACTGTAGGCAGAAAGTTTTGCTTCGGTATAACGCATCGCAGCAAATGACTTAGGATCATCTGGTGCCCCCCAGTTACCTTGTCCTTCAATTAAAGGATAACGATAACTAAATGGCTGAGCCATCAATACCATCGCTTCATAACATGCCGAGTCACCATGAGGATGATACTTACCGAGCACATCACCTACTGTACGCGCTGATTTTTTTGGCTTGCCGCTATTTTTTAAGCCTAGCTCGCTCATGGCATAGACAATACGGCGCTGTACAGGCTTTAAGCCATCACTGATATGCGGCAATGCACGGTCCATAATGACGTACATGGCATAATTCAAGTAAGCCTGTTCAGTAAATTCGGCTACAGAGCGGTTTTCTGTCGCTTGATGCGCAAGGCTGGTCATAGTCAGCTTATCTTCCAAATCAGTCGTTATTTTAAATGAGTCTTATGCTAAGTGGGCTATGTTACAGACACAAGAGGGAGTCTGTCACCTGAGCGTCAAATTATGTCTCATCTCTCTATATTTTTAGTTACTTGCTATAAAGTTAGGCAAAACTAAAGCCCGATCGACTCTAATCTTTTCCCTTGGGTTTCTTCACCCAATATCAAAATTACAGCAGCAACCAAAAGCAAAACAACTGTAAACATCATAAAAACGTGGCTAAATCCATTCTTAGCCACCATCATATGTGTGACAACGATCGGCGCCAAAATCCCGCCTAAGCGCCCCATTGCCGAAGCCCAACCAGAACCAAAAGCTCGAATATTGGCTGGATATTGCTCTGGCGTATAGGTATATAACACTCCCCATGCTCCTAAATTAAAGAAAGACATGAGACAGCCCCAAAACATAATGCTGTTCACACTATCAGCTTGTCCAAAGAAATATGCAGACAATGCACAAAAGCCAATAAAAGAAGCCAGTGTAATCTTTCTTCCCAAGCGTTCTACAAACCATGCAGCTGCCAAGTAACCTGGTAGCTGTGCCAAAATCATAAGAAGAACATATTCAAAAGATTTAACAATGTCATAGCCTTGTTTCACCAATAAACTCGGTAACCAAGTAAAAATACCGTAGTAGGAATACACAATCCCAAACCAAATGAGCCAGAGCATTAAACTACGGCGTGCAAAAGGACCACTCCAAAGTTGTTTAAAAGAAACCTTTTGTCGTATAGCTACAGGCATGACTTCAATATGATGAACAATTTGAACACCAGCTTGAGCCTCTAATTTTTGAACTAAAGCATGTGCTTCTTCAATACGACCACGATTAATCAGGTACGGTATCGACTCAGGAAGTTTTTTCCAAATCACTAAAATATAAATTAGAGGGAGGCCGCCCATCAGAAATGCAATATGCCAACCAAACTTAGGAATAATAAAATAAGAAATTAATGCAGCAACTAACCAGCCTAAACCCCAAAAACTTTCAAGGAGTACAATAAAACGACCACGTACATGTGCGGGTATATATTCACTCACCAATGTCACCGCAACAGGCAACTGTCCACCAAGACCAACGCCAACAATAAAACGAAAAATTAATAACCACTTTAAATCTGGCGCAAACGCACATAAGGCAGTCGCAATACTATAAATTGCCATGGTGGTCGCAAATATTGTCTTACGGCCAAAACGGTCTGCTAAAGCCCCCGAGCAAACTGCTCCAATCGCCATTCCTACAAAGCCAATACTCACAATCCAGCCACTTTCGGCGGGAGTTAGCGCCCAGTCTTTGACTAAGGTTGTCATGATAAAAGCAATGATTCCTGTGTCCATCGCATCAAACATCCAACCTAGCCCAACCACCCACAATAATGTGTAGTGAAATTTGCCAATTGGAAGATTTTGTATACGTGAAATCAGGTCCATAGGAAAAACTCTACTGGAAAAAGTAAGTGAGCAAGACAATATATTTAATTGTTATAGCATGCTCACATAGCATTCTGCATGATTAATGTTCGTCGGTTGAAGAAGCCGATTCTGCATCATCATCTTTATAAATAAATTTAGGCATTTCTAAACCAAAATAGATGGCAATTAGGCGCAGGGTAAAACCGAAAATTAAGGTTGAAATGACGGTTAACTCTAAACTTAACCCTAAATCCTGACATACCCAGTAACAGATGACCGCCACAAAAGAAATACTCGCATAAAGTTCGCGGCGGAAAACAAATGGGACATCGTTACATAAAATGTCACGTAAAATACCGCCAGAAACTCCGGTCAATACACCAGCTACAGCTGATACGACAAAACCGTGTCCCATTTGCAATGCAATTTGGCAACCAATGATGGTAAACCCGATTAAACCTAAAGCATCGAGCACCAAAAAGATGTTATGTAAGTGACGCATCCATTTTGCAATAATAATTGTGACAAAAGCAGCACAACAAGTCAGAACAAGATATTCAGGATGTTTTACCCAAGTTAAAGGATAGTGACCAAGTAATACATCGCGTACAGACCCACCCCCTAAAGCAGTCACACAGGCAATCAGTACGACACCGAACCAGTCCATACTCCGTCGCCCAGCAGACAGTGCGCCTGTCATGGCTTCGGCAGTAATCGCAATAATATAAATAACGGTGAGTAACATTGCCCTTTCCCTCAGGCCAAACGGTGCGCGTATTTTAAGATAAAGTTATAGGAATTGTGCACAGCATTGTTTAAATTTTTTTCCAGAGCCACATATACAAGGCTGTTTCATGGTGACATGCATATCGACCGTTGGATCAAGAAAAAACCATTGTTGTTGATGATATACAAAATGTGAAACCTCATGGTGAACCTGAGCTTTTTGTCCATCATGATAATGTGCCTTGAATTCAACCTGTGCATGGGTTTTATCGAGTTTTTCTTTGGCGTTAACGACATCTAAACCCAACCATTGATTTTGTTTACTCCAGTCTGCAATGGCAGCTTTATCAAGTGCAGTTTGCTGACCTAAAGCGGTTGTTTGAACAATATAATCAATTTGCTGTAATGCAAAAGCACTATAACGCGAACGCATAAGTTGCTCTGCTGTCAGGGCTTTTGCTGTGCCTAAATGTAAAGGCTCACAACATTCTGCATAGCTGCCTTTTCCACATGGACAAGTGTGTTGCGTCATTCTATGTTTCTCAAATAAAAAATAGCTCAGAGTTGAGCTATTTTATGATGTTTCTAGACTTAAAATGTCATTTAATCTTTTGATTCATCTTGTTCGATAGAAACAATATGAACTTTCTCAATTTTATGACCTTCCATTGTAATCACTTCAAAGCGATAACCATCTGCTTCAACAGCTTCACCATTTTCTGGTAAGCGGCCTAAATGGAATAACAAGTAACCTGACAAAGTTGAATACTGTTCACTCTCATCGACCAAATCACGACCTAATAAAAGCGATACGTGGCGAATGTCCGTTGAACCTTCAAGTATTAATGAACCATCTGCCAAGCTCTCGGCAGCTGCATCTAGCTCATCTTCATCAGGGAACTCACCCGCAATGGCTTCTAAAATATCAATTGGCGTTGCAATACCTTCAATTGAACCATATTCATTTAAAACGATTGCCATTTGTAACGGTGCTTGACGTAATTGCTCCATCACCATAAGTACTTGAGCATTTTCATGCACAATGACAGGTTCACGTAAATGCTTTTGGAAATCGACCACACCTGTTTCAATAAAGCCATTTAGAACTTTATGAGTAAGTGCAATACCTTCAATATTATCAAGCTCACCACGTGCAACAATCAAACGAGAGTGTGTCATTGACATTAAACGTTCTTTTAAAACTTCTGGTTCGTCATCTAAATCAATCCACTCAAGTTCAGGTCGTGGAGTCATAACAGACTTTACAGGACGTTCTGATAAACTAAGAACACCTTGCACAAGCACACTATGATAAGCGCCATTTTCTTCGTCAAAAACTTCATCTGCAAAAGCTTGTGTAGCCAATACGTCTTCTTTATCAGAAGATTGCGTATCTGAGCCAGAACCACTGCTTTTACTTCCTAACATACGTAAGACAGCTGAGGCAGTGCGATAACGTAAGTCTGTAGTTGTAACCAGTTTTTCCTGATTGCGACGCATGCTTTGGTTGATAATTTCCACCAAAACCGAGAAGCCAATTGCAGCATATAAGTAGCCCTTCGGAATATGGAAACCAAAACCTTCCACCACCAAAGAGAAACCAATCATCATTAAGAAACCAAGACACAGAATAACGACCGTTGGATGCTTATTAACAAAGTCCATGAGCGGTTTCGATGCCCACAACATGATTCCGACAGCAATTACAACTGCAACCATCATGATTGACAGCTCTTTCACCATACCTACAGCGGTAATCACACTATCTAACGAGAACACAGCATCAAGCACAACAATCTGGACAATGACCATCCAGAACGCAGCATGAACAGGGTTATCTTCTTTATGAAGTTGATTACCTTCCATGCGCTCATGCAATTCCATGGTGCCTTTAAAGAGCAAGAACACACCACCGAACAACAAGATCAAATCACGCCCAGAGAATGGGTGATTAAAAATATGGAAGAGTGGTTCTGTCAGTGTCACGACCCAAGCAATCGAAGCTAAAAGTATTAGCCGCATTCCTAAGGCGAGTATTAAACCAATTATACGTGCTTTAGCTCGCTGCTCTGGCGGCAGTTTTTCGGCCAAAATAGCGATGAAAACGAGGTTATCGATCCCCAATACAATTTCAAGAACGATTAAAGTTGCTAAGCCCACCCAAGCAGATGGATCAGACATCCATTCAAAGATCATCGATCCTGCTCCTGTGCTGATTGGATTTTATCTTTATTTGGCAACACAGCAGGCATGCCCATACAAAAGAGGGAAAATGTTTTTTTAGGACAAGAAATTAAAACGGAGCGACTACAACCACTACCCATATTTGTTCATATGTTGTTAAACGAATTTTTAGTATAGGCAAGATTTAACATAAATTCATCATTTTTATTTGTTCATGACAGGCATTCACTAAACCCATACAAAACGTTAGTCTTTACTATAAATCTGCTTATAAAGTTGTCATATTTTTTGCTTAGTGTAGACAAGAAATATGAACGTGATAAGGTGAAAATAAAACAATGAATAGCGTATTAACAATGGCAGTAAATGATTCACCAATAACAGCTGTAAAAACAAAACAACCTCTTATTGCATTATATTGTGGTTCACGTGCGGGAAATAACCCGATCTACCGAGAAAAGGCGATTGAACTCGCTCATGGAATTGCTGACCAAGGTTTCGGTTTAGTCTACGGTGGTGCCAGTATTGGTTTAATGGGACAAGTTGCTGAAAGCGTTCTCGCAAACGGCGGAGAAGCTGTCGGTGTCATTCCTGAATTTATGCTCGACTATGAAGTAGCCCATGCTGGCTTAACCGAATTACATATCGTAGAAACCATGCACGAGCGCAAAGCCATGATGGCAGAGCGTGCAAGTGCATTTATTGCATTACCCGGCGGTTTAGGAACATTCGAAGAAATATTGGAAATAGCCACTTGGGGCCAACTTAACCAACACCAAAAACCCATGATTTTGTATAACGTAAATGGCTTTTATAATGCATTGATTGCCCAACTAGACCATGCGGTTCAAGAAGGTTTTCTTCCCCTTCAGCACCGAGCTAAATTAATTGTATGTGATGATGTCGATCAAATTTATAACGTCATTAAAAATTTAAAAATGCCGAAAAGATTTGTTGTTTAGTTACTCACCTACTCTCCATAAAAAAGCGGTTCTGCCGCTTTTTTTGTTTTAACTATTTTCACCGCTACCTTCAAAAGCACTTAGATTTATTAAAGGGGTAATCAACATTGTCTTACTTTTTTTACTTTCAATTTGTTTTACACTAGACCAAAACGTTAACTTTCAAATGTTATGAATGCCACGCCGACTCACCAAGCCTTGCAACCTGAATATCGCTTACTCGTACTTTTGGTTTCCATTGGCTTTTTTATGCAGGCTTTGGACACAACAATTGTAAATACAGCTATTCCTGCAATGGCTCACCATTTAAATGAAGACCCTCTACGCATGCATAGCGTAGTAGTGGCCTATGTTTTATCAGTAGCTGCCTGCATTCCTTTAAGTGGATGGTTAGCAGACCGCTTTGGTGTTAGAAATATTTTCTTATCGGCAATCGTTATTTTTACTTTAGCCTCTTTAGGTTGTGGTCTTTCTCAGAGTCTCAATGAACTCTTATTTTTCCGAGTCATCCAAGGCGTAGGTGGAGCCTTACTGCTTCCTGTTGGTCGACTATCACTTTTAAAGATTATTCCACGAACTCAGTTCTTAGCTGCAATGAGCTTAATGAGTCTTGCAGGTTTACTCGGGCCGTTGGCTGGTCCAACTTTAGGTGGCTGGTTAGTTGAAGTTGCAACTTGGCACTGGATTTTCCTCATCAATATTCCCATGGGTATCTTAGGCATCTTAATGACATTAAAAGTCATGCCTAATTTAAAAGAACCTTCAGTCAAAACATTTGATTTAGGCGGCTTCATCTTATTAGTGGTGGCCATGATTGGATGGTCTTTGGGTATCGAACATTTAGCCTCACCTGAATATTCAAACTGGTTCAGCATTTCACTTTTAGTCGTCGGTATAATCGCAACGCTTTGGTATGCCTATCACTCACATACTCATCAAAATGCGTTGTTCCGTAGCCGACTTTTTAGAAACAAAATTTATGCGATTGGTATTTTAGGTAATTTCTTTGCTCGCTTTGGTGGTAATGCTTTACCTTTTGTTTTACCGCTCATGCTACAGGTGGCTTTTGGCTTTGAACCTTTCATAGCAGGTTTAATGATGATTCCTTTGGTCTTAGGCTCATTATTTTCAAAGCCAATTGTCAGACCGATTATTCAAAAGATTGGCTATCGACGTTTTTTACTCATTAACACAACGCTGGTCGGGCTATGTATCGCCTCTTTCGCCATCATGACAGTCGATACTCCAACTTGGTTTAGAGCCTTACACTTTTTCTTATTTGGCACATTAAACTCACTGCAATTTGTGGGTATGAACACATTGACCTTAAAAGATTTGCCTCAACAAGATGCAAGTAGCGGTAATAGCTTTTTATCGATGATCATGATGCTATCAATGAGTATTGGCGTGGCACTCGCTGGCACACTCATTAATATCTTTACTGATTATTATGGAGCTGACCATGTGACCACTGCATTCCACGTCACTTTAATTTGCCTCGGCTGTATCAATATCATTACAGCGCTTATTTTCTGGCAAATTCCAAAAAATACCCCCGTATAAGCCGTTGCATTTTTAGCGTGGTTTCTCCCTCTTGAATCACGTTATGATGTCGGCTTCAAATCTGTAATGAGTTTTGCATGACCAAGCTGGCAAAAACCTTTTCTGCACCACGCTATAACACCCTAATCGGGATTATTCTAGCTTGTGTTATGGGGGTTCTCACTTACTTTGGTCTGTTCTACCAACAAAAAGCAATTGCTCAAGATTATCCAGTTCAAGGCTTTGATGTTTCTCACCATCAAGAAGATATCAACTGGAAAAAAATATCACCGGAAAAGTTCCAATTCCTTTATTTAAAAGCAACTGAAGGCGGTGATTACAAAGATTCAAAATTTCAAGAAAACTGGCTCAAAGCTCGTGAACATGGGTTTCATGTAGGGGCTTACCACTTTTATCGCCTGTGTCGTGATGGAAAGACACAAGCTGATAACTTTATTGCGACTGTACCTAAAAAATTAGATGCTCTTCCTCCCGTCATTGATCTGGAATATGACGGTAACTGTATTAATTCGCATACCAAAGAACAATTACTTAAAGAAATAGGCATCATGCATGATCGCCTAAAACAGCATTATGGCAAACAGCCTATATTTTATATTTCTAAAACTTTTTATCACATTGTGTTAATCGGTAGTTTTCCTAATACACCACTTTGGGTTCGTGATTATGAAGGTAAACCTGAACTTAAAGACAAGAGAAAATGGCTCTTTTGGCAGCATAGTAATCAGGGTAAAATTGAAGGGATAACAAAGCCCGTAGACTTAAATGTTTATGAGGGTTCAGTCAAAGAATGGCACCAATTCTTACAGCAGCAAGGCATCGTGAAAGCACAATAATATGCGCAAAATCATTCATATCGATATGGATGCCTTTTATGCATCAGTCGAATTGCGAGAGCGTCCTGATCTAAAGCATCTCCCTGTAGTTATTTCTTCGCATCATCCGCGAGCTGTCATTGCTGCTGCATCTTATCCTGCCCGTGAATTTGGTTTGCGTTCAGCCATGTCGATGAGTCAGGCAAGAAAACTATGCCCTCAGGTCGTTATTATTGAGCCAAATTTTGAAAAATATCGCACAGTCTCTGCTCAAATTCACTCTATTTTTCAGCAATATACTCTGCTTATTGAACCTTTATCTTTAGATGAAGCCTATTTGGATGTCACAGAAAATCTAAAACAGATTGCGAGTGCAACCGAGGTTGCGATGCATATTCGGGAAGATATATTTAGGTTAACTGGACTGACTGCATCAGCAGGTGTAGCTCCTAATAAATTTTTGGCAAAAATTGCTTCAGATTGGAATAAACCGAATGGCTTATGTGTAATTAAACCTTCTCAGGTTGCTAGTTTTATTCAAGACCTGCCACTTAAAAAGATTCCTGGCGTCGGTAAAGTCACTCAGGAAAAATTACAGCAACTTCAACTACATACTTTGGGCGATTTACAGAAAATTGAAGAGGCTATTTTAGTTCACCACTTCGGTAAATATGGACAACAACTCTACCTATATGCACAAGGAATTGACCATAGACCTGTTCAAGCTGAAAGAGCCCGCCAACAAATTTCGAAAGAGACCACTTTCGATAGTGACTTTACTTTGGTTCAATGTCAGCCCTATTGGCAGGGACTAGCCGAGAAAGTCTGGCAAAGCTTAGAGAAAAAACAGCTCAATGCACGTGGTGTGAATATTAAGCTTAAACTCAAGAATTTTCAGACTTTACAACATAGTAAAAGCTTTAAAAGACCGATCCAGTCGCTACAGGACTTAATCCAAGTTTTATTTTTATTATTAAATGAAATGCAGATTCCTGAACATTTTCAGTTTCGCTTAATTGGTATAGGAGTTTATCAATTACAGACCCAAGCGGATGACTTCCAACTTAACCTTTGGTGATTGATTAATTTTCACTCGAAAGAGCAACTTTTAAACAAAATAGACTCCCTTTTACTGAGACTTTAGAGTAACCTAATCAACGCATATTCATTACCCATGTATTTGCAACATGCCAAAGCAACCTTTACTTTCGGCATATCGTCCTGTGATTGGCGTGACGACCAAATCCGAATATTACAGGGCTCTTCTGATACATGGCTTAGATATCCCTTCATCACAATAATCTACTGAAATTCCTTTCTACTTGCTTGCACCAACCCAGTAACTCTTCATAAAATCAAAACTATTAAATAAAGCCACTCTAGAGCATTTTTATGACGGTAAAGCGTTTACACGTGACTTCACGCTACTGCGAAGTTGCGATTTCAGGTAATTTGGTACATTTAGCTGGCCAACTCGCAGATGATACAAGCGTAGATGTTACATCACAGACTCAACAAACTTTAGATAATATTGACCGTCTATTGGCAGAAGCTGGAACAGATAAAACCCATATTCTTTCTGTTATGATTTTTCTAAAAGATATCGACAAAGATTATGCAGCAATGAATGCTGTTTGGGATGCATGGATTAGTGAAGGACATCCACCAGCACGTACTTGTGTAGAATCCAAACTTTATGCGCCAGACGTGCTTGTAGAAATGACGGTTGTTGCAGTACTTCCATAATTTTTATAAATATAAAGTGACACTAAATTGAGCAATATCCCTAGTTATATTGCTCAATTTTTTAGTAGTTTTAACATTTTTAATGTCAGCATGTTATTAAGATCTTCTTTAATGAGTTCTCTAATCAATTGCTATAATCTCTAATTTTTAAGACTTCACAAACGCATTTGACATTCTCTCTAGTTGCGGCGTTGCATGTAAAGTTGCCATCTCTGTTTCTGGAGTCAATAAGTCCCTTCTCAGATCGTGATAATCAGGTACCTCACTGTAATGCAGTACACGATAGCCAGCCAATTGTAATAGACGACGTTCATATTGTTGATGCGCACGGCGTAAACCATTTTCACCAAGAACTACAATGACAACAACCTGATAATTTTGATCAAGTACAACAAAATCAGCTGCCATATTTTGATATTTTCGACGTGTATGCGCATATTTTGTAGTTAATAATGCATCAAAGGATACATGTGCCAACACGGTAAATTTAGGTAAAACTGTTTGTAGTCTGGTTAATGTCATTTGCTCATGACTAGTTAATACTGCACGGCGCTTCAAGGCACTATCATGTTGATGCCTTCGCGAAAGACTTTTCACTGCCATTACAACAGCCAAAAATAATAATAAGATCGTGATTAAATAGTACATGGGTCCAATCCTTTAGGTTTTTTATAATGATTTTGCTAGATCACACTTTGTTTTAATTGATAACGACACAGCCGTTTTTTAAAAGGTTCACTTAGTAATTTCACTTGTAGTTATCAAGCTTGGCTTAAATTTAGCCACCCTCACATTATTTATAATCATAGAGTCTACAACAATCAAGTGCAGCTCGTCAGATTTTTGCTATTTATCATTATTCGTTACGTTTTTTGTACTTTTAATCTTCAAAAATCTCACTATACGATTTAAATAAATACTTTAAGAACAAAACAGGCTCTATTTAAGAGCCTGTTTTATCACTATCCACGAACCTTGCTTTTAGGTTTACTTTTTCCACCAAATGGTCTTTTCTCACCTGTTTCACGAGGAGGCAAACCAGTGTGCTGGGTTAGAACCTGTCCTTTTTGTGGACGTTTTTGCCCTGCTGCTGAACGAGATTGTCCCTGACCACGTTTTGCTGAATCACCCGCTACAGAAGAGTTCTTCTTACGTGCCGACTTATATTCACCTTCAGCAGTACCTTGTGGCTGATAGGTCGGGATCAAGTGCTGCTTTGAATTACCAATTAAATCTGCACGGCCCATTTCTTTTAAAGCTTCACGAAGTAATGGCCAGTTGTTTGGATCATGGTAGCGTAGGAATGCTTTATGCAGACGACGGCGTTTCTCACCTTTTACAATATCAACTTTTTCAGTATAGCGAGCGACTTTAGCAAGCGGGTTTTTGCCCGAATAATACATGGTTGTTGCAGTTGCCATTGGCGATGGATAGAACGTCTGTACTTGATCGGCACGGAAACCATTCTTTTTTAACCAAATTGCAAGGTGCATCATGTCATAATCTGATGTACCCGGATGTGCTGCAATAAAGTAAGGAATTAAATATTGCTCTTTTCCTGCTTCTTTACTGAAACGGTCAAACATTTGCTTGAAACGATCATAAGTACCAATTCCCGGCTTCATCATCTTAGATAAAGGACCATTTTCGGTATGTTCAGGAGCAATTTTTAAATAACCGCCAACGTGATGTTGTACTAGTTCTTTTACATATTCAGGGTTGAGTACGGCAAGGTCATAACGTAAACCTGAACCAATCAGAATTTTCTTCACACCTTTAATTGCACGTGCTTTACGATAAAGCTGTACTAAAGGCGCATGATCGGTATGCAAGTTTTGACAAACGCCCGGATATACACAAGAAGGTTTACGACAGTTCTTCTCAATTTCAGGGTCTTTACAATGCAAACGGTACATGTTTGCCGTTGGACCACCTAAATCTGAAATAATGCCGGTGAAGTTTGGTGCAGTATCACGGATTTTTTCAATCTCACGTAAGATCGAATCTTCCGAACGGTTTTGGATAATACGACCTTCATGTTCTGTAATTGAACAGAATGTACAGCCGCCAAAACAGCCACGCATAATGTTGACCGAGAATTTGATCATATCAAATGCTGGGAAACGAGCATCGCCATAAGTAGGATGTGGCAAACGTGCATATGGAAGATCAAAAACATAATCCATTTCCTCAGTCGTTAGAGGAATTGGTGGTGGATTGATCCAGACATCACGTTCACCATGGCGTTGAACCAAAGCACGGGCATTACCCGGATTAGTTTCAAGATGCAAAATACGGTTTGCATGCGCGTAAAGCACGTGATCATTCGCCACTTCTTCAAAAGAAGGTAAACGAATCACCGCTAACTCGCGTGGAGGTAATTTGTGTTTAATTGCTTTTGACGGTGCTAGCTTTAATTGAACGATTTGAGTGTCGTCATCGAGTTTGTCACCTTCACGTACAATCGGATTTGCAACAATCTCTTTCTGGAAATCTTGATACTGAGCTAATGAGTTGCCTTTTTCTTTTTCAACCTCACAGCCATCAATATCTTCAGTCATGACATATGGGTTAATAATTGGATCAACACGTCCAATCGTATCTACATCATTACTCGCAACTTCAACAAACTTTGCTTTTGATGCTTTGTTATGTTTATTAATAATAAATGCTGTACCACGAACATCAGTAATCTCGTGGATTTTTTCACCTTTGGCCAAACGATGCATCACATCAATAATGGCACGCTCACCATTACCATACATGAGTAAATCGGCTTTTGAATCCATCAAAATCGAACGACGAACTTTATCTGACCAATAATCGTAGTGCGCAATACGACGTAAACTACCTTCAATACCACCTAATAACACTGGTACATCTGGGAAAGCTTCACGACAGCGCTGGCAATAAACTGTTGCTGCGCGGTCAGGACGTTTATTTGGTTCATTGTTTGGAGAATAAGCATCATCAGAACGGATTTTACGATCTGCCGTATAACGGTTAATCATCGAATCCATATTACCTGCGGTTACACCCCAAGCAATCGTTGGCTTACCTAAAACGCGGAAGCTTTCAACATTGGTCCAATCTGGCTGCGCAATAATTCCGACACGGAAACCTTGTGCTTCAAGTACACGCCCAATCACACCCGATACAAATGATGGGTGGTCAATATAAGCATCGCCACAGACTAAAATAAAGTCACATGCATCCCAGCCGAGTTGGTCCATTTCTTCTCGTGACATCGGCAAAAATGGTGCGGGTTCAAAACACGACGCCCAATATTTGTCGTAATCAAACAGCGCTTTTGGCGCAGTCTGCATGGTGTAGGCAGTAGACATGGCTTGCGAATCTCGGCTAGCAGATGGAGGAGAGACATCTAAAGATGAAAGCCGATCATTTTAACATGAATTCCATTCATTTTCCCTGTTTATAAAACATGCGAAAACAACAATATAGAAATTAATTTGATTAAACTTTACTCAATATTTTATTCTTGGAATAAATACGGCGGAATAAAATCCGCCGCAGTTTTAATTTTTATTTATAAAGCTTAGAACAAAGCTTTTGGCAAACGAATCTGAATAATCTCATTATCATCAGCCAATTTTGCATTACGTCCTGTCGAACCTGGGAAGTTATTATCATTGAAAACGGTAAGCGTTGTGCCATTTTCAATAATCACATCTTCAATGGTTTCAAATGGGAAGGCAAAAACCTGTCCCGTACCAATATCCCCTGCTCTAGCTGTGCCATACAACAAATTCGGGTTAGCAATTTTAATTAAATCAACTAAATCTTCACGGGTTACTAGCTGACCTGACTCATTTAATTTAATACGGATTAATTTTTTATAGCCGCCTAAATTATTCTGGGTCGCATCACGTTCAATAATGATTCCTTCTTTATCATTAAAGAGCTGGAAGTCACCAATATTGGTTGCTTTACTGTCTAATTGGAACCAATAATATTTTCCTGTGTAAGCTTTTTTCTTCACATCAAATTGAGAAATCAATAATTGTCGTTCCGTTTCTCGAATTGATTTAATTGGCTTTTCTATAAGAGGGTAAAGAAACTGCCCATCCGGTGAAATTGCCATTCCTTCAAAACCACCACTTTGCTGAACCAAAGGCTCTACAAAATTAATTTGCGCTTTATTAAACTGATTTTGTGGTGAACGTAATTCTTGAGTCGGATTTAATGGATTTGGTAAAGCGATTGGTGCATCTAATAGCACACCGTCCGCTGAAAAATGAAGTAAATAAGGTCCAAACTCATCCCCAATCCAGTAGGTCCCATCATTAGTACGTTGCATAGACTCTGGATCAAAATCTGCCCCCGTTAATAAACGCTCAGCTGTATCACCATTCACGATATTAAATGGAATTAATTTGTTCGGATCATGCAGCTGGATAAAGCTTTGCACAGTTACTTGACCCGTGCCTTTAGCTTTAGTTTTGAAATCAGGTTTTAATTTATAAATACGAAGTAAAAAATCTGCTGAATTATCTTGAGTCCCAAAACCATTATCAGCCATTGCCATATAACTGCCATCTTCATTTTTTAATGCAGCAGAAAAGCCTTGTACAGGTTGACCCTTAAATGGAGGATAAATTCCATTTGCACCTTTCACATATGCCCCAGAGTCTGGGCCAGCAGCATAGGTTTCTACAGGTAATTTGGCAAAAGAAATTAAAGTTGGTTCGGTAACGTTTTCAGTAGGTGATGTTTGATCTTGATCGTTATCATCATTACATGCGGTCAATCCTAAACTGGCACAGCATAATAATGCGACTAAAGTTTTTTTGCTCATAGTTTTATACATTTGGTAAAAAATTAACCAAATTTAATCAAGCTTATATGAAGTTTTTACTTCAAAAAGATGAAATCTTTATGGCGAAAATATGACAAACCCAACTGTTCAATACAGACACAAACTAAATGACTTCATCAAAAAGAATTAAAGTTTCGTTGGCTGATATTCTCCAGCAATTGCTGCATTCAAAAAGTTCTGAAAAGTTGGGCATTCCATATGATTTTCAGCAGGACACACAGCAGCATGTTGTAATCCTTGACTAATAAAATGTAATCGCTTTGCCATTTGCTCTAGTTGTTCAGCTTTATCTTTTAGTTTTTGCCGATCAAGATCAGGCTTACCATCTTGCCCAAACATTGTAGCGATCTCATTTAAAGAAAAACCCGCAGCACGTCCTAAAGCAATAAGTGCCAGTTGATCAAGCACTTGTTTCCCATATTGCCGACGTAAACCTTGCCGTCCTATCGATTTAATTAATCCTTTCTCTTCATAAAAACGTAGTGTTGCTGTTGTGACTTTTGCCCTTTTAGCGACTTCACCAATATCCATAATAACCTCTTGACTTCAAGTTAACTTTAACTTGCACAATAAATTTATCACGTTTCAGACGTATAAAAGCAAGGTTTCAAAATGAATCTCTCCACAACGTTCTTTCAGGCTTTATGCCTTGGTATTGGCGCAACAGTTATTATGGATATCTGGCTGTTAATATTAAAGATATTCAAAATTCCGACCTTAAACTTCGGCTTGCTCGGACGCTGGGCTGGTTGGATATTTAAAGGGAAACTCATCCATCAATCTATAGCTCAAAGCCCTCAAATTAAGGGTGAATATTTTTTAGGTTGGGTTGCTCACTATAGTGTCGGACTAATCTTTTCATTGAGTTTTCTCTTTATTGTCGGCTCAGATTGGCTTAGCCATTCTCAGTTTTATTCAGCACTTCTGTTTGGTGTAGTCACCGTTCTCATTCCTTTTTTTATTATGCAACCTGCGATGGGTAGTGGTTTTGCTTCTTCAAAAACACCTCATCCTTTTTTGAACCGCCTAAAAAGTTTGATGAACCATAGTGTTTTTGGTTGTGGCCTATATCTCACTGCAAAACTATTTCAAATTTAAATAAAGAGGAAAATACTCATGAAAACTGTTGCCATTATTTATCATAGCCGCCAAGGCCACACCCAATTTATTGCTCAGCAAATTCAAACTGGTATTTTGAGCCATAAAGATATTAAAGTAGATTTACTCAATGCTGAACATCTTGTCGAAAACCCAGAAATCCTAATTCAATATGACGGCTTAATTTGGGGATCCCCCACTTATTTAGGTGGTGTATCTTCCAAGTTAAAACAACTCATGGATGTGACGGGGCCATTATGGAAAAAACAGAGCTTTAAAGGAAAACTAGCGGCTGGTTTTACTGTATCTTCCCTTCCCGCAGGTGATAAACAATCAACACTAATTTCACTTTTTACCTTTTGTATGCAACACGGCATGTTATGGGTCGGCAACCCGATTATGCCAGAACAACACCAAGGTATTCCTTATACTCAAGCAGCCAATCGTCTAGGCTCATGGTCAGGCTTAATGGCTCAGGCTGAACATGGCAGTAATGCCGATAGTTTTGATGAAGGAGATATTAAAACTGCTCAACAATTCGGAGAAAATTTTGCATTAACCTTAAATGCTTATCAAGGAATATAAGACCATGAAAGCACAGAGGCTTTTATTCCTCTTCATTTTATCAGGAATGATGTCTTTTATAATTTCAGGCATTTCAACTTTTAAAGTAGTGGGACTAAATCACCATTTCCTTTCATTGTGGGTATCGGCTTGGATTATTGCATGGATATTGGCTTTTCCAAGTGTATTGATTTGTGCTCCTATTGCCCAGAAACTTGTCGACATCGTATTTAAGTAAGTTGATCTGTAAGTTAAAACGTACAAAACTTGCGGCGATTTGCGGATATTCATCTTTAGTATTTTTTCATAATATATGAAACATAGAGAGACAGGATGTCTCATTGAAGAAGAATAAGAACGCAGGAAGCGGTAGTTGAAAGGAGTTAGCTACATAAGCTGAATACGAAAGAACCTCGACAGGAAGTCGGGGTTCTTTCATTTTAATTATACAAAATTCTCACTATTTGCTTGTGCTGAGCAACAGAACTTATATTGATCGATTAGTTGCAGCTGAATACCATGATTTCATTTGAAATTTGATTATCGGTTTCGTATTTTGCTTACCTCATCTTTATCTAACAATTATTTTAAACCGACTCAAATAAACATTTTGAGTCTCAAATTTTTCGTAATTGCTTTAATGACAATAATGACTGGGTGTACAAGCTTAGGACCGAATAGCGGTTCATTTTCATGGCGTTCAAATAAACTCTCGTCTGGTCTACAAAAAGCTTATTCTGTTCCACAAAGCACAGCGAATCGGTTATCTCCGATTATTATTCAAAGTGCTGACCAATATAATGTGCCCCCTCTTTTACTTGCCGCGGTCATAAGACAAGAATCAAGTTACAATACTAATGCCCTCTCGCCTACGGGTGCAGTAGGTTTAACTCAAATTATTCCCAGCTATTGGCAACAAACTTGTGCTGGTAATTTGTATGATGAATCTACAAATATTCAATGTGGTGCTTATATCTTAAATCACTATTATCAGTCAGCGGATAGTTGGTTTAAGGCTACGGCTTATTATAATGTTGGCCCAACTGGATATGAGCGAAGCTTCTGGACACGGCACAAAGCTAAAAAATATGCTCGATCTGTTAAACGTCATCAAAAAGCTTTAAAAAGTGCTTTATAAATAAGCTTAAATAAAAGCCCATCAATAGATGGGCTTTTTTATACAATTAATTTTATTCGTCAAATAAACCTTCAAACAGAACAGAAGATAAATAACGCTCCCCACTATCTGGCAGAATAACAACAATAGTTTTACCGGCATTTTCAGGGCGTTCTGCAATTTTTGCCGCCGCAGCCAAAGCTGCGCCACTTGAAATACCCACTAGAATACCTTCTTGGGTTGCACAGTTTCTTGCCCACTGAATTGCTTCTTCGCTAGTCACTGGTAAGACTTCATCCACAAGATCTAAATCAAGATTCTTTGGAATAAAATTCGCACCAATTCCCTGAATTTTATGCGGCGCAGGTGTAATGTCCTCTCCATTTCTAGTTTGAGTAATAATTGGAGACTCAGCAGGCTCAACGGCTACAGAATACAAAGGTTTATTTTGAACTTGTTCGAAATAACGAGAAATACCAGTAATTGTGCCGCCAGTACCTACGCCAGCAACCAGAATATCGACTTGTCCATCTGTTGCTTGCCAAATTTCAGGACCAGTTGTATCTACATGGATTTGTGGATTCGCTGGGTTTTCAAATTGCTGAGGTAAGAAATAAACATCTGGCTGTTCAGCTGCTAATCGTACCGCTTCATCAACTGCACCTTTCATCCCTTTCGCTGGTTCAGTTAAAACCAAATTGGCACCGAGAGCTTTTAATACTTTTCTACGCTCAAGACTCATACTTGCAGGCATAGTTAAAGTAATTGGATAACCCTTAGCAGCTGCAACAAAAGCCAATGCAATACCAGTATTACCACTGGTTGGTTCAATAATATGCATGCCTTCTTTTAGCACACCACGCTTTTCTGCATCGGCAATTAGTGCCGCTCCGATACGACATTTCACAGAAAATGCAGGGTTACGGCTTTCCACTTTTGCTAATACGGTTGCACCAGTTTTAATCAAACGATTGATGCGAACTAAAGGAGTATTGCCAATAGCTTCTGCATTATTTGGATAAACTGCTATTCCTAAATTATTGGGTGTTGGAAATTGCTGATCAGTAGACATGTTATATCCTTATTAGATTTGGAATGATTCTGAATCATTATAAGCTTCTAGAGTAAACAGGAAAGTAGAAAAGCTAAGTAATGCCTGAATTCTCAAGTGAACAATATGCCTTGTCATAGATTTATTTTTAATAAATAAAATTTAAAATTATTTTAAAATCAAATTATTAGATTAAATTATTTTATTTTCCTATCCATATCTTACATTATTAAGACTACGCTAATCTTCTGATCACACACTAAAGCTAAAGTTTTTCCAAAATTTTATATAGCGAGTTACCAAAGTTCACCCTCTCTCCAATCGGCACAAATAGTATCATCCACTAAATTATGAGTTAATCGCTCTTTCAGCTGAGCGCTCAACGGAAATAGCATAATTTGATAATCATCTGTTAGATAAGTGAAAGCATCTTGTTTGATGTATAAATCCCCCCACCACGAAATCCAATCTAATTTTTTATAGAATGTATCATCTTCAGGCTGTAATGCTGCGAGTTCATAGCCTAAAGTAGTTAAAACATCGGTTAAATATCTTAATAATTTAGATGCAAGTCCTTTCCCTCGCATATTGAAATCAGTAGTCACATATTCTATATAAGCAGTTTTTACAGTGATACCATATCTTAAGGTGAAAATTCGATCTGTCCATAAAGCATGTGACACAATATTATCACCCAATATGCCTATTATATGTACAGAATTTTGCATGAAGGTATATTGACTCCAGGGATCTTCATCAAAAGCAGCAAAACACAGCTCAGCAATTTGTTGCCGTTGTTGCTTATTTAGGTCATGAGCCGCGATGATTTTAAACTGCATAGGCAGAAACTCTATTTTAATTGCTTAAATCATAAGCAAATATCGAAATAATACGAAGTTTTTTAGTTTTAATTAAACAATTCATTTAATTCCTGCATAAGTAAACACCCCGGTTTCTTTCGAGACCGGGGTGTTAGAATAATGAGCTGGCGATGACTTACTCTCACATGGGAAACCCCACACTACCATCAGCGCTAAGAGGTTTCACTTCTGAGTTCGGGAAGGGATCAGGTGGTTCACTCTTGCTATGGTCGCCAGCACAACTGGTATGGATACTTGCATTGGTCTTAATGTGCCGATGCGTTTTCCAAATCTTTACAGATGGGCTGATTGAATCTTACTTTATTTGTTCATTTTAGCTAAGCGTATAACTAAATCAAGTTGCTTTGCATATTAATGAATCGATTGATGCTTTATATACAACTGCTTGGGTGTTGTATAGTCAAGCCTCACGAGCAATTAGTATTGGTCAGCTTCACATATCACTATGCTTCCACATCCAACCTATCAACGTCCTAGTCTCGAACGGCTCTTTAGAGGACATAAAGTCCTAGGGAAATCTTATCTTGAGGTAGGCTTCCCGCTTAGATGCTTTCAGCGGTTATCCCTTCCGAACATAGCTACCCGGCGATGCGACTGGCGTCACAACCGGTACACCAGAGGTTCGTCCACTCTGGTCCTCTCGTACTAGGAGCAGATCCTCTCAAATTTCCAGCGCCCACGGTAGATAGGGACCGAACTGTCTCACGACGTTCTAAACCCAGCTCGCGTACCTCTTTAAATGGCGAACAGCCATACCCTTGGGACCTGCTTCAGCCCCAGGATGAGATGAGCCGACATCGAGGTGCCAAACACCGCCGTCGATATGAACTCTTGGGCGGTATCAGCCTGTTATCCCCAGAGTACCTTTTATCCGTTGAGCGATGGCCCTTCCATACAGAACCACCGGATCACTAAGACCTACTTTCGTACCTGCTCGACTTGTGGGTCTCGCAGTTAAGCGCGCTTTTGCCTTTATACTCTACGCGTGATTTCCGACCACGCTGAGCGCACCTTCGTACTCCTCCGTTACTCTTTAGGAGGAGACCGCCCCAGTCAAACTACCCACCAGACATGGTCCTCGCCCCGGATTACGGGGCAGAGTTAGAACCTCAACATTACCAGGGTGGTATTTCAAGGACGGCTCCATTGGAACTAGCGTTCCAACTTCAAAGCCTCCCACCTATCCTACACAAGTAAGGTCAAAGTTCAATGTCAAGCTGCAGTAAAGGTTCACGGGGTCTTTCCGTCTAGCCGCGGGTACACTGCATCTTCACAGCGATTTCGATTTCACTGAGCCTCTGCTGGAGACAGCGCCGCCATCATTATGCCATTCGTGCAGGTCGGAACTTACCCGACAAGGAATTTCGCTACCTTAGGACCGTTATAGTTACGGCCGCCGTTTACTGGGGCTTCGATCAAGAGCTTCGCTTACGCTAACCCCATCAATTAACCTTCCAGCACCGGGCAGGCATCACACCCTATACGTCCACTTTCGTGTTTGCAGAGTGCTATGTTTTTAATAAACAGTTGCAGCGGCCTGGTTTCTGTGGCTGCCAATAGCTCAGACCGCAAGGGTCATCACCGTCAGCAGCGTACCTTCTCCCGAAGTTACGGTACCATTTTGCCTAGTTCCTTCAGCAGAGTTCTCTCAAGCGCCTTGGTCTACTCGACCTGACCACCTGTGTCGGTTTCGGGTACGATTCCTGTGTAACTGAAGCTTAGAGACTTTTCCTGGAAGCATGGTATCAGCCACTTCGCTGTACAAGTACAGCTTGCTATCAGATCTCAGCATAGAGCACCCCGGATTTGCCTAAGATGCATGCCTACTTCCTTCCACCTGGACAACCAACGCCAGGCTGACTTAACCTTCTCCGTCCTCTCATCGCATTACACAGAAGTATTGGAATATTAACCAATTTCCCATCGACTACGCCTTTCGGCCTCGCCTTAGGGGTCGACTCACCCAGCCCCGATTAACGTTGGACTGGAACCCTTGGTCTTTCGGCGAACGGGTTTTTCACCCGTTTTGTCGTTACTCACGTCAGCATTCGCACTTCTGATACCTCCAGCATACTTCTCAATACACCTTCATCGGCTTACAGAACGCTCCCCTACCACTTGACTAAAAGTCAAATCCGCAGCTTCGGCACATAGTTTTAGCCCCGTTACATCTTCCGCGCAGGCCGACTCGACTAGTGAGCTATTACGCTTTCTTTAAAGGGTGGCTGCTTCTAAGCCAACCTCCTAGCTGTCTATGCCTTCCCACATCGTTTCCCACTTAACTATGATTTTGGGGCCTTAGCTGGCGGTCTGGATTGTTTTCCTCTTGACTACGGACGTTAGCACCCGCAGTCTGTCTCCCGGATAGTACTCATAGGTATTCGGAGTTTGCATCGGTTTGGTAAGTCGGGATGACCCCCTAGCCGAAACAGTGCTCTACCCCCTATGGTATTCGTCCGAGGCGCTACCTAAATAGCTTTCGGGGAGAACCAGCTATCACCAGGCTTGATTAGCCTTTCACCCCTATCCACAAGTCATCCCCTGGCTTTTCAACGACAGTGGGTTCGGTCCTCCAGTTAGTGTTACCCAACCTTCAACCTGCTCATGGATAGATCGCCTGGTTTCGGGTCTATACCCAGCAACTAAACGCCCTATTAAGACTCGATTTCTCTACGGCTCCCCTATACGGTTAACCTCGCTACTGAATATAAGTCGCTGACCCATTATACAAAAGGTACGCAGTCACCGAACAAGTCGGCTCCCACTGCTTGTATGCATGCGGTTTCAGGATCTATTTCACTCCCCTCACAGGGGTTCTTTTCGCCTTTCCCTCACGGTACTGGTTCACTATCGGTCAGTCAGGAGTATTTAGCCTTGGAGGATGGTCCCCCCATATTCAGACAAGGTTTCACGTGCCTCGCCCTACTCGTCATCATTATGTGTGCCCTTTCGTGTACGGGAATATCACCCTCTACGTTCGCACTTCCCAGAGCGTTCCACTAAAACACACATAACTTAATGGGCTGATCCCCGTTCGCTCGCCGCTACTAAGGGAATCTCAATTGATTTCTTTTCCTAAGGGTACTGAGATGTTTCACTTCCCCTCGTTCGCCTTGCAACACTATGTATTCATGTTGCAATACCTACCTTAAAGTAGGTGGGTTCCCCCATTCAGAAATCTCCGGATCAAAGGATATTTGCCGCCTCCCCGGAGCTTATCGCAGGCTATTACGTCTTTCATCGCCTCTGACTGCCAAGGCATCCACCACATGCACTTAATTACTTGACTATACAACCCCAAACAGTCGTCAACACTTACAAGTGAGTGTTGTCCGTGCGATTCTTCATCGCTACTATCTGTTGCCTGTGTATTTAAACACTGTACAGCTTCAATCTAAATTCATATACCAAAACGCTTGATTCAGTTAATTTGCTAGTTCTCAATTCATCTAGATTAATTGCTTAATCTAAACTCTTGAGTGAACAATTTATTTCAGACTCAATTTTGCCAATCTGTTAATGAATAAACACGCCTTCGTCAGGTCATGCTTAATACCGTGATACTTAAATCACAGAAGTTAATAAACTAAGATCTAAATCTCTATTTACTAATTTCTGTAATCCGAACTTCTCTTAAGTTCTGGTGGAGACTAGGAGAGTCGAACTCCTGACCTCCTGCGTGCAAAGCAGGCGCTCTACCAACTAAGCTAAGTCCCCAGCTTACATCATCAGTCATGTATCTTTTATCTATAACTTCAACCAGTCAAAGTCATGGTGGGTCTGACAAGACTTGAACTTGTGACCCCACGCTTATCAAGCGTGTGCTCTAACCAACTGAGCTACAGACCCTCAGATACATCTATGAAGAACAACTTGTTGTGGATTCTTACCAATCGTCAATCTTTCGTTAAGGAGGTGATCCAGCCGCAGGTTCCCCTACGGCTACCTTGTTACGACTTCACCCCAGTCATCGGCCACACCGTGGTAACCGCCCTCTTTGCAGTTAGGCTAGCTACTTCTGGTGCAACAAACTCCCATGGTGTGACGGGCGGTGTGTACAAGGCCCGGGAACGTATTCACCGCGGCATTCTGATCCGCGATTACTAGCGATTCCGACTTCATGGAGTCGAGTTGCAGACTCCAATCCGGACTACGATCGGCTTTTTGAGATTAGCATCCTATCGCTAGGTAGCAACCCTTTGTACCGACCATTGTAGCACGTGTGTAGCCCTGGCCGTAAGGGCCATGATGACTTGACGTCGTCCCCGCCTTCCTCCAGTTTGTCACTGGCAGTATCCTTAAAGTTCCCGACATTACTCGCTGGCAAATAAGGAAAAGGGTTGCGCTCGTTGCGGGACTTAACCCAACATCTCACGACACGAGCTGACGACAGCCATGCAGCACCTGTATGTAAGTTCCCGAAGGCACCAATCCATCTCTGGAAAGTTCTTACTATGTCAAGGCCAGGTAAGGTTCTTCGCGTTGCATCGAATTAAACCACATGCTCCACCGCTTGTGCGGGCCCCCGTCAATTCATTTGAGTTTTAGTCTTGCGACCGTACTCCCCAGGCGGTCTACTTATCGCGTTAGCTGCGCCACTAAAGCCTCAAAGGCCCCAACGGCTAGTAGACATCGTTTACGGCATGGACTACCAGGGTATCTAATCCTGTTTGCTCCCCATGCTTTCGCACCTCAGCGTCAGTGTTAGGCCAGATGGCTGCCTTCGCCATCGGTATTCCTCCAGATCTCTACGCATTTCACCGCTACACCTGGAATTCTACCATCCTCTCCCACACTCTAGCTAACCAGTATCGAATGCAATTCCCAAGTTAAGCTCGGGGATTTCACATTTGACTTAATTAGCCGCCTACGCGCGCTTTACGCCCAGTAAATCCGATTAACGCTTGCACCCTCTGTATTACCGCGGCTGCTGGCACAGAGTTAGCCGGTGCTTATTCTGCGAGTAACGTCCACTATCTCTAGGTATTAACTAAAGTAGCCTCCTCCTCGCTTAAAGTGCTTTACAACCATAAGGCCTTCTTCACACACGCGGCATGGCTGGATCAGGCTTCCGCCCATTGTCCAATATTCCCCACTGCTGCCTCCCGTAGGAGTCTGGGCCGTGTCTCAGTCCCAGTGTGGCGGATCATCCTCTCAGACCCGCTACAGATCGTCGCCTTGGTAGGCCTTTACCCCACCAACTAGCTAATCCGACTTAGGCTCATCTATTAGCGCAAGGTCCGAAGATCCCCTGCTTTCTCCCGTAGGACGTATGCGGTATTAGCATTCCTTTCGAAATGTTGTCCCCCACTAATAGGCAGATTCCTAAGCATTACTCACCCGTCCGCCGCTAAGATCAGTAGCAAGCTACCTCTCTCCGCTCGACTTGCATGTGTTAAGCCTGCCGCCAGCGTTCAATCTGAGCCATGATCAAACTCTTCAGTTAAAAATCATTTTGCACCTTATTAAAGACAAGGTGCCAATTCTGGCTCATCAATTTTCTGACTTAAATTTCGCTCAAATAAACTTCGAGTAATTTAAACCAATCAATCAATGATAATATTTCGATTAATCAATCAGTAAAAATCCACACAAGTTGTTCTTCAATTCTCTTAATGATCTTCTTCCTGGTTCGTCACCAGCAAGCTAGGTCGGCTATATTACTCTTAATCTCTTAAAAGTCAACAGGTAATTTCGATATTTTTAAAACTTAATCTCAAAACCAACTTCTCATTAAATTCATCACTTAAAGTAACCAACTTAATTCCAAGTAACTGTTTTTCAACAAGTTCTTATCTGCATCACCGCCGATGGATGTGCATTATAGAGGATTAAGAGCCCTTTGCAAGCGAAAATTAGAAACTTATGACTTGAGCGTTCACTTTTAAATCAACAACCAATATAACCTATTGTTTTGTATAAATAATTATTTTAATTATTTATTTTTGACCTAAATAAGCCAAGATCATGCTCGACAATTCGCGCTTAAGATGTTGTTCTGATATAAGAAAATTGTTCTGACTCACATATCGCATCATCGTAAAAAGCGTACTATTAATAATTACAAAGGATTTATGCTTCACCTGTTCGAAGTCCCACTGACGAGGATTTCTACTAAATGTATATAGCCCAACTTCAAAAAAATGCTTTTCTAAAATCTGAGCAGCTTGCGAATGGCTATAGTCATGCCAATGTTTCAGCACTTCTATAAAAAATCCATGATCGGCTTTTAATGCATTAAACCCTAGCTCTATCGCCAAGGGGATGAGCAGGTCTAAAGGAATATTTCCTTGCTGCATAACTAGCTCTTTAAGTTGATGTCCTAATAGTTCACTTTTACGGCGTAATAGTTCTTCAACGATTTGATCTTTATTCTCAAAGTATTGGTAAATCGAACCTACACTTACTCCAGATTTCTCTGCAATTTTAGGAGTTGTAGTATGTAGTAAGCCATATTGGGCAATACAGTGCTGTGTCGCCTCTAAAATATGGTCAACAATAATTTTTGAACGCTGTTGCTGTGGGACTTTTCTCATCGGTTTTTTATTCGTTAAATGCGAATTGAATGCGAATAATTATTCATATTAGCCTATTTATTATTCAGATCAATAAGTAAGTAACGATATGCAAATGATTAGCCCGACTCGACTTGCTTCTTTTAATGATATGCAAGGCAGTAATTTCTTTACTCAGTTTTTAAATATCTGCTGTGAAAAACCAGTACAACCAAACTATACGGAATATGTATCTTTACAACGTGCTCTTTGCGAAGGGGACGTTGAAATGGATAAGCTGATTGATTGGGTTATGCAAAATCCCAAAGATCACCGAATAATTTTTGAGAAGATGTTATTTCAAGGCCGCGATGATCTATCTGAGTCGCTACCTACTGAGTTAGAAAATTTCTTTAATTACATTGAACAAAAGCCTGAATGGTTAGACCAGCAACAAATTGATGAGGCTATTAAATTTACTCATCGTTTAGGAATAAATAATGGTTTTATTCTTAGAGATTTATCTTTAATGGGGGGATATTTATATCCGGGATTTAATCAACCCCTAATTTTAACCGGGGCATTAAAGAAACAAGCGGGTACTCGTTTAGCAGAAACTACAAAATGGTGGGTTGATATTACTGAGCCTAAAGGTCTGTCCCGTTTAAGCGCAGGTTTTACATCAACAATCTATGTTCGTTTTATTCATGCACTTGTTCGTAGACAATTAGGAAAATCTGAGCGTTGGGATAGTGAAATTTGGGGAATTCCTCTAAATCAATTTGATTTAGCCATGACTAATTTAGCTTTTAGCAGTGTAGTTTTACTTGGTATTAGAGCGTTGGGTATATGGCCAACAAAAGAAGAAGCTAAGAGTTTTTTACATTTTTGGCGTTATGTCGGCTGGTTAATGGGAATTGATGAAAAGTGGCTTATTCAATCTGAAACTGAAGGCTGGCGATTACTTTACTTGATGCAGTTTACACACCCTCGTTCCGATCACAGCAGTATTGAATTAGGATCAAGCTTATCTAAAGAGCCTTTTGAGAGACAATATCTGCATTTGCGTTCTTTACAGCAGAAACTTGCTTATCGGCAACATTTAGAACTTACCCAATTTTTTATTGGTAAGAAAAGAATGAAACTACTCGGGTTGCCACAGCAGTCTTCTTCATGGTTTGCTTATTATCTGATTTTGCGTAATTCAGTACTTTATAACGGCGCAAAATTTTCACCAAAAGTTAAAAGGTTTTTAACTCAATCGGGTCGTAATTTACAAAAACTTGGCTTAACGCTTTATCAGAATCAAGGTAAGGCAAAAACCTTAGCAAGTATGCATCAATAATTTTTAAAACCTAAAAATAAAAAAGGAAGTCTGTTAACCAGACTTCCTTTTTCAAATATTAAGATGCTTATTGAGATGATGAACTATGCATTTCAGCGTGATTCATTTGCTCAGGTGTTTCCACCATTTGCTTATTTTTTTGACTTGGCATGTAGTCAGGCTCATTGTTGATCGCCAAGTAAAAAATGATCATAAACAATAAGCTCAAGATACAAGCCACAATAAGTGACTTCCATCCCCACCACGATTGTTCAGGCGATAATTTATTTGTCATTTCATTTCTCTCATTCAATTAATACTTTCAGTTCATTTCATTCGCTAGAGCTTATTAAAACTTCATGCTCATACGAACCCAGTAATTTCTTCCGATATTGTTGAATTGCTCTTCACTCGCAAATCCAAAACCTGCACTACCCGCTTTGTTTAAGTGTTCGGTATAGGTTTTATCTAATACGTTATCAACACCAACAGAGACATCAATATCTTTACGAAGGTTGTAGCTTCCGTTTAAAGAAAGAGTTGAAAAACCTTTACTTGGTTTGAGGTCATACCCCACGATGTTACCTTGATGTAGACTCACGCGGTTTTGCTCAGCAACAGCTCGCCACAACAGACCTAAATTATATTTGTCAGCTACATAGCGAATATTTAAGCGACCTTCTAAAGGTGAAATTTGAGGTAGTGGTTTGTCATCTGTAGTGTTTTTACCCCATGCATACATCGCACTCAAATCTGCCTGAATATGGTCGGTAAATTGATATCCAATACCAGCTTCCGCGCCTGCGATGGTTGCATCGACATTTTTAGCGCCCGCAGTAATATCATGACTCATGTCATGCCCATCCATTCCCATACTTGGATGATGGTGGTAACTCATTAAAATGTAGTCATCTACTAAGCCTGCATAAGCAGAAGCCCATGTATTTAAAGCACCATGTTGCTGCTGGAAGCCCATATCCAACTGTAAAGTTTTCTCAGGATTCACACCGTTAAAAGTATTGGTTGAGCCAGCATTACCGTGTTTAGGCGAGAAAAGCTCCCAATAATCAGGCATACGCTCTACATAACCTAAACCGATATAGCTTTTTAGGTCATGCTCAGGATGTTGGTTTTCCCAGCGTACAAATGCACTTGGTAAAGTCTTTTCAAGTTTGGTGTTAAAACCTTGTGCTTGAGAGTCGGCACGTTCATCTTCAACTGTGACTCGATCTAAACGCACACCTGTGACCAGTTTATTGAGATCGTTCCATTGATAACCAAGTTCACCAAAAGCACCGTATGATTGAAAACGCATATCTTGACGATATGGAACATTCATAGAAGGCATATTTGGCGATGACATGCTGCCGCCATGTTTATTGAATTGAGAATCTACACCTGTAATCAAACTCCACTTATTCCATTCAGAAGTCATGGCTAAACGTGAGTTTAATGTACGGCGCGTTACCTCCATTGCCATCGCGTTCGGCATCAACATGGTCATACCACCATGATTCATTTCAACTAATGGCGGAGTACGTAAGCTAAAGTTATCCATAATATGGTCGTTATAGCTGTAGTTCACCTGCCCTTCAATTTTCTTAATGACATCAGTGATATTTTTCTTTTCAAAACGTAGCCCTAAGCTTTCACGCGCAAACTGAGAACCATCCATTGAACGTCCAGCATAAAGCGATTCACCATCCGATTTCCCACCCGTGAGCTCGATCCAAGTGTCTTCATCTGAAGTGAAGCCAAGTGCTACATCAGCATTCCACTTTTTCCATGCTGAAGGCACGGTATTGCCATCACCATCTTGATAACTATTAGACTCTGAACGGTTGGCATTTAAACGGATATATTTCTTTTCATCGCCAATTGCCGCCTCAACGTTATGGTCAATACGTCCATATGAACCTAGCAAGACACTCGCTTGCCCACGATAAGGTTTTTCAGAGGTGAGTTTCTCAGGCTGACGTTCAAAAAGGACTGTTGCAGCAGAACCTGTATTGGCATATTGAACAGTTTGGGGACCTTTAATGACAGAAATACGATCATAACTTTCTGGAGAGATATAAGAAGTTGGAGCATCCATACGGTTTGGACATGCACCTAGGTTTTCTGTTCCATCTGTCAAAATTTTGATACGTGAACCAAACATGCCTCGGAAGGTCACATCACCATTTGTTCCACCGCTTTGTATTGAGTTGAAACCCATAATACTTTGTAGATAGTCTGCCCCATCTGTAGCAGGTACTGGCTGAATAGGCTGCTTTGGATCTGCATGTACAATCAGACCATTTGCATCGTTACCTTGTTGGGCTGTAACAACAATAGGTGCTAATGAATGAAGTGTTTTGGTATCAACATCATTTTTTACTGAATCTGCAAAAACTAGACCCGAATGAGAGACAGCAAGCATCGCAACCCATAGAGGTTGTAATAAAAATTTAGAATGTGGCATTTTTATACGCTCTAAAACATAAATAAAGTGATATTGAAGTCAGTTAAGACCCCAACAAAAAATTGCTTTTATTTATGCAAATAGAGGCGGTGCGCGCCCTTGAGGGAGTAGGAAAAGTCGCTGTAGCGCAAAGTAAACATGTCGAAATGCTTGTTGATAGGCAACTAAGCGGACTTGTATGCGGACTAAAACTTCTTTTACACCAAATTCAGGTGGTAAAACCAAATTGGCATAGACGGTACAATATTGACACTGGTGATTTGCATCATGATGATCATGTTGCGCAGAAGCTTGTGCCTGTTCAATATGATGTTCATGATGTGAATGCATGGTATGTGACATGGTTTCCATTTGTGCTTTGGGTTTAAGCAAAGCACGAGTAATAGTTTCACAGACCGGAGCAATTTGATATTGCTTCGGTAATAGCGGCTGTAGAAATACCGCAACCTGTAAAAATACTGCTGCACATGCAAGCAGTAAACCACTACGAAAAACCAAAAATCACATCCACACTATATTAATGTTTCAAGAATAGAAATTTTTAACGTTTTACTGCAACTTTTTCACGCTCACGTTGACGAACAACTTTTTCGACTTTTTCTCGAGCACGCTGACGTTTAAGTGGCGACAAATAATCCACAAATAATTTGCCATTTAAGTGATCCATTTCATGTTGGATACAAACAGCGAGAAGTCCATCAGCTTCTATCTCAAATGCTTGACCTTCAAGGTTAATTGCCTCAATTTTCACACGTGACGGGCGCTCAACTTTGTCGTATATTTGTGGCACCGATAGGCAGCCTTCTTCGTACTGCTGCTTATCTTCTGTCAGTGGAGTGATTTTGGGGTTAATAAAAACCAAGGGTTCATCTTTAGCTTCAGACAAATCTATAACGATTAACTGAATATGACGATCTACTTGTGAAGCTGCTAAACCAATACCTGGTGCGGCATACATGGTTTCAAGCATATCTGCTGCAAGTTGACGAATTTCATCAGTAACTTCTTCAACAGGCTTAGCAATGGTACGAAGACGGGGATCAGGAAAACTTAAAATAGGTAATAAGGCCATACTGACGTCCTCACTTATGCCATTGATTGAAAAACCAAATGAAGGAAATACTTCATCGAAAAATTGTGTGTTAGCCGCCTATTATAACGCATCTGCACGCATAATTTTTAGGAATTATCATAATGAAAAAGGTTTTTAACGGCATGGTTGAATTTCATGCTTTGGGGATAAAAAAGCATTTACTTGCTTTCGCACTTTTTACAGGGGTTGCAATGGGTACAGTAGCAGAGGTTCATGCTGCTAGTCCAAACCATAATCCACCCTCTCTAAAAGGTAATGCACCACATGTCTACGTTGTAAAACGCGGAGATACGCTGTGGGATATTTCCGGTCATTTCCTAAGTAAACCTTGGCGCTGGCCAGAAATCTGGGCAAATAATCAGCATGTCAAAAATCCACACTGGATTTATCCTGGTGACCGATTGTTGTTATGCAGTTTAGCGGGTCGACCATTGATCGGTAAGGATGAGGGAGATGGTTGCGTTGGCATTATTCGTCGCTACACAGGCCAAATGACAAACTTGCAACCTCAAGTTCGTGTGGAATCGCTTAACGACAATGTACCTGTTATTCCGCTTGAACATATCAAACAGTGGTTAGAACACAGCACAATTTTGCCAGCCGACGCAATTGAACACACTCCTTATATTGTGGGTACTGCTGATCAACGCGTGCTTGCGGCAAGAGGCCAAACCATTTATGCGCGTGGACAAGGTTTAGTTAATGGCCAACGTTATGCAGTCTACCGTGAAGGCGAACCTTATTATTTCACAGACAGTAAAGGTAAAAAGCATAGTCTAGGTATTGAACTACAACAAGTTGCCTCAGGGATTGCGATCTCTTCTGAAAAAGACATAACAACACTTGAGTTAACTGATAGCTACAATTCCGAAGTACGCCGTGGTGATCGGGTTATGCCGGAAGAAGAAGCAACATTACCTACTTTATTTTATCCAGTAGATGCCACTCAAGTTACAGATGCTGGCAAGATCATTCGTGTAATGGGTTCAATTGGCAGCGCTGCAAAAAATAGTGTGGTGACTTTGGACCGAGGTACAGCACAAGGGATTCAAGTAGGGCAAGTTTTTGATATTACTCAAAAGGGTGAGACTATTCGAGACCCTAAAACCAAAGAACCAATACAGTTACCAGGACAACAGATTGGTAGTCTGATGGTTTTCAGAACCTTTGATCAGCTTAGCTATGCCTACGTATTAGAAAGTGACCTACCTATTAAAGTTGGTTCAAGTATTCAGCCACCTCGTTTTGATGATTAACGCTGGATATACCCTTTACAATGCTTACTCAACTTTCTTCACACCATTACCACACGCTTAAAGTGTGGTATTTGGTGCAACACTCCTTAGTTAGCTTCAAAAAAATTGTCAATTATTTTGGTAGCTGTGAAAAAGCGGTCCAACCTGCTGGGTTATCTCAATGGCGCAATCTCGGGTTACATGCTAATCACTTAAAACGCGTAGATGAATTTCAAACTGCTCAGGGTCAAGCTCAGTTTGAAAAACTAATTGAGCAGATCCAGCAATATACTGACTTTATTTTAACGTCCGAAGACTCTGGCTATCCCACTCAATTACTACCTTATACAGACCATCCACCCATCATTTTTGGAAAAGGACAAGCTCAGGCTTTGTTACAGCCACAAATTGCGATTGTCGGTAGTCGAAAACCAAGCCCGCATGGTCGTCAGGTTGCTTATGATTTTGCCTATTACTTAAGTGAAAAAGGATTTTATGTAAGTAGTGGTTTGGCATATGGGATTGACGAAGCTGCTCACCAAGGAGCTTCAGCACATCAACGTACGATTGCTGTGACAGGGACCGGTTTAGACAGTACCTACCCTGCTCAGAATAAAAAACTTGCAGAACAGATCTTGGCTCAAAACGGCGCCATCATTACTGAGTTCTTACCTGGTACGCCACCATTACAGCAACATTTTCCTCGTAGAAACCGAATTGTCAGTGGTCTGAGTTTAGGTGTGTTAGTGGTGGAAGCTACTTTAAAAAGTGGTTCTCTCATTACTGCAAACAAAGCTGCCGAGCAAGGTAAAACCGTATTTGCCATTCCTGGTCATATTTACAGTGAGTTTCATCAGGGCTGCCATCAACTTATTCGTGAAGGAGCCATTTTAGTCGATCATCCTGAACAAATTATTGAAGATCTTGCTTTACCTACTCAATGGCAAAGTCAGCAACAGAACTCAACTGAAGAGGTCGTGGTTTCTTGTGCCCCAGAAATTCCTGAGCATTTGATTAACCTTTATCAGTCTTTAGACTGGGTCGGACAAGATATTGACCAGCTTGTCATACACCACTCTCAACCTGTGGCAGAACTCACCTCTTCACTCATGGAACTAGAACTACTTGGTTTATGTATGCAACAATCAGGGCTGTATTTACGTTGTCGCTCTTAGTGCTGGAGCGCAATAGCAATTCTGTTTGATTGAAAGGAAGAGTATTACCATGATTACCACCTCAGTTACCGAAGCAGCCGAATGTTTACAACAAGGTCAAGTTTTGGCATATCCAACTGAGGCAGTTTGGGGGTTAGGTTGCGACCCTTTTAACGAACAAGCTTTTCAAAAGATTCTTGAGTTAAAGCAAAGGCCTATTGAAAAGGGAGTGATTTTATTAGCAGGTCATATTAGCCAAGTTGAGCACCTACTAACTTCTCTACCTCAAACAACCCAACAAGAAATCATTGATTGTTGGACGAATCATCAACCTTCTGAAAGAGCTACAACTTGGCTATTACCTGCTGGCGAACATATTCCTTCATGGATTAAAGGTGAACATCCACTTGTTGCTGTTCGAGTCACTACACATCCTTTGTGTGTGGCATTATGCAATGCTTTTCATGGTTTTATTGTCTCGACGAGTGCCAACCCAAGTGGGCAAGAACCTGCTCATTCACTACAAGATGCCTGCCAATACTTTGGTTCACAATTAAACTATCTCAATGGTGATTTAGGCCAAAGTCAGCAACCAAGTAGAATTATTAATGCTCTCACTGGAGAGATTATTCGCGCCTAATTTCAGACAAAAAAAAGCTCAGTTATATAGGGATAACTGAGCATAAAAAAGGATGGGTATATACCGCATCCAGAGGGTTTGGATATCTCTGCAACGAAAGATAATTTGCAAAAAAAACACGTCTTTCGTAATGGTCGCTATTATGTAGTAAGAGATCAAATGAGAGAAATATATTATTTCTCTAAAAAAAGCATGAAAAGTGTAGGGAATTTACGAATTTTCGCTTATAAATTAAAATTATATTAATATTTTTACTCGGCTTTTTTAATATTTATATTTCAATCTATTCTTATAAACTATTTATAAATCATATAGAAAAACTTTAACTAAGAAAAAAATGGCATAGTTTTATTAGTTTTTTTAAAAATATGCCATAGTTTTTTTAAAGACTTTAGTTTTGCTCTTGCATTAAGTTGCTCTTTTTAGGACTGACTTTTTTCTGAGCCATAATGATACCAATTAAGATAACAATCCCACCTATTGTGTGATAGATGGTCCATTGCTCAGATAACCAAATGCTTGCAATAATTGCTGTAAAAACAGGAACCAAGTTCATAAAAATACTTGTTCTATTGGGACCCAATTGTTGAACAGCCAACATCCAAACTAACGGTGCAATCAGTGAAGCAAATACCCCTGCATAAATAGCACTTGGCGCATTTTGTGCATTTAAAGCATCTAGTCCGAACCAAAAAATTAAAGGCAGATGAAATATTACAGAAAATCCGATCTGAACATATAAGCTTGTCATGATTGGAAGTGGAAGCTGCCATTTTTTAAGGAAAACCCCATAAAATGCATAGAAGAATACGGCAATAATCATTAATGCATCACCAAGATGCCCGCCTCCACTTAATAAATGGCTAATATTTCCTTGGGACATAACATATAGCAAACCAGCGAAAGATAAAATGCTGCCAAAAACTGCAAATCGATTAGGCACATCTTTTAAAATCGCAAGCGAAACAAAGATTGTAAAGATAGGAATAAATGCATTCACAATGCCCATATTGGTTGCACTGGTATAATGGGCAGCTGTATAAGCAAGTCCTTGATAAAGCACCATCCCAAATGCACTTAACACAGCCAGCTTAGGTAAATATGGTATTAATAATCGTCTTTGTCTCCAAACAGGTAAGAGCATAAACGGCGTTAAAATAATAAAAGCAATTAACCACCGATAAAAACTAATACTTACCGGAGAGATATAATCCGAGACATAGCGGGTGACTACAATGTTTAAAGACCAAATCAGTACTGCCAAAATGGGAAAAATAAATGCCCATTTGTGATATTTCATGACCTGACTCATAGTAATACACCATCTACAAAAGAGATTTTATTTTGAAGAATGTCTTAATAAATTGAAATATCGTATTTCCGACATTGATATTGAACTTAGGACATCATCTTTTTCTAGAATCTAAAATAATGTCCAAGCTTTCACCGCATGACCTACCACTTTATGTAATTGCTCGCTACTCGCACCATCTCTCGCTTGAATAGTAAGACCTTGAATGACAGTGGTGTAAAAATCAGTCATTTCCTGTAAAGGAGCATGAGAAGATAAATCCCCCTGCTCTACACCTTGCTGAAGGCGTTTTAATAATTTTTCTTTTGTCTTTATGCGCTTATCTAATAGATTTTGCTGTACATCTTGAGTTGCATCAGAGCAATTCATAGCAGCAACGACCACCATACAACCTGCTGGCTTATTCGGCTGAACCAATCTTTTAACAATGTCATAAAGATATAACTCAACAGCAATTTTTGCAGTTTTTGCTTCTACAAATATAGTATCAATCGGACATCCTTCATGAGCTAAATAGTAATCAACACATCTGTAAAACAGCCCTTCTTTGTCACCAAAAGTACTGTACAAGCTCGGTGCTGTAATTTCCAAAGCTTGTGTTAAATCACTAATAGACGTTGCTTCATAACCATGCTCCCAAAACAGCAACATTGCTTTTTGCAAAACCTGTTGTTCATCAAAGCATTTAGGACGTCCACGCTTTTTTTTCAGAGCGTCTTCTGTAACAGCTAAATTCGTTTCATGCCTATTTGTCATAAAGATCACATCTATTTTTATAACAATCGTTATTAAATTAATTGACGTTCGATTTTTTATCAACTATTTTATTTTCATAATGATCGTTAGTTAATTAATAAATTGCCTTTCTTCACTCTAAATTTAGCCAAGTAAGGATTTCCTATGGACCAATCTTCTATTTCTAAAGCGCGACCCACGACCTCCCCTCAAGGGAGCTGGTTTGCCATTTTGGCCGTTGCGATTGCAGCGTTTGCATTAGTAACAAGTGAATTTTTACCTGTTGGTGTTTTAAATAGTGTTGCAACAGATTTAAATATTTCTGTAGGTACAGCCGGTCTTATTATTACTGTACCCGGCATTATGGCAGCAATTGCCGCCCCTCTATTACCTGTATCTGTGAAACAACTTGATCGGCGTTATGTGCTTATCTTGCTGACAGCCATTATGGTTATTGCGAATACCATTACTGCCTTTGCAGAAAATTTCCATATTTTATTACTCAGTCGCTTAATTTTAGGTATTTCAATTGGTGGATTCTGGGCGACAGCAATTGCTTTAAGTGGGAAATTAGCTCCCTCACATCTTCCTATTGCGAAAGCAACAGCTGTAGTAATGGCTGGTGTAACTTTTGCGACAGTTTTAGGTGTTCCAATTGGAACATGGTTAAGTGAGTTTTATGGTTGGCGCAGCGCTTTTGGGATTACAGCAGGAATTGGTTTAATTGTTTTAATCTTACAATTAATCTTCTTACCTAAACTTGTTCCAGACTCAGCAATTCATATAAGAGACTTACCAGCATTATTACGTACTCCTAAAGCACGTAGTGGTATGTTGATTGTTTTACTGATTGGACTTGCTCATTTTTGTGCCTATAGCTATTTAGCACCTTTCTTCAAAAATATTGCAGGCTTTAACGGCACAACAATTAGTTCATTATTATTGCTCTATGGAATTGCAGGTATTTTCGGAAATGCATTCGCCGGATATAGCGGCAATTTAAATGTCCGATATACACTTGCCTTTGTTAGTGCTTGTTTTGCAATTGTATTTTTTGGATTCCCACTTTTTGCCATTCATGAATTTGGTGCTATTGTCTTAACAGCTTTATGGGGCTTCGCATTTGGTGCTTTCCCTACCTCAGCAAATATTTGGATGTTTGTACATGCACCAAATGCAGTTGAAAAAGGTATGCCTCTTTTTGTAGGTATGTTTCAGGTGATGATTGCGACAGGTTCATTATTAGGTGGATATGTAGTTGATCATTTCAATGAAAATACTTTAATTTATGGTGTATTAAGCTTTGTTGCACTAGCATTACTGAGTACATTTACCTTAGCAAAAGGTTTAAATAATCCTAAAGCAACTTGTGAAAATTAAAATATTATTCAGAGTAAATAAATGAAAAATGAGGGCCAACAATTTTCTTTATTGAACAGTATAGAGGTTCATGAATTTCTATACCAAAAAGAAGATATTGTTCGTCCTCATGCATCCCTCTGGGGAGATTTTAATTTCAGTTTGAATGGTATTTTGGAAATGCAAGTAGAGGAACAAATCTACTTATCTCCTCCAAGCTATGGGCTTTGGATTCCACCTCAAACTGTTCATCAATCTACTCATATTGACCATGAAATTCACTATATCTGTATTCGACTACACCCTAGCCTCTGTTCTATTTTAGGTGACGTCTGTAAATGCTTTAGTATTCAACCTTTCTTTCGAACCTTAGTTTTACAAATTCTCGAACAGCAAAAACAAACCGAAAAAGCTGAATATTTAGAGCATCTTTTACAAGTTTTATTCGATCAACTTAAACAAGCTCCTGCATATTCACATTATTTACCGCAAACGCGTCATCCTGTTTTATTGCCTATTCTAGAAAAACTCTCAGACCCATTACTTTTTGATCACTCTTTACAGCAGTTGCTACAAAATTTCTCGGTCAGCGATCGCCACTTATTACGTTTGAGTCAACAAGAGCTTCAGCTTTCGTTATCGGAATGGCGTAACCGAGCCAAAATTGTTTATGCCATTCATCAGATCCGCCAAGGGACCTCCATTAAGCGTTTAGCTTACGATTTAGGTTATCAACATAGCTCAAGTTTTATCGAGTTTTTTAAACGTTATACAGGGCAAACGC
Organism: Acinetobacter oleivorans DR1; assembly: GCF_000196795.1. NCBI lineage: Bacteria > Pseudomonadati > Pseudomonadota > Gammaproteobacteria > Moraxellales > Moraxellaceae > Acinetobacter > Acinetobacter oleivorans. The sequence continues at coordinate 3,953,918 of NC_014259.1, forward strand.
CTATCCAAATGAGAAATAACTAGAATTTAGTTTATCTCTAAAAACTTTTTCTTTTTTGAACACGAATATTATTGCACTGACCATCAATAGCAGTTAAAACAAATGCGTTACTTGATATCAATTACAATCTTCAGGAAAGACTCATGACACAATCTGTATATCACATTCCAGTAAAAGCCATTTCAGGCGAAACGGTTGACCTCGAACAATACAAAGGTAAGGTTTTACTTATTGTAAATACTGCTTCTAAATGTGGTTTAACTCCACAATACGAAGGTCTAGAAAAGCTTTATCAAGCAAAAAAAGATCAAGGTCTTGAAATTTTAGGTTTCCCTGCAAACAACTTTAAGGAACAAGAACCAGGTTCTGATGAAGAAATTCAACAATTCTGTTCATTAAATTACGATGTTCACTTCCCTTTATTTTCTAAAGTATCTGTTGCAGGTGAAGATAAGCATCCACTGTATGCAACTTTGACATCAGCTCAACCAGAACGTACTGGTGAAGGACCTTTCCGTGAGCGCTTAGAAGGCTTAGGTATTCCAACTAATCCAGCTCCAGAAGTTTTATGGAACTTCGAAAAATTCTTAATTAATAAAAATGGCGAAGTAGTGGCTCGTTTTGCTCCAAACCTAACTGCGGATGATGAACAAATTGTTAAAGCAGTTGAAGCAGAGTTAGCAAAATAACGGTTTTAAAAACGTGAAAAAGAGCGTTTTCTACGCTCTTTTTTATTATCTGCTCAAAGTGTTGTTTGTTTGCAAAAATACAATCTTTCTCCATATTTTATGCCTATAGTACCTATTTGCTTTATTTGATGTTGTTTGTAGTTATGAAAAAAGTTTTACAGGGTGCATTTCTTCCTTTTGTAATTTTTGCCTCAGGCATGCTTTTACTCGGGTGTGATCAAGCACGAGATCATGCTACTGAACAAGAAAATACTGAAATAAGTGAACAGGCATCGGATCAAGCTATTGAACGACAAGAATCAGATATTGCTCCTAGCAAAACTGAACTCAAAAGCGGCAATATTTTTTATATGGTCCGAGATGCTGCTAATTTACAGCTTAAAGCTGGAGATTATGTTGAACAGCTTAAAGACACTCAACTTGACGTTGAACAAGCAATTCAAGATAAGAATCAAAGTGAATTAAAAACAACTATTTCAACTTTAAAACAGCAATTACAAGGTTTAAATCAAGCTCTTCTCACCTTAGATATCAAAAGTCAGGAAATTGAGAATATTCGCCAAAGTTTATTACATGCCAATCAACAAGCTCTTAGTATGCCGTTATTAAATGGGAAATTAGATCAAATCAATTTTGACCAAATTGAAAAACAGCTAAATACTATTCAAATGGATATGGTTAAGTTAGCCGCCATGATTATGGCTGGAGATGAAAAATCAGACTCAAAAACTGAATCTTAAAAAATTAACTTATAAAAAAAGCCACCTTACGGTGGCTTTTTCAATCTCGAACCGCGTCTTATTGAGCGCGGTTTTTGATTTTACGGATTGTTTCAAGCTGGCCTGAGATCTCTGATAGAGATGCCAAAGCAGCAGCTGAGTCCAAATCACTCTTTTGGTTCGCAAGCAATTGTTCAGCATTTTTACGTGCTTCTAAAATTGCAGCTTCATCCAAATTGTCTGCACGGATTGCAGTATCTGCAAGAACCGTTACAACATGAGGTTGAACTTCTAAAACACCGCCAGATACATAGACGATTTCTTCTGTACCATTTTCCAACTGAACACGAATCGGGCCCGGTTGAAGCAAGGTTACGAGTGGAGCGTGTCCTGGTAAAATACCAAGCTCACCACCAGCACCTTTCGCGATTAACATCGTCACTGCGCCAGAGTAAATAGACTCTTTAACACTTACGACATCACATTGCATAGTCGCCATGAGATGATCTCCTTAAATTAGAGTTTCTCAGCTTTAGCAATCACTTCGTCAATACCACCAACCATATAGAACGCTTGTTCTGGGATGTGATCGTATTCACCAGCTAATAGACCTTTAAAGCCACGAATCGTTTCTTTAAGTGGTACTAATTTACCAGGAGCACCAGTAAACACTTCAGCTACGTGGAATGGTTGAGAGAAGAAACGTTGGATTTTACGCGCACGGTAAACAACCAATTTATCTTCTTCAGCTAACTCATCCATACCCAAAATTGCGATAATGTCTTTAAGCTCTTTATAACGTTGCAATACGTTCTGTACAGAACGAGCAATTTCATAATGCTCTTGACCAACAACTAATGGGTCTAACTGACGTGAAGTTGAGTCAAGTGGATCAATCGCTGGATAGATACCAGAAGATGCGATGTCACGGCTCAATACTACTGTTGCATCTAAGTGAGCAAATGTAGTTGCAGGCGATGGATCTGTTAAGTCATCGGCAGGTACATATACTGCTTGGATCGATGTGATCGAACCAGATTTAGTAGATGTAATACGCTCTTGAAGAACACCCATTTCTTCTGCAAGTGTAGGTTGGTAACCTACTGCAGATGGCATACGACCTAACAATGCTGATACTTCAGTACCTGCAAGTGTATAACGGTAGATGTTGTCGACGAATAATAATACGTCACGACCTTTACCATTTTCGTCTTTTTGATCACGGAAGTATTCAGCCATAGTCAAACCAGTTAACGCTACGCGTAAACGGTTACCTGGTGGCTCGTTCATCTGACCGTAGACCATTGCTACTTTGTCAAGAACGTTAGAATCTTTCATTTCGTGATAGAAGTCGTTACCTTCACGAGTACGCTCACCAACACCAGCAAACACAGATAAACCTGAGTGAGCTTTCGCGATGTTGTTGATCAACTCCATCATGTTAACGGTTTTACCAACACCCGCACCACCGAATAAACCAACTTTACCACCTTTTGCAAACGGGCAAAGTAAGTCAATTACTTTAATACCAGTTTCTAAAAGATCAGTAGAAGCTGCTTGTTCAGCATAAGAAGGTGCTTGACGGTGAATCGGCAAACGCTCTTCAGTCGCAACAGGACCTGCTTCATCAATTGGGCGACCCAAAACGTCCATGATACGACCAAGCGTAGCTGGACCTACTGGAACAGAAATCGGTGCATTTGTGCTGGTTACGTTAAGGCCACGTTTAAGACCTTCTGTAGAACCCATTGCGATGGTACGAACAACACCATCGCCAAGCTGTTGCTGAACTTCTAATGTAGTTTCAGTACCGTCAACTTGGAGAGCGTCATAGATCTTAGGAACGCTATTGCGCTCAAACTCGACGTCGATAACCGCGCCGATGATCTGAATGATACGACCGCTACTCATTGCTGTCTCCTCAATTCAAACTTAATAATGTTAAACGGCAGCGGCACCGCCAACGATCTCGGAAATTTCCTGAGTAATCGCGGCTTGACGCAGCTTGTTGTAAATGAGTTGTAGGTCTTTAATCAGTTGTCCTGCGTTGTCTGTCGCTGCTTTCATCGCGACCATACGAGCTGACTGCTCACATGCAACGTTTTCAATCACACCTTGATAAACCATAGACTCGATATAGCGAACCAACAAACCATTTAACAATTCTTCTGCTTCTGGTTCGTAGATATAGTCCCAACCATAAGTACGGTTGAGATCATCGCCTTCTTCTGCTGGTGCTAAAGGAACAAGTTGTTCTACTTTAGGCTGCTGAGTCATTGCATTAACGAAGCCATTTGACACGAGGTAGATACGATCTAATTCGCCCTTATCAAATGCATCAAGCATAACTTGTACTGAGCCAGTTAACTGTTCCAAACTCGGCGCATCGCCAAGTTGGGTAGTTGCACCAAGCACTTTACCGCCGTAATTCTTAAAAAACGAAACCGCTTTTTGACCAATTAAAGCAAATTCAACTTCAATTGACTGCTGTTGTTGTGCTTTGACATGCTGCACAACTTTCTTGAACAAGTTAATGTTCAAGCCACCTGCCAAACCACGATCTGAAGACACTACGATATAGCCAACGCGCTTAACTGGGCGATCAACCATATAACGGTGTTTGTATTCAGGGTTTGCTTGGACCAAGTGAGCAATTACACGGCGCATATTATCGGCATACGGACGGCCCTGAGCCATGCGCTCTTGCGCACGACGCATTTTAGAAGCAGCTACCATTTGCATCGCGCGAGTAATCTTTTGCGTGCTCTTGATACTAGCTACTTTGGCGCGAATTTCTTTTAAATTTGCCATACGCTTAACCTAGTATTCGAAAGCTCTTTCGAGCTTCCGAAGGTTGATCCGTGAACCAAACTTAACTAAAACTGAACTTAGTAAGTTTGAGTCGCTTTAAAGCTTTCAATACCTGCTTTGATTGCTGCTTCGATGTCTTTGTTGTAATCACCAGTTTCATCGATTTGTTTCATCAACGGAGCATATTCAGCGCGGAAGTAAGAAATTAACGCAGCATCAAAGTCTACGATTTTCTTAACTTCTACGTCAGCCATATAGCCTTCGTTAGATGCATAAACAGAAACAGCTTGGTCAGCAATTGAGTAAGGAGCATATTGCTTTTGCTTCATTAACTCAGTTACACGTTGACCATGTTCAAGTTGCTTACGAGTTGCTTCATCAAGGTCAGAAGCGAACTGAGCAAACGCAGCCAATTCACGGTATTGTGCTAAAGCAGTACGGATACCACCAGACAATTTTTTGATGATCTTAGTTTGAGCAGAACCACCAACACGAGATACAGAGATACCCGCGTTCACAGCAGGACGAATACCTGCGTTGAATAATGATGTTTCTAAGAAGATCTGACCGTCAGTAATCGAAATTACGTTCGTTGGTACGAATGCAGATACGTCACCTGCTTGAGTTTCAATAATTGGCAATGCAGTTAAAGAACCAGTTTTACCAGTTACTGCGCCATTAGTGAATTTCTCAACGTAGTCAGCAGATACACGAGAAGCACGTTCAAGAAGACGTGAGTGAAGATAGAATACGTCACCCGGATACGCTTCACGACCTGGTGGACGACGTAAAAGTAATGAAATTTGACGGTAAGCAACTGCTTGCTTAGACAAATCATCATAAATAATAAGAGCGTCTTCACCGCGGTCACGGAAGTATTCACCCATTGTACAGCCAGAGTACGGAGCTAAGTACTGCATTGCAGCAGGATCAGCAGCCGCAGCAGCGACAACAGTTGTATACGCCATAGCGCCAGTTTCTTCTAGCTTACGTACAACGTTTGCAATTGTTGATTGTTTTTGACCAATCGCAACGTATACGCACTTAATGCCAGAATTTTTCTGAGCGATAATCGCATCGATCGCCATCGCTGTTTTACCAGTTTGACGGTCACCAATAATCAACTCACGCTGACCACGACCCACAGGAATCATGGTATCAACTGATTTGTAACCAGTTTGAACAGGTTCGTCTACAGATTGACGCCAAATTACGCCTGGTGCTACTTTTTCAACAGCATCAGTTAATTTTGCATCAATTGGGCCTTTACCATCAATTGGGTTACCCAAAGCGTCGACAACACGGCCAAGAAGTTCCGGACCAACTGGAACCTCAAGTACACGACCTGTACAACGAGCTTTTTGACCTTCTTGAAGGCTTAAGTAGTTACCTAAGACAACGGCACCCACTGAATCCTGTTCTAGGTTCAGTGCCATACCAAATAAGCCGCCGTCAAATTCGATCATTTCACCGTACATTGCATCAGCAAGACCGTGAATGCGCACGATACCGTCGGATACCATAACAATGGTACCTTCGTTTTTAGCGGTCGCGCTGGTGTCCAGATCGCTGATACGCTGTTTAATGAGCGCACTGATCTCGGATGGATTCAGTTGTTGCATTGCGCTATTCCTCAATCTTTTATTAGTTCAGTCTTCATCATTTGCATTATGCAAGAAGACGAGTACGCATTTTTTCAAGCTTGTTAAGCGCAGAATCATCTATCACTTGATCGCCTGCACGAATTACAACACCTGCAATAAGCTCAGGTTTAACTTCAACTGAAACAGTTACAGTACTGTTGAAACGCTTTTCTAAAGCAGATTTCAACAATTGCTCTTGTTCAGCAGTTAATGGGAAAGCCGATTCAATCACGACATCCACATTGTTGTTATTCTGTGATTTAAGCTGTTCATATTCTGCTTCAATTTCAGGTAACAACATTAAACGATCGTTATCTGCAAGAAGTGTCAAAAAGTTAGACACTGCTTGAGATTGACCTTCACCTAAAACTTTAGCAAAAAGCTTCACTTGCTCCACAGGAGTAAGTTCAGGGCGATTTAAATAAGCGGAAAATGCTTCGTCTTGCACCGCAGCACTGAGCACTTGTAACACATTCGACCAATTGTCTGTTGCACCTTGCTCAGAAGCATAAGCAAATGCTGCTTTGGCATACGGACGTGCCAACGTCAAGAGTTCAGCCATGATTCGCCTCTCTTAAAGTTTAGCAGCCAGCTGAGACAGCATGGCATTATGAGCTTCTGCGTCAACTTGCTGGTTCAGGATTTTTTCTGCGCCAGTTACTGCCAAAGCAGCTACTTGTTGACGTAATTCTTCGCGAGCAGAATTGATATCTTGATCAACAGCTTCTTTAGCCTGTTGACGAATACGCTCACCTTCAGCCGCAGCTTGAGTACGAGCTTCTTCGATCAATTGTGCTGCACGACGGTTCGCTTGTTCGATCAATTGAGCCGCTTGTGCTTTAGCTGCATCAAGCTCTTGCTTTACTTGCGATTGTGCATCGGCAAGATCAGCTTTCGCTTTTTCTGCTGCATTTAAGCCATCAGCAATTTTACGCTGACGCTCACTAATCGCATTGATTAGTGGTGGCCAAACAAACTTCATGCAGAATGCAACAAAGAATGCAAACGCAATCGCTTGACCAATCAATGTGAGGTTGATATTCATTGCAATTCCTCAAATAGTGGATTTAGGAATTAAGATGATTAACCTACAAATGGATTAGCGAAGATGAAGAACAAGCCAATACCAACACCGATCATAGGCACAGCATCAAGAAGACCCGCGATTAAGAACATACGAGTTTGAAGTTGTGGAGCCAATTCTGGTTGACGAGCAACAGCTTCTAAAAAGCGACCACCCAAAAGACCAAAACCAATCGCAGTACCTAAAGCACCGAAAGCGATCAAGATAGCAGATGCAATTGCAACTAGACCTAAAGTGAGTTCCATGAAAAATTCCTCAGAGGTTAGGTTATTACCAAATTAAATTAAAAAAATTCAGCCCAACCATCGTTTGATAGTTAGGCAATACCATTAATGTTTTTCGCTTGCCATGCTCAAGTAAACGATGGTAAGCATCATAAAGATGAATGCCTGCAACGTGATTACAAGAATGTGGAAGATCGCCCAAGGCACAGACAACGCCCATTGAATCCAGAACGGCAATAAAGCAATTAGGATAAAGATCAACTCACCGGCATACATGTTACCGAATAGTCGGAGAGCTAATGAAATCGGACGAGCAAGGAATGTTACCAATTCCAAAATCAAGTTCACTGGAATAAGCAACGCTTTTGCAACTGGATTACTTGGGTTAAATGGGTTAAGTGCCAATTCACCAACGAAACCACTAACACCCTTTTCGCGGATGCTGTAGAACAAGATAAGTACAAATACAGATAAAGACATACCTAAAGTAATGTTTGGATCTGTAGATGGAACGATCTTGAAGTAAACGTGGTGAGGGTCCATACCAAATACGTTTGCACCTACAAACGCTGCAACTTGAGGAATCCAGTCAACTGGGATCAAGTCCATTAAGTTCATGAGGAAAATCCACACGAAAATAGTGAGTGCAAGCGGAGCGATTAAACGTGATTTGCCATGAAAAGTATCACGGACACTTGAGTCAACAAACTCGATGATCATTTCAATTGCAGACTGGAATTTAGTTGGAACACCTGCATTAGCAGCTTTCGCAACGATCCAGAACATCAAACAGAAAATAACACCAAGGCCAATTGACCAACCCATTGAATCCAAGTGAATTGCAGTGAACCCCATCGAATGAGCTTCTTCAGCAGTCTCAGCCAATTTCCATGTACCGTCTGGCATTTTGCCATAGGTCATATTGGTCAAGTGATGCTTGATATACTCTGTCGAAGTGAGGGCATGTTCTTCAGCAGCCATAAATCACACCTGGTCAATGTCAATTACTAAAAAGAAGGGAAACGAACATCGGCGCACTGTCGATATCTCGCTACCCTCCAAAAAATCTTCAATTCTTCTTGTTTCTACACCCGTTTTTGTAGACGTGACACCCAAAACGGAGCGACCCACGACATTGCCTGAACGAGAATAAAACCAAACAGCAATGCTAACGGTGATAAAGGTTTAACATTGCTCAAAATCAAAATAAATCCAACGATCATGATTGCAAATTTGCCTAACATGCCCCTATACATGTTAGACAGCACTTGTTTTGATGCTCTCGCACCTGCTGTCCTGAAGGATTGCCACGAGAAATAACTCATAGCAAGCCAGCAAACCAGTGCACCAAGTGCCGCACTTAATGCTGCTGTCATGTCTTTTATGCTCCACGCCACTAGGGCGGAAACAGGGATCATACATGCTTGTAAGAAGACCAAAGCTTTTGCTAATCGTCGGTCAATCAAGCGACTAGTTTGGCTCATTATTTATCCACTCACAGCATAAATGCTTGACAAGTTTAGCTGATGATCGCTTTTAATCGCAGGCATTATAGAGTTACACCCCTGAACATGCAATCTTTTCCCGACTTTAGTCGGGGTTTTTCATGACAGGTGGTGCTGACGCTACAGTCAGCCTTTGTTTATTTTTTATCTTACTTTTGCGTACTTAATACACATTTATCTGTTTTTATAGCCAGTTTCTTCCATGCAGTGACGAAATCATCCTCGTTATTCATGCTCTCGTCTACGGGTTGAAAAGTAATGTTACCTAATTTTTGATACTGACTTTTAGTGGTAAAACTTTCCGCTAACAAACACATCTGATCTTTTGGTCGATTATCATTAAGATACTTAATTTGAGCTGCTGTTGGTGCAACATGAGGATCATCTGTCAAAGCGCCTGCGAACTTTAAATTTAAAGAGCGTTCTAAATATTGATAGGCATCATGATACGACCAATACGGCTTACCATTACTTGTACTGTCGTAAGCTTGTGCTGCCTGAAACATTTTGCGAGCAAAGATATTGGCATTATTCCAATATTTAGCCTTATTTTCAGGATGCTGCTGGGAACGTAAGGCTGCGATAAAGAAACCGATTCGAACCGCGTTGTTTGGTTCTAACCACACATGGGTATCTACTGTATTAGGTAAAGCCGCACCGCGGGTACTACGCAGAGGTAAAACAGAAACTATGCCACTATCTAATAAGGCAATCGCTTTCTTATTATTACCTAACAATTTATTTAGAGGTGCTTCATGAGCCTTACCCAACCAGATTACCAAAGATGCATCATTAATTGCTTTACGGTGTGCTGGGGTTAATTGTACGTCATGCCCAGTTTGTCCCTTTAATAAGAGTTGTGGTTCTTCAACACCTTGAGTGACTTCTTTTGCAATCAGATAGATCGGGTGTGTAGAAACCACCAAACCCTGACTCCACCCTAACGTACTCAAAAGAGAGAACATACTGAAAACAAAAAAACGGAACATGACAGACCATCAATTTAAATTAGCTCGAAGCATGTTATAATATAACAAAGTTACAAAAATACCTAAGATTAATCGAATGAAGCATCGCTTCATGCTAATATTCCGTTAAAAATTCGAGGTTATTTCTATGAGTTCCTGCTCGCATGAACATCATGATTCTTTGCATGGTGTGCATGATCACCATAATGTCGCAAACCGTTTAGCTGAAGCAGAAAATTTATGTTCTGCGACTGGCGCACGACTTACGCCTTTGCGCAAAGAAGTTTTGGAACTCATTTTAAATGCTTCGGGTCCAATGGGCGCCTATGACTTACTCGCACGTATAAAAAGTCAAACTGATCGTCCGGCTGCTCCTCCAACTGTATATAGAACTTTAGATTTTTTATTAGAAAAAGGTTTGATCCATCGCCTAACTTCTATTAATGCCTATATTCCCTGTTGCCACCCTCGCGAAGGCCATCAAGCAGCATTCCTAATCTGTACCGAATGTCACATGGTTAAAGAAGCCTCTTCTCAAGGTTTAACTCACCAGCTTGACCAACTTGCAGCGTCAGATGAGTTCGTGGCTCAACACAGCATTATTGAAATTTCGGGGAAATGCCAACAGTGCCGCACAACTCGTTAAATCCTGTATTAATTCAGCTTGAGCAGGTTTCTGTTCATCGTGATGATCGGGAAATTTTAAAAAAAGTTGATTTTGCTCTACATCAAAATGAAATTGTGTCTTTAATCGGACCAAATGGTGCTGGTAAATCAACACTGATTAAAGTTCTACTTGGTATTCTCCAACCGAGTAGCGGACGTATTGTTAATTATAAAAAACTGAAAATGGCGTATGTGCCACAAAAATTTAATCCTTCACACAGTCTACCTTTGCGTGTGCAGGATTTACTTGATTTAGAAAAGTGCAGCCCTGCCCTTCGTCAGGAAATTATTCAAGACACAGGTATCTCAAAGTTACAACAATCAAAAGTACAACAACTTTCTGGGGGTGAGCGCCAACGCGTATTACTAGCGCGAGCCCTACTTCGTCAGCCAGATATTTTAGTTCTTGACGAACCGATGCAAGGTTTAGACATTCAGTCAGAAGCTGAACTTTATGATTATGTCCGTAGTCTGCCAGAACGATATGGTTGTGCAATCTTAATTGTTTCTCATGACTTACAATGGGTGATGGAAGGAACACACCGCGTAGTTTGTTTGAATAAACATATTTGCTGTAGTGGGTTACCCGAGAATATTCAACAACATCCTGAATATCAGGCTATCTTTGGAACTCAACGGGTTTTCTATCAACATCATCATGATCATTGCGCTCACGGTGATGCAGCACACCCCTGCCCTCATAATGACCGTCCTCACATCCACCCAGAACCGGAAGCTTAAGCCATGATGGAATGGTTACAATTATTGTTGCCCGCATGGATGATGGGAACTTTGCTGGTGTTTTTAACCGCACCTCTTGGTTGTCTAATGCTTTGGAGACGCATGTCTTTTTTTGCTGACACTATGGCACACGGAACACTACTTGGAGTTGCTATCGCAGGTGCTTTAAGCCTTCCTCTTTGGCTTGGTGTTGCAGGCACTGCGGTTTTACTGGTCGCAATTTTATGGGCCCTACATGACAATCGCTTACCCAATGATGCGCTCTTAGCCTTATGTTCAGCGACATTACTTTGTAGTGGTTTATTATTTATTCAACATGTTCCAAGTTTAAGACCTGAGCTTTTAAGTTATTTATTTGGTGACTTGCTCAGCATTGATTGGCCCGACTTACCTGTTTTCACTTTAATCATTGCACTATCGCTCGCAATTCTTTACCGCTTTTGGCAACCACAAATACAGTTTGCAATTGATCCAGACATTGCAATTAGTGAAGGGGTAAACGCGAACTGGCAACGTCTTATTTTTATGCTGCTATTGGCTTTATTTACTGTATTAGCCTTACGTGCGGTAGGTTCTTTGCTTATGGGTGCATTACTCGTAATACCAGCTTTAAGCGCTCGCCTACTAGCAAACTCACCAAAGCAAATGGTCGTTTGGGCATTTGTATTAGCCCAGCTTGGGGTAAGTGTGGGATTATGGTCAAGCGCAGCACTCAATATATCTACAGGCTTGAGTATTGTTTTATGCATGGCCTTAACTTTCGCTGTTATTTTTATAACTCAAAAGCTAAAAAATCAAACACAGGCGGCCTAAATTAGGACGCCTGATGAACTGTACTCAATAATAAAGCTGCACAACTAAACATCACAGCAAAACCCCGATTCAAATATTTTTGCTGTTTAGGAGAGCGAAGTAATCTTAGAACCTTTGATGCTAGCCCTGTATATCCAGCCATTACAATCAAATCAATCGTAATCATTGTTACAGCCATAATCAGGTACTGTATCCATTGAGGCTTACCCAAATCTAGAAACTGGGGTAAAACAGCCAATAGAAATACAATCGCTTTGGGATTGCTAATATTGACCACAAAGCCATTTAGCAATAGCGCAAATACAGATTTATCTCTTTTTTCTTGTTGGATTTCTATATCTTTTATAGGTGCTGTCCACTGTAAGTAAGCAAGATATAACAAATAAATTACACCGAACCATTTAACAAACTGAAAAGCCAAGGGTGTCGTTGCAAATAAAACCCCCACACCTGCTGCAACCACCATAATTTGAAGTAGCAAAGCGATTTGCAAACCTATTGCATTCCAATAGCCATGCCTAAAACCATAGTTTAGACCACTCGACATTGAAGCAATTGCTCCCGCACCCGGTGAGATACTAATAACCCAACAGGCCAACATATAAGCGAACCAAACTTGCAGAGACATAGCAAAAAATAGACTATAAAAGTGGAATTATACTGTTTTATAAAGCTATCTTAGTCAGAATTCAAACAATAAAATCAACAAATAGACTACTAACGGCTCTTCGCATCAGGCACAATAATTAAAGCTCATACTAAATTATAATTGAGGAGATACCTTCCAATGACTGCTCAATCTGTCATTTTGCCATTGCCATCAGATCATGCTCGCTTCATTGTTCTTCGTTTAAAAGACTTATCAATTGATGAATTAAAAAAACAAATTGGAGCTTTATTTGAAGCACGAGACCGTCTAATTACTCAGCATTCTGATGCTCAAATTAAAACAGCAGTCGCTTTTGGTCCTGAACTATGGAAACAGCTCTATTCGCAAACTCCTGTAGGATTTAAACAGCTTGAGCCAGAACAAGGTGCATTCAACATGCCATCTGTGCCAGCAGATGTACTCATTCATATTGCCAGCATGCGCTCTGATATTTGTTTTGCATTAAGCCAAGCATTTTTTGAAGGTATTAAAGATAAAGTCGAAGTTCTTGATGAGCGTGTTTGCTTCCGTTATTTCGATGGTCGAGATATTACAGGTTTTATAGACGGTACTGAAAACCCTCAGTTCCCAGATGATCGTGCAGAAACAGCTCTTCTACCCGAAGAGGCTGGAGTATTTGCCGATGGTAGTTTCATTTTCGCGCAGCGCTATGCACACGACTTAGAAAAATGGAAAAAATTGAAAGTTGATGCGCAAGAAAATGTTATGGGCCGCACCAAACTTGAATCTATTGAATTAGATGATGATGTTAAGCCAGAAAATGCCCATGTTGCCCGCACTGTTGTTGAGGATGATGAGGGTGAAGAAATGGAAATCTTGCGCCATAGCCTACCTTATGGCGATGGCCGAGGTGATCAGGGCTTATTTTTCATCGCCTACACTAAAGACCTGAGTATTATTGATGCCATGTTAAAGCGTATGTTCGGTACAAGCGGAGATGGTATTCATGACCGTTTATTGCACTTCGTGACCCCACTTGATGGCGCTTATTACTTTGCACCAAGTGAAGAATTATTAGAAGAAATTCTAGAAGACTAAAAATAAAAAGAGGAGCATAAAGCTCCTCTTTTTATATTCTCATTCTTAGAAAGGAATACGCTTATATTTGCGGTATTCAGGTTTCCAGAATGATTGATCAATTTTCTGCTTAAGTAAATCATCACTAATCGTTACAGCTACACCATCAGCCATAGCGGCTTTCGCAACTTCGAATGCAATAACTCTAGACACTTGTTGAATTTCACCCAACGGTGGCAACAAATCAGCCTGTGGATCTTTAAGCAATGGAGAACAATTTGCTAAAGCACTACTTGACGCCATTAACATATTTTCAGTAACACGTTTAGCACCCGATGCCACCACACCTAAGCCAATGCCTGGGAAAATGTATGAGTTATTACACTGAGAAATATTATAAAGTTTGCCATGATGGTTCACTGGAGCAAACGGACTACCTGTTGCAATTAATGCTTTGCCTTCAGTCCACTCCACAATATCAGCAGGTACCGCTTCAACACGTGAAGTTGGGTTTGACAATGGCATGACAATTGGGCGTTCGCAATTTGCCGCTAAGGTCTTAATGATTTCTTCGGTGAACAAACCAGGCTGACCAGAAACACCAATTAACACTGTAGGCTTAGCATTTTTAACAACATCAAGTAGTGAAATCACTTCTTCAATATTGCCCCACTGATCAACTACCTCAGCTTTTTGTGCTAACTTACGTTGGAAGTCGAGCAAGTTTGGCTGATTCTCAGTGATCAAACCAAAACGGTCTACCATATAAACGCGAGCACGCGCTTCTGCATCGGTTAGACCTTCAGCAACCATTTGAGCAACAATTTGCTCCGCGATACCACAACCCGCCGAACCTGCACCTAAGAAAGCAATTTTTTGATCTTTTAATTGCTTACCCGCTGCACGACTCGCAGCAATTAAACTGCCAACCGATACTGCTGCTGTTCCTTGAATATCATCGTTAAAACAGCAAATTTTATCGCGATATTTTTCTAAAAGTGGCATCGCATTTTTTTGTGCAAAATCTTCAAACTGAATTAATGCTTTTGGCCAACGACGCTTCACAGCATCAATCACCATATCTACAAATGCGTAATATTCATCGCCGCTAATACGCGGCTGACGCCAACCCATATAGATCGGATCATTTAACAGTTGTGGATTGTTCGTTCCAACATCAATTGTGATTGGTAATGTATAAGCTGGACTAATCCCACCACAAGCTGTGTAAAGCGAAAGTTTTCCAATAGGAATCCCCATTCCGCCAATACCTTGGTCACCAAGACCTAAGATACGTTCACCATCAGTAATCACGATGACTTTTACATTATTTTTATTTACGTTCTGCAAAATATCATCAATCACATCACGATCTGGATATGAAATGAAAACACCACGATGACGACGATAGATATCAGAGAAACGCTGACATGCCTCACCTACTGTTGGGGTGTAAATAATCGGCATCATTTCTTCAAGATGATTTTCGATTAGATGATAGAACAAGGTTTCATTAGTATCTTGGATATTACGCAGATAGATATGTCGGTTAATATCATCAGTAAAAGCGCAATATTGTTGATAAGAGCGCTGGCTCTGCTCTTCAATAGTTTCAATAATATGGGGGAGTAAACCGTGTAAGTTAAAGTTACTTCTTTCTTCTTCAGTGAAAGCAGAACCTTTGTTTAGAAGTGGTAACTCTAAAAGTGTAAAACCTGCATATGGGATATAAAGGGGATGTTTACTTGGGTGTCCTGATATCATTGCCTATCTCATTTTCCAGCTTAGAGTAGAGAAAAACACGTTTTTGTATGGTCTCTAAAACTCTTTGTGCGTATAAGCTTAAGCCTAATTCGTTCAAAATAGATATTTTAAACTGTGATGTTAAAATTGAAGACTATTTAGTTAGAACATGTATAAAATTAAACAATAAATATCAGCAACTTAATTATTTTATGTTTTTAAAAAATCTTTTATTATTTTAATTTTAGCGGCCTAAACCATATATTTTAATACTACCATATATTTCCCTAAGAAATAATGGTGGGTTTTTAGTGTCATTTACTGATTAAAAAACCACAGAAGGCTTGTATTTATTTGTTTTTAGAATAATGAGACAGTCCACCCTGCAATATTCATTTAAAAAATAATACTCAGTAAGTGGCACAAAAAGAATTATTCGAATATTAAATCCACTCCCCTAACTCCTAGGAAATTTGCTATATTTGACGTTTTTCTGCGACATCTATTTTCGATTGATATGAATACGGCAATACAAGCAGCTCTCGACCATGCAGTGCAAACTCTTCAACAAGAAGGGGTGCTTCCTTCCGACTGGAAAAACACAAGCAACTTAACACGCACCAAAGACCGAAGCCATGGCGACTTTGCTTCTAATATTGCCATGATCGGCTCGAAAGCTGCTGGTATGAAACCACGTGATTTAGCTGAGAAAGTTCTAGCTGCATTACCAGAAGTTACAGATATCAGCAAAGCTGAAATCGCAGGACCTGGTTTTATTAACTTCTTTTTAAATGCAGACCAGCGCTTTGCTATTCTTGATCAAATTCAAGCACAAAAAGAAATCTTTGGTCGCAGCCAAGCGAATGCGGCGAAAAAGATCCAAGTTGAATTTGTTTCTGCAAATCCAACGTCTAGTCTACATGTAGGACATGGTCGTGGTGCTGCATATGGTATGACTGTTGCTACGTTACTTGAAGCAACAGGTGCTAAAGTTGACCGTGAATACTATGTAAATGATGCTGGCCGTCAAATGGATATTTTGGCGACTTCTACTTATTTACGCTATTTAGAATTACTTGGTCAAAACCTTGTATTTCCAAAAAATGCTTATCAAGGCGATTACGTTAAAGAAATCGCACAGACTATTATTGATAAAGATGGCGATGCCTACCTTCGTGAAGTGGCTGATGTCTACAAAGATGTGCCAGAAGACGTACAATATGCAGAAGAACTAGATAGCGACGGCAATAAAGTCGTTTTATCTGGGGACAAAGAAAAACATATTGATGGCCTTATTGCCAATTCACAACAATTGTTAGGTGAAGGCTACCGTGTATTCCACCAAGCTGCTCTTCATGCCATTTTAGATGACATTAAAGATGACCTTGCTGACTTCGGTGTAACTTTCAATCAATGGTTTAGCGAAGCGTCTCTTAGTGCAAAAATTGATGAAGCGTTAGAAACACTTGATCAACGTGGCTTCCTTTATGAAAAAGATGGCAACATCTGGTTTAAATCAACTGAATTTGGTGATGAAAAAGACCGTGTTGTTAAACGTCGTAATGGCCAAACTACATACTTTGCATCAGACATTGCATATCACTTGAATAAATTACAACGTGGTTATACAGACCTAATCGACATTTGGGGTTCTGACCACCACGGTTATATTTCTCGTGTAAAAGCGGCAATTGATGCGATGGGTTACGACTCTAAAAAATTAACTGTACTTTTAGTTCAGTTCGTAAGTCTATGGCGTGGTGGCGAGATGGTTCAAATGTCATCTCGTTCAGGTCAGTTCGTGACTTTACGTGACTTGCGTAAAGAAGTGGGCAATGATGCGGCTCGTTTTTACTATGTAATGCGTAAGAGCGAACAACACATCGACTTTGACCTTGACCTTGCTGTGTCACAAAGTAAAGACAATGCTGTGTATTACATCCAATATGCGCATGCACGTATTTGCCGCATGTTAGAAAAAGCAGCAAGCACAAACTTACCATTCGATGTAAACACTGCTCGCCCGCATGCGGCACGCTTGTCTCTTGATGCTGAAACTGAAATTCTTGCTAAATTAGCAGCTTATCCAGATGCAGTGTTGCGAGCTGCAAATGCGTATGAACCACATCAGTTGGGTAACTATTTGAAAGAGTTAGCTGCCTTATTCCACGGTTGGTACAATGAACATAAAGTATTAAGCGACGATGCCGAGCTTACACAAGCACGTTTATTACTTTCAATCAATGTACAACAAGTGTTGCGCAATGGTTTAGAATTGCTTGGTGTATCTGCACCAGAATCTATGTAAAAATTATATTGCATGGCACTAAAATAAAGGTCATGCAATATAGTAAGCAGTGGTTTGTAGAGTTAAAATAGCTGATACGAACCACTGTTTCAGCATCGTAATACGAGACTCAAACTCGAATTAAAACAATCAAAATACAGAGGAATAATCCACGTGTTTGGCAAAACGCAACGCGGTGTATCTGAAAGACCTAACAAGCCTAAAAAGCCCCTAATTCCTAAATGGTTAGGGACACTTGTCGCTATTTTGGCGGTCTTATGTATCGCTGTAGTGCTTATGCTTTGGAAACCTTGGCAACCTGTTCCCGCAAAAAATCAGATTACCTCTGAACACTATCAAGAAGAAGATACCAATAAAGACTATCGTTTCTACGATCTATTACCTCAACAACAAGTAACCCCTATTCCGGAACAGGCAATTCCTGAAAGCAAAAATCAAGGTACAGCCATGATTGTTGAGGCACCAAGTGCAGCTCAACCAGCAGCTTCAGAAAGTGCAGGAATTGATGCTAATCCATCAGCCACTGCTCCTCAGCAGCCTACCTATATTTTACAAGTTCGCAGCTATAACGATCCCGATCAGGCTGACGCTCGCCGTGCAGAAATTATTTTGAATGGCTTATCTGCAGATGTAGTCAAAAGTAGTGAAAATGGGCAAATATGGTACCGCGTTATTTCAGGTCCTTATGACTCCCAAGATGCTGCATTGGCCGCTCAACAAACCTTACAACACAGTGGCATTGATTCTATCGTGATCAAACGCAAGTAAAGGGCAAATAAAAAAGGAACAAATAATTGTTCCTTTTCTTTTAAATATCAGCACAATTCCTTTCATTAGTACCCATTCCCTTTTGTTTCGCTTTCTGAAATGCGGGTCTTTGCTGAATACGATGTAAAAAAGCCTGAATATTAGGATATTTCCCTTGCAAACGTGATTGCAAAGCTTCCAGTGGGAAACTCATTTGAATATCAGCAAATGAAAAATCGCCTGCGAAATATTCATGCTCTGCCAAATAGTTTTCTAAAAAACTAATATGATCTTTCATACGTGGACGAACAAAATTTGCCTTCACGCCTTCCGTGATTCTTTTTGCTACTGGTTGAATTAACCATGGCACATGCTTGTTTACACTATTCATGACTAAAGTCATGACTAATAGTGGCATAAGTGAACCTTCAGCATAGTGCATCCAGTAAATATACTGCTGTAAATCTTGGGGCTGTGTAGGTTTAAATTGCTGCTTCTGATCATAACGCTGCTGTAGATATTCCAAAATCACAGCAGATTCTGCGATGACTTGCTCATCATCAGTCAAAATTGGAGCTTTACCTAAAGGATGAATACATTTCAATGTTTCTGGAGCGGAATAGTTAGGTAAGCGTTGATAATAATGAATATCATAATCTAAGCTTAACTCTTCTAAAGCCCATAAAATTCGAAACGATCGCGAACATTCCAGGTGGTGTACACTAATCATGTTATTGCCTGCTTTTATTTTTCTTTTTACATAAAAAACAGCATGTGAACATGCTGTTTTATTCCATTTGTGGAATGGATATAAAATCATCCACCTCCACAAAATAGCATTTTTACACTGTAACAAGCACAGTATGAATGTCTAAACTACGTAACAAAGTTTTAGTCACTGGCGTTTTACTACATACCGTTAAGATTTTTTGCTGAAGTTCTTCATC
Source organism: Acinetobacter oleivorans DR1 (assembly GCF_000196795.1). Lineage (NCBI taxonomy): Bacteria > Pseudomonadati > Pseudomonadota > Gammaproteobacteria > Moraxellales > Moraxellaceae > Acinetobacter > Acinetobacter oleivorans. The sequence continues at coordinate 3,973,213 of NC_014259.1, forward strand.
TGGTAAGTCTTTAAAAACAATACGACGTTCAATATGTTCTTCATGCTCTCTATTGGTATGAAAATCAATTTCAACCGAGAACTCACCCAAATCATAACCCTTATGCTTCGCATACATTCTTAAAGTAATAAGCGTACATGCAGCTAAACTTCCGGTGAGCAAATCATAGGGTGCTGGGCCTTGGTCTTGCCCTTCAAGTTTTTCAGGCTCATCACAAAAATATTGATGACGACCACTGGTGATTTCGCCCTTCCATTGTTCAGCAAGGGGCTTTGCTTTACTGCTTGCGATTACTGCTGTCATTTTGATGCTCTCATTTGATCTGGAAGAACAGGGGCTTCTAAACGTGCACCAACATAATCTGGAATTTCACCAAAACGTACATCATGGTTAATCCATTGCTCACGCGCTTCTTTTAAATCATCCATTGTACGTGCAACAAAATTCCACCAGAGTAAAATTGGCGTTTCAAACGGTTCACCACCAATCAAAAGAATACGATTGCCTTTTTTTACTTCAATCTCAATTTCACTCAGTCCAGTATCCAAAACAACCATGTTGTCAGCAGTTAACTCATGACCATTTACATGGGCAACACCTTCTAATGCCATAAAGCCATATTCATAATTAGGATTTAATGGAATACGGGTTTTAGTATCTTCGGTAGCAATTAAGTCGACACCCACTAACGGTGTATGAACCACTACTGGAGAAGTCGTTGCCAAATATTCACCTACAAGAACAGTAAATTCTAGACCGTCTTTTTCAACAACAGGTAGCTCTGGGTAATGTTCAAATTTCGGATCCATATTGCGCTTTTGATCTGGCAAAGCAATCCAAAGCTGCGCAGCGTGCATTTGAGTTTCTATATCAGGTGCAACTTCTGTATGTGAAATGCCATGACCCGCCGTCATTAAGTTCACTTGCTTAGGTCGAATAAGTTGTTTTGAACCCAAGCTATCGGTATGCATCATGGTCCCTTCAATCATCCAAGTGAAGGTTTGCAAACCAATATGAGGATGAGGGCCAACATCTAAACCATCACCCGCAGGAAAGGTGACTGGGCCTGCATGATCTAAGAAACACCATGCTCCAATCATTCGTTTTTGTCGGCTAGGTAAAGCCCGCTTAATGACTGTCCCCTGTCCAATTTCAGCAGAGCGAATTGGAAATTCCTGAATGAACTGATTGGCAAATTTCTCGCAATCCTTTGAATCAGAAATATCGTAATCATTATTATTGCTCATGATATTACTCTCTTTTACCTATGCTTTTGCAATGAGTTGTTCTAATGATCTTAACAATACACTCATTATTCAATATAGTCTTTTAGTAATACACAGGGTGTTATGAATGAGACAATCAATTTTTTTAATTATAGAAAATAATAAAGCTGCATTGAGCAGCTTAAGATGTTTGAGTTTTAACGAGCTGTTTTAAGTTTTTCATAAATTGCCCAAATTGAGGAAAAAACTCTTGAAATAGCGGATGGTCTCGATTTTCCAACATGACTTCGCTAAAAAGTTTTAGCCCAACTCCAAAGGATTTTGTAGTTTCATCATCAAAAAAATCTGCTTTTTTTAAGCGTTCAACAATTTCAAAGATATCATCATGATTTCCCGCATAGAACTCAAGACGTTCAGTATAGGTAGAGGCTTCTCCTTTCGCGTTTTTTAGATGTTGTACAGTGACATGGTATTGATGTTGTTTCATATATAAATTCTCTATTTTAAATTAATGACTTTGAATAATTTCAACCTGTTTAAGGTCGACTTGAAACGCTGTAAACACTAACTGTAAAGACGCTAAAAATTCGTCTTGTTTAGCGACCGTTAAATCTGTACAGCGAATTTGCAATAATTGATCATTCTCGACTGTTGGCAAATTAAATTTAGCTTCATCCCATTGTGGCTGACGATTTGAAATTAAACCCGCTCCGACTAAGTCATTCACTACCCGATAAACTGTGGCTAAACTTAATTTCTGTTTTTGGGTATATAACTTTTTGTAAATCTGTTTAACAGTCAGATCTTCTGCTTGCTGCTGAATTAAAGACAAAACAGCAAGTCTTGGATGAGTGACTTTTAGGCCCGTTTCTTTGATTTTATGCTGTAGGTCTAACATTTCAATTTCCAACCTATAATCGCCCAATTGCAACCGCAGCTTGATCAATTTTTTCGGCAATTTGATAAATCTGCTCTTGCTGTAAACCTGCCGAGTTCAACTTCAAACGTAAGGCAGTCTTTAAGTTTTCCATTGCACGGTGAATTTCGATTAATTCATCATTACTGTGGATTTCTCGTCTTAAACGTAGTTTTTCTAATAGCTCATTCAACTTATCATGTTGTTCAGTTAAGTAAGCCTCTCCGACTTCTGTGATTTGATATTGCTTACGCTCTACGTCTAGCAAATTAATTAAATTCATTTCTTCAAGGCTGGTTAATGTTGGATAAATTGTTCCTGCACTTGGCGTATAACCATCACCCACCAAATCACTTATTTCTTTAATAATTTCATAGCCATGCTTTGGGCTTTGCTGAATGAGATGAAGTACTAAAAGTTTCATACGTCCAGCTTCAAAAAGCCTTCCACGGCGCCCCGAACGGTGATGCCCGCGATGGTGCTCACTGTGTTCAGTATGATGATGTTCTGATTGTTGTTTCATCTTTTAAAACCTAAAAATGATCAATTTACAATTATTAAGATATATCTTAATATATCTTTTATCAAGAATAAGTAATAAGAATAGATTTATCATTTTGATAATTATTAAAATTAATTTTAGGCTTAAAAGTTAAGTAATAAAAAAGAGTGCTCAAGCACTCTTAAAAACTATTTTCGTCAAACCAGTTTTGGTTTATTTATCTTATTTAAAATTCATTTGCCAAAAGCTAAATTTGGCATCCAGCTTTAAACCAGTTCATTAAGGAATCACTAATTTTACTCATGTCATTAGGATCCATACTGCCTTGATCTACGGTAAAAACACCTGTCCCTAGAAATGGTATAAGAATTGATATTCCACCACTATCATCACCTATGGCTAAATAATCTCCAGCATACTTTTGCACTTCAAAAGTTTGATTTCTTTCAAAAACCTCATCAGAAGAATAAATAACTACGCCACTTTCAAATAAAAAACCATTTGAAAATTTTAATAATTCAAAATATATATCTGGTAGTTGTCTATGGAAATCTCTTTCAATTTTGGCTCTTATTTCATTTAATAGTGGCATAACCTTTGGACCTTAAAATTAGGTAAAACCAATCCAGCATATCAAATTATAAAATATTATATTCAACCCTCTATATACAGTTCCTTGAGCTAATAAATTCACTCTTATTAAAATCGTTAAGCAATAAAAAAGGACGCTAACGCGTCCTTTTCCTTACCAACAAACAGAGGAAAATTATTCCCACTCAATCGTTGCTGGTGGTTTAGATGACACATCATATACAACACGTGATACATCTTTAATTTCATTCATAATACGTGTTGAGATTTTATCAACTAGTTCGTATGGTAAATGTGCAAAACGAGCTGTCATAAAGTCAACTGTTTCAACTGCACGAAGTGCGATTACCCATGCGTAACGACGACCATCACCGACTACACCAACTGACTTAACTGGTTGGAATACGGCAAATGCTTGAGCTGTTTTATCATACCAGCCGCTGTCGCGAAGCTCTTGCATAAAGATATCATCAGCAAGACGAAGAATATCTGCATATTCTTTTTTCACTTCACCCAAAATACGAACACCTAAACCAGGACCTGGGAATGGATGACGGTAAATCATGCTATGAGGTAAGCCAAGTGTCGTACCTAATTTACGAACTTCATCTTTAAACAAGTCACGTAAAGGTTCAACTAACTCAAACTCTAAATCGTCTGGTAAGCCACCCACGTTATGGTGAGATTTAATAACGTGCGCTTTACCTTGTTTGCTTGCAGCAGATTCGATTACATCTGGGTAAATCGTACCTTGTGCTAAGAATTTCACGCCATCAAGTTTACGTGCTTCTTCAGCAAAAACTTCAATAAACTCACGACCAATGATTTTACGTTTTTTCTCTGGATCAACTTCACCAGCCAATGCAGTTAAGAAACGTTGTTCAGCATCTGCACGAATAACACGGATACCCATGTTTTCAGCAAACATTTGCATTACTTGGTCACCTTCGTTTAAACGAAGTAAACCGTTATCAACGAATACGCATGTTAGCTGGTCGCCAATTGCTTTGTGTAAAAGCGCAGCAACTACAGATGAGTCAACACCACCAGAAAGACCTAAAAGAACTTTTTCATCACCGATCTGTTCACGTAGTTGTTCTACACGTAAGTCGATGATGTGTTCAGGTGTCCAAAGGCCACCACATCCACAAATTTTATGAACAAAATTTGCAAGTAATTCTTCACCTTTTGCCGTGTGCGTTACTTCTGGGTGGAATTGCACACCATAGAAACGGCGTGTTTCGTCACTTACAGCAGCAACAGGACAACTTGGTGTGCTTGCAGTAATGCTAAAACCTTCTGGAATCTGGCTCACTTTGTCGCCATGGCTCATCCAGACATGAAGTTGATCTTCACGATCTTGTAAGTTGCCAATCAGTTGGTCACGTTTAACGATATCAACTTCGGCATAACCAAACTCATGTACAGTACCCGGCTCAACTTTACCGCCTAACTGTTCAGACATGGTTTGCAAGCCATAGCAAATACCCAATACTGGAACACCCAACTCAAACACCACTTGTGGTGCACGTGGGCTGCCTTCTTCATGCACACTCTCAGGTCCACCTGACAAAATAATGCCATTTGGCTTAAAAGCGCGAACGTCTTCTTCAGACATATCAAAAGCATACATTTCAGAGTAAACACCGGCTTCACGTACACGACGTGCAATGAGCTGGCTATATTGAGAGCCGAAATCCAGAATCAGGATACGATCTTCAGTAATTTGAGTATTGGTAGTCATGACAAACCACTAAATGGCAAAAGAATTAAGCGCGCCATTTTAACATTTTTCACGCTTCGGCGCACCGCAAATCATCATATATCTTATTTTTTTCATTTCTGAATCATTTCTATCGTTGAATTCTTTGACATAAATTAATATTTACTTATATTTATCAAACATCTGGATTAGTCTTAAAAACTTCATACGTATTGATAAATTCATCACATTCTATGCAACATCACCATGAATTTGATGTTAAGATGACCCGATAAAACAGGCATTACCATGGAAAGGTAAATACCATAAGCGATATTTGTCTGTGCTTAAACAATTATCCATTTTTATGGCTTGTTGCCCCCTATCAAAATCAATAGAAATCTAAGGAACAACAATGCTTCAAACTATGATTGCAGATTTCCAGCAACATTTTTGGTTGTATATCTCTATTCCTTTTATGAGTGGTTTAATTGGCTACATCACCAAGGTGATTGCCATTCAGATGATGTTTTCGCCACTTGAGTTTAAAGGCATTAAACCATTTCTAGGTTGGCAAGGCATCGTGCCACGCAAAGCCGAGAAAATGGCAACAATTGCTGTTGAACTCATGACAGCCAAGCTCATTAAACCTGAAGAAATTTTTGCACGCCTAGATCCTAAACGTATTGCCAAAGAAATAGAAAAACCACTGCTTGCCGCAGCTGAAGATATTACCCGTGATGTTGCGCAAGAGTATCAGCCGGGATTATGGGAAGGCATGCCAGAGTTTGCGCGTCAAAGACTCATTCGTCGTGTGCAATCAAAAGCACCCGAGATTGTTGAACACATCATGAGTGAAGTACAACGTGATGTGAACCGATATTTTGATATTAAACACCTTGTTATTAGTAACTTGCTTAAAGACAAACGCCTACTCAACAATATTTTTAAACGAGTGGGCAAACAAGAATTTAAATTTTTTAGTAATGTCGGATTTGTATTTGGCTTCGGTATCGGTGTGATTCAGATGCTGTGCTGGATTATCACACAGGGTAAATATCCTTGGATGCTGCCAATGTTTGGCGGCTTTGTGGGTTTTTTCAGTGACTGGATTGCATTACAAATGATGTTTAGACCCCTTTATCCTAAGAAAATATTGGGCTATACATGGCAAGGTTTATTTATTAAACGTCAAAATGAAGTTGCCGCCGACTACGCAGCGTTAATTTCCAAACAGCTTTTAACTTCTCGCCATATGATGGAAGAATTATTTTCTGGTACACATTCTGCGCGTGTTATTGATCTGGTTAACCGTCATGTCAAACAAGAAATTGATATGCAAGCAGGTGTGATTCGTCCACTTGTTGTTTACGCAATTGGCGGAGAAAAATATCAGGATATGAAATCGCAAGTTGCTGAACGTATTATGCAACGACTTCCAGAGACGATGAAATACGTAGAATCTTATGCAGAAGATGCTATGAATATTCGCAGTACTTTAATTGAACGTATGCAAAAACTAACACCATCTGAATTTGAAGGTATGTTGCGCCCTGCGTTCAAAGAAGATGAGTGGGCGCTGATTGCAGTAGGTGCAGTACTTGGTTTTGTTGTTGGGGAATTACAAATCCAGTTCATGCTTTAATTTTACGTCCCTAGAAATAAAAAAAACCGGATGAATTGCTCATCCGGTTTTATTTTGTCTTGAATATTATTTCTCGATTGCATGATCCAAACTAATGCGTCCAGCGCCATGAAGCATCAGGAAGAATAAACCACCTGCCATTGCAAGGTTTTTCATGAAATGGATGCCATTGTTATATTGCGCCGCTGCATCAGCACCACCTTGGTGGAATAAAAATGCAGTAAGAATACTAAAGATTCCAAGTCCAAAAGCCGCAAAGCGTGCTTGGAAACCAAATAACAAGGCTAAACCACCACCAAACTCAACCAAGATCACTAAAGGAAGAATTCCTGCTGGAACCCCCATTGCTTCCATATATCCAGCAGTTGCTGCATAACCGGTAATTTTCCCCCAACCTGCAACAAGGAAGATATAGGCGATAAGAAGACGCGCAATAAGGCTAATGAAACTATCTGCGCCTGATTGCGTTACGATATTTTTGACCACTACATTTGGATTAAACATATTGCCACCTTTATTTAAATGCTTATTTATTGATGAGCTCATTCTAGGTTTGGGACATTGATAATTAAATACTCAAAATCCATATATATCGTTGCATAAACGAGATGATCAATTTGTATTTTTTTGATGCTTTATACTGACTTTCTATAGGCTCACTGCTAGGATTTGAACACGGTTTACCACTTGCTCTCATCATGGAACTTATTGATTTTATTCTACACGTTGATCAACATCTCGCCGAATTTATTATAAATTACGGAACGTGGATTTATGGCATTCTATTTTTAATTATTTTTGTTGAAACCGGTTTAGTGGTTATGCCGTTCTTGCCGGGAGATAGTTTGTTATTTGCAGCTGGTGCTTTAGCAGCATCTACAGGTGCGATGGATCCATGGGTACTGGGCACTCTACTCTTCATTGCTGCCGTTTTAGGTGACACGGTAAACTACCATATTGGACGTTTTATCGGTCCACGTGTGTTTGAAATGAATTCCCGATTCATTAATAAACAGCACTTAGTTAAAACTCAAGAATTCTTTGCTCGCCATGGCGGCAAGACGATTATTTTTGCTCGCTTCGTTCCATTTGCCCGCACCTTTGCGCCTTTTGTTGCTGGGGCTGGTAGCATGAACTATAAGTTTTTCCTAACTTATAACTTGATTGGAGCATTGTGTTGGGTCGCGTCTTTTGTAACTTTAGGCTATTTATTTGGAAATATGCCAATCGTTAAAGATAACTTTACCCATCTTATTTTCGGCATCATTATTATTAGTGTTTTACCTGGCATCATCGGATTTCTACGTGAAAAACTCAAAAACCGAAAAGCCAATGTTCGAGACTAATTAGAAGAAACGGAATACCACCGGAAGCATACATAAAATGAGCAACATAGCCGATCCTTTATATAAATGATCGGCTTTTATTTTTTTGATTGGACCCGCTAACAACGCTCGTCCAAAAAGCATCCAGAAACTTGCTGCCGGAATCAGGATTAATGTAAAAACACCAAATACAATAAGAAAATTTTCAGGTGAATTCCATGCTTCAGCAGGAAAGATACCCGCTGCAAACAATAAAGCTTTAGGATTCTTTAAGGTTGATAAGAATAATTGACGTGGTCGAATATTACGATGACTTTGACTGAACTGTTGTAAATGCGTGTTCTTCCATAAGTGAAAAGCAAGCCAGAATACATAAAGTACACTCGTAATATGCAAAATGAGCAGTAGTGCTGGCCAAATTGGAGCAGCTAAATGAATAAATACAGCCCAAAAGCTAATACCGTAGGCATAGCCTAACCATTCCATTGGGATAAGCCAGAATGCTTTAGATAAACCTTGAGAATGAGCAGCGGTTGCAAGTAAAGCATTTGTCGGCCCCGGAATGAGCAAAACAGCCAACATTGCCAATACAAAAAACCAACTCTCAATCATAAAATTTCCACAACATCCAAGATGGGGCCACCTTAAACGAAATAGGCAAAATATAGCAAGTTTGTGAGGGCTTTTGATTATAGAAAATACAGAATTTATTAAGCTTGAAAATTTAAAATGCATTGATTTATATTGATTTTATTATGAAACATTTTGCTAAACTTTATTCATCACAATATGCCTTAATTAGCATATTGTGATGCAAAATCGACTATTAATTCGTCTTTTTTCGAACAATAATCGGGCAATTTTTAAACTGAGCAGCCTGAACTATGGCTTCTTGCTGACCTAAAACCCGTGAAAGTTCGGTATTTTTCGTTGAAGAAGATTGTCCCATATTTACAGAGATAGATGGACCGAATCCCCAACCGCCTCGTCCCCAGCCACCGCCGAGTCCAAGCCCAACACCCATACCAGTACTTTTCGGAGTTTGTACGCCATTATCGATATATTGTTGGATACGGTTATATTCACTTTGTAGCTGCTGACAGCCCAAAGATTGATATTGAGTCGGAGACACGTAAGTCGGTTTTACCGTCGTAGCACAAGCGCCGAGTAATAAAGTGGCTGCCACCAAAGGCGCAATATATAAGCCTTTCATCATTTTTCTCTTATCGTTTTGGCTCAATTTCACCAAACAATGTCTCATAAGCTTGAGTCAATTTATGTTCTGGTGCCAAATGAGCCAAAGGTAAATTTTTCTGATGCGATTCTTTCATTAAAACCGAAGGCGGTAACATGCTATTAAGTACAGGCAACCCTTCATCTTTCAACTGCTGAACCACTTCCCGAGGTAATTTTGCTTGAGCTTGAAATTGGTTGACGACAATTCCTTCAATTTCCAAGCGATCATTATGATCATCTTGCGTTTCGAGAACATTTTCAATCAATGTTTGTAACGCGCGCTTTGAAAAGACATCACAATCGAAGGGAATTAAGACTTTATCTGCTGCTATGAGTGCCGATAAAGTAAAAAAGTTAAATGCAGGTGGTGTATCTATATAGATACGATCATATCGTCCAATTAAGTTTTGAATTGAATCACGTAATTTATAAATTTTATGTTTACTTTCAAGAGCATGTTCAAGAGCACCAAGTGTTGGGCTAGCAGGAAGCACATCCAATTTTGCAAAGGGAGTTGAGTGTACAAAGCTATCAATATCTTTATTTCGTGGGGCTTTCAAAATCGAACCTAATGCATTACCGATTAAACCCTTTTGTTGATTGTTTCCCAACACATCATTAAAGAAATTTTCGATATTTGGTTCTAAAATTGATTTTTCAGCAGAATAGGTTGCGTCATCCCCTAAAAGGTACTGACTAGAGTTGGCTTGAGGATCGAGATCAATGACCAATGTCCTTAAGCCATGTTTGGCACTAATTGCGGCCAAATTTACAGTAATACTTGATTTCCCTACACCGCCTTTTTGGTTAAACACCACACGAGTTAACATGTTTCCCTCTGCATATTTTTTTACTGTACGCAGTTTAACCTAGAGCTTAAGCAAAAAGGCAAAGAATGTAGAACAATTAAGCAAAAACAGGTTTCACAATCACTAAAATAATAATAGCAATAAATGCGATCGCACTAATAATTAAACCCGTCCTACGTTGTGCCAATAAAAGAGTGTCATCTTTTTTAAAGGCTTTCATCAGCGAAGATAACAAGACTAAAAATAGAATAATTTTAGCGTAAAACCACGGCTGTACCTGAAAGTCTTTCATGACCAATAAAATTGCGCCCGTAATAAAAACTACGGTAAATGATAGATGCTGTAAGGCAACTAATATTTTGCGTCCCGCGGGATTTGGTTGCTCCCCTTGTACGCCTACAAACAGAGTCGAAGCGCGTAAGACAAAAACCATAAGTGCGGCAGCCACCGCAGTCATATGAATAATTTTAGTGAGTAAATGTGCATCCATGAAATTAGCCCTTAACTTTTAGGTGCATGTGCACATTCTGGGCTAGCAGGCGCCTGACCTTGCCACTCACTTGGTAAGTAGGCATGAATTGCTAAAGCGTGAATTTGACCTGGATTCATTAAGTCTGAAGCTAAGGCATAAACTTTTTGATGACGTTGAACTAAACGTAATCCGTTAAATTCTTCACTCACTACAATCACTTTAAAATGTGACTCTTTGCCTGGGAAATAACCGCCATGTCCAGCCGACTCATTAATAACTTCCAAATGGCTAGGTGCAAGGGTTTGTAACCGTTCAATCAATTGTTGTTCAAGGCTCATAGCTTTTCCTTTACGATTATTCGTATATTTGAACCTAGTATACCCTGTCTACACACAAACAAAAGTTGCTCTTGTATGCTTTGACTCCAAACAAAATGTCTATTTATTCGGCAACTTAACGATAAAAATACATCTAATTGCTCATTTCTGTTTTTATTTTATGCAATCAGCATATTTATTTGCATAAAGTTGTTGACCCATGTTTCGCTTAATGTATTATAAGCGGCACGCGGGAATAGCTCAGTTGGTAGAGCATAACCTTGCCAAGGTTGGGGTCGCGAGTTCGAGTCTCGTTTCCCGCTCCAAATTGGTTTTTTTTGAGAAAGTTTTAGTAAAAACTGCTTATATATGCGGGAATAGCTCAGTTGGTAGAGCATAACCTTGCCAAGGTTGGGGTCGCGAGTTCGAGTCTCGTTTCCCGCTCCAAATTTAAAAGGCCCTAGTCGAAAGACTGGGGCTTTTTTCTTTTTATTGATTCATAATTTTTACAGTCTATCTATTCACAGCATAATTCATTGAGAATGGCCCAGCTCAAAGCCAAATATTTCATTACTAGATTCATATTTTTAAATTGTCAGTTATAACAATTTAATCTAGTTATATTTGCAAGGCGTTGGGGTTATTCGATGCGTAGATATAAAGGGTAATAATTGAAAACAGTCCAAGTTAAAGCGCTCTAGGGTATGGATTTGTTGTAAACAGATAGAAAAGATGAAGTGAGAATCATATATATAGCTTTCAAAATAATACTCTTCTGTCTTTCGAGCATCATTGGTTGAGTCGAGAAACTGTATATGCTCAGGCAACACATGAAAGTTGAGCTTCCTTAAATGACGGCTCATTCCTTCGCCAGTACATTTGATATAAGCCTCTTTTAAGGTCCATATTTGAAAAAACCGCTGGTATACACTGAATGGATCAGTGAGTTCATTCTCTTTAATCCATTCAATTTCAATCGGTGCTAACACACTATCAACACGCATCCACTCGAACTCACGATCCACTTGTTCAATATCCACTCCTATTTCCCCTTCTTCAGTCACAGCGAGGATAATAACGTCCGCTGAGTGAGTAAGATTAAAATACACAGCCTTGCTGCCTTGTACAAAAGGCTTGCCGTTGGGATGTAATTGAATATTAACTTGATGAGGTGAGATGCCTAGCTTATCCGCCAAGACAGTCTTCACTAATACTCGAGAGATCAAGAAAAGGCGAGCCGCCTTAGGATGATATTGATCATATCTCAGCTTCTCTGCCGAACTGAGAAAGCCGAGATAATGACTCAATACCATATGGTCTTGTGGTACCCGTGAAACTGGGCAGACATAAACCTGCACTTGGGCACGATCAGACATTAGGAAGCGGTAGTGCTGTTGTATTTCATTAGAACAGGTGCGAGATAGTCAGAAACCGCATCTACATGTGTAACGTGTGGATTATGGCCTGCGCCAGCGATAATATGTATAGGGATATCTGCGCTTATTGTGGTAACAATTGGATCTTTATCTCCCACAATGATTTCAACTTTAGAACGAAGCTCATTTAACAAAGCTGTCTGAGTTGCTCGCTGCTGCGGCAAACTAATACGGTGCATATATTCACTAATATGCTTGGCTACCGACACTCGACGTAATGAATCCATCGCATAACCAACAGACGGATTTTGTTGTCCATCTGGATGTAGGTCTTTAGCAATCATATCTTTTGGCACAAAACGGAAAATCAGATTAGATATAGCTTGTATCTGAAACATTTTAGCGGCCTGCGCCTGAACAAAATAAGGTGATATGAGGATAAGACGTGCAACTTTATCTGGATATTTCTTTGCAAGATTCAACGCAAAAAGACATCCTAACGAATGTGCAATAACAACACTATTTGGCGCTAAAAGTTTTGCAGCGGCATCAATAAATTGATGGTTGTTGTCTTCCATCATCTCATAACTGCCTGAACGTCCAAGTCCCGGCAGGTCCATCATAGCGACCTGATTGTATGTGATTTTATTAATGATTGGAGACCAGCATGCACTATCAAATGGGATCCCATGTAAAAATAATGCAGATGATGTGTCAGAACTAATCGGCTGTTTAGTATAAATTTCTGTCCAATATCGATTCTGATAGCTGAAATGACTAGGTGTTGGTACTTGCATACGACCAAAGCGTGTAAGCACCAAACGATCAATCCAACGAGAAAAATAAGGAGTGATATTGATCAGGTCCGCGATGCCCATTTTCGCTGCCATCGCCTCTGCCCCAGCAACATGATAGTGCTCGGTAGAAATGAAAGAGAGTTGTTCTTTAGAACCATCAAGCAATACCTCAGGTAATTTCTCTAATAGACCTTTGGGTACTTGTAAATGTGGTGTGCTGACTCCCAAATGCTCGGCAGCTAGGTGAACGAGACGATGAAATTTCGGCGTCGCAGGATCAAGCAACATATACTCCTGAGCAATAGTCTCAGGATAAGACATCGTTCGAATCAAAAAGCTCACGATATACTGCATATTACATAGTGGCAGGAAAGTGTCACGACCACCTGGCAATGCCAGCAGACGTCCCTGATAGAGCTTATCAATCATGTCAGCAATACCGATATATTGCATATCACCATAGTTATAAAAACCATCAATGACCGTCGCTGGATTTATTGCAGTCCATGGCACATTTAAACGCTTACAAGCCTCAATAAAAGCTTGATAACCCAAAATTTTTGAAGCTTCATAGCCACCATGTTTGCAATACAACTCATCAGCCGACTCTTGTGGCGGAGCAGCCACACGATATCCACCAATCCAGATAAATCGCTCAAGCTGCTTCAATGTTGCAGCCCATTCAATCAAGGCAAGTCCTGACTTAATATTGGTACGTTCAGCTTCAGCTTTGCTAATGCCCCAATTAAATGATGCGGCAAGATGATAAATCACATGGATCTTTGCCTGAGCATCCGCTAGCAGAGAGTCCAGCTTAAAATCGCGACTTAAATCATATTCGACAAACGAAATAGACGGATCGACCAGCCCTTCTGTTGCAATGAAACCTAACAGCTTATCTTTCTTGGTTGCGGCATTACGCAGCGCAGCAATCACCTGATGACCTTCACGCAGAAGATCAACGATCAGTCTGCTACCAATAAAACCTGCTGCACCTGTTACTAATATGGTCTTCCGTGAAAAATTATCTTTTTTTGCGTTATTTAAATTATCCATAAATCACCTTATTAGGGACTGGGCACTCCCAGCATTGTTTTGGAGCGAATTATCTTAAAAATTATATCGAACCTGGGCATACACCAGACTGTTATCTCTAAATTGTCCTAACACCGTATCATTTCTACCCCAGAAGCGATCTCCACCTACATTCAATTGCCAGTGATCATCAAGGCTGTAATTAATACGTACTCTCAACAATTCATTAGGCTCTGGTGCAAAGTAGAATCCTGTTACTTCTAATTTCAGATTATCATTCAGTAGGTTAAGTGCATAGCGCAGCATAGCTCCATACTGATCCTGCTCATATTGGTCACTGATCGTTTGCTGATAACGGTAAACTTCTCTCAATACCGGATTTATTAAGCTGTCGGCAGATCTAAAGTCCTCCGTATGTTTATATACGCCAACCAAACTTAGCGTGGAATTCTTCAATGCTAATTCTGGACCTATGACCACGGTCAGATTATTTTTTTTGTGCGTAAGATCTTCACTACCATTCGAGTCAGTGTGGGTATATGCCGCTTCACCACGCCATACGATATCATTATGGTTATAACTGAAATCAAATCCATAGACGGAAATAGGATTATTTTTCAGCTGCAATGTTGCCTCCCCTGTTGGAGATGCAGAAAGAATTGACAGATCGGGCATGTGATCCAAACCTGAGAAATACGATGCGCCAACATCGAGACCATCTACAGAATAATCCCAGCGCATTGCAAATGCAGGACGGCTCTTCTTATCTATTTCATACTGGACACCAGAAATCTGACGCAATGGAATCACATCTGAACGACTACGCGGATACCACAATGCTGTCCATTTATTGGTTCCTGATTCAGGAATATATGTCAATTTAATTGCATCATTTCCAAGACGTTGATCTGTCTCATCGGGCACTAGGCGCGTATAGTCACGGGGTGATAGATTATCCGTTGGATTAATCCCATCAGCTCTCCCCCAGACTACAATCTGGCGACCAACATCGACATAGACTGTCTGATCCCAGTTATAAGAAGCATACAACTCACGTAAGTTGCGATTTACCTTGCTCACCTGATCTGGGTTTACAGTATGGTCTGTTTCGTCTCCAATATTTATGTCGTAATGGATCTTAAACTCTGGATTAAACTTGAGCGTACCATTGGACCAGAAGCTTGCTTGTCCAATGTTTTTTAACGAACTTAAATCACGATCTGATGACCACACATCAAGTCTGGCTGAGTTCTGGCTCACAAAACTAATTTCGCTGTCATCTGCATGAGCATGCTGCAGTAGCATAAAGCTACTGCAGCATGCAAATACCCAATAGGCACCTTGCATCATTTTTCAAGACTCTGCGGTGAGAAAAGCTTATCGGATAAGGTTTTCTCTGCGACAAAATCATTGACGATCACTTGTGTCATATGCTGAGTTTGCAGGTTCTTTGCCATAGACTTCATGGCCTGCCATCTTGGTTTCACTTTGCCGTAAGGACGGATATCCGTGAACTCAATGTGTTTTAATGGCTTACCTGCTGTATCCCAAATGTCGATGGTTGCTGTAACAAAGTTGTCTTTGAGGATACACATGCGACGTTTGCTATAACCAAAGTCACTCTTCACAGTATTATTGATTGGCGTTGCTTCAATCGTGTAGCAATCTTTGCCATTAAATTTGCCATCTGCCAGTTTAGTGTACTTCCAGTCACTTAGCTTATAACCAAGTACATCACCATAACTAAAGTCCGTACCAATAAAAGCATCGCCCTTATTCGCTGATGCCAAACGACGTACTTTTTTTAATGCAGGCAAATAGACAAACATGCTATCACTGCCTTTCGCATTCTCGATCAACAGCGTCGTGGTTCCCTGTACATCTGCTGGTGAGATGAATTCAGTCAAACGCATATTGTTCTGAGTATTTCCAGCAAGCTTAGTCATATTTTTAGTCAAACGTACGCGTTGCTCGCCGCTTTTAGAAGTCAGCACAAATTTAGCACTAGCACTTGAAGACAAGAACTTAGAGGCATCATCACTACGGTTAACAATATCTTGAACTTCATCTGCATGAGATGTTTTAGGCATCGACATTGTGAGTGCCGTACCCAACAAGAGACTTGTCACAACAGTTTGTGCAACGGTAATGTTCTTCTTATTTGAGGGAAAAATAAAACGAGGTTTCAACATTAGAATCATTGTAGGTACCATAATTAAGGTTGCAAATACACTGAAAAGCATCGCAATCACAATAAACATCGCTAGCCATTGATGCACATGAAAGCCTTGCGATAAGGACAATACGCCATACCCACCAGCAACAGCAGTCGCAACAAAAAGCGAAGCCTTACCAGCAGTACTTAAAGTTTTACGAATAGCATCTTTGATATCACTACCCTCTTCACTCAAGATTTCTCGCAAGCGATAGAGGAAGTAAATGGCATAATCTGCACCAATACCAACCGCCATGGCTGAGATCAGAGAGTTCGGAATATTGAGCGGAATGTCGAGCCAGCCCATCACACCAAAAATCGCAAGAATCGAGAATAGAAGTGGTGTTAGGACAATGAGTCCAGCAGAGAACGAACGGAAAACCAAGGCAGAGATAAAGAATACGGCAAATGAAATCTGTAGAATGTTCATGAGCTTGCCGTGAACCATGGTTTCGGTTAAAGCGATGGTCTGAGTCACATCACCACCAAAACTCACGACTGCTTTATCACCCAATTGACCCGCCATATATGTTTTTAGCGACTCAAGTATTTCTTTGATGCGGTGATTACTACCTGTTTTTAGCAGAATCGTGATCTTGGCATAGCGTTGAGTTGTATCAATGTAAGATTCAAAATCAGTCGGCTCACCAGACATTGAATACAGCAGCAGATACTGAGCAACCACATCTTTGGTTGCTGGAACCTGAAATGCTTGTGGCTGATCGGCATTCATTGCCTGATTCATTCTTTTGATATAATCCACGATAGAGATAGTTTTACCAACCTCTGGAATTGAATTCGCAAACTTCTCTGTATTATCAATCGCTTTTAGAATTTCTGGGTTTTCAATACCATCACGAACTTTGGTATCGACCATGATGTAGAGACTGTTTGTACCACCAAGAGACTGATTCAAGAATCTGTCGTCTTGCTGCATTGGTAGATCGCGCGAGAAGAAGTTGCGGCTATCGTTATCCACTACAATACGACTCGTGCCGAGAGCAAGAAAAACGCCCAGTACTGCAATCACAGTCATTAGCATCATTCGCGGACGAACTGACAGAATGACATCACCAATTCGTTTTGGAATCCAGTCCCAGATCGGCAAACCTTTGCGTGCAACCTTGGTAACCGAAGGCGGTGGTAACATTGAGCGAAGTACAGGAATAAAAGTCATCTCAATGATCAGCGTACTGATGATCCCGATTCCTGTAAAAATACCAAATGAACGGATAGTTGGAATATTAAAGGTCAACAGAGAGAAGAATCCAGCCGCTGCAATTCCGCCAGCCAGTATCATAACTGGACCAACACGAACCATAGACTGCACCACGGCTTCGCTATTTGCAGTTTTAGGCTCCATCCCTTGGGCAATCAGACGATCAAAATCTTCATAGTATCGCTTGAGCAACTGCACGGCGTGCCCTGCCGCGATGGCCAGAATCAGAATTGGTGTAGGAGAGTTAAAAATATCCATCGGCTGTTTGAACAGCCCCATCATGCCCATACCCCATGTTACAGACAGCAAAGCTGTAACTAATGGCAAAATCAGACCTTGTTTACTGCGGAATGCTTCGAAGTGCAATAATCCAATAACCAACACGGCAATTGGGAACAAGATGTTGATACGCTTAGAGTAATCTTCAGCTTTATCTAAATAGACTGGATTACCACCAACACTGATGGTCATATCCTTAGACTGTTCAGCCGCTACGATTTTGTTGATCGGGCCCATCATCTTTTGGAAGCCTTCTGGACTTTCCTCAAGTTCAAGCAAAATAGCAGCCGTTTTCTGATCTTTAGATACCACCGAATTCATATATATTGGATTCAGTGCCAGCAGTTTTTTCAGGTGATCGACATCACTCTCGGTCACAGAACTATTCGGCAGTAGTTTCTTGGCATCAAATCCATCCGAATTGGCGGTGATCCCTTTGGCCTGACGCGCGGCCAGACTCATTAGAGTAGATCGAACCACGCCCGGAGCATTATCAACTTCTTCGGTAATACGTTTGACTTTTTCTAACACTTGCGGCTGATAAATATCACCCTGCTTCGGTGTAATACCAATCACGACCATGTACTTGGAGCCGAATTTCTTTTCAATCAGCTTGGTGGAGGTGATATAAGGATGACCTTTGGGGGCAAGCGCATCTGGATCAATAATAATTTTTACGCCAGATGCGAGATATGCCAAGGCAAGCGTTAAAAGCATCACCACAGTCAGTACAATACGGCGATGTCTGAGAATCCAACGCGCGTATTGTTCCATCATCTGATGAGTTTTACGAAGTGGTTTACTATTGGTCTCATGCGTTTGCTTACCATCGTTGCCAACCGACTCATAGGCTTCACCCTTCTGAGCCAATGCTTCAAGATTAGCAACATCTTTTTTAAACTGAGCAAGAACCATCTTTTTTAGCAGTGCTGGGGGCAATACACCAAAAAAGCTGCCTGGCTCTGCCTCAAACACCCATTCAATCCAGGTACCTTCTGCATGTGGTTTGAAACGGTAAGTCCCAGTGTAGTGAAAGGGTCCTTCCACTACTTTAAACGCATACAATTCATTCGGTACTAGATGTGTAATTTCACCTTTAAAGGACATTTCACGACCAATAAAGCTAAAACCGATTTCGTACTTACTACCTACACGCGGAGTACTGTCTAGCAGCTCAGAATGCTTACACGACAATTGCCAACCTGCATCATTGGCCGGGTTTGCAAGGTAGTTGAAAACCTTGTCAATCTCGGCCGGTATGAGGAAAGCATGTTCTATGGTCACCATAGTGGTTCTACCTTCTTGTATTTCTTATGCGGGAATTGGATACATCTGATCAATTGTCTGGGCAACAGCCACGACATTCTCAGCGTACATAATTGATGAATGATCACCAGGCAGATCCACCTGTTTAAAGGTGTCTTTGACCAATTGATCCCAACCTAGGCTTTCCCCAAAATCTTCTGGTTCATCTTTGGCTTTCACAAAAAGAATCGGAAACTCTTCAGGCTCTGGGAAATAAGTCTGGAGTGCGATGCCATTCGCCAAATAGGTATCAAAGTAAAGTCGGAAATCTGATGGGTCTGCATCTAAAGGTAGGACATTAATGGCCTTGGCTTCTTTAAGCACATGATCAAACATGTGATCTGGACTCAATTCACGCAAGTATTGCACTGGGATCGTCAACTTCTTGCCATAAGGCGCAGCCAAATCACGGGCAAACCAAGACAAAAGCATCGCATCATCAGCATCTTCAGGCACATTCTCTGGAATTGGAGCACGGGTATCGATCATGACAATACCTGTGACCTGCTGTCCCATTTGACGCAACTGATGACTGATCTCGTATGCAATCGCACCGCCAAAGCACCATCCACCGAGGAAATAAGGTCCCTCAGGCTGCATCTTTTGCATTTCAGCAATATAGAGCGTTGCCATATCTTCAATTGCCACTTCCGCAGCATCTGCCTCAATCAGTCCAGGAGACTGAATAGCACGCAAGGTACGTTTCGGATTGAGATGACGCGAAAGCTCCATATAACAGAAGGTGCTACCACCAATTGGATGGAACAACCACAGTGGTTGCTCGTAAGTTCCACGGCGTAGTTCAATTACAATAGAAGGCTTAATTTCTTTATTTTCACGAATGATCTCACCCAAACTCTCCACAGTGGAATATTGGGCCAACAAAGCAACTGATAGTTCGGTGCCAAATGCTTTTTTGAGGTGATTAACAAGCTTCACAGCAAGTAACGAATGTCCACCCAAGTCAAAGAAGTCATCATGTATACCAACCCGTTTAACCGACAAAATCTGCTCAAAAGTAGTACAGAGTTCAATTTCAATCGGATCACGTGGTGCAACATAATCGTTACTTTGTTCAAACACAGGCTCAGGAAACGCTTTACGATCCAACTTATTGTTGGCCGTCATTGGAAATTCATCCAACGTCATAAACGTATTTGGTACCATGTAAGCTGGTAGATGGATTTGCATCGTCTTTTTCAGACTAGCAATATCAATCTCATGTCCAGTTAAATAAGCCACCAGTTTCTGGTCATTGCTTGCTGTACTCTTAACCAGTACAACTGCATCGGTGATACCATCGATCTGCTTGATAACATTCTCGATTTCACCTAGTTCAATACGGAATCCACGAATCTTGACTTGGAAATCTAGACGTCCATGATGAGTCAAACTTCCATCCGTACGCAGACAGACTTTATCTCCTGTACGATAGAGTCGACCAGCATTTGGTAGAGATGGCAAAGTTCTAAATTGTGCATCTGTCAGCTCAGGTCGATGCCAGTAATCAACTGCTAGACCATCACCTCCAATCCAAAGCTCTCCCATGACGCCCGGTGGGACTAAACGTTGCTGTTCATCAAGAACATAAAGCTGGGTGTTCGCTAGTGGTTCGCCTAAATCAATACACTTTGCATCGGTGATACGAGCTGCACTAGACCATACTGTAGTTTCAGTCGGACCATAGACATTCCATAGGCAACCGACTTTACCCAGCAGTTTTTCTGCCAGAATAGTATCTAACGCTTCGCCTCCACAGAGTGCTGTCAATCCCGCATTGCCGCTCCACTCGCTATCTAAGAGCATTTTCCAAGAAGCCGGTGTTGCCTGCAAAACATTAATAGATTTAGTATTTAGATAATCCACCAATTGATTGCCGTCTTGTGATACCTCACGTGGGCAAACATGTACTACACCGCCGTAGATCAGCGGAATGAGCAACTCAAGAATCGAGATATCAAATGCATAAGTGGTGATTGCTAACAACTGAGTCTCAGTCGTTACTTGCAACCTATCATTCATAGATAGCAAGAAATTGATGATTGAAGGATGCCCAATACGCACACCTTTAGGCTTACCTGTCGAGCCTGAGGTGTACATCACATAAGCGGTTTCACCAAAGGCCAGCGTCTCGCGCACTTGCTCTAGCGGTACAACGCCAGCTTGATTGATATCTAAACGCGGCACAGAAATGTTAAGAGCATCCATCAACTCGGTTTGAGTTAAGATGACTTTAGGTTCAGCATCTTCGATGATGTTATGTAGACGTTCACTTGGGAAATTAGGATCTAGCGGTACATAAGCTGCTCCTGCCGCCCAGATCCCGAGGATTGCTGCTGGCAATAAAGCTGTACGATCTAACATCAGACCTACACGATCACCACGGGTAACGCCATGCGCACGCAAATATTCAGCAATACCAGCGATATGTTGGCCTAACTTACGATAGCTAACCGCATGATCCTTCGAGGTCAAAGCATGATTGTCACCACGCTCATCAATCTGCTTTAGAATCATTGCCAGTAGATCATGTTGAGGATAATCAGTCGCCTTTCCACGTAGGGTGTCGAACTGGATGCCATCCACATAATCAGGCGCAATATCTAACTCAACGATCTTACGTTCAGGGTGAGCTACCATCTCTGATAGTACAGATTGCAGCAGTTGCACCATATTCTCGGCAGACTGTGCAGAAAATAACTCGGAGTTATATTTCAATACACCAACCAATTCGCCTTGATATTCACCGCCCATTTCCAGCGTCAGATCTAATTGACCTTCTTGCTGGCGAACTGGAAAACTTCCTAAGGTCAGGTCTTGGCCGACCAAAGTCGCTGGGGTCTGTATTGGCAAAAGTAGTTCTTTAAACTCATCCATGCCACCTAGACGTTCCCAAAACATTCCCACCTGAGCTAATGGGTTAATACTGCCATCACGCTTTGGTGAGACAGCTTCAACTACTCTGGAAAAGGCAACTTTTTGATGCTTGAGGCTCTGTCTTAATTGTTCCTGAACCTGCTGTGTAAATTGACGTAAAGTCTGGTCAGCATCAATGTCCATGTGAATAGCAATCGTATTGACAAACTGCCCCAGCGCATTGCGCAACGAGCGTTCAAGTCGACCAGCTACAGGTGTAGCAATAACGAGTTCATTTTCATTTGATAGCTTGTGTAGCAGGATATAGAAGCCAGATAGTACGAGTCCAAACAGCGTGATCTCATAATCTTTCGCTAAGTTCACAAGACCAGACGACACTGACTCAGGCACACGGAACACCAGTGAGCTACCTTTGTGTTGCTGCACAGCCGGACGAGGATAATCAAGCGGAATGCTATGTACGTGTGGTGCATGTTGTAACGCATTTTTCCAGAACAGTAGACTCTCATCAGCATCGTCAATCGCAGTACTCTGCTGCTTATCAGCATACTGTGCGAACTCGATTCCGTTCACTACGTCTGACTCTGCAACTAGTCCAAAACGTTTGCCGACATCACGCAGTAAGAGACCAATCGACCAGAAATCCATGAGGGCATGATGAATCACGACTGCAATCACATAGTGATTTTCACCACGTTCATAACAATGAATACGCCACAGCGGTGGCTGAGTCAGATCAAACGGCTGTTTAGTATCCTGCTCGACCAATTGTGTCAAATCAGATGCATCGACATGACGAGCATCAGAGAAGACGATATTAGGATAGATTCGATCCCAGATAAGTTGCTCAATACCCTGATCATTGGCAGGCATACTTACACGTAGCAGCGGATAATCATGCATTACCGCTTCTAGAATCTCCATCGGCTTATTGCCTAATGGTTGGTTGACCTTCACATCAAAAGCCACCACCATGTTGTAGGCACTACAGGTCGACTCAAGGCGCTGGATATACCAGATGCCGAGCTGTTCTGCAGAAATCGCATGACGTGACAGAACTTCTGGTTCTAGTCGTACAAGGTTATTCACGAAGCAACTCCCTGTTGCAACTCAGAAACAAGATATTCAGCCAACGCATTAATTGTCGGGTAATCCCATAGTAGTGTCGGTTCAAGCTCTAGTTTTGTCAGATCTTCTAAATCCCCAGACACAGACAAAGCAACGATCGAATCAAGACCGTAACTGGTAAATTTTTGATCTGGATTAATCGTCTCAGGCTCTACGCGCATTTCTTTGGCTACTAGCGTACGAATGATTGCGCTCCAGTAAGCTTTATCTTTATTCATGGGGTAATCTCCTCTTTAACCGGTTTGGCATCACGTGGTGCCAGTGCAAAATCGATGACAGATAACATATGGTTGGTTGAAATTCGGTCTAGCAGATCTGCCAATGTGCTTTCACGTAGTGATGTCATTGGAGGGGATGTCTGCCCTTCAGCAGCATTTAGGAAAATGATCAGCCACGCACCATCCTGCAAAGCAGGTCTTAAGCCATGACGGTTAAATATCCAAAAACCCAGCACAGCAATGCGAGCAAATAACTCGGCATAGTCACGGGCCAAGCTGAAACGTAATGTTTCAAACTCTTTAGCCGCTTCTGAATTTGAGAAATAATCCTGAATTTTTTGATCTAGCGTGCGCTGCTCGATAAGAAGCTGATCAGCACGTTCACGTAGCGGGGACAGAATCTCAGCAGTCAGTCCCTCTGTAACGTCCGCATCGTTGAGCATCTTGATGATCGTTCCCAGTGACTCCATCACCAAGTCACCATCGCGGTTGAAAATCTCAAGCTCACGAAAATCAATAGCATCCGTCTTCACCTGTAAGTCATATAACTGGTGATAGCGTGCTTTAGCTTCGGCTTGGTCGAGATGGTTTACTTTTTTGCTACGGCCTTTATTGGCAGATTTGAGCTGAAAACTCAGGCTGTCTAGACAGACGGTGCTACTGCCGTCAAACACACTAACAATCAGATGGTCTCTGAAAGCTTTCTGGTACATTCCATCCGCATATGCATTTCTTAAGAAAAAACGCGACCCAAGCACTGAGGAGGTGATCTTAGCGAGTGACTCTACATACTCAGGCACCAGTACCTTAATGATCGGTGACCATGTACTGAACTGATTGATACAAACATGTAACCCACGCGCACCAACGAGTGACAACACCTCAGCCGCCAATAGATAGGCATAGGCTGTAGCCAGTTGCTCACGCACTAGCGGAATGCTTATTACTTTTTTGTTATATAACTCACGCTCAATAGCAAACTCAGTCGCGATGCGCAGCATCGTATCGCCCGCACCCAAAGAGAAGCTGCTGCAATATGCACGCGTCACCTGTAGCGTCTTGAGCCCAAGCTCTAAGCCCTGACCTTCTTCACCGATCAGAGCATCTTTGTGAATTTCAGCATTGTTAAAGCCAATACCACTGATATCTAACCCACGCATACCCACTGTTGGTAGACGGTTCAGGCTATACGTTCCCTTAGAAACCATATGACGCTTATCAAGCCAGAATGCACTCAGACTACGTGGTCCACGGTCATCCGACGTTTTAGCAATCAGACTTAAAGAGTCACCTAGAGTAGCGCGATTGATTGACCATTTTTCGCCATTCAAAACGTACTTGCTTTCAGTAGCTTGTGCAGTTACTTCACTAGATAAAAGGTCAGCTCCGTGCGCTTTCTCACTATAAGCCAGCGCTGGTGCAGCACCACTCAAAATTCGACTAGCAATGTTTTGGCATTGGTTCGCATTACCGCCAATCCATACAATCACAGACCAAGCATTCGTGCTATAGGTCGAATTGATGGTTAGATCACGTCGTGCCAGCACACGATGCAGATATAGCAACTCTTCACCAATTTCCATACGACCTCCAAGCTCTGAAGGTACATAAAAACGGTTCATGCCCACGGCATTCAGAAAATCAACAGCACGCTGAGGGTATTGTTCCTTCTCATCACGCTCAATGGCAGCGGACCAAGAAAAATCATTATTGGTATCATGTACGGAGCCTAAAATTTGCTCCAGACGAGCAGCAGATTGAAACTGCCGCAAATTAGATGTAAGTGACATGAGTTTTTGCTCAAATGATTAAAGGGTAAGGATTAAAACAAAGCACTTTTCAATCGATTAAAAATGAGCGCGCGCACTTCTCGTTCCTTGATCATTGAGTTGAGTAGGTTGGAGCTATAACGAATTAGTTGCCCCCGCTGCTCACGATCACGGATGATTTCTAAGCTATTTTTGACATAGTTTCGAGCCATCACCGTTCTACGGTTTGGATGGGTTAAACAGATCAGTTGACCGCGCTCGATCTGCTCTTTAATTTTTCTTCTTCTAATTTTTCCGCTAGTGGTCTTGTTGATCCGACCTTGATGCAGCAAATAAACACCTTCTACAGGCAAACCGATATCAGCCGCGACTTGTTCTTTAACCTGAGTTCTGATGGTTTCAAAATTAAGTGTCTTGTCTATCGACTTCTTTTTGATCTCAAGCACAACCGTGACACCGTCAGAATTACCGAAATTCACTGCTGCCACACAGCCTTTACGGACAGCAGGATGTGCTGTTTCAACAGAACACTCGATATCTTGTGGGTAATAGTTTTTGCCACGGATGATGATCACATCCTTAAGGCGACCAGTCACATACAGGTCTCCGTTTTTAACAAAGCCCATATCACCAGTTCTCAAGTAGTGCACTTGACTAGGCTTATCTGCCTTATCGAAGATGGTTGCAGCAAAGGTTTCCTGATTGACCTCAGGCTTCTGCCAGTAACCCGCAGTGACACTCTCACCTGCTAGCCAGATTTCACCGACTTCATCAGCCCCTACCTCTTTGCGGGTATGTGGATTGACAATACGGCAATCAATGTGTGCGGAAATCTTGCCACAGCTTACTATTTGCACGGCTGTCTGATCTTGACTGGTCTGCACCAAATTGGCATTCAACTTTTCACGATCAATTGAAATAGCATTAAGCGGACCAGTCACACCACTGACTAAGAGCGTAACTTCTGCCAAGCCATAGCACGGCAAGAAAGTATCCATTCTCAATTTCGACTGAGTATTGAACTTCTCCATGAAGCTTTGCATAACATGAGCTTTGATTGGCTCGGCACCGTTAAACATCACACGCACACGGCTCAGATCAAGCGCTGCTGCGTCCTCATCAGAAATGCGATGCAGACACAATTCATAGGCAAAGTTTGGTCCGCCACTAATCGTGACACCTTTTTCACTAATGAATTGCAGCCACTTAAGAGGTTTACGAATAAAATCCAGCGGTGACATTACATAGCAGGTCAGACCTACATACACAGTCTGCAAAACTGAGCCGATTAATCCCATGTCATGATAAACAGGTAGCCATGTAAGACCGATATCATCGGCTTGTGTACCAAAAGCTTCAGCAATCATGACTTCATTTGCCATGATGTTTTTATGGGTGACGATTACCCCTTTAGGCCAACCAGTTGACCCTGAAGTGTATTGAAGGAAGCAGATATCGTCTTCAGCAATATGTGGAAAATCCTTTTCCACTAAGTCACGCTGCAATTGGGCATCAACAGCATGCAATATTAAACTTTCGTTTTGGGCTTTTAATGTGATAAGACCCGATAGCTCAAGAATCTTTTTGGTTGTGAGTACTATCTTTGGCTCACAGTCATTCATAATATTCAAAATATTAGAAAAACCGTTGCGGTTAAAAGGCAAGCTGACAGGTACTGCGATAATTTTAGCTTTTAAACAGGCAAAGAACGATACGATAAAGTCCAATCCAGGCTCAAACAGCAACACGGCGCGATCACCGCTATCTACAAGATTCATTAAGATTTGGGCCTGACGTTGAACTTGCTCGTTCAGCTCTGCATACGTCAGAGATTGAATCCCACCGGATTGGCGCCCTAAATACTCGAAAGCAACCCTAGCTCCATTTGAATTTGCGTGGGATTCCAAAGTTGCAATGATATTATCCGTACCCATTACAGCCATAACTTACTCCGATTAATTATAATTCACCCTTTAAACTCGCTAATTCAGAAATGACACTTCTAGCTGGGGCTTTTAATAAAAAATGAATATACTTTTTGTTTAAAATATAAATTCACATTATATTTTATGTGCGAGTGTTTTTTATTACACCTGTAAGGTTTTACAGGTTGGCCTGTTTTTATTAAGAATTAAGAAATTGGATATCTTTCATAAATTATTTTTATTCAGTTCAATATTGTGAAGGCGGGCAATTGAATTAAACCTCTAACTCAATTTTTGCCCTTATTTCGTTAATGTTTAATAGTGTTTCGCAAGTTTTTAGCATGCCAACTATATGGCCTGTTCGTATTCTTATTTTGTGAGTCTCTTGATTGGACATCTTGTATTCACAATCTAAAGTACTGTTTTATTTGCTTTTCTTAAGGGCAATAAATGATTCAGGTAAGACCCCCTCATAACCTTTATTTATAAGGATAAAGCTCCTAAAGAAATCTGCTTTAATTTGTACTTGAATAGCTTAAAACTATGTATAACATCTTGACTGATATACAACCCTATAAATTAATAAATTTTATCTTCTGAGAATCGATAAAACACGAATACCAAATTTTAAAACAATAATATTAATAAAATATTTTTAATTATAAATTTCATTTATTTTTATTTTATCATTAAGTAAAAATACTATTAAACCACCCCATAAAAAAATTTTAAAAACCCTTATAAATAAGATTATCCATATAAATTCGACTTTAATTAAAATTTTCTTAAATTAAAAATTCTCAATTAAATCCACTTTAAATAAATATCTAATAATAATTTATTTTATCAAAATTAATTATTATATTTCTATATATCTAACTTTATAAAATTCCTAACATCACGGCTCTAATCGCTGCTGAAATTTTATTATTCACATTTAACTTTTGCATTGAATTACAGAGATGAAAATTTACTGTTCTTTCAGTTACTCCTAGAATCTGAGCAATCTCTGCTGACGTTTTTCCTTCCGCAGTCCAACGTAAAACCTCTTTTTCCCGGTTCGTTAAATAAAGATTAAACTGAGCAAATTCTGTTTCATTCACAATTTTAGCAATACTGGAATGTACTGTCTGAGATAGCCAAAACATATTGGTATATTGAGCTTTCTGCTCTTTTTCTAATAATTGGTCAGTGGACCTTGCTAGTGTTAGCATTCCCCTTGTACCAATAAAGTCACGGCTTGACTGTGCCCAACCGACGTTTAAACCATAAGAACGCGCCTCCTCCCAAAAATCTTTTTGAGATTGTGTGTTTGCAGATTGGCTCGACCAGACAAGAGGTTGAAGTGATAGCATACAATGCTGTACGGTTGGATCCACCCTGACATATTGCTGTTTAACATAACGCTTCTGCCATGCTTCGGGATAATTATTCAACATAATTGTTTTTGGTTCAGCAATAGATAATGGCGACTGCATACCATAAGCACAATAATCAAATCCAAGCTTTGAAGCTGTAGATTTGACTACTTCAAATAGCTGATATTCATTTTTTACCATCAGAGATGCTGATAGTAGATCTTCTTGCCAATTTTCCATTTACTCTCATTAAACCTCATGCATAAATCATTTTTATTTAGTTGCATATAGTGAATTCATAATCCAATTAACAACATTTTTGAGCCTGAGAGGGTGGTAAATTTTTCGGATAAACTGGTTTCAGAAAGCTTTTTAAGGTTGTTATATTGCACATGCGAATTATGCTTGAAAGCCTCAAATTTACAGGATGCATTTTATTCCAAAAATGAGTATTTTTTATTTTTAAAAGGAGCCTATTATTTCTTCTTATTTGTATATTTCTATTAATTTAACTAAAGAATAACATCTACAAGTGATACTAGCAGTATAAATTTTTATTTATTACTTAATGAAATGCATAATAATGATAATGATTTCGAAAATATTATTTTAATAATAGGATAGATATTATCTACAATACATATAAAAAACTTAATCTATTGATAATCTTGAAGCAAGCAACTCTCATATTGAAGCTATAGATGGGTCAATTTCTGCATAAGTAAAACTCCCTGCCCGAAGTACTTTCTAAAGAACAGCTTAACGTTGTGTATCACCAGATTACGGCTAACCTGTAAAACTTAACAGTATTTTGTTGGCAATAATTTATGTTATTTATCTATAGAACTGTAATTCAAGTCACTTGAATAGGTAGCATGGTCACAATCCCCCCTGATTTTCCAATCTCAACAGATGGTTTTATTCGGATGAATGAAATCCAGCTTATGAACTATCCCCTCCAACACCTCATATCTATTGTTGAAACTACACAAATTGAAGACTCTCGAATTCTATATTGTGGGTTTACTGAATGGGCAACATCACGGAGCCCAGCTTTAAGTACCGGATGGGACTGGGAATTTATTGAGAACAATGGAATTGCTAGCTTAAAACGAATTGGGCTACCTCGAAGCAATATCATGATTGTTGATTTATCTGGTACAGATATTGGATTTGATGTTACTGAAACATTAATCAAAAAAAAATAGATTCTTTGTTTTGGGAACAGTTCATTTATGCTCAAATCAATACAACGCAAACAAAGACTAAATTAAGTCCAAATTTCTCTTAGAAACCTGTAAATTCTTACAGTTACCACCTTTTCAGCTGTCGAGTAAAGTCGCCTGAAAAATAAGTGGAAGCACTTGTAATGAATGTTATTGCTGGATTCCAAAACAATTTTTCAGAAGTCCTATATACCAAATTTAAAAGTTACCGCTACAAGGTATTTGTTGAACATTTGGGTTGGGAGTTGAACTGTCCAAATAATGAAGAACTAGATCAATTTGATAAAATCGATACAGCTTACGTCGTCGCTCAAGATAGAGAATCCAATATTATTGGCTGTGCCAGACTACTACCCACGACTCAGCCCTATTTACTGGGTGAAATATTTCCTCAATTAATGAATGGAATGCCTATTCCTTGCTCACCAGAAATTTGGGAATTATCAAGATTTTCAGCCGTAGATTTCTCAAATCCGCCGACCTCTGCTAATCAAGCAGTGTCATCCCCAGTCTCTATTGCAATTCTGCAAGAAGCGATCAACTTTGCAAGAAAACAAGGTGCCAAACAACTCATTACGACCTCACCTCTTGGGGTAGAGCGGTTATTACGTGCCGCGGGTTTTCGCGCCCATCGTGCCGGACCGCCAATGATTATCGATGGATATGCTATGTTTGCATGCTTGATTGAAGTTTAGTTTGCTAAATCAAAGTCTAAGAATTGGTGACATAGCAAAGATGAAGGTCTTAAGCCCGAATCTCGTTTGACTCGCTAAATTTCAAAAGCCCTAGTCAAAAGATTAGGGCTTTTCTTTATTTGAAGATTCAAACTGAATATTAAGACTGCTCAGTAATTTTGGTTTTCAAATTTAATTCTGATTTCTTATGGTAAGCCTCATCAGTTTTAGTCTGCCAATCACGTGGCATAAATGAAGTCGATATGATCGCAACGATAGCCATAGATCCAATATAAATCATAATTAAATAAGGATTACCCTGCCCGATACTTAAAAGTTTGGTCGCAATTAACGGTGCTAAACCACCACCAAGCACCCCAGCCAACTGTACCGAAATTGAGATTCCGCTATATCGAATTTCTGCCGGAAATTGACGGGCAAAAAGCTGAGCTTGTGGTGCGTACATAATGGGAAAGACCACGCCAATTGCTAAAACAATTGCTGTCCAGACTAATACTGGGTCTTTTGTGTTGAGCATGGTGAAAAATGGGTAGCAATAAAGTGCCAATATGCATAAACCAAACATGAACATATTGCGTTGACCCACTTTATCTGACAAATGTCCACATAACGGTGTCATAAATAGGATGACTATTGCACCACAAATGGTAGCAAACAAAATGTCTTGGCGTGCGATCCCAAGTTGTGCAGTGGTATAAGCCAAGGTAAAAGTTGAAGCAATATAGAACCATGCATTCTCGGCAGCACGCGCTAAAATGATAGTGATGAGTTGCTTTGGATGGTTTTTAAAAACTTGTAAGGCAGGAACTTTGACTTCTTCAGACTGTTGTTTTACTTTTTCGAAATCTGGTGACTCAGGTACTTTCACTCGAATGTACCAACCTACTGCGAGTAAAATAATGCTGGCAAGAAACGGTAAACGCCACCCCCAGCTAAACAGTGCTTGTTCAGGTAATAACGACACCAGTCCTAATGCAATTGAGGCTAGCATTAAACCGCCACCTGTACTGGCTTGAGGTAAACTTCCCCAGAACCCTTTACCACCTTCGGGTGCGTGTTCAACGGCCATAAGCACAGCACCGCCCCATTCACCGCCCATTGCCATCCCTTGAATGAATCGTAAGACAACCAAACAAATTGCTGCCCAGTAACCAATTGATTCGTAAGTTGGTAATAAGCCAATCAGTACTGTTGGAATACCCATGAGCATCAGAGTCAACAGCAACATCGATTTACGGCCAATCTTGTCACCAAAGTGACCAAAGACTAAGCCGCCTAATGGTCTCCCAATAAACCCAACGGCATAGGTGGCAAATGCAGCGAGCACGCCAGTAAGTGCGTCTAGATTTGGGAAAAATAGCTTATTAAAAATGAGTGCCGCCGCCGCACCGTAAATAAAAAAGTCATACCATTCAATGGTGGTACCGACCATGCTAGAGATGCCTGCTAATCGATGTGACGACTTTTTAGTATTTGAACCGTTTCCATGTATTGATTGCATCGTAATATCCTTTTTAGATTTTCTTGTTTTATCTTTTTTATGCTTATGACCAGCCCTGACCATAAGCATTTTCAGGTCTCGCTTTATCTCCTTAAGCTTTTTATGTTTTTGTAATGCGATTTAGTTCAATTTTTCTAAAATTGGCTCAAATTTCGAATTACGTTCTTGCCACTGTGGTTGTTTATCTTTATCGACAATGAGAGCACGCACACCTTCAATAAAGTCACCATGCTCAAACCAGATATCCTGTAAATCACGTTCAAGCTGCATACACTGCGGTAAAGAAAGCCCACGGCCTAAATGTTGCAGTTTCAAACTGGTTTGTTTGGCTATAAATGAGCGCTGCTGCAAAATACTGAGCATCTTACTTGCCCAAGCTTTTAAGCTTTCATCTTTTTCATTTTCAAGACTTTGCTCGATTTCATCTAAATGCTGATATCCGAAGTGTTTACGAATACCTTCTGCCAATTGTTTGAGCTCACTTTCAGCAGGACGAGTAATAAATCGGGTAATGATGTGTTCAATTCCCTCTTTAGTTAAACTTGGCGCTTCAACGAGAGCATCTTGCAAAGCTTGTAACTGCTCGCTTGGCACATGATAGTCAATTAAATCGAGATAAAGCGCATCGCTACTGCTGATCTGCTCACCCGTAATTGCCATATAAACACCAATATCATCAAGACGAGAAAGGAAATGCGTTGCGCCAACGTCTGGGAAAAAACCAATCGCTGTTTCAGGCATGGCAAATCTAGATTTTTCGCTGCTCACCACAATGTGACAAGCCTGAGCCAAGCCAAAACCGCCACCTAATACATAGCCATCAAGTACAACAATGACTGGCTTTGCATATTCACGTAGTACATTCAACATTTTATATTCGGCACTAAAGTAGCCTTTGTAGTCGGCCGTGCCATTTTTATAACTGTCGTAGAGATAGCGGATATCGCCACCTGCACAGAAGGCTTTTGGGCTATTTGATTTGATTAAAACGGCCTGAATACCAGCATCATTTCGCCACAGTTCCAATTGGGCACCAATACTTTTAATCATGTCTAACGACAATGCATTGAGATGAGTCACACGGTCTAAGGTAATAATGCCGAGCTTACCTTGTTGCTCAATCATTAAGTGATTTTCTGTATTCATTTTATTGATCTCTTATTGATTTTTAAAATTTGCCTTTCGTTTTTCAACAAAAGCCTGCATTCCTTCTTTTTGGTCAAATGTTGCAAATATTGAATGGAACATACGTCTTTCAAAACGCAAGCCTTCAGTAAGGTTTACTTCAAAAGCTCGGTTGATGGTTTCTTTAAGCATCATGTTTGCAGTTAAAGATCGTGCCGCAATTTTTTCAGCTGCTTGCAAGGTTTGTTCAAGTAATTCTTCTTTGCTAAACACACGTGCGACTAAACCACTTTGCTCTGCTTCTACAGCGCCCATTTGACGAGCGGTAAAACACATTTCCATTGCTTTAGCTTTACCAATGGCATGTGTTAAGCGTTGTGTGCCACCAATACCCGGAATTACCCCTAAGGTGACTTCAGGTAAGCCAAACTTGGCGTTGTCAGCACAATAAATAAAGTCACACATAAGCGCCAATTCACAGCCACCACCTAACGCATAGCCACTCACCGCTGCAATTAGAGGTTTACGGCGCTGTGCAATTCGGTCTGCAAGATGGAAAAAGTCATCAAAATAAATATCAGGAAACGCTAAATCAGCCATTTCTTTAATGTCTGCACCTGCGGCAAAAGCTTTTTCAGAACCTGCCAATACCATGCAGCCAATTTCGCGGTCTTTTTCGAGCTGATCTAATGCCTGATTAATTTCACTAATTAATTCGCTGTTTAAAGCATTGAGCGCTTGAGGGCGATTTAATGTAATCAGTCCAACCCCATTACGCTTTTCTAATAAAATACTTTGCCACTGCATTATTTATTCCTTGTTCTGATTTTATAGACTACGTGCGATGACTAAACGCTGGATATCACTTGTGCCTTCGTAAATTTGACAAATACGCGCATCACGATAAATGCGTTCAATTGGGAAATCTCTGAGATAGCCATAGCCACCAAACACTTGTAGCGCACTCGAGCACACACGCTCAGTCATTTCTGAAGCAAATAACTTGGCCATTGACGCTTCGTTGAGACACGGTTGACCTGCTTCTTTTAAACGCGCAGCGTAGTGAACCAGTTGTCTCGCTGCTTCAATTTCAGTTGCCATGCTAGCAAGGCGAAAAGCGATGGTTTGATGCTCAAAAATTGGTTTTCCAAAAGTAATACGCTCTTTGGCATAGCGAGTCGCTTCTTCGAGCGCCGCACGTGCTAGACCAACTGCTTGTGCTGCAATACCAATACGGCCACCTTCCAAATTGGCAAGAGCGATTTTCAAGCCCTCACCTTCTTTGCCAAGCATGAGGCTTTTATGAATGCGCACATCGGTCAGAGCAATCTGACACGTATCTGAAGCATGCAGACCTAGTTTTTCTTCAACACGAATCACTTCATAACCCGGCGTTTCACGTGGGACTAAAAATGCACTAATGCCCTTTTTACCCGCGCTCGGATCAGTCACTGCAAACACAATAATGACACCTGCATTATCACCCGAGGTAATAAACTGCTTGGCACCATTTAAAATGTAATCATCGCCATCTTTCACCGCTCGGGTTTTAAGAGCTGCCGCATCTGAGCCAGTATGTGGTTCGGTTAAAGCAAAAGCGCCGATCATTTCACCTTGCGCCAAAGGTTTTAAAAAACGCTCTTTTTGCTCATCAGTACCAAATTTTAAAATAGGCACACAGCCAACCGAGTTATGTACACTCATGATGGTTGAGGTTGCGCCATCTGCTGCCGCAACTTCTTCGAGGGCTAGTACATAGGCTAAGTTACCCGTGTCAGAACCACCCCATTGCTCTGAAACAAGCATACCCATAAAACCGAGTTGCCCCATTTGAGCCAATGTATCTTTTGGGAATGTCCCGTCTCGATCCCAATCGCTGGCATTAGGCTTAATTTGTTCTTGGGCGAAACTTTTCGCCATATCACGAATGAGTAATTGTTCTTCGGTAAATTGCATTGTTATTTCCTTTACCCTGCTTTAGCTTGTTGTTTAGCAATTTCTTGATTACGCAATAAAAAGCGCTGAATTTTACCACTTGGAGTTTTAGGTAATTCACTCACAAATTCAACTAAACGTGGGTACGCATGTGCAGAAAGTCGTCTTTTAACAAATTGGCTGAGTTGTTCAGCAAGTGCATCTGAAGGTTGAGCATCCGTAGCTAAAATTACAAATGCCTTAACCACTTCGGTACGGTCTGGGTCAGGCACACCAATCACTGCGGCCTCAACCACTGCATCATGTTCAAGCAAAGCACTTTCTACATCGAATGGCCCAATCCGATAACCCGATGTGGTGATTACATCATCACTACGACCAACAAAGCTCATGCTGCCATCGGCATGTAACTCGGCAGTGTCGCCAGTTAAATAGTAATGACCAACAAATGGTGATTTTCGGCTTTCTTTATAGCCACCAAACCACATCATTGGAGACTGGCTAATGTCGACTGCTAAAATTCCTGGTGTGTCTGGTGGAAGTTCTTCACCTTGTTCATTGACAATCGCAACACGGTAGCCCGGACTTGGGAAACCTGCTGAACCGGCATGAATTTCATGTTTTAAACCATGATGATTACACACCACCATGCCTACTTCAGTTTGCCCATAGTGATCATAAATCGGAGCATCAAGCATTTGTTTAAACCAGCGAATCACTTCTGGGTTAAGCGGCTCGCCTGCGCTGCTCACCACACGGAACTGCCCTCTTAACGGCGCCATTTGTGCTGGATCAGCTGCCATCATCATGCGGTAAGCAGTCGGAGCACCTGCCAAGTTGTTGATTTTATAATCTTTCACAATTTGACATAGGCTATCTGTACTGAAACCACCTTCATAGAACAAAGTAGCGTGGCCCAAGAATAACGGCCCAGTAATCGCGTAGTACAAACCATACGCCCAACCCGGATCGGCGATATTCCAGAATGAATCTTCTTCGGTTAAACCAATGGCATCTTGCATATATCGACCAAAGGCAATCAGTGCTTTTAATGGCACTTCCAAGGGTTTAGCAGGACCTGTAGTGCCTGAAGTAAACATGAGTAAGAAAGGATCTTGGATGCTATGCATAACCAAATCACATTGATCGGACTGCTGCTTCACTTCATTCCAAAAGTTAAAATCACCTGCTTTAAGCGGAGTACCTTGTGCGTCGGCGACAGTCACAATTGCAGGGCAATTTTCAATTTCATCAAGCTTGCTACGGTTGCCAACATCGGTCACCACCAGCTTGCTTTGTGCAAGCTGAATACGGTGCTCAATCGCTTTTGGGCCAAATGCAGTAAATAGTGGTTGATAGACGGCACCAATTCGCCAAGCTGCAAAAATCGTCACGATCAATTCAGGTGTTCTTGGTAATAGACCTGAAATACGGTCACCTGCTTTCACACCTTGTGATTTTAAAAAGTTAGCAAATTGACTCGACCATTCCTTTAATTCACGGAAAGTATATTGCTCTTTTCGTCCGTCTTTTCCTTGCCAATACAGCGCAATTTTGTCGCCATCTGCATGTCGATCACAGCATTCATAACAAGCATTTAAGGCATCAAGTGAACCTGATAACATGTGTTTTGCAGCACTTTCCAAATCGAAAGTCTGTGCAGCATTTTGATAATCCATCATATCTTTTCCCTCAGTCCGGATTTGTTGTTATTCACGACAGGGTTTAATGTGTTTAAAGCCATCCTTTGGCTTTACCGTTACGCCTCTTGTGGTAGGTATTGCTGAATAATGCTCGAAAAATCGAGATTGGCATTCCCGCGCATGCACATTTGCTGATAGAGCTGCTGTACCATGCCACCTAATACAACTGGCTGTTTGACTTGGCCCGCGGCCTCTACAGCGAGTCCTAAATCTTTTAGCATCAGCTGAGTCGCAAAGCCGTCTTGGTAGCCTCGAGATGCTGGCGCATTTTCATTAATATGTGGCCATGGGTTACACACATCAGAGCTCCAGCAACGACCACTTGAAGTATTAATCACCCCTGCCAATGCTTGTGGGTCGATGCCCAGCTTTACACCGAGTGCCATACCTTCAGCAACAGCGGCCATTGAAATACCTAAAATCAGGTTGTTGCAGATTTTGGCAATTTGACCTGCACCGACATCACCACAATGAACAATATTTTTGCCCATGTGGCTAAGTACAGGTTTCACTTCATTAAAGGTTTGCTCATCGGCACCTACCATGAAGGTTAGAGTTCCTGCTTGGGCACCAATGGTTCCACCTGAAACTGGTGCATCACAGATTTTAATATTTTTGTTTTGCGCAACAGTGGCAATGTCTTTAATGGTTTGTGGGTCAATGGTACTGCTATCAATGCATAAGCTACCTGCTTTTAGCACTTCCAATACACCATTTTCACCCAAGTAAACTTCTTTAACGTGCTTGGCCGCAGGTAGCATGCTAATGACCACATCAGCTTGTTTTGCTGCTGCCTGCGGGCTGTCGCATACTATGCCACCTGCCTCGGCGAAGTGCTGAATCGCAACTTCACTGAGGTCATATCCATAAACATTGAGTCCGGCTTTAAGTAGGTTATGGGCCATTCTGCCGCCCATATTCCCTAGACCGATAAAGGCGATATTCATCCGTGATCCCCTTAACGTAAACTAATGGTTGTATTTACACCGCCAACTTCATGGCTATCTTCAAACCAGCGACTGGTAATGGTTTTGGTTTGGGTATAGAACTGCACAGCTTGTTTGCCGTATGGTCCCAAATCACCAAGTTTTGAACCTCTTGAACCGGTAAAACTAAAGAACGGTACTGGCACAGGAATTGGAATGTTGATACCAACTTGACCTACATCAATTAAGTTTTGGAAAGTACGTGCAATCGCGCCACTTTGTGTGAATAGACCTACACCATTACCAAATGGGTTGGCATTGATGAGTGCAATCGCTTCCTCAAGGGTGTCTACACAAATAATGGAAAGTACAGGGCCAAAGACTTCTTCTTTATAAATACGCATGTCGGTATTTACGCCACTAAAAATCGTTGCACCTACAAAGTTGCCCGATTCATAGCCTTGGACTTGAACATCACGGCCATCGAGTAGTAACTCTGCCCCTTGCTCAACACCGCTATTAATTAAATCAAGCACACGCGCTTTAGCACGTTTTGAAATGACTGGGCCAATGTCAGTATTTGGCTCATGGCCTGCGTTTACTTTTAAAGTCTTCGCTTTTTCAACTAATTCTTGAATCCACTGTTTACTTTCACCCACCATGACTGCAACCGACAGTGCCATACAGCGTTGCCCCGCTGCACCAAATGCTGCACCGACCAAGGCATTTAAGGTTTGCTCTTTATTGGCATCAGGCATAACAGCCACATGGTTTTTTGCACCCATCATTGACTGGACGCGTTTACCATGTTGTCCAGCAAGGTTATAAACATGCGTTCCAACAGCAGTTGAACCTACAAATGAAATCGCTTTAATATCTTTGTGTGTACACAGACGGTCAACCACTTCTTTACCACCATGCACAACGTTGAGCACACCTGCTGGAACCCCTGCTTGAATCGCAAGCTCAACCAGCATCATGGTTGATAACGGATCTTGTTCTGATGGTTTTAAGACAAATGTATTGCCACACACGATTGCCATTGGGAACATCCAAAGTGGAATCATGGCAGGGAAGTTAAACGGCGTAATACCCGCACAGACACCCAAAGGTTGCTGCAAGGTATACGTGTCTACACCACGCGCAACACCTTCAACATATTCACCCATTTGCAAAGTGCCTATTGAACACGCATGTTCAACCACTTCTAAACCACGTTGAATATCACCTTCTGCATCTGCCAAGGTTTTGCCTTGTTCAGCCGTTAGTACTTGTGCAATTTCTTTCATGTTGGCACGGATCAAGTCTTGTAAGTTAAGCATGATGCGCATACGTGCCTGAATTGGGGTCTGACGCCAAGAAGCAAAAGCATCTTGTGCAGCTTGAATAGCAGCGTCAACTTCTTTAACCGTTGCAAATGGTACACGACCAATCACTTCCTGAGTTGCAGGGTTAACAATGTCTTGCCATTCCTGTGTTTCAGATTCGATAAAATTTCCGTTAATGAGTAATTTAGCGGTTTCCAATTCGATTTTTTGGATTGTGTTCATAACCTCTCCGTAGGCCATATTTTTATTGTGTTCAATTATTAGAAAATACTTCTTGATCGTATTTTCTTTATTCCAGTTTCAATTGAGACTAACAAAGAAAACTTTGACCACCAACGGAAATTCATGCACGATTGTTGTGCAAATATGCACAAGGATGACAACAAAAATGAAAGTGGATTGGGATCATCTACATTTTTTTCTGGTTTTAGCTCGGACTAAAACATTGACCAACGCTGCGCGGATTATTGGTGTCGAGCACAGTACAGTAGCTAGACGGATTCAGGCACTAGAACTTGCTTTGGGTACAACGCTGTTTAAGCGTGAAGCGACTGGTTATGAGTTGACACTCGAAGGTATGGCACTTGTTCCCCGAGTTGAGCAAATGGAACAAGCTTTCTTACAAATTGAGAAACCACATCAACCTTTGCAAGGTCGTGTGCGAATTGGCACACCTGAAGGTTTTGGCACTGCGTTTTTAGCCCGTTTACTGGCTGAGTTCTCTATTCAATATCCATTGCTGACCATCGACCTAATTCCAGTACCGAAAATGATTAAACTCTCCCACCGTGAGGCAGACATTGTGGTGTCAATTGATCGTCCTACGTCTGGACCCTACATCATTACGCGGTTATCAGACTATTGTTTAAAAATTTACGGCAGCCAAAACTATCTGGCGCAAAACCCACCCATTCGTGGTTTAGAAGATTTAACCCAACACCGCTTTGTGAACTATATTGATGATCTGGTGTATAGCCCTGAACTGTACTGTTTAGAACGGTTACCCTTAAAGCTTAACGCGAACTTCCGTAGCAGCAGTATTTTAGCCCAACAAATTGCGGTGAGTGCTGGTGCAGGACTTGCGATTTTGCCCAAGTTTTTAGCAGATGATAAACCAGAACTAGACGTCGTTTTAGAGCAGCAAGTTCGCTTTACTCATACCTTCTGGATGCTGACTTTTGTTGATTTACAGCATGAACCGCGCATTAAACTCGTCTGGGACTATTTGCGTAAACAAGCCGATAAATATCAGCATTTGTTGGTTGATTAAAGAGTGTAAATAAAAAAAGCCAATCACGGATGATTGGCTTTTTTGAAATTAGTAATAATTAATCAAAACTTTCTTGGCCTAGTTTTTTCATGCGTGGTTTATAAAACACATGATAGCTAACGCCTAAAACAACTAGCCACAATGGACTAACATAGAGTGCTTTTAATGTATCTGGCTCTAGTGCCAAAATCACTAAAGTGAACAAGAAAAATGCAATGACAACATACGCCATTAACACACCACCCGGCATTTTAAAAGTCGATTTAGCATGTAACTCTGGACTCAACTTACGGTAACGTAAATAGCACGCCATGATCAGAAGCCATACACTAATAAAGAGAATCACACAAAGTGAACTTGCCAAAGTAAATGCTTCCATGGTGTTTGGAACAAAGTACTGAAGCACTGCCCCACCCATAATGAAAATACATGAGAAGATTAAACCATTTGAAGGCACGGCACGTTTTGATAAACGCCCCAATGCACTTGGCGCCTGACCATCTTTCGATAAACCGAACAGCATACGACTGGTTGAAAACACACCGCTGTTCATTGAAGACATCACTGAAGACAGTACCACCAAGTTCATGATGATAGCTGAAACAGGAATACCCGCATTTAAGAACAACTCAACAAATGGGCTTTTATCTGCACGAATGTGATCCCAAGGTGTTACTGACATCACCACAAAGAGTGCTAGGACATAGAATAGAATAATACGTACAGGAATCGCGTTAATTGCCTTCGGTAGATTTTTCTCTGGATCTTTCGTTTCAGCGGCTGTTGTACCAATCAATTCGACGCCAATAAAGGCAAATACGGCAATCTGGAAACCTGCCAAAAATCCGCTTACGCCTTTTGGAAATATGCCACCATGCGACCACACATTACTTACACTAACAACCTCACCATGCGGAGCTTGAAAATGAGTGAGGATCATGTAACCACCGACTCCAATCAGGCCAATAATGGCCAAAATCTTAATGAGTGCGAACCAGAATTCAACTTCACCAAACAACTTCACCGTAAGAAGGTTAAGCCCTAAAATGAATAGTACACAGCCTGCACTAATCATGGCTTGTTGTGTTGGTGAGAAACTGGCGCCTTCGGGCAGCCAGAAACTTAAATAGTTAATGACCGCAGATAAATCTGCAATACCGACCAGTACCCAGCCTAACCAATAGGTCCAACCTATATAATAACCAGCCCATGGGCCAATCAAATCATATGCCATATCGACAAATGACTTGTAATGCAAATTAGCGAGTAGTAATTCACCTAATGCACGCATTAAGAAAAAAAACATGCCACCAATTAACATGTAAATCACGAGAATTGAAGGACCAGCGAGGGAGATGGTTTTGCCCGAGCCCATAAATAGACCGGTTCCAATTGCACCGCCAATTGCAATCATTTGTAGATGGCGATTATTTAATTTCCGTTGTAAATGATCAGGGGAGCCTGCCTCATCGGGATGATGAACCATTGTCATATTAGAAGTCCTTTTTATATTTTGCTTAACTTAAAATCAGCAACCTATAGGGAGAAAAACGAACCGTATATCGTGGGTTGCTGAGTCTATACCTCAGGACAAGATGTTCAAGTATATTTTTTCCTTAATTGATAAATCGTTTGTCCTGTTTTTTTAAGTCACATTATTTATGTACTGCCTTCACGGCAATTTTAATTAACATATCTGGATTCTCCAGATTAGCCGGAGTGTAGCATGTGATAATGCTAGATGTCGCTTTTACGCCCCCCTCTAAACTGCTCTATTGAGTTAAAAATAAACAACATTATTCCGATAAAAAATCGAAAGAAAATAAAAAAAGCCAATCATGTTTGATTGGCTTTTAATAAAACTTAATGATCGTTGACGAGTTCGCGTCCTAGTTTTTTCATGCGTGGTTTATAGAGCACATGATAGGTAACACCTAAGATAACTAACCATACTGGACTGACATAGAGCGCTTTCAATGTATCTGGCTCAAGTGCCAAGATGACTAAAGTGAAAAGCATAAATGCCAAAACGATATAGCTCATCCAAATGCCACCGGGCATTTTAAAAGTAGATTTTTCATGTAATTCAGGACGTAATTTACGATAGCGTAAATAGCACACCATGATAAGACTCCAGACACTAATGAATAGAATCACACAGAGTGAACTTGCCAAAGTAAATGCTTCCATGGTGTTTGGAACAAAGTACTGAAGTACTGCCCCGCCCATAATGAAAATACATGAGAAAATCAAACCATTTGAAGGTACGGCACGTTTTGATAAACGACCAAATGCACCTGGAGCCTGACCGTCTTTTGATAAACCGAACAGCATACGACTGGTTGAAAACACACCGCTGTTCATTGAAGACATCACCGAAGACAGTACCACCAAGTTCATGATAATAGCTGAAACAGGAATACCGGCATTTAAGAACAACTCAACAAACGGACTTTTGTCTGCACGAATATGGTCCCAAGGCGTTACTGACATCACAATAAAGAGTGCTAGTACATAGAACAAAATAATACGTACAGGAATCGCGTTAATTGCTTTCGGTAAGTTCTTCTCTGGATCTTTGGTTTCAGCAGCCGTTGTACCAACCAGTTCAACCCCGACAAAAGCAAACACGGCAATCTGGAATCCTGCCAAGAAGCCTTCTGTACCTTTCGGGAATAAACCGCCATGCGACCAAACATTACTAATGCTTGCAACAGCGCCTTGCGGAGCTTGGAAATGACTGAAAATCATATAGCCACCCACTCCGATCAGGCCAATAATGGCTAAAATCTTAATGAGTGCAAACCAAAATTCAATTTCACCAAATAGGCGTACAGTCAGTAGGTTAAGACCCATGACAAACAGCACACAACCTGCACTAATCATGGCTTGTTGCGTTGGTGAAAAGCTCGTGCCATCGGGCAACCAGAAACTCAAATAGTTAATGACTGCTGAAAGGTCCGCAATACCCACCAGTACCCAGCCTAACCAATAGGTCCAGCCCAAATAATAACCGGCCCAAGGACCAATTAAGTCATGAGCCATATCAACAAAAGATTTGTAATGCAGATTTGCAAGAAGCAACTCGCCCATTGCACGCATTAAGAAAAAGAACATTCCTCCAATAATCATATAGATTAAAAGAATTGAAGGACCTGCGAGGGAGATGGTTTTGCCCGAACCCATAAATAGGCCGGTTCCAATTGCACCGCCAATTGCAATCAGTTGTAAATGACGGTTAGACAGTTTTCGTTGCAGATGATCAGGAGAGTTTTCCGTATCTGAATGACGAGCCGTTGTCATATTAAAATTCCTTTTTGAATTCCTTTGTTAAGATCAGCAACCTATGGCGAAAATCGAACCGTATGCCATAGGTCACTGAATCTGTTCACCAAAAATGACTGGATAAACCGTATCTATCTTCCTTCTGTTAGATACATCATCATTTTCGGAGTAAAAACGAATTACTTTTGTGCTGCCGTCACGGCAATTTCAATTAACCAATCTGGATTGACCAAATCGGCCTGAATTGTGGCACGCGATGGAACAACACACCCTTTTAACCAGTCAACCCAAATTGCATTTACGGTTGAAAAGTCAGAAAGATTTTTCAAATAGAGCTGTGCAGAAAGCAAGCGAGATTTGTCGGTATTGGCTAATGCCAAAAGTTCATCAATTGTTGCAAGAATTTCACGAGTTTGGCCTGCCACGTCTTGTTCGGTATTTTTAGGTACCTGACCTGACAGATAAACCACTTTGTTAAAAACAGTCACGGCGCTCATGACTTCGTTAGTGTTAATCTTTTGTATATCTGAATTAGACATTCGGATTTCCTTATACCTGATTAATAAATTGAACACGGACGGTGACAGCACACATCAGTTCATAGCCCACCGTACCGGATGAAACTGCGACATCATCAATAGGTAAAACGACGCCTGTACTTGATTGGCCCCAAAGCACGACTTCACTGCCGACTTTGGCACTTTCAATACCTGTTAAATCGACTGCCAACATATCCATGCTGACGCGGCCAATTGTACGAGTGCGGACAGAGTCCACTAAAACAGGCGTACCTGTTGGTGAAATACGCTGATAACCATCGGCATAGCCACAAGCGACAATCCCAATCGTTATGGGCTGCTCTGCGACAAAGTTTGAGCCATAACCTACGCTTTCATTCGGTTCTAAATGCTGAACTGAAATAATTTCGCTGCGTAAGCTCATGGTCGGTTGTAAGCCCCAATCCGCAATACTATGCGTCGGGTAGTCTGGCGA
This sequence comes from Acinetobacter oleivorans DR1, assembly GCF_000196795.1. NCBI lineage: Bacteria > Pseudomonadati > Pseudomonadota > Gammaproteobacteria > Moraxellales > Moraxellaceae > Acinetobacter > Acinetobacter oleivorans. The sequence continues at coordinate 4,017,442 of NC_014259.1, forward strand.
GCTGCCATAGAGCATGATGCCGCTACGTGCATAATCTGATTTGAGCTGGTCTTGATAACGCAGAATTGCTGCGCTATTACTTACAGATCTTTCACCCGGTAAATCTTTAATAATTTCTTCAAATGCAGTGATTTGATAATCAATGCCTTGCTGGCCGAAACGATCACCATCTGCATCAGAAAAATGCATCATGTGCGTAATCTTGGACACATTTGCCAAGTTATTTAAACGTTCCCAAGCCTGAACATAGTTTTGTGGTTTAAAACCAAGACGGTTCATACCACTGTTCATTTTTAGACAAACATTAAATTGGGCTGGATAAGGATGCTTTTCTACCCACTCAATTTGCGCTTCACTATGAATGGTGAAACTGAGTTGATACTGCACACAATCAAATAAATCTTGAGGAGAAAAAATCCCTTCGAGCAATAAAATTGGACCTGTCCAACCTAAAGCACGAATGCGTTTTGCTTCATCAAGATCAAGTAAGGCAAAGCCATCTGCTGCTTTAAATGCTTCATAAACACGTTCAATTCCGTGTCCATAAGCATTGGCTTTTACAACGGCAAAGACCTTACTGTTTGGCATAGTCTTGCGTACCACCGCCAAGTTATTTTGTAAGGCTTGACGGTGGATCACTGCGGTAATAGGACGAGGCATGATTACTTTCCTAACGTCCGTTATGCCGCGTGCGCGTGTGAGTAACGCTGAATTGAAAGGCCATCGGTACTGATATCAGTCTTATGATTCAATACGATGTCACTGATTAATTTCCCTGAACCACATGCCATGGTCCAACCTAAAGTACCGTGACCTGTATTCAAGAACAGATTTTTAAAGCGAGTCGCTCCAATAATTGGAGTGCTGTCTGGTGTCATTGGACGTAGACCCGTCCAGAAAGACGCCTGTGCCATATCGCCGCCCGGGAACAAGTCCTGAGTAACCATTTGCAAGGTTGCACGGCGGTCTTCGTTCAGACCTAAATTGAAACCACTTAACTCAGCCATACCACCTACGCGAATACGTTGGTCAAAACGCGTAATCGCAATTTTGTAGGTTTCATCAAGCACTGTAGATTGCGGAGCAAAAGCAGGGTCAACAATTGGAATCGTCAACGAATAACCTTTCACAGGATATACAGGTAACTGTAGATCGAGTGGTTTCAAGAAATCACGTGAATAGCTACCAAACGCTAGGACATAACGATCTGCGGTTAAGACCTTACCATTGACCTGAACGCCCTTAATTTCATCGCCTTCAACAATCAATTTTTCTACGTTCTGGTTGAACTGGAAGTTAACACCCAACTCTTTAGCAATTTGAGCTAAAGCATTGGTAAATAAATAACAGTCACCTGTTTCGTCATTTGGTAAGTGTAAACCACCAACGAGTTTATCTTGCGCATTTGCCAAAGCTGGTTCTACACGACCAAGTTCGTTGCCATTTAATAATTCGTAGCTTACGCCGCACTCTTGTAGCACGCTAATGTCGCGTTGAACCGCTTCCATTTGAGCTTCTTTACGGAATAACTGCAACGTACCTTTAGCACGGTTTTCGTAATTAATGCCTGTATCTTTTCTAAGTTCACGTAAGCAATCACGGCTGTATTCAGCCACACGCATCATACGTTCTTTGTTCACAGCATAACTTTGTGGATTACAGTTTTTTAGCATTTGCGCCATCCACTGTAACTGCCACATGCTGCCATCTAAATTAATCGCAAGCGGTGCGTGATGTTGGAACATCCACTTCACAGCTTTAAAAGGGATTCCTGGTGCTGCCCAAGGGGTCGAATACCCTGGCGAAATTTGACCTGCATTACCAAAGCTTGTTTCTTCAGCAGGACCTGACTGACGGTCAAGAACAGTGACCTCAGCTCCTTGTTGAGCTAGATAATAGGCACTTGCCACTCCGATAACGCCGCTACCTAATACAATTACGCGCATTTCCATTCCCTCACGCACACCAGTTTATTTAACTAGTATATTTCTGCTTCAATAGTTTATTTCACTGTTTTTCAGGGTATAATCTAGGTAAATTTATGTTTTTCTCGCGAGAATTTTAAAAAAAGAGGAAATATCTATGCGCCCCTTAGATCGTATAGATCGCATGATTCTGGACATTTTGCAGCGCGAAGGACGAATTGCGATTAGTGAATTGGCATCGAGAGTCAACCTCTCTACCACCCCCTGTTCAGAGCGTGTAAAACGTCTCGAACGCGATGGCATTATCATGGGTTATTACGCCCGTCTAAACCCAGCTTACGTAGACCGTAACCTGCTCGTCTTTTTAGAAATTAAGTTATCTGCCAAATCAGGCGATGTATTTGACCAAGTGGCCAGAGACCTCGTTGAGATTCCTGAAGTGCTCGAATGTCACCTTATTTCAGGCGAATTTGACTACCTTGTAAAAGCCCGTTTAAAAGAAATGAGCGCATACCGCCGCTTATTGGGAGATCTATTAAAGAAACTCCCCGCTTCGGCATCGTCGCACAGTTATGTGGTCATGGAAGAAGTGAAAGAAACTTTATATTTAGATGTAAGCAAGTAAAGCGAGCATTATTGAACTCGCTTTACTCACGTTTTAAAAATTAGAAATATTTTAAAATCGAAATATGTTTATTTTGATGTTTGAACTTCGAGAACCACTTAACCGCTGGGTAGAGTGCAAAAGACAGCAAAATTGTGATTAACCACAGCATCCATACATGGCTGACCGACAAATAATTCCCGTAGTTGGCTCCCCACACGTTTAGCACAAACACATAGATCAGTTTCAGCACATATAAATGCAATAAATAAAAGAACATAGGCACCGAGCCAAATACCACTAATGGTTTTAAAAACGAGTGCTGCTGCATACATTCAAAAGCAACGAGCACAAGCAAACCAATTCCAACATTCAGCAAAATAAACAGTAAAGATGGCGGATACTTGGTGAGGTTAAAAAAGCTCATAAGGCTCAGTTGTAATGACTCAAAATACTGCCACGGCTGGTCACCATAGATATTGATAAAACGTAGTAAAACAAATAACCCAATAATTATTAAACCAATGCTGAGTAAAGCGCGGCTTCTTTGATTTGCTGTATATTTTAAACTAAAGAACTGACCTAAAACATAGCCTAATAAAATCACTCCAATCCAAGGTAAAACAGGATAGCTTGTACGAAGCTTGATACCCGCAAATTCAATCCAACCACGTTCATGTAAAATGAACCATATATTTTGTAAAACACCTTGTGAGAAGTGCACAGAATCTAGCAGGTTGTGCCCAAAAATAATGACCAACGCTACACCAGCAAGAACTGGCAAAGGCAAACTTACACAACAAGCTAATACCACCATGCTAATACCTATCGCCCAAATCACCTGTAAATAAATGACTTCGGGTGGAAAAGTTGCTGTCCATGCAAAATTCACAAGCGTAAGCTCTAATACAATTAAAAATAAGCCACGTTTTAATAGAAAGGCACGCGTTTGTTGTGAGTCCTGTTTTTTTGATTGAAATAAAAACGCAGAAATACCGGTTAAAAGTACAAAAACCGGAGCGCAAATATGTGCCAATAATCGACTGCCAAATAATGCTGGTTCTGTTACTGTTACGTCCATTGGATCGGTAACCTGTTTATGTAAATAGAAAGTTTCTCTTACATGGTCGAGCAGCATAATGATGATCACCAAACCACGCAATGCATCAATCGACTGTAAACGTTCAATATTCTTTTCTAAAGACATAGCGGTAATCAATAAAATAATGTAACGTTATATTATTACATTAAACTTCTTTTGTCTTTCATGGCTGATTATTTATGCAACATAAATTAGGATTGTTGTCTTCATTAGGGTTATCTTTTATATCAACATTCTCTTGGGGAGACGAAACCTCAACAGTACTTGAGACCATACGCGTTCAGGCTGAAAGTACCCAAGAAGGTGTGAGCCAAAATAGCTCGGCGACTAAATTTTCTCACGATGTTTTAGATGTCCCTTTTAACCGTGCTTATGTTTCAAAACAAATGATGGAACAACAAGACGTTCAACGGATTGATGACGCATTAAGCTTAGTGAGTGGGGTTTTTCATCAAAACAGTTTTGGTGGCGGCTTTTGGGATAACTACTCTTTCCGTGGTTTTAGTACCGATCCCAATTTAGGTGCTTCTATGATTCGTAACGGCTTGAGTGTCAACCGTGGGATTAGTGCGCCAAAAGATGTCGTAAATATTGAATCTTTAGAGTTTTTAAAAGGGCCAATGGCTGCTCTATATGGTCGCGGCGAAACTGGTGGTTTGCTTAACCTCAACAGTAAAAAACCGCAGTGGGAAAGCGAAAGTGAAGTTAACCTACGTGCCAATACCCAAGAACAATATCGAATAAGTCTAGAACACACTGCCCCTATTAACGATGAACTGGCCTATCGTGTAGCAGTAGCTCATGAAGATAATCAAAGCTTTCGTGATCATGTCAGCAGTGAACGCTGGTTCTTTTCACCACAGCTCACATGGAAAATTTCAGACCAGACACTACTCGACTTTGACAGTGAATTTACAGAGCATAAAGGAACCTTTGACCGTGGTGTCAGCACAGTCAATCATGAGTTTGTGATGGACCCGAAAACCTTTACAGGTGAACCTGACGACGGCGATTTAAAAATAAAAGATTACTTTTACCAATTACGTCTGAGTCACGAATTTAACCCTGACTGGAAGCTAAATAGTGCTGTCAGTTATAAAGACGCCAAAATGGTCGGCTTTGCAACCGAACCTCGCCGTATACAAGCCGATGGACGTACTTTAGAGCGTCAACGTCGCTATCGTGATTATACGAGTGAAGATGTTCTTGCTCAGACAGAGTTACTTGGCAAGGTTGATACGTCGTGGGCTCGTCATGAAATTTTACTTTCAACTGAACTTGGTCAACTCGACTATAAGCAAAACCAGCTTCGTCGCAATCACAGCACAAGCTCAAAAAACACAATTGATATCTACCAACCTGAATACGGCAAATATTTACCGAACTTAGCTCCGTTTACTAACACCAAAGAACAGCAGCGTTACTTTGCGCTTAATTTACAAGACCAGATCTTTTTCAATGATCAGTGGAGTGTGCTATTCGGCAATCGTTTTGATCAGGTCGAACAAGACTTTAAAAATCACCTGACACAGACTGAAAGCAACCAGACACTTCATCAAAATAGTCCGCGTTTCGGAATAAATTTTAAAGCCTCTGACAAATGGGCTTTTTACACCAACTATGGTCGCTCATTTGCCATGAATAGTGGTATGAACCGAAATGGTCAGACTTTTTCTCCTGAAAAAGGCGAAAGCTACGAGGTCGGCACCAAATATAAAGTGAATGACCAAAGTGTGCTTAGTCTCGCTTTGTTTAAAATGAAAAAACGAAATGTACTCACAACCGACCCAATCGACAGTAACTTTCAAACTGCAGCAGGCGAAGTAAGCAGTAAAGGAATTGAGTTTGACTTAAATAGCCAAATCACTGACCGTTGGTTCGTCAATGCAAATTATAGTTATACCGATGCTCAAATTGAAAAAGACCAAGACTTGGCAAAGGGTGCACGTCTAAGCAATGTTCCAAAACACCAAGGCGCTGTAAGTACTAACTATGAGTTTCTACAAGAAGGTCCACGAAAAGCAGGCGTAGGTGCCAACCTTACTTATGTAGGCGAACGCAGTGGACATAATCTTGATAATGGCTTTAATTTACCAAGTTATACACTGGTCAATCTAAATGGCTACTATGCCCCATCAGACCGCTTACGCTATCAGCTGAATGTAAACAACCTGTTTGATAAAACTTACTATGTTTCAAGCTATAGCGATTTATGGGTTCAACCAGGAGAACCACTCAACGCTTCAATTTCGGCACAGTGGAAGTTTTAATTCATATATAAATAAAAAGCCCGAATTATTTCGGGCTTTTTTTATTAGAACATACCATTTTCATTGACGATTGGGTCGGGCTGTACTTGACCAATATCCCAAAACTCAGCAATTTTTCCATTTTCAAAACGACAAATATGAACCACAGCCACAATGGTAGGTTTGTCATTCATTTGCATTTCAAGTTTCGAATGCACGGCGACTAAAGTCCCATCTTCAATGACATGCTGAACATCAAAGACTTTATTGGGATTTTCAGCCGCGCTTTCACGCATACCTTCCTTCAACGAAGTTGCATCACCCGCATAATAAGGGTTGTGATGCCTGAAGTTAGGCGCAGTGTAATTGCTGTAGGCTTCATCAACTTCGCCTGCTGCGGCAAGTTCTAAAAACCGTACCGCAATTTGTTTTTGAGATAAGTTCATGAGTATCTCCTACTCTTTTTAGACCTTATTGCAAGAGGTCGTCTTCTTCACTTTCTTCCTCAAAGACATAGGCCATACAGCCCCATCCGTCATATTCGCCCTGAAATTTTTCAGCGATGCTGGCAAACCATTGCTCCAAGTCAACAATGTCTGAATACTCAGGTTCCATATTGACAAAGATGGTGATCACCCACTCGTTTGGCTCAACAGAGTCATCTTGGAAAAGTGAAACTTTTTGTTCTTGGTAAAGTAAATAGAGTGCACATTGCTCTGCATTTTTTTGATCTTGAAATGCAATTGAAAATTCAATTTCATGCAGCTCGGTTAAATCATCCCCATCTTCAGCCATTTGCCAAAGTACATTGCCGTTATCGTCATCTGGAAATTGTTCGTAGTCACGAGTCATAAAGTGATCCTTGTTGTTGTCGCAGTATTAATATTATTCGGACTTAGAATACCCGACTTTTATTGCAGTTTGGGTATATATTCCGTTCCCAATTGCATCAAATTGAATTTTTAATTGTATGTAAATTTTAAAAAGGCACTTGGGATTGAATGACTACATCTGTGCCTTTCAATGGATGCTGAAAAGCCAGATGCGCAGCATGTAAAGCCATACGGCTTAAATGAAAACGTTTAGGCTCAGGGTGATACAGCTTGTCGCCCATAATCGGGTGTCCAATGTGCATCATGTGCACACGGAGCTGGTGCGAACGGCCTGTGACTGGTTCAAGTAATACTCGCGTTTGATCGACTTTTTCGTCATAAACGAGCGGTTGAAACAAGGTTTTAGCATGCTTGCCTAATTCAAAATGTACAATTTGTCTTGGGCGATTTTCCCAGTCAGTAATGAGCGGAACTTCAACACTGCCCTCTTCTGTGACTTGGCCTTGCACCAACGCAATATAATGTTTTTTGACTGTTCTGGCCTGAAACATTTTACTTACCGCAACCTCTGCATCACGGTGCTTGGCAAACATAAGTAGGCCCGATGTCGCCATATCTAAACGATGCGTGACTTTAGCCAAAGGGAACTTTTCTAACACCCGTAAATAAGCGCTATCATGATGCTCAGGTAGGCGACCCATCACAGACAACAATCCCGCAGGTTTATCAACCACAATTAAATCGTCATCTTCAAATAAAATTGAAAGCGGATCTTGTGGCGGAGCGTAAACAAAGTTGTCGTTTAAAGGCATGGTCGTAGAAACAGCAATGGAGCATGGCGGCAAATCATAAAGAAATTTCAGACCTACCGCAAAACAATCTATAAGCTATCATCATGTTCCACGTGAAACTCGGGAAAGCTTTATCGTTTTTTATTCATTTCAGCTAAAAGATCGAGCTGAATTTCTTGAATATGCGCAAGCCTTTCCCACTGATGCGATAAAAGATGATCCATTTTTTCATGTAAATGACGAATCTCAAGCTCAGCTTTTAAATTAATTTGATAGTCATGTTGCGAACGTAAGCGATCTTTGGCTTCTTGACGGTTCTGACTCATCATAATGACAGGTGCCTGAATTGCAGCCAAACATGACAAAATCAGGTTAAGCAAAATAAATGGATAAGGATCAACAGGATGCACCACCATCACTACGGTATTAAAAAGGATCCAAGCCACTAAAAACAGCCCAAAACAAGTTAAAAAGACCCAACTTCCACCAAATGAAGCTATTTTATCTGCTAACTTTTCACCCAAAGTCCAATTCTGATCGAACTCTGTCTCTGTATTACGAGTAATGAGTTCATGCCGTTGCATACTACCAATTACTTCATTCTCCAAAGTGGTTAGCTCCCCCTTTTCTGAACGCAATAGGGACTGCACATATTTAATACGGTAGTCCGCCAAATCAGCACGACAAATAAAAGTTGAAAAAGACCACTCTGGATAATCTTTCAAGATTTCTTCACCAATGACATCTCGAATGACTTCACCAGAGACCAGATCTTTCAAGGGAAAACTCTTTCCGCATACGGCGCATTGGCGATACTGATTTTTATTGTCCATATTATTCAGCCCATTATTATGATAATAAGATTAGTATATAAACGATTTCGGCCTAACACATCGTAAATAAAAATAGTGCTCTAACCCAATATCTGTAAAGTTGCTGGCACTATTTTTCGGTGGGCAGGAATCACAGGCACCATGTACAATCGCCCAAGCAGATTTTTAATATGTACTACTGTAGTCACTGTAAGCACTTGGGTATCTTCATTTTTATAAATAGATAAAGTCACATTCAAATGTTTATCATCATCTCCAATGACTAACTCATTTTCGGTACGTTGCCTTAAGGTAAAAATTCCAATTCGGTCACCTGCGACATATTCATTTTCTTTTTTATTCGAATCAATCTGCTTAAAACTTCCTAAATCTTTCAGCCCAATCTTTGAAGTAATTTTATTGCGCAGATTCATACTCCATTCTATCCACTGCGGAGTATGCTGAAATAGCTTAATAAGCTGCTGAAATACATTTAGGTCGGGTTGCCCCAGCACAATACTCCACGAGTCGTGGAAGTAGGCATTGTTCAATTGAGAAGAGATTTGACTGTCGGTAGGTAAAGTAGAAAGATAAGGCTTATTCATAAATTATATTCTTGTAAAGTATCGTTTTTATTATAGAGAATTTTTTAGGGTGTCAAGGGAAACCGTCTATGGTTTACTTCAACAATTATAACTTTGTAAGTTAGAACCTTATGCCTATAAACTTTTGATCTATAGCGTCCTAAGCCGAATCGAGACCTTTTGGGTGAGTACACACTAACGTTATACGTTTTGGTGCATGCTACTCTTTTCGATCCCTATCACACCCTTGAGATATAGTTTAGCCAGCACCCTATGGGATTGTTTTTCTAAGAACAGCTAATTTTAAATATTTTTGGTAATTTTTACGCAAAAAGTCAAATTAAAAAGAATATATTCCCATTTCATAATAACTAGTTAATTTTAAATTCCACTTTATTTGTGTTTTTCGGTTTATTTTACCAAATTATTAACTGTTTTGAGGAATTAGGCACCAGACTGTAAAAAGTAAATTACCCTTCATTTTTTAGTCATGAAGGGCAATAGTCTTTTATGAAGAAATAAAACCATGCTTACGAGCATGGTAAACAGTAAATAATCCGACTAGGGCAAAAACCAGCATAAACCATGGAAAATAGGCTGCCCCAAAACTTTCAAGTAATCCACCACCAACCATTCCACCAGAAGCTATAGCAAGGTTAAATACCGTGACCAACATAGACTGCGCCACATCTGCTTCGTGACCCGCGGTATTTGCCAGAGCTGTTTGTAATAGTGTTGGAGCACCACCAAAAGTTACTCCCCATAACACAACACCCACCAGTACGACAAAACTTGAAGAGCTATAAACACCTAACAGCGCGGTCGCGATTGCAAAGATAAATAAGCTTAAAATCGTTATTTTTCTTAATGAATGGTCGATGAACATCCCTGTAATGAGAATGCCTACAATTGAAGAAATCCCGAATATAAAAAGGATAGTCTCAACGTTGTATGGCTGCCCTGTTGAGGCCAAAAATGGTGAAATATAAGTATAAAGAATGCTATGAGCCAATATCCAAAGGAAGACAACTGCTAAAATAGCTCTGATGCCCGGCATTAAAAGAACTTTTAAAATGGGCAATCTTTTTTGTGCTGACTGTCCTGCAAAATCGGGAATACTAAAGCGAATCCAGAAAAATAAAATTAATGCCAGTAAAGACATGATCCAAAATACGCCACGCCACTCAAACAACGTTCCCAACCACGCCCCCAAAGGAACGCCAATTGATAAGGCAATGGGTTGCCCAACTCCAGCAATTGCTAAAGCTCGTCCTTGATACGATGCTGCCACCATGCGTCTTACATAACCCGCTAAAAGCCCCCAAATAACACCCGCTGCCATCCCTGCAATAAAACGAGCAATCAAAGTCAGAATATAATCATTTGATAAGGCAGTAATCGCATTAAATAAAAGTAACCCTGCAATAGCACTGAGTAATAAAGGTCTCCGATTCCAACTACGGGTAAGGCTAATCAGCGGTATTGCGGCTAGAACAGAACCTAAGGCATACACTGCTATAAGCTGCCCTGCATAAGCTTCTGAAATATTTAACCCTTGACTGATTTGAGGCAAAAGCCCTGCTGGCATGGTTTCTGTCATGATGGTCAGAAAGCCTGCAACTGTAAAAGCGAACAGTCTCCAAATCGGTAATTGAGTAGAGAATTCTTCAGTTAACTGATGAGATGTTTCATTACTCTTAATATTCATAAAGCTTTACTCTCAAATTTTTTTGCAGAGTACTTACTCTGTTCTGCATCGCTATAAGCTTGTTTTATCAGGTTAGGATGGGAAGACATTTGTTCTCCATATGAACTAAAGTCATTATTACGGAATGATCGTTCCAATTTAAGTTAAATAAAAACCTTAACTATTCAGCTCAACCATAGTTAAGGTTTAAATGAGTTTTATAAAACGTTTAAAGCAACCTCGACCACATCCATTAAAGATTGCTTTCTTTGTTCAAGCGGGCTGCCTTTTCCCAAAACACGTAATCCTTGAATAGTATTTACAAAAAAACTTGCTAACGCGCGTGGGTTTTGGGTAGAAGGAATTTCACCAGACTGTTGAGCTTTAATGAATAAACTCTCTAAAGCATGTTGTATTTTCTGTAGGTTACTTACAACAAATTGAGCGACATCTTCATCATGGCCAGCCAGTTCTAAACATGCATTTGCGACAAGACACCCTTTATGTTCTGGATCACTTAGCTCATCTTCAACAATATTAAGAAGTAACTGTCGAATAAGTACTTTCGCAGAACCTGAACCAGACAACAACTTCACATTATTTAGTGTAGTTAAAAGTTCATAGCGCTGTAACGCTTTTTGATAAAGACCTTGTTTGTTTTGAAAAGTGCTGTAAAGGCTACTTCTAGATAGTCCCGTACCATCAACTAAGTCTTGAACTGAAGTTGCAGCATAACCGCGACGCCAAAAAACCTGCATTGCAGCATCAGCAATTTCATCAGTTTCAAATTCTTTAGTTCGCATAAAACACACTTATTAGGAACGATCATTCCAATTAATTTAAGATAGACTAATAAAGAAGTCAAACTAAAAAATTATTTCATGGGTAAACATTTCTGCAATTTGAAAATGATGACTCTATATTTTTATAAAATTAAAAATATTTAATAAAAGCTACGCCATCTGGACTATTCAAACCAAACTGATTGATGACTGTTTTTCATATTTTTGTCTTGTTCTTTCTGCATTATTTTTAGATTTAATTTTTTCGCTTGAATACATTATAAAAACATATTATAAACTATTTCTAACCAAATAATTGGTTTTTTGGAACTTTATAATGAACAACAATATTATAATTTTTGGTTATGGAACAGGTATTTCCAAAGCCGTAGCACATAAGTTTGGTAAAGAAGGCTATAAAATCGGTTTAGTGGCACGTAATGCTGAAAAACTTGAAAAAGCCATTTTAGAACTTAAAACACAAGGTATTGAAGCTTACACTTTTACATGTGATTTAGCGGTTCTTGAAGATATACCAAACCTAGTTAAACGTATTAAAGACCAATTCGGAGAGATTAAAAATATTCATTGGAATGCTTTCCATGATATTGAAGGCAATATCTTAAAAACCCCTCCACTAGAGCTTACTAAAAGCTTTCATATTCGTGTTTCGAGCTATATTGCGACGGTGCAAGCTTGCTTAGGTGATTTAGAGAAGAATCACGGTAGCATTTTATCGACAAACGGAATTTTTGCTTTCGATGCAGTGGGCATCGATTTAGTTGCCAAAGAATATTCATCATTAGCGACTACGGCTGCCGCTCAATACAAAGCCACCAACTTGCTTGCTCATAGTCTCGCTGACTCAAATGTTTACGTGAGCCAAGTGATTGTAAATGGTTTTGTAGATGGAACTCCTGAAGCGAAAGATAAAACCTACACGGTGCATCCAGAAACGATTGCAGAGCAGTTCTGGTACTTACACCAGCATAAGCAAGAAACTGTTTCCTTTTGTGGTGAAGCCATTCAAGCTGCTTAAACTATTTTGTATGGAAGAAGAAGCGTAATCAATTACGCTTCTTACAGCTTATTGCACATAAGGCCAAATATCTGGGTCTATATAGCTCTCATCTATATGGTAACCCTCTTTTTTCATATTATTTTCTTCAGTTTTACGTGCTTTCTTATTATTGGCAACTTCAGTTTCAAATGCTTGCTTTAACTGCTCTGAATTCATCTTATCTGTATCAGATATAGCATTTCGCCCTGCATATTTAAAGTTCTCAAAGCTATACCTCACCATATACTGTTCTTTTTTATCATCTTTATAGGTCTGTCGAAGACTAATACCTAATTCCACATCCCCATTATACAAATTAAATACCAACCTATTTGTTTTCGAAAGAACATCCTGCCATTCTTTAAAACTTAAGATATAAGTTGGATCTATAACCTCACCCATGGTTTCATTCATATGCTTTAAATTATCTTGTTTATCAATTCGAGCACTAAAAGGTAAAAAATACTGCTTCCATTGTTTGTCATTTATCTGATGCACTAATTTAGTATAAGCAGTATAGGCTTCTTGGCTCGTGGTATATTCATTTGGATGTAAGCTGGCATTAATGTCCATGATTTGAATACCATCATTGCTTCGTCGAGCTACTTGTGTACCTAGCACACTGATCACATTTTCTATTTCTAAATTACTCTTTTCACTAAATACACGTACTCGACCTAGTTTTGGTGGAGTCCAATCTAATGATAAAAAATTCATCCCTGCAGGCTGACGATCAACTGGCGTAGTACTATTTTTAGTAAAATCCTGCATGCCTTGTTTACCAAAATGAAGGGCTATTACATCTTGATTTTGGTTCTTTAAACTAATACTTGTTGGTTTACATGCAATTAAAAATAGGCATGTAAAGATGCAGATAAATAAAGATAAATAGTTCTTCATAATAAGTTTCCAGGCCTATCTAGCAACAAGTCTTCCCCTTATTACTACTCGAATATATTTTAAAATCGGCTTTACTATTTCCCCATTTAGAAATGGTTTTCAATTGCTGATTATATACCTTTCCTACATAGGCTACTGGAAGCCTTTCAGGCTCAATTGTATATTCTCGACCCCACCCTGTCATAACTAACAATGGCACACTCAAATTTATTAATTTAAGTTTCAGATTTTTAAATAAATTATTTTTCTTCCCATACAATGGGAAATTTTTCTGATTTAGAGACATTACCAATCATTGCAGAGAAAATGGCTTGGCATTCTAAATTGATTTTTTTAACTGAACTGATATCTATAGGCTCACAGCTTCTATTATCATTATTTGAGCAGAATTCTACAGATACATCAATTTGGTTATTCTCAAATCTATCGATATCCGCATCTAATGTTTGCTGAGGATCAATCATATTTTCACAAATTAACTTTTTTGATGATGATTTTTTTATTTTATTTAAAACTTCCTTACCTTCAATTTTTATAGAAAAATTTAATTTTTCATTGCTTTTCATAATATGATCTATTGTGAAATTTGAAATTCTTTCACTACATCCAGTTAAAAAAATTAGCCCTGATAGGTAAAGAATTTTTTTCATTTAAAACTCTATTGGAAATTGGATTTTCTTATAGCTTCTTTTGATATTAAAATATTATCTGCTATAACTTTACTACTTTGTAATAAGCTTCCAAAAACTACTCTACAAGACATATTGCTAGTTAACAATTTTTCCAATTGATTCTTATCGATACATACATTCATGGATTCATCTTCGCAGACTTTGAAGTACCCAGATGAAGTATATTTTCCATTTTTTAACTTCTCTCCCTCGACTGAGATAGCTCCTGTCACAAAGTAATTTTTAATATTATTGCACTTAAAATGTGAATATTTATAATTATTCTCTTGATAAATCTTATTTAAATCATCATTTGTTTCTAAATTAAATTTAAAAATATCACCACTCATACCATCCATATAAGAATAAGTTAAATTCTTAAGGGCTATATCCTTAAAATTTTCTTTCTCATTTTTGGCTAAAGGATTACAACCTGACAATAAAATGGATAAAATAATTAAAAAATATTTATGCATCTATTCATTCTACAATAATTAATTTATATTTCTTATTTAGCTCATCACTACCACGGCCATAAAACCCTGTTGAAATATTTATTGTATATTCACCTTTATGTTTGGGAATACCTTTAATTGAAAAGTCATTAAAACCGCTAGTGTCATTGTTCGGTTGAATTTTTAATCCTAAATCATCAGGCATATCAGTATCTATTTCAAAATACTTATCCACTACTTTGCCACCACTAATTTTTATATTCTGGGAATATGCTTCATTGACATGAGCTACAGCGAGTTCCTTTGGTTGTACATCATAGTTGCTACAACCATTAAGGGTCATTGCCAATAGAATATATCGAAACATGTCTTTTTATTCTTTAACTACAAATTCATAGGTTTTATTTAACTTATCATCACCTCGCCCATAAAAATGTGCATTAATTATAATTTCATATTTCCCTTTATATTTTGGAATTCCATCAATTCTTAAATGATTGTATCCATCTATATCATCTACAGGAGTAATTTTAATCTCCTGATTCTCTGGGATATTAGAAGTTAATTCAAAATGTTGTTCAGAGACTTTTCCACCTGTAATTTTTATATTCTGGGAATATGACTTATTAACATAAGCTACAGCGAGTTCCTTTGGTTGTGCATCATAGTTGCTACAACCACTTAGTATTAACCCTAATAAGATATATCTAAACATATATCTTATTCTTTAACTACAAACTCATAGGTCTTATCCAACTCCCCATCACCACCAGCATAAAAACTGGCATATATATTAATAGTAAAAGTTCCCTTATGTTTTGGAACTCCAGAAATTTTTAAATTATTATAAGCATCCGCTTCATTTTGATCTATTGGCTCAATAGAGATATTCATATCACTTGGAAAATTATCTTTTACTTCAAAAGACTGTGGTATCACTCTTCCACCAGTAATTTTTAATGTCTGATTATATTCTTTGCCAATATGTGCTATCGGAAGCTTATTTGGTTCAATATTATAATCCTTACTACAGCCACAAAGACTCAAACTTAAAAATATTACAGCCAATTTATTAAATTTCATTAGAAAGACTCCCTTTTTACTATTAATGCAAAAAAAACTGCTTTTTCAAAATCATATAGAGACAAATTCGGTTTTAATTGTTGTTTATTCTCTCCCCAAGAAAAGGCTTGTAATTGAACTTCCGTCTTATATGGATCTGTTGTATTTGTTATAGGCTGACCATTACTCTGTCTTAATTTGTCAGTCCAAACAATCCAATGATCTGGAAAACTTTGCGTGCCTGAACTAGAACCACTACTTAATAAGCTCGCAGAAATTAAACTAACTACATAGTAACCAGTTCCAGCATACTGGTTCAGTTCATTAATTAAACTAGGGTTATAACCATTAATATAAAATGGAAAAGTTTGTATCCCAAGAAATCCACTTTTTTTAAACCAATTTATTAGCTCTCCCCATAGTGTAATACCTGCAACTTCTTGATTAGGATCTTTTAACCGTAGTGCAATATTTTCTGATTCTCGTAAACTAGCTAAAGTTATCCAATCAATTGGTGGAATTTTAGGAGTTCCATTTTTTCTATAATAATTTTTTACTCGACGACATCCATCTAAAGTTGCCTCTATATTTAAATCTCCAATCCTTGTCTTTCCTGTTTCCCATAATTGTTTAACTGCAAACTTATATTTAGTCGGACTTAAATTGATAAGACAGAAGAAATAAGCTGCTGGGCCACACAAAGAAGCGTCAAATTGGTCAGGTAGAGGTTCGTTCAAACGAGCTTGTAAACCAGCTTCAATTTGAAGTTTTGAAAATGGGTCTTTCGCTTCCCCAGGCTTACAGCCAGGATCTATACATTGAAAAACTCTATCTCTGCTCAAATTGAGCTGGAATGTATTTTTAGACTTAACCTCTTTAACAACCTTAGTCATGTAAGTTGCTTCGTTATACTTTACTTTAGATATCTTAGTGTTTTGGCTAAAATTTGCTGAAGGATAAGACTCAATCTTATCTGGCAAAATATAATTACTTAATACTAAAGCTTCTTTCCCACTGATACTCAATCGATATAAGTCAAAAAGAATTACACAGTCTCTTATATTTTCAATACCTAACTTACTACCATCTATCTCGGCAGATCTTGTTTGATAAAGATTATTTCCTACTTTTTTGAATTCCTTACTTGTAAAAAGTATCGAAGTTTCTGCCTTATTTTTTACGGTATTGTAAACGTACAATCTATACTTTAATAAGCTAGGTTTTACATTTGTTTCCAAAACAACATACGGATAATACTTTGCCATTATTATTTTTACTCTATATCAATTTTTTCATCTTTAAATAAATGAAGTGATATCTCTTCTGGTTGGTAGGATTTAAATAGATCTGTATATCCTTTATCATCCGTACAACCTTCTACAATATCCCCATTAGGTAAGAAAGCGATATATTTATGATTTGCAAAGTTATTGCCATCTTTATCTTGCAAAAAATATCTCAAGTTATATTTATTAATTTCGCCTAATACTGGCAATGCAGGAACATTAGCATTCGTACTCCCGCCCCCCATAAACAAATGCTGCCCAGCTTTTACCTCAAACTTACCACCTGTGGTCATAAAAATGCCCGAACCAGTAATTTTGACTTGAGAGCCGCCTGCGGTGAGTACAATTTCTTTGGCTGCGGTCGCTTCGATTTTGTCTTCAGTAGAAATCACCTGAACAGCTTTACGGGCAATTAAATCTGCTCCATCGCCTTGTGCTTGTATCTCAACTTTACCTTTGCCTGCATAGAGTCTTGCCCCTTCTTGCGCTGAAAAAAGGCTAATTTTATTTTGAGCATGTGCAATCAAGTTCTTTTGTGTAGACAGATTAATGCTGTCTCCAGCAGTTTGGTTTATCTGGCCATCTGCGCTTAAGTGAATGTCTTCGTTACTGCTCAGCGCGATGCTATTTGGGCTCGCTAACAACATAATCGCCTCTTTAAAGGTTTTGGCTTTTGCGTTGTCTTGCTGCTCAAGTTTTTCAATAAAGGATTTTAGGTTTTCTAAATTTTCTAAAGGGTCAGTTTGCTGATTTTTAGCAACTTCACTGAGTGCTTTGGCATTGTTAAGGCCACCGTCGATTTGTTGTTTGGCCTCATTTGCATCAAGGTGTACACCTTGAGCTTGATCCTGCTTGTGAGTACTAACAAGTAGCCCACTGCCCGCACGTACCGCGCCCCACTGGTCTGTTCTAAGTTCGAAGCCTTCACCACGACCATCGCTTTCCGCCTTGTCTTTTGGATGGCTTAAGTTACCCAAGTTTAGTTGGCTTGCCGCATGACTGCTTTGTAGCTGGGCACTGATTTGCCCTGTGGTGTCATCAAAGCGTAGCTGGTTAAAGCCTTTACCGTCGACTTCTTCTGAGCGAATGCCGCTGAGCTTTTTGGTGTCGGGTAGCTGGCCTTTCTGGTCGAACTGGGTTGGGTGACGTTCGGCTTCGTGAATGCGGCCGACCACAAACGGGCGGTCAATATTGCCGTCAAAGAAGTCGATCACCACAATCTCCCCCACACGTGGCAAGAAGCGCGCGCCATAACCCGCGCCTGCCCACGGGGTCAGCACATCTACCCAAGCCGAGTCAGTGTCATTGTCGTTACTGCCCGCTCCACCGTCATGATTATGGTCGTCAGTTCGGGTAAACAAGAAGCGGACTTTAATGCGGCCCCACTGGTCAACGTGGATGCTTTCGCCTTCTAGCCCCACCACTCTAGCACGCTGCGGGTAAGCGGCCGGTCGGTGTTCTAGTGGGCTATATTCAGGCACAGCTTTAATGTTGCGTCGAACCACATTGAGTTCAGCAAAGTGGCGTTGTTCTGGGTTTTGGCTATCGAGTTGAGCTGCTTTGAGCTTGTCTTTTGGCAACAGACGCTCAAGTTGCTGTTGTAATTCTTTCGGTAAATTATTCTGGTTATAGTAGTGCTTGCTTAAGATTAAGAATTCTTTATCGGCACTGTCGTGTTGGTCGAGTTCTGGATGGTCATTGAGCTCAAACCAGTAACCTACTTGTGCATCACGGACGTTACCTGAAACCGTAAACTGTTTCGAACTTAGGTGATGATAAGCATTGATGTGCTGGTTAAGCTGTTCAATCTGGCTATTACCTGAAGCTGTGGCTTGGTCTTCGCCGTTTAAGTCTTGCATCCAAGCGGGGCTGACATGCCATGCATCTTCAAGGTTTAGGCTGGCATTGTCATAGTGTTCGCTGTGTTGCTGCTTACCTTGTACGCTGCCACTGCCTTCTTCTTGTTGTAGGGCATCGGCTTGCCAGCGTTGCACATGAACCGAGGTTGGCTGTAAACGGCGCTCTGCCTTGACTTGGATAATGGTGTCGAACTGTTCTGTCGCACTGCTGCGCTGGTAACGTAGGCTATGGCGTTCAAGGGCTTGATAATTTTGGTTATCGTCAATTAAACGTAGCACTTGTGGTTGAATGGAAGCATTCGGGTCAGCGACCAAAAGTTGCGATTCATCGACCAGCCAGTTGATGCCCTCGCTACGCCACAAACGGGTTAAAAAGTCATAATCGCTTTCGTTTGACTGCATCACAAATGGGCGCACATCGTAGTCTTTAGTTAAGCCTGCTGTGTCGAGCGTCAGACTTGAGGCAAATAACGGGCTTTTGCCTTGCCATTCTTTAAACAGAATTTCGCTAATATCACGCACGCTTTTGTTCATAAACACGCGGCTATTACGACGTTTATGCCAAAGTGCAGTTGGATCTTTTAAGGTTAAGTTATAAATGGTGAGTGAGCCGTCGCTTTGGCCTTGGCTCGCTTCGGTAATAATACCTGTTGTTCTAAAAAACTGGCCTGCATCCGTCACCTGATCGACAGCAACCTGACAGCCAATAAATTGTTTTAATGCAATATGCGCGTTTGTCGACAGACACAGTAACTCAGCAACGCTACCTTGGTTGAGGGTATGTTCACCCTCAATGCGTTGCAAGAAAACTTGCTGATTTAAAGACTGATTTGAGAATTGGATATGAACAGCGCGATTTTGTGAAACAAGGCCTAAACGCTCCAATATACTCGACACACTCATCTGCATTTTTATTATCAATCAAACTTATATTTAGGCCGCATTTTAATTAAAAAAAGACTAATCTGTCTATCTATACTCATTTTCAAAATGTAACTAGTCTAAATATGCAGTTTTAGGTTAATTTCTTATTAGATAGGTATTTAATCCGTAAAATTTACTCATTTTAAAGTGCTATAAACCACCCAAAAATATTTAATATTTTTCTTTTATATTCAAATAGATATTAAATAAATCAACTACTCAAATTAATAAAATTCAGGATGAGATATGAAAATAAAAAAGTCTGCTTTTTATATATTTACGGTGATTTTTTCACTTCATTCTCCTGCATTTGCTGAACCGAGTGTGGCCGATATTCAATATCGTGCAGAACAAGGGCAAGCTGTTGCTCAATATCATTTAGGGATGATGCTTTTAAGCGGCGAACAAGGTGTGGTTAAAAATTATGAACAAGCGTTTAAATGGTTAACCGCGGCTGACCAAAATGGAAGCGTGGGGGCAAAATATAGTTTAGGAATGCTGTATTACACAGGTACGGGCGTCGAAAAAGATCCCAAGCGCGCTTTTGATTATTTCACCAAAGCTGCGGCCAAGGGCCATGCTAAAGCCCAATATAACTTAGGGGTTTTATACGACAGAGGCGAAGGAACTGCACAAAATTATGTGCAAGCGTTTGAGTGGTTCAGTCGTGCTGCCAACCAAGGCTACCCACCCGCAGAATATAATTTAGCTCATCTATATAAAAAAGGTCACGGCGTTTCACAAAGTGATGAGCAAGCCCTTAAGTGGTACACAAAAGCGGCCGAGCACAATGAAAGCGATGCTCAGTACAACTTGGCCCAGATGTATTTAAATGGTGAAGGCACGCCGAAAAACCTACAACTGGCAAAGAAATGGTTTCAGCAAGCTGCCGATGCAGGCGATGTAGATGCGAAAGAAATGCTTAAAAGTTTAGAATAAGGCAGCCATCTCTATAATATTTTATTTATAAGATGATAAATCTCTATTATTAACAACATTACACTTACAACTTATTTTATTATTTATTTTTTCTAATTAAATATAAATATTAATCCTATTATTTTAAAAATAAATTTAGTTTTATTATTAAATCAAAAATATTCTAAATATTAAATTGACGTAATTAAAATCACCGATTATTATCTCGTTGCTGGCCTACATTGCCAGTCGGTTATGACAGACCGCGAATAACAAAGACGATGTGCAAAATTCTTATTTTGTGTGTCGGGAACTCGTTCGCCCCCTTTTTCTCTATGGTAGGGCGGAAGGGGGACACCTTTGTGTGTGCTGGTTCCTTTGTTTCCAGTCTGTCAACCCTCTTTCGTTCTACCACCATAAATTAATTCGCGGTAATCTGGTGGTAGGACTCCATTTTTTAAGGAGTTGGCCATGACACTTTTCAAACTTATTTCCTCTCTTATTTAACTATTTTATTTATTTAAAGTTTAGGTTTTCTATTTCCTAGTTTTTAAGTTTATAAGTTTATAAGTTTATAAGTTTATAAGTTTATAAGTTAATTTATTTTAAAAATTTAATTAGTTTATTTTCCTATATCTATGGGAGGATTAAATATTACCTGAAATTTATTTAAAACCTTAAAACCAATTATATTTTCATTCTACTCATAGATATAAATCATTATGAGAATAATATGACAATTTATAAACCTATTTTGGCTTTAAGTTTAATTCTAGGTAGCTTGGGTATTTCGGGCTGTAACTTACACACCCAACAGGATTTTGAAAAAATTTGCCTGTCAGGTGGACACACCCAAGCCAGTTGCGACTGTATTTACCAGCGACTTGAACAAGCTTACTCCCCTAAGCTCATGCAACGCCTAGAACATTTCAGTTTGCAAAGCCCTGTTCTCCCACAGGACTTTGCCCCTACTTTTTTCAGCGTCATGCAGCGGTCTAACAAAAATAGTCTGGGCTAAGCGGTTGGCTTATTTCCTCTATCTCTGTGTTGCAATGGTTTATTACTTTAAATCAGCGCAAAAAATTAAAGTCTGTTGTGGCACAGAGGCCTAAAGAAGAATATTTTTAAGAAATTTGAACTCTTATAGTTTAGATATTTCTATACTCAGCTCGTTTTTAACGATAAAGTCATGTTTAATAAGTAGTATTTTTTAACATTAATATCATAGAGCTAATAAAAATGAGTTTTTATACAGAACTACAAGTCCGTTATACAGATTTTGACACGATTGATTTATCTACTGAAAAGCAAAAAATTCTAGAAATATTAACTATGTTAGCTGAAGGTGCAACTCATGAGGATCTCTATAATGACTTAGTGAGTGCCTTTGCTAATGGACAGGCTGACCTTAATATTGACCCTATTTATTGCGAAATAATAATAGAAAAAATTACCGCCCTATTTCCACATGCAAATTTTGAATGTCGAGGGTTAGGAGAAGAGTATTTTTATACATGGATTCTTTGTGTTGAAAATGGGCAGATTATTTTTAGCAGCAAGCCTTGGGAAACTGAAAATCCTTTTATATAAGAATAATCATACGTTCATATTGTTTTGTACGTTTTAACCTACAAACTTTTAGGGATTTTGCGGATTGGCGATACCCTGCTTTTTTCCTATGATGAGTTCATACAGGAACAGGATGTTCCGGAACACAAAACAACAATAATAGGTTCATGCACTAGGAGCGTGAGATACGACAGGAGTCATATCTAGCAACCAAATACGAAAAAGCCCAACAGGATGTTGGGCTTTTTTTATTGCTATTTAAAAATAATCTGAAAGAAAATTCTTATAGTGTTTTATTCACAACATACCTTTGAACTACTTGATCGGCATCAATTTCGGAATGAAGACGGCCATTGTTTGCTTGAATTACTTTTGCGGACGCTAAATTAGATTTATAACAATGTATATGTAATTCCGTTAGGCCTAACTTCCATGCCTCCTGAATCGTAAGCTCTAATAATTTTGAACCAAAATCATTTCTACGTTTAGAGGGGCGAATACCTAGACCAATATGCCCACCACAATATTGAATCTGTTTATTAAGTTTAGGTCGTAAGTTAGATACACCAATAATTTCACTGCCTTCTACTAACCAATATGTAATATTGGCAACATGTTCTTCCTGTAAAGATTCCCCATTTTCATACTCTCTTAGTTTATTCAAAAACGAATCAAAATTTGTATGATCAAAATCCATTGTCAAAGGGTAACGTTCTTCATCTGCTAATTCATTAATATAGTTGTTATAGCTCTCTTTAAACCTCAAATGAGGTTTTACCAACATAACGGTCATTTATTGATTACTCCCGATAAAATTGTTCTTTTTACAACCAAACTTAAACATAACATATTGTTATCAATAGCAACTCTTATTCTTCTCAACATCTTAAATGATCAGGTATAAAAGTAAGCCCCCCTCTATTCACACCCGTTGTAACTACAAAATGTCTCACACCATGTTTCAATGTACGTTTTAACCTACAAACTTTTAGGGATTTTGCGGATTGGCGACACTCTGCTTGTTTACTATTATGAGCTCATACAGGAACAGGATGTTCCAGAACATAAAACAACAATAATAGGTTCAAGCACCAGGAGCGTGAGATACGACAGGAGTCATATCTAGTACCCAAATACGAAAAAGCCCAACAGGATGTTGGGCTTTTTTTATGGTCATTTAAAAATGATATTAAAGCTAACCTATAGCGGACTATGTGCCTGTTCTTGCTTTTTATGACGTATCCAACGTATTGCCAAAATAACAGCAATAACCACCACAATCGCAACAAGCGCAGGAACTAACAAAGCTGAAACCGAAAGTAAGATTGCCCCAATCCACTCCCCTGTAGCAACAACAAAATTTCCTAAACCGCCTGTGGTTGCAGTTGAAACACCACGTGCAGCGACTGTACTCATTTGCACCACACCTGCCGTACCACCGCCCACAATAATCGCTGCCGCCCAACCTGCGAACTGTGACATTTCACCACTACTCACGGCCATGGTCGTTAACGTACCTGCGATCATGGCCGCAGGAGTCGCGACTGTGTCTAAGGCATTATCGACCCAAGGAATATAATAAGCGGCAACTTCACAGACTGTTGCCACAGCTAAAGCCAAGCAAACCGATGGCAGAGCTAACCATTCAAAACCCTTCGATGGCTCAAACCATCCCATCATTGTTGCAATGCTCATGACCAACAATGGCACAAACACCCGAAAACCGCAGGCAGCGCTCAGCCCCACGCCAATACATAAACCTAATATAGTTTCCATAACGGTTTCCTTTTTCATGCCCATCGCGGGTCTTGTTATGTAAGTCTTATTTTAAACTAACAAAAAGCCCCATCGGGTGACAGGGCTTTTTGTTAAATGCGAACGCAAATATTATTTTATTCTTAACGTTTAAACTCAGTGCAATAGCATTTAGTGCATGGTGGTAAACGATCTGTATTAATTTCTAAAAACACTCTCTGGCCACATTGAGCGCAGAAATAGAAGCCTGTTCCGGGTTTTTCGCCAGCTGTTACCATGATTGCATTCCTATAATCGTATAGATATTAAACAGGAATATAACCCACTTAAAGTGAATGTCAATTGTCCATTTCGCCCGATGATGATGGCATAAATGCAAAAAATGTTATTTGTACGATTTATCTTACAAACTTTTAGGGATTTTGCGGATTGGCGACACCTTTCTTTTTTCCTAAGATGAGTTCATACAGGAACAGGATGTTCCGGAACACAAAACAACAATAATAGGTTCATGCATCAGGACGTGAGATACGACAGGAGTCATATCTAGCAACCAAATACGAAAAAGCCCGACAGGATGTCGGGCTTTTTTTATATTCTTATTTTTCTGCTAAATAACTTCTTACACGTGCATCATTGAGTAAAGTCATTACCCCTTCTGCAATACATCCATTTAAATCTTGTACTAACACACCACTCGTATGAGGAACGGTAAATGGAATAGTTTGTCCATTTCCTAAAGTCGCTTCGAATTTAATTTTACTGCGCCAGAAAAGCAGATTGGTGTAGGTACTACGTAATGAATTTACTTTAATCGCAATCGATTTCGATCCATTACCATCAACAGGTTGACCATTTTTCAATAGTTCCTTTTGAGTCTGTTGTACCATCGTTTCTGTAATAGACTTAATACTAGAGTCCAGTTTTGTGCCCATATAAGAATATACAATCACTCGTTCATCTGAAGTTTGAGCATTGGTCACATCTGCCTTACCAATAACCTTCACAGGTTGAATTAAACCTGCACGTAGAGGGTACTCTGTACTTACGTAAGGCATTGTCCCACAAGCAGTTAATATAAGAGAGCAAATTGAAATAATGAATAAGTTACGCATTGATATTTTCCAAGAAATCTATTGTGATTTATATTTAAGTCTAAGCGCCGCGTATCTTAATGTAAGTTAAAGAGAATTTGATGACAAAAACAAAATAATTTTAAAAAAATATAATATATACAGTCATTTTTTATAATTAATTAGATATGTATAAACAAATAAAAACCCCACTCTAAAGTGGGGCTCTTAAAACCGTATCAATTATTTTTAACTCAATGTCAAGCCACTTGGCTTTCTAAAAAGTCTTGTGCAAAACGCTGTAATACACCGCCCGCTTCATATACAGAAACTTCTTCTTCTGTATCTAAACGGCAAGTCACTGGCACTTCAAGAATCTCTTCTTTACCATCCGCTGTGGCACGTTCAATCACTAAGGTTAAAGTCGAACGTGGCGCAATATTACCAATCACACTATAAAGCTCAGTACCATCTAGTTTTAAAGTCTTGCGGTTTACACCCGGTTTAAACTCAAGCGGTAACACACCCATACCTACTAAGTTGGTACGGTGAATACGCTCAAAACCTTCTGCCACAATCGCTTCAACACCTGCAAGGCGCACACCTTTTGCAGCCCAGTCACGGCTTGAACCCTGACCGTAGTCAGCACCCGCAACAATAATTAATGGCTGTTTACGGTTCATGTAGGTTTCAATCGCTTCCCACATACGCATCACTTCGCCTTCTGGCTCTACACGCGCTTTTGAACCTTGCTTAATGGTACCGTCTGAGCGCACTACCATTTCGTTATACAGTTTCGGGTTGGCAAATGTTGCACGTTGTGCAGTCAAATGGTCGCCACGGTGCGTTGCATATGAGTTGAAGTCTTCTTCTGGTAAGCCCATTTTGTGAAGGTATTCACCCGCAGCCGAGTCCATCAAAATCGCGTTTGAAGGCGACAAGTGGTCGGTGGTGATGTTGTCACCCAAAATCGCAAGTGGACGCATGTTCGCCAAAGTACGTGGTGCAGCCAACGCCCCTTCCCAATATGGTGGACGGCGGATGTAAGTACTTTGTGGACGCCAGTCGTAAAGTGGACTTTCAGCTTCTTCCGTTACACCTAAGTCAAACATTGGAATGTAGACTTTACGGAACTGTTCAGGCTTCACAGCTTCTTTAACTAACGCATCAATTTCAGCATCAGATGGCCAAATGTCTTTGAGGTAAATCGGTTTACCGTCTTTGTCATGACCTAAAGCATCTTTTTCAATATCAAAACGAATCGTACCCGCAATTGCATACGCCACGACAAGCGGTGGAGATGCCAAGAATGCTTGTTTTGCATATGGATGGATACGGCCATCGAAGTTACGGTTACCAGAGAGTACTGCTGTTGCGTACAAGTCACGGTCAATAATTTCTTGTTGAATAACTGGATCTAACGCGCCTGACATACCATTACAGGTCGTACAAGCGTAAGCCACAATACCAAAACCAAGTTGCTCTAAGTCTTTTAGAACACCTGCTTCTTCAAGGTAAAGTGCAGCCGCTTTTGAACCCGGTGCAAATGATGATTTCACCCAAGGTTTACGAACCAAACCAAGTTCATTTGCCTTACGTGCCAACAAACCTGCCGCCACGGTGTTACGTGGGTTAGAAGTGTTAGTACATGAAGTGATTGCAGCAATAATGATTGCGCCATCTGGCATTAAGCCGTCAGAACGGTTTTCGACAACACCCGCAATACCTTTTTCTTTTAGGTCCGCAGTTGAAACACGTGCATGTGGGTTTGATGGACCAGCGATGTTACGTGTCACTTTTGATAGGTCAAAACGAAGTACACGTGGGTACTCTGCTTTGGTCATGTCAGATGCCCAAAGACCGATTTCTTTTGCGTACTGTTCAACCAATGCCACTTGAGCATCTTCACGGCCTGTTAGGCGTAAGTAATCGATTGTGTTTTGGTCGATGTAGAACATCGCAGCAGTAGCACCATACTCTGGTGTCATGTTCGAAATGGTTGCACGGTCGCCCACAGACATGCTGTCTGCACCTTCACCAAAGAACTCAAGGTAAGCACCAACCACACGCTCTTTACGCAAGAACTCGGTTAAAGCAAGTACGATATCTGTTGCAGTAATGCCTGCCTGACGCTGACCTACAAACTCAACGCCAATAATGTCTGGCAAACGCATCCAAGATGCACGGCCTAACATTACGTTTTCAGCTTCTAAACCACCTACACCCACAGAAATTACGCCCAAAGCGTCTGTATGTGGTGTGTGTGAGTCTGTACCGACACATGTGTCTGGGAATGCTACGCCATCACGCGCCTGAATCACCGGAGACATTTTCTCTAGGTTAATCTGGTGCATAATGCCGTTCCCCGCAGGGATCACATCGACATTTTTAAATGCTGTTTTAGTCCACTCAATAAAGTGAAAACGGTCTTCGTTACGGCGGTCTTCAACAGCACGGTTTTTTGCAAAAGCGTCTGGGTCAGCACCACCGTATTCCACCGCTAAAGAGTGGTCGACAATGAGCTGTGTCGGTACAACTGGGTTAACTTTAGATGGGTCGCCGCCTTTGTCAGCAATCGCATCACGTAAGCCTGCAAGGTCAACCAATGCAGTTTGACCCAAAATGTCATGACACACCACACGCGCTGGGTACCAAGGAAAGTCCAAGTCCTGACGGCGTTCAATCAACTGCGTTAAATAGGCAGTTAAGTTCTCGGCATCGGCACGGCGTACCAATTGCTCTGCGAGTACTTTAGACGTGTAAGGCAGTTTTTCGTATGCGCCTGGCTGAATATCTTCAACGGCTTGACGCACGTCGTAATATTCAAGCTGGGTACCTGCCAGCGGTTTACGGTATTTTGTGTTCATTAACCACGCTCCGCCAATGGTTTAAATTCGAGGTTTTCAGGGCCTGTGTAGTTCGCGCTTGGACGAATAATTTTGCCGTCTTGGCGTTGTTCAATCACGTGCGCTGACCAGCCTGCTGTACGTGCAATCACGAACAATGGTGTGAACATTGCAGTTGGAACACCCATTAAGTGATAGCTCACTGCACTGAACCAATCGAGGTTCGGGAACATGTTTTTCACTTCTTTCATCACTGCTTCTAAACGTTCAGCGATGAGGTACATTTTGGTATTCTCTTGTGCTTGTGCTAAGTCATGCGCCACTTTCTTAATTACTTCGTTACGTGGGTCAGAAACTGTATATACAGGATGACCAAAACCAATTACGACTTCTTTATTTTCAACACGCTTACGAATGTCAGCTTCTGCTTCATCTGCGTTGTCATAACGTTGTTGAATTACGAATGCAACTTCGTTTGCACCTCCATGCTTAGGTCCGCGAAGCGCACCAATACCACCTGTAATTGCCGAGTACATGTCAGAACCTGTACCTGCAACCACACGTGAGGTAAATGTAGACGCGTTGAACTCGTGCTCAGCATACAAAATAAGAGATGTATGCATTGCTTGAATCCATTCTTCAGATGGTTTTTCGCCATGAAGTAAATGTAAGAAATGTGCTGCAATTGAGTCGTCATCAGTTTCAACTTCAATACGACGACCGTTATTGCTGAAGTGGTACCAATAAAGCAGCATTGAGCCTAGGCTTGCCATTAATTTATCAGCAATGTCTTTTGCGCCAGCTTCGTTATGGTCTTCGTGTTCTGGCGTTAAGCAACCTAACACTGATACACCTGTACGCATCACATCCATTGGGTGTGCAGACGGTGGTAATTGCTCAAGTGCAGTTTTAAGTGCTGCTGGTAAGCCACGAAGTGCTTTTAATTTTGCTTTATACGCTTTGAGTTCAGCTTTGTTTGGTAATTTGCCATGTACAAGCAAGTGAGCAACTTCTTCAAACTGGCTACCCGCCGCAAGGTCAAGAATGTCATAGCCACGATAGTGCAAGTCGTTACCACTACGTCCTACGGTACACAGTGCTGTGTTGCCTGCAACTTGTCCGCTAAGTGCAACTGATTTTTTTGGTTTGAAGCCTGTTGTTGTTTCATTTGAGCTCATAAGAATGTCCTTTCCTATCTATTTAAATTATTTGGGGAACACGGCATATGTACCGTGTTTTACTTCTTATTTCTTTTTAGCAAATGCGTTGTCTAAGTAGTCTTCAAACGCATAGTAGTTAATGCGTTCATATAACTCTTTACGCGTTTGCATAATATCAACCACGTTCTTTTGCGTGCCTTCTTTACGCAAGGTTTCATACACAGTTTCGGCTGCTTTGTTCATGGCACGGAAAGCAGAAAGCGGATAAAGCGCAAGGCTTACATCGGCAGATGCTAACTCTTCAGTCGTAAATAGTGGTGTAGAACCAAACTCGGTAATGTTTGCCAAAATTGGTGCGCCTGTCTTCTGAGCAAATTGCTTGTACATATCAAGCTCGGTAATTGCTTCAGGGAACAACATGTCTGCGCCCGCTTCGATGTAGGCACCCGCACGGTCAATTGCAGCTTGTAAGCCATCTACGGCCAATGCATCAGTACGTGCCATAATCACGAAGCTGTCATCACCACGTGCATCGACCGCAGCTTTAATACGGTCAACCATTTCTTCTTGAGTCACAATGGCTTTGTTCGGACGGTGTCCACAACGTTTTGCGCCCACTTGGTCTTCAATGTGCATTGCCGCAGCACCAAACTTGATAAGTGCTTTTGTAGTACGAGCAATGTTAAATGCAGAAGCGCCAAAACCTGTGTCCGCATCGACTAATAATGGAAGATCACATACATCGGTAATACGGCGTACGTCTGTCAACACATCATCA
Source organism: Acinetobacter oleivorans DR1 (assembly GCF_000196795.1). NCBI lineage: Bacteria > Pseudomonadati > Pseudomonadota > Gammaproteobacteria > Moraxellales > Moraxellaceae > Acinetobacter > Acinetobacter oleivorans. The sequence goes on from NC_014259.1 coordinate 4,047,127, forward strand.
AGGTTACTGATTCCTAAATCAGGTAAGCCTAAAGAACCAGCGGCTACACCACCACCTGATAAGTAAATCGCTTTATAACCTGCACGTTTTGCCAAAAGTGCATGATTGGCGTTAATGGTTCCAACCACTTGTAATGGCTTTTCTTGGGCTACTGCATCGCGAAATAGCTGACCTGCGGATTGTTTAGCCATTGTTATGTTCTCCTTGTGCTTGTAGCAGTGTTTGCTCAATAATTTTGTAAGAAGCATTGATATGTCGATGCATGAGCAGCTCGGCAAGTTCACCATCACCTTCTGCAATTGCATCTAAAATACGGATGTGTTCGTCCCAAGCTTTGCTCGGACGATCGGGTGTGTTTGAAAACTGAATTCGGTACATACGGATGAGGTGATAAAGCTCATCGCATAGCATTTTTTCTAGGGTTTTATTGCCACTACTTTTGATAATGCAGTAGTGAAAATCGTCCTGCCCTTCTTGCAAGTAATATCCTTTACCTGCTTTAAAGTTTTCATCTTCGGCATGCATACGCAAAACATCACGTAATGCCAAGATTTGCTTTTTATCAATATGCTGTGCCGCAAGTTTGCAAGCCAAACCCTCTAAAGACGCACGAATCTGATAAAGCTCTTTAAACTGTTGCAAGGATAATGAAACCACGCGCGCGCCCACATGTGCAGTACGCTCAACCAAACGCTGCCCTTCAAGGCGATGAATCGCTTCACGTAAAGGCCCACGACTAATGCCATAAGTACGTGCTAGCTCAGGCTCAGAAATCTTGCTACCTGCCGGAATTTGACCCAAAACAATCGCCGTCTGTATTTGTTTAAATACATTCTCGGTCAGTGTTCTTCCCTGACTTTGTAATGGCTCTGGTGCGAAGGTCAAATCTTGCATATTGTCGACAATTTTTAATCAATTATGGCTTTTATAGCGGTATGAATGAAAAAAATCAAGGTGATTGTTGACACTTTACAGAACGCATCAGGTCAATTTTTATCGTTTGACCTGTTATTTCACCTTATATTTAAACCATTAAACCAATTACCAATTAGTACTTGTAAAACAGTTATTTAATATTGTTTTACCTATAGATTTATGGCACTTTTTTAGCTGCTTTTCGACCGCTAATCTTTTGTTTCAAACTTTAGTCTACAACCAATGTATTACAGCAAGATTGTAGACAATCTGCTTGAATGAAAGCATGAGTTATAAATTAGTATCTATTTACCGTAATTTCTTTTAAATCTTTTTATCATTTTCATCCAGAAAATATCGATATTAGTGAAATTATCAGGTGCTTCACGGTAGCTTTATTGATACATTATTGAACATCGACATAGTTGTGGCGTATTTTTCGAGACAGAAAAAACCCAGCACTATGCATATTGTTGAATGAAAGGACTTTTTTGATGTTTCAACATATCCCCCCATACGCAGGCGACCCAATTTTATCTTTAATGGAACAGTTCAATGCTGATACTCGTTCTGGAAAAGTGAACTTGAGTATTGGTCTTTATTATAACGAAGACAGTATTGTTCCTCAGTTAGAGACCATTATTGAAGCGCAAAAGCGTATCGAGCCTAAAAACGGTAAAACCAAACTTTATTTGCCAATGGAAGGCTTCAAACCTTACCGTGAAGCAATTCAAGCACTTTTATTTGGTGCAAACAGCCCAGCAGTTAAAGCTGGCCGTGCTGTAACCATCCAAACGCTTGGTGGTTCAGGTGCATTGAAAGTTGGTGCAGATTTCTTAAAAACTTATTTCCCAAATTCTGACGTTTGGGTAAGCCAACCAACTTGGGACAACCACGTTGCGATTTTCAATGGCGCTGGCATCAAAACTCATTTCTACCCATATTTCGATAACGAAACGCGTGGTGTAGATTTTGACGGTATGCTTTCAACACTTAAAACTTTGCCTGAGCAAAGCATTGTGTTATTGCACCCATGCTGCCACAACCCAACGGGTGCTGACTTAAACCCAGCGCAGTGGGATCAAGTGATTGCAGTATTAAAAGATCGTAACCTTATTCCATTCCTAGACATCGCTTACCAAGGTTTTGGTGACGGTATGGAAGAAGATGCGTATGCAATCCGTGCTTTAGACCAAGCGGGTCTAAACTTCATTGTGAGCAACTCGTTCTCTAAAATCTTCTCTTTATATGGCGAGCGCGTTGGCGGCTTAACTTTCGTATGTGATGATGCAGAAGCTGCTCAGTGCACATTCGGTCAGTTAAAAGCGACTGTACGCCGTATTTACTCTAGCCCTCCTACAACAGGTGCTTGGTTAGTTGATGAAGTGTTAAATGACGCTGAACTTAACCAGCAATGGCAAGGTGAAGTAAAAGAGATGCGTGAGCGTATTATTAAAATGCGTAGCATCTTGAAAGATGAACTTACTAAAGCATTACCAGACCGTGACTTTAGCTACCTTGTAAACCAAAAAGGTATGTTCAGTTACACAGGTTTAACTGCTGAGCAAGTTGATATCTTGCGTGAAGAATATGCAATCTACTTAGTACGTAGTGGCCGTATTTGTGTAGCAGGTTTAAACATGAATAATGTTTACACTGTTGCTAAAGCAGTTGCAGAAGTGCTTGCTAAATCAACAGAAGCAGCATAATACATCTATTAAAAAAGGCGCTTCGGCGCCTTTTTTATGTCTCGGTATTAAGATTTAGCCTTGCCCCAATATTTCAGTTTTGAGGTATGTCCAATACCTACGTTAAAGCTATTGGTTGGGTCAAGTTTTTGATAAAAGTTAGCTAAGGCAGGCTTGGCAATGTAAAGATGCCCAACATTATGCTCTGCCGGATATTCAGCACGGCGCGCATCGAGTAACTTCCACATTTGATGTTCCATTTCTAAAGGGTCATGGCCCTTTTTAAGAATATAGTCTTGATGGAACACATGACAAAAGAAATGCCCATAATAGAGTTTATGGATGATTTTATTTTCCATTTCGGCAGGCAGTTGCTCTACCCACTCACGGTCATTACGACGTAACGCAATATCAAGCGCCACAATATCTTCAACTTCACTACGGTGCGTATCACGATAACGAATTGCAGCTCCTGCAATCGCAAAACGGTGTAAGAACGCTTTTCGGCCTTCCCCTTCGCTACATACGAAATAGCTACCTGACTGATGCACTGCAAAATATTCTTTTAAAAACTGCTCGGTCTGAGCTTTTGAATTATTTTCGACACGTAGCACTAAATGGTGCTCATAACGATCTCGATATTCGGTCATACGCTTAGGCAAATGACTCGGTAAAAAGAAGGTAATCGCCTGTAAAATCTGATCCGTTAAACCTTTAATTTTAAATCTTTCTAAGAAACCATCGACTTTATCTTTCATCGCAAAAGCTTTGGGAACATTGGCTGTGCCAAATTTTTCAATAAATAAGAACGTGTCTTTTCCGTACTTTTCACCAATCAAGTAAGCATCTCGGTGAATATATTCACCAGCGATTGGTAGGCTTGGCAGTGAGGTTAGTAAGTAACGGCGAATAGCGGTTAAATCATCGGCATCATTAGTACCAATATAAAAGACATTACTTTCTACTTTTTCATAAGTATCAAGACGTACCGCAAACACACAGACTTTACCTGCCGAACCCGATGCTTCAAACAATCGTGACGGGTCTGCATTAAAACGCGCGGGTGTATCTTCATCAACTTGCGTCACATCGTGCGCATAACGATAGTCCGATGCCTGCTTTTCGCCATCATCTAAAATATCTATGGCTTGATATTTCTGCTTCTCTAAACGCATCAAAATTTCTTCAGGAGTCGAGCCTAAATTCACCCCTAAATGGTTCACCAGCTCTAATTGACCAGCAGTATTCACCTGAGCATATAACGCCAGCTCAGTATACGCAGGACCACGGCGTACCAACGCACCACCAGAGTTATTACACACACCGCCAAGTACCGATGCCCCAATACAAGATGAACCAATTACTGAATGCGGTTCACGATCATAGCCTTTTAAAATTTGCTCTAAATTATCTAAGGTCGCACCCGGTAAACAAATCACTTGCTTACCATCATGAATGACTTGTATGCCTTTTAAACGACGCGTACTCATCACTAAAACAGGACGATCATAATCATCACCATACGGGGTTGAACCGCCAGTGAGTCCTGTATTCGCCGCCTGCATAATCACAATACAGTCTGCATCAATTGCAGCTTGGAGTACCTGCCATTGCTCTAACAAGGTTCCTGGCACCACCACAGCAAGTACTTTCCCCTCACCAAAACGACGACCTTGGCGATACTGACGCGTGCTTTGATCATCAGTCAAAACATGCGAACGCCCTACAATATTCTGTAAACGTTCGATCACTACTTGAGGAGAAAATGTTTGCATGATGGTTTCCTTTTGGTCATCCATTTATCAAATTAGACCAACACGATGGAGTCTTACCGTTTGTAATTTATATTTAACTAGCTCATTCTCTAATTAGAATCAGCCCTATATTTACTATCGTGATTGGCGGCAGGGATGCCGCCGTTTCGATGCGGTAGCAAGGAAGTACCGTCATCGAAACGAAGGTTTTTGGTTACTTTTGACCTTTCAAAAGTGACAAATGCCTACACTCAGAACTTTAGCAAATCACCAAATTTTGAGGCTGTGCTTATTGCCTCACTTAAAAACTTATTTCTTAAAAACCTTGCTTCATCGCCTGTACTAAACAATCCGCATTAATATCCGAAATCGACTTAGCACCCGTAAGCGTCATCGCAACACGCATTTCTTTATCAATTAAATCAAGCAAGTTCGAGACCCCTTGCCCACCTGCTGCTGCCAAGGCATAAACAAATGCACGGCCAAGTAAAACCGTATCGGCACCGAGCGCCAACATACGCACCACATCTAAACCATTGCGGATGCCTGAGTCAGCCAAAATCGCCAAATCACCTTTCACTGCATCAGCAATTGCAGGCAATGCACGAGCAGATGACATCACACCATCTAACTGACGACCACCGTGATTCGAGACCACAATACCATCTGCACCAAAACGCACGGCATCTTTGGCATCTTCAGGGTCTAAAATACCCTTAATTACCATTGGGCCATCCCAAAATTCACGAATCCACTCAAGGTCTTTCCATGAAATTGATGGGTCAAAGTTCGAGCCTAACCAACCAATATAGTCTTCAAGCCCAGTAGGCTTACCTAAATATTTAGAAATATTGCCCAAGTCGTGCGGACGGCCCATTAGGCCAACATTCCACGACCAATGCGGATGGAACATTGACTGCATATAGCGGCGCATCGCAGCATTTGGCCCACTCATACCCGAATGGGCATCACGGTAACGTGCACCCGGCACAGGCATATCTACGGTAAATACCAATGTTGAACAACCTGCCGCTTTTGCACGTTCCAAAGCATTCCGCATAAAACCACGGTCACGTAATACATAAAGCTGGAACCACATAGGGCGGTTAATTGCAGGTGCAACTTCTTCAATTGGACATACCGAAACCGTTGAAAGAGTAAATGGAATGCCCTTTTTGTCGGCTGCCATCGCTGCCTGCACTTCACCACGGCGCGCATACATACCTGTTAAGCCTACAGGTGCCAAAGCAACTGGCATAGACAAGGTTTCGTTAAACAGTTTGGTTTCAAGGCTTAACGCCGACATGTCATTGAGCACACGTTGACGCAATGCAATTTCTGACAAATCTTGTACGTTACGCTTTAAGGTATATTCCGAATACGCTCCACCATCAATGTAATGAAATAAAAATGGAGGTAAGCGACGCTGTGCCGCAGCACGATAATCATTGCCAGAAGAAATAATCATTTTGAATCAACTCTACTTAAACGATTTGCACGTTTCTGGCGAGCTTCGTCTTCATCCAGAGAACGCACATGATTAATCACAAATTCAATATGACCGCAGACAGCTTGGCGTGCGGCCTCGGGATCTTTACGATCAATAGCATCCATCACCTGAAAATGCTGCTCGCTCAGCAAGTCACCATTTACGGGGTCGTTATAAACTTTTTTACGCCCTAACAAGACGTTGTATTGCAGCAAATCAAACAAGCTGCGCATCATTTGAATCAGCACCACATTGTGAGATGCTTCAGCAATCGCTAAGTGGAATTCAGCATCGGCTACTGCAGCCTGCGCCGAGTCACCTGCATTTTGATGGCGACTAATTTCATTAAAATAATGATGAATTTTGGCGCGATCTTCAGGCGTTGAGCGTAATGCGGCATACCATGCCGTGCCACCTTCAAGTAATAACCGTGCCTCTTGCACATCAAAACGGTAGAGTGGATCTTCTTCAATCAGGTTGCTAATCGGGTTCACAATCAGTTGCTGTGGCCACTGTTCAGGCAACTGCTGAATATAAGTCCCATCGCCACGGCGGCTACTGAGCACACCTTGACTATTAAGCTGCTGAATCGCTTCACGCAAAGATGGACGAGAAACCCCTAAACTTGTTGCAAGCTGGCGTTCGGCAGGCAAACGGTCACCTTTTTTCATGTGACGTTCTTCAATTAATGCCTGCAATTTCATGACCACTTGATCGGAGATTCTCATCGCGTTTCCTTCACTGGAGTTATGGAATCATCCACGGAACCAGATAAGCCTGAACCGTAATAATGATGCCAACAAAGACAGTGAATATGATGCTATGTTTTACCGTGAAACGGAACAAGTCAGATTCTTTTCCAACTAAACCTACTGCGGCACACGCAATCGCAATCGACTGCGGAGAAATCATCTTACCTGTCACGCCACCACTGGTATTAGCAGCCACCAATAACACTTCTGGAATACCAATTTGCTGAGCCGTAGTCGCCTGTAGAGCCGAGAACAAAGCATTTGAAGAGGTATCTGAACCTGTAAGGAATACACCAAGCCAGCCCAAAAATGGCGAGAAGAAAGTAAACGCATGACCCGTATGCGATAGAGCTAAAGCTAAAGTTGCAGATAAACCTGAATAGTTCGCAATAAAAGCAAACGCCAACACCATACCAATCGAGTAAATCGGTGTTTTCAACTCATTGAGTGTTTCACCAAAAGTCGTTACTGCCTCACTTGCTTTCATTTTCAAGAAAATAGCAGTGATAATTGCAGCAATAAAAATTGCCGTACCTGTTGCAGAGAACCAGTCAAACTTATAAATCGCTTCATATGGCTTCATCTCTGCCACAATTGGCGGCATTTTTTCGACCAATTTATGCAAATACGGAACTTCAAGTTTGAAAATCCAGTGTTCAAGAGCACCATCTTTTGCAAATAATGCTTTAAACGGCTTAACACTCCAGATGGTCACCATGACTGTTAAGATGGCAAATGGAGACCATGCCTTAGCAATTTTCCCAATACTGTAACGTTGAACCGTTGTAGGTTGCTGAATTAGAGTTTGGCCAGCTTCAGGTTCAAAGCGGAAAATATGTTTTGGTTTCCAGAAACGGAACAACACAGTCAGGCTGACCAATGAAGCAATTGCAGCGGTAATATCTGGTAATTCAGGGCCAATAAAGTTAGATGTAAGATATTGGGCAATCGCAAAAGCGCCACCACCCACTAATACAGCAGGCCAAGTTTCTTTAACACCACGCCAGCCATCCATAATCGCCATGATCCAGAACAACACGATCAGCGTTAAAAATGGCAACTGACGACCCACCATCTGGCTAATTTCCATGGTGTCTACGCCTGACACCTGCCCCGCCACAATAATTGGAATACCCATCGCACCAAATGCCACTGGCGCGGTATTTACAATCAAGCATAAACCAGCAGCATAAAGTGGCTTAAAGCCTAAACCTACAAGGAGTGCAGCCGTAATTGCGACAGGAGCACCAAAACCCGCTGCTCCTTCAAGGAAAGTACCAAATGCAAAACCAACGAGTAACATTTGCAGACGTTGGTCTTCGGTAATTGACAAAATGCTTGAGCGAATAACTTCAAACTGACCTGTTTTTACCGAAATCTTGTATAGAAAAACTGCCCCAATAATGATCCATGAAATTGGCCATAGACCATAGAAGAAACCGTAAATAATAGACGCAAAGGCCATTTGACCCGGCATTTGATAGAAAAAGAGAGCAATCAATAATGCAATAATGACTGTGCCCGTACCCGCGATACTGCCTTTTAAACGAAAAACTGCTAATGCCAAAAAGAAGAAAATAATCGGGATTAATGCAACCGCACTGGACAGCCAAATATTATTTAAAGGGTCATAAAGTTGTTGCCACATATTGAGCATTGTCATCTCCTTGAAATGCCGGGGCGAATTTTTGTACCTTAAATTCTTAAACATCTAACACAATTGGTATTACCAATTAAAAATTAAGTGCAAATGTTGTTCCTTAAACCACAGGAAGCATCATAAACACAGACATTAGCAAGATCAATCATTAAATAACCATTAAAATTGGTATGACCAATATGGTTGAATAAAATCAAGCTATTTCTAATTTATAAATTTATTTATTAGACTAAAGTCGTAAAAATCTTTCTTATAAATTTAGATATGAACTACCGAAATGAAGTGAAAAATTTGAATATAAAAACTATAAACATACCTGTTTCATGATCTATGTATAATGTGCACACAACTCAAACCACATGTATTGAATTGAATAATGACTACTTTAACGTGTTTTAAAGCTTATGATATCCGAGGCAAACTCGGCACCGAATTGAATGAAGAAATTGCCTATAAAATTGGCCGCGCTTACGGACAAATCTATAAACCAAAGACTGTGGTTGTAGGTTGTGATATTCGTCTAAGCAGTGAGGCTTTAAAACAAGCGACCATCCGTGGATTAAATGATGCGAGTGTCAATGTTCTTGATTTAGGCATGACGGGTACTGAAGAAGTTTACTTCGCCGCTTTCCATTTAGATGTGCAAGGTGGTATCGAAGTTACTGCGAGCCATAACCCAATGGACTATAACGGCATGAAATTGGTTCGAGAAAATGCTCGTCCAATTAGTGCAGATACTGGTTTAAAAGAAATTCAGGCTTTAGCAGAAACCAATAACTTTGAAGAAGTTAGTCAAAAAGGTACAACTCAAAGCTATAACATTTTGTCTGAGTTCGTTGATCACTTATTAACTTATATTGAACCAGCAAAAATCCGCCCACTTAAGTTAGTGGTAAACGCGGGTAATGGTGCAGCTGGTCACGTGATTGATGCAATCGAAGAAAAATTTAAAACGCTTAACGTACCTATTGAATTTATTAAAATTCACCATGAAGCAGATGGCACTTTCCCAAATGGGATTCCTAACCCAATTTTAATTGAAAACCGTGACAGTACTCGAAATGCTGTAATTGAGCATAAAGCAGATATGGGAATTGCATGGGACGGCGACTTTGACCGCTGTTTCTTATTTGATGAAAAGGGACAGTTCATTGAAGGCTACTATATTGTTGGTCTATTGGCTCAAGCTTTCTTGATTAAACAGTCAGGCGAAAAAATTGTGCATGACCCGCGTTTAGTGTGGAACACATTTGATATCGTGGATGAGTACGAAGGTATTGCCGTCCAGTCAAAATCTGGTCATGCATTCATTAAAGACGTGATGCGTGAACACAATGCCGTATATGGCGGAGAAATGAGTGCACACCACTATTTCCGTGACTTTGCTTACTGCGACAGCGGGATGATTCCATGGTTACTCACCGTTGCCCTACTTTCTGAAACAGGACAATCACTTTCAACACTCGTTGAAAATATGATTACCAAGTTTCCTTGTAGTGGTGAAATCAACTTTAAAGTGGTTGATACACAAATCACTATTCAAAAGATTTTCGATTTCTATGCTGATCAAAATCCACAAATTGACCGTACTGATGGTGTAAGTCTAGACTTTGGTGCATGGCGCTTTAATGTCCGTGCTTCAAACACAGAGCCTTTACTACGCCTCAATATTGAAAGCCGTGCAGATCGTCAAGCTCAGCCAATGCAGCATTATGTAGATGAATTAACTGGATTAATTCAGTCTTAATAGAGTTCATCTCAAAGAGATGGAACATTATTGTTCCATCTCTTTTTGGTTATTCTGCATAATTTTATAAGTATGATTATGTCCGTCTAATACATCCTTATTTAGATTTTCATAACCTTTTAACAATACTTTCTTATCAAAATTACACGTTGGATTTTCATTGATAAATTTTTGGTGAATGGCACTATAACAACTCGAGACATCATCAACAAATTGATAGTAATCTGATAAAGGTAACCCTGCTAACTTTAATAGTTTTGGAGCGACGAAACTTGCAGCAATATAAGGTTGCTTCAAAGGCTTCTTATCTAATTTATAATTGCTCCACACTACAAACGGTGTCTGATAATTTTTTAAATTAGTTCGCTCAGGATCATCTTTAAAAAATCCATAACTCTCATAAACTTCTTGTAGATTTGGCAAATGATCGCCAAAAGCCACTAAAATTGTTGGTCTATCTACTGTCTTTAAATATTCAGCGAGCTCTTTTAACTTTTGGTTAGCACGTGCAGTTCCAGCAGTATAAGTACTTAATTTTTGCTTTTCAGTTTCAGACAGTTCTTTGTTAAGTTTATAATTTTGTTTACCAAATCGATTATCATTATACATTGGGTGATTTTCAACAGTAATCGCATAAATAAACTTTGGCTGTAACTCATTCTCTTTTAAAGTAGACTTAATTGAATCAAAAATGAGATCATCTGTGACCCAACCGCCCAAATTAATAACTTTCCCTAGATCTTTATGGGCAATCATGTTTTCAAGCGATATAAATTTCTCAAACCCTAAATCTGGATATACCTTATTACGATTATAGTAGTAACTATAATTATTATGCATTACAACCGTTTGATAACCGATTGAATTTAAATAATAAGGTAGAGCATAAATTGGTTTCTTTAGCTTAGAAACATATAACAACTCATTTGGGAAAAAAGTTGTATTGAGACTCGTTAGAACTTCAAACTCGACATTCGCAGTACCTCCCCCAAAAGAAGGAGACAATAAATTAGAAATCTGATTTTGATGAACAAAAGATAATAAATCTTTTGAAAAACCATTATCTAAATGATGAGAATCCCAAAAAGATTCTTCCATCACAATAACAATGTTCGAATATTCCTTCTCATTATCTTCTAAAGGTTGAACCAAATGATGTTGCTGCAATATCTGCAATATGTCTTGCTCAGATACTTTACGGTTAGGTAATAATACACTCGTTACATTATCCAATACTTTAGAAATATAAAAAGTCACAAAACCATAATCTTGAATTTTCCGATAATCACCGATCCAATCATTTCTAGTATTTGGAAATTCCTGTAGGCTTGCACAAATCATAGGCTTATTTTCAGAAAAACAAGCACCTGTAGGATTTCTAATGAAATTTAAATAAATTAAGCTACTACTAAGTAATCCAAAAATAATAATATTTGGTACATAGGAATGAAATGTCACCTTACTTTCTTTTCTTATTGCAATTAGCAGAGTAATAAGAAAGAAAATAATTGAAGTAAAGAAAATGAGTTGTAAATGCCATGGTGTTGCCTTCATTGCCTCAGGCACAAGAAAAATATCTTCAGGACTTAGATTACTAAATAAATATTGTTGTTTCTTTTTATTAATAAAATTTAAAAATATAACAAATAATTGGCTCAGCAATAAAGCAGTATATTTCCGGCCCGTCACTATAAAAAATAGCTGAATGACTGCATAATTGAATAAGATTGAAAACAAAGCCCTATCTGAACTCAAATATGTATAAAACTTAATTAGAGTCAATTGCATATCCCATGCAATATACAATCCCAAACAAGTTGAAAAAAAAGCAATGAAAACAAAGAGAAGCTGTTGACGCAGAAAGGCCATAACTTAAGCAGAAGGACAAAAGGCAATGGCGAATATTACCATAAAAATTAGTTGTTCACTTAGTAGGTTTATGAGTTTTCAGGAACATCAAAATACATAAACATATGAATTATAAAGAAATAAATATAAAATTTTAACTAAAAAATAAGCCTATAGCTACTAAGTAGCTATAGGTAGTTAGTGATATTAAAAAAATAATTTATTTTAAGTTAATTTATTTTTCCTTATCTGAATAAGAAGAAAAGATTTTTTCAAACACGGGTATTAGCAAATTAGCTCCAGTAAGGTTCAAGTGATTACTATCAAAGTAATATGGATATTTATTTTCATCACTAATTATACAAGTAGGCTTACAAAGTATTTGCTTCACATGATCTATTTTTAAATTGCTATACTTAGATTCTAAGACTTCAAGTTTAGTAAAGAAGATAGCATTATCATCAAGGTACTTATGTACATCATATTGTGCAGTAGCATTATTCTCATAAAGAATTTTTGGTACTGGTTCTTTATAAATAGGTACAGGCATAATAAAATCAATTGAAATATTTTTATGTTTAAGAAGGCTCTCTATTTTTTCAAGTAACTTGTCATCTAAGGCTGGTGATGAATAATGCATTATAATTCGCCCTGTCTTTAACCGAGCAGCTTCTTTAAGTAAAACATCTACAGTGAAAGGTCCTTCAATTAGAGGAGTATTAGAAACTACAAAATAAGTATTATATTTGTTCTTGGCAGCCTCTTCAGAAAATGCCATTTTAATTGAATCTGAATGACTGTTTCCTACCAATAAAATTGATTTTTCAAAATTTTCATTGTTGATTTTACATGTGACAGCTTTGGGATCAGAAATACGTTTAAGTTTGCCACAGCGATACGTTGCACGGTCTTTTAAACCCGCAAAAATATTTTTCTCTTGCTGATTATAAAAATAGGTTTGAGTAACTTTCGTTATACCAATCAATGCAACTATTGAGATGATAGAAACTAGATATTCTCTCTTTATATTCTTAAAGTTTCTAGTTTCAATCAATTTATGCATTAGAATTGAAGCTACTGCAATTAGAATAAATAAAGAGATCTTATCTAATAAACTTTCAGGATGTAAATTTGTACCCGTAAAAGGCTTGTATAAATAGAGAACAATAATGGGAAAGTGAACAAGATAAATAGAGTAGGAATAGTCACCAATTTTTGAAAGAAGTAAACCTAATTTACTATCTTGTAAAAATTTAGGTAATCCGAAACTCAGAACTAGGGCTGTGGCAATACAAACAATTAATGCGTGTATACCAGGATGTGCATTTAATCGATTTACAGAATTTCCATCAATATGAAGAAATGGTACGGCACAAATTATAGCTAAACCAATTAATCCCAAAAAACTGTAATTATTAAATTTAATATTACCATTAATGGTTAAATAATAAGCCACCACAAACCCAATTAAAAACTCCCAAACACGTAAAGGCATCATAAAAAATGATGTTTGAGGAGCAATACCCAGGATAAAAATACAGCTTAGAAGTGAGCCAAGTAATGCAATCGGAAGTAAAAATTTAGACTTTTTAAAGAAAAATACTAAAAAAGGTACTATTAAATAAAACTGGATCTCAACACCAAGAGACCACAGATGAAGTAGGGGTTTAAAATCTGATTTACTAAAATATGAGTTTTGTAGCCAGAAACCAAAATTGTTAGCAAAGAATATACTGTATATTGATTGAGTTAAAACGGCTTCCTGTTCAGAAGGAAGAACAACAAATATAGCTGCGATTAATGTAAGAATTACTGTTGCAAAATATGCAGGTAATAAACGCTTAGCTCGTCTTTCAAAGAATTTTTTTGCCTCTCCAGGCTTGTATAGAATGGCCATTAAAAAGCCACTTACTACAAAAAAGACATCAACACCAAGAAAACCACTTTGTATACCAGTTACTTCAAGATGGAACAGCACGACAAAAATAACAGCAAAAGCTCTTAAAATTTGTATATCAATTCTTTTATTCATATATCAATATCAATTATAAAAAAATATTTTCAGAATTCTATCAACTACCTTGTTCTTTTTCACTAGATTACTTAACCTAGAACAAGCTTTATGGAATAGACTTAAAAGATATAAGTAAAACGTTAAGTCGTCCTACTCGATTATATAGAGTTGCCTAATCTAGAGTCATACTATCAAAATTTGTCATTTTTTGAATCTCTAAGAGTGCTCCCTTTATGCCTAAAACTATATTTGTATAAGTAAAATATTGTTTTAAAAGTCTAGATGGAATAAAAAATGTAGTGATAAAGCAAACCTCATAACTATCTAAACTCTATCACCATCATTATTTAAGCAATATAAACTAATTTTTATAACCTGTTGGATTCTGCTTTTGCCAATTCCAACTATCTTTAAGCATATCCTCTAAACCATATTGCGGCTGCCAACCTAGCTCCGCAACTGCGCGAGCGTTATCGGCAAAAGATGTTGCTACATCGCCTGCTCGACGTGGCGCAAATTCAAAAGCAACAGGCACACCGTTAACTTGCTCAAATGTATTTTTTACTTGCAAAACCGATGAACCATTACCTGTACCAATATTCCATGCACGGCAACCTGTCACTTCTAATCGATTATTTAGAGCACATAAATGTGCATTCGCTAAATCGACGACATGGATATAGTCACGTACCCCAGTCCCATCTACAGTATTGTAGTCGTTACCATAAATAGATAGCTTTTCACGGCGACCTACAGCAACTTGAGTCACATAAGGCATTAAATTATTTGGAATACCTTGTGGGTCTTCACCAATACGGCCACTTTTATGGGCACCAACTGGGTTAAAATAGCGTAGTAAAGCTATCGACCATTTAGAATCTGAATTTGACAGTTTTTGCAGCAATTGCTCAACAATCAGTTTAGTATAGCCATAGTTATTACTTGGCATACCTGTTGGCATATCTTCATTTAATGGAGATATATTGGCCTCGTCATATACTGTCGCAGAAGAGCTAAACACAAGCGTATAGACACCTGCTTTTTCCATCGACTTAACGAGTTGAATACTACCAGCAATATTATTATCAAAATAAATCAGCGGTTTTTCCTGACTTTCACCTACTGCCTTTAAGCCTGCGAAGTGAATTACAGCATCAATTGAATGATCTTGAAATACGCGATCAAGTTCATTTACATTACGAATATCACCTTTAACAAAAGCTAAACTCTTTTGTGTGATATCTTGGACTCTCGTTAACGACTCTTCAGAACTGTTTGATAGATTGTCAAAAACAATAACTTCATGACCAGCGTTTAAAAGCTCTACACAGGTATGTGAACCAATATAACCAGCACCACCAGTAACTAGGATTTTAGCCATCTACTTTTCCTAATAATATTTTAATTAATCCACGTGTTGAGGCATCTAATGATGAAAGATCATTTTGAACCCCATTTAAAATAGGTAATAGTTGATCAGCAATCTGTTTGCCTTTTTCGACGCCCCATTGATCAAACGGGTTAATATTCCAAATTACAGACTGCACAAAAACTTTATGCTCATATAAAGCAATTAACATTCCCAAACTATATGGATTCAACTCTTTCAATAATAGGGTTGAACTCGGTTGGTTACCTTCATATTGTTTGTAAATCGGCAGTTTTTCTAATTCAGTTGAGTCTAAAGCTTCATTACCAAAGGCCAATAATCTTGATTGGGCCAGACAATTCGATAACGCAAGATGATGCTGCTCGACTAAAGCCTCTGCATTTTCAACATAGGTAAAATGGTCAGCGTTATAGCGTTGGACTGGCGCAATAAAGTCACAGCTTACTGCTTGAGTTCCCTGGTGTAATAACTGATAGAAGGCATGTTGAGCATTTGGTCCAACTTCACCCCATACAATTGGGCATGTATCGAGTTCGACTTTTTGACCGTCACGTTGTACCGATTTACCATTAGATTCCATTTCAAGTTGCTGCAAATAAGCAGCAAAATACTTTAATCGACCATCATAAGGTAATACTGCATGAGTTTGAATATTTAAAAAATTATTGTTCCAAACGCCTAATAATCCCATTAAAACAGGAATATTTTGCTCATAACTTGTATTTTGAAAATGTTCATCTACTGCATGAGCACCAGCTAAGAGTTGCTGAAAACCTTCAACCCCGATACTCAACGCAATAGGTAAACCAATGCATGACCATAATGAGTAACGGCCACCTACCCAGTCCCAAAGCAGTAATTGATTTTCTGGGGCAATCCCCCATTCAGTCATTTTATCTGCTTTTGTTGATACTCCAACAAAATGACTTTTTAAAACTCGGGCATGTGTTCCCAAAGTTTTTTCAAGCCACTGTCGTACCGTTTGGGCATTTGATAAAGTATCAATCGTTCCAAAAGATTTTGAAGAAATAATAAATAGTGTTGTTTCTGGACGAAGTTGGTGGAGCAACTCCGACAACTGACTACCATCCATAGTCGATACAAAGTGAACATTTAAAGGTTTAGCCGTTTTCACTTTAAAATCTGACAACGCATGGGTGACCATTTGTGGCCCTAAATCAGAACCACCCACACCAATGTTCACAACATCTTGAATCACTTCACCGGTTGCCCCGCGATATTGACCAACATGTATCTTTTCTACTAAGGCATACATACGTTGTAACTGGCTATGGACTTGAGCCGTTAACTCTGGAAACTTCGAATAGTCAACTGGCAAGCGTAGTGCCCAATGCATTGCTGCGCGTTGCTCTGTACAATTTACTTTGTCTTGTGAAAAAAGACGTTCAATCCATTGATTTAATTGTTTGGTTTTCGCAAGAGCAGTCAATTGTTCCAAAATGTCTTTAGTAACACGATGCTTACTATAATCAAAAACTAATGGATCAAATTTTATAGAATATTGTTGAAAGCGATCCGGTTCTGAAGCGAACAATTCTTTTATATGTAGTTTTGAATTTTTCTCACCCATCGCCTGTAATTTTAGTAAAGGTGAAACCAACTCTTTAGGAAATTTCTCGATAGATTTACTCATAAACGACCTACTCCTTCATAAGCAAAGCCCTTAGCCTTTACATATGCTGGGTCATAAATATTACGCCCATCCAAAATTAAAGGATGCTGCATCATCTGTTGTAATTGCTTAAAGTCTGGACTCCAGTATTGTTTCCATGCGGTAACTAAACATAAGGCGTGTGCGTCTCGAGCAGCCTCATATTGATCAGTACACAGTACTAAATCCTTACGGTCACCATATGTAGCGGCAATTTCATCTAATGCTTGAGGATCATGCAAACGTACTGTTACACCTTGTGCCCATAATGCAGCTAATAAAATATGAATTGGGGAGTTATGTATGCTTGAGGTATTTTCTTTGAAGGATGCACCCCAAATAGCCACGGTTTTACCATTCAAATTACAATGATAATAATTCCACAGCTTACGGAATAAAATTTCTTTTTGTTGTTCGTTAATTGCCCATACCTGCTCTAAAAGACGACTTTTCGCCCCAGTTCCAGAAACAGTACTCGAAAGGGTTAAAATATCATGCGAAAAATTTTCACCGCCAAAACCAACTCCAGCGGACAAATAAGCCGCACCAATACGTGTATCGGCCGCAATACCATGCTTCACATTAGCGATATCAATACCGAGTTTCTCTGCTACCATAGCTAAGTCATTCATATAACTAATACGGGTCGCCAACATGCCAGAAATACTAAGTTTGGTAAATTCAGCGTCCAAAATCGGCATAAATAAATATTGATAACTAAAACGGAAAAATGGGCGTAACAGCTCTTGCATTGTATCCCGCGCATGATTGGACTCAACACCAACAATGACATGTTTTACATGCAATACACTATTAATAGCATTCCCTTCTTGAATTACATCAGGGAAATAGACCCACTCGTCTTTTGGTAAATATTGTTTTAACTGATCAGTTCCATGTAAGCCAAACGTAGAACCATTTACCATTAATCTAGGATGAACGATAGGACGTTGGCTTAGCTTCTCAACTGTATTTAAAGCAAGCTGGATTTGTGTGGGACTAAAACAGAATAAATAAACTTCAACATCAAGTGGAATAGTAGAAAAAGGACTTTCTTGTAGAAAGCCCGATTTTCTTTGCTTATTCAAATAATTATTAACTTCTTGATCTTGGTAAGAAAGTACAGAAATATTTTCTTCGCAGGTGACACTTGTGCACCAATAAATCTGATTGCCATATTCAGCTAGTAATGCTGCCATTACACCAGCGTGTAAGGTGGTTCCAAACACTGCGATTTTCATTGCACACCTGATTTTTTAATATTCTATAGATTTCTCTTCCCATTCAAGGAAGAGAATATATTGATTGTTTATTATATTCAGCAGTTTTTACAAATACTTAAGCAGAACTACACAATACTACAACTTAAGCTCTTGAATTAGCTGTTTAAATTCTGGGCCTAATTTAGGATGTTGAATTCCATAATGTAGTACAGCTTTTAAATATCCAAGTTTACTACCACAGTCAAATGTTTGGCCTTGCATACGATAGGCTTCAACAATATCTGTTTCTTGTAACATCGCAATCGCATCTGTTAACTGAATTTCATTACCTGCACCTTTGGGTGTGTTTTCCAAAAGCTGCATAATTTTTGCAGGCAAAACGTAGCGACCAACTACAGAAAGATTAGAAGGTGCAGAGCCAACAGCAGGTTTTTCAACAATGCCTTGCATAGCAATACTTTCACCCTCATTAGGAGTATGCGCTACATCTACAATCCCGTATTGATCCACAAGGTTATCAGGTACTGCTTCTACCATAATCTGTGCAGCTTGAATTGTATTATAACGTGCAATCATACGAGATAAATCATTTCGGCCCGAGTCGTCTTTCACCAAAACATCCGGTAATAACACAGCAAAATTATCTTGACCAACAATACTCTTTGCACATAAAACCGCATGTCCTAAACCTAAAGGCTGAGGTTGTCTTACACTTACAACACTCACATGGGGCGGAACAATTTGTGTAATTTCTGCAAGTAAATCAAATTTCTTTTTTTGCTCTAATGTAGTTTCTAATTCAAAGTTTCGATCAAAATAATTTTCAATCGATGCTTTTGAAGAGTGAGTCACCAAAATAATTTGCTCAATTCCAGCATCAACTGCTTCACGCACTACATATTCAATAGCTGGACGGTCAACAACTGTTACCATTTCTTTTGGAATTGACTTACTTGCTGGTAAAAAACGTGTACCTAAACCAGCTACTGGTAAAACTGCTTTTTTGATCATACGGTAGTTTTCAAGATATAAAATTTACTTTACAGACGAGTCGATATTTTCTTGGGTATTATTGCCTTTAAACAAAGAAGGTCCAACATGCCCTGGTGCATTAATGCCTTCACGCTTAGTCATCACTTTGACTGTTTTAAACATAATTTTAAAGTCGACCCAAACATTGTGATTATCGACATACCAAACATCACATTTAAATCGTTCCTCATAATCTAGTTCATTACGGCCACTTACCTGAGCCAAACCAGTCATTCCAGGACGTACTTCTAAACGACGTGCCTGCTCTGGTGAATATAATGCAACAAAGTCTTTAAGCATTGGACGAGGTCCAACTACACTCATGTCACCTTTAAGCACATTAATCAATTGCGGCATTTCATCTAGGCTTGTAGAGCGCAATTTTTGGCCAAATGGAGTAATGCGGGCTTCATCTGGTAATGGATTTCCTTGTGCATCAAAAGCATCTTTCATTGAACGGAATTTAATCATTTTAAATAATTTTCCGTCTTTCCCAGGTCTTTCTTGATAAAAGAATATGGGTGATCCTAAATTTTTACGGACCTTATAAGCAACGACCAGAAATATTGGCGACAGAACGGTTAAAGCTATTAAAGAAATGACTATGTCTACTAAACGCTTCATATTTTCATTCACTCATTTTTTAATATCTTTACGAAGAAAGGTATTATAAATTGTACCCAATAAATTTGCTGGTAGCAGTCTAAACGCAGACCGTACCAGAAACAGTATGTTAGCATATAGAGGATTTTGTAACTTTAGTTGTTTTTTTAAATCTAGTAACTGTTTTTCACTTTTAATATATTGTAAACCTTTACGACGTCCATGCATGCCGTTATCGATACGAGCATAGACTAATACATCTGGCAAGTTCTGAACCTTATACCCTTTGGCAATCACACGTAAAAAAAGATTGTAATCTTCCATCCATAAATGGTGTTGATACCCACCCACCTCTAAAATTTTGGTTTTTCTATAAGTAATTGTCATATTATTAAAAGGACTTTGTTTTTTTGCGTATTGGCGAAGCTCTAAATTTGTCAATGGAACATTTCGCATACCAGAAGGTGAAGAGATATCCTCAATAAACTCTATAATTTGACCACCTAAAATTACTAATTCAGGATCACCTGATAAAATTTTAATTTGCTTTTCAAAACGATCTGGAACACTGATATCATCAGTATCCACAATACAAACTATTTCATTAGTGCATTGCTTTAGACCAATATTTTTTGCTTTACCTGTACCTACATTTTCAGCAAGTTTAGTAACTTTTAAAATATCTTTTAATTTCTCTTCCCAATATTTAATTATTAGATCTAACTCAGGAGTTAATGGGCCATCTTCTACCATAATAATTTCAGAAGGTTTCACTGTTTGATTATTCCAAATACTTTCCATACACGCATTAAAGTGTTCTGGCTGCTCTTTAAAATAAATGGAAATTAGTACAGAAAATTTCATTAATTAATATCCTGATAAACATAGATAATGGTACATAGCATTCATATAAAACCTAAGAAAAAAACTTAAATAAAACTTAAACTTAATAAATTTCATTTAATTAAAAAATTACAATACCTTTTTTATAGAATCAATAAGCTTATCTTCTTGATCCTCCCAGGTCATGTCATTTTCATATTTACTATATTTATTAAAAAAAACTGTAGTATTAGACTGTAATTTCTCTTTAATATCACTAGGTGAGTATTCATCAACAATAATAACACTAGGGTTGTCTTGCAAATCCTCAGCCATTTTTGTCTTCTTAGATAAAACAATTCTTTTTTCAAAGAAAGAGCATTCAAAATACTTATTAGAAATTGCATAAACAGCATTGAAATCATTTGTAGGATAAGCCGCCCAAACTAAATCCGACTTTTCATAAATATATTTAAGATCAGAAGGCTTATATCTTCCAAAAAAGAAAACCTGCTTTTCCAATTTATAAAAATTAACAGCCTTCACTAATTTATCAAGATCCGGACCGTCACCAAAGACAAAGAAACAAATATTTGTATCTTTTATCGCTAATAATATATTTTCAATAATATCAAAATACCGAACCACTCCAATCCACGCTACATTTTTAGAGCCTTTAGGAATTTTATCATCATAACGCTTTATCCAATCTGGTTCAGTTGATGTACTATTAAGTAATTCTGTCGATGGATAATTTTCAAAGATATAAGACTTTACTTTTTTTGAATAGAGAGGTTTAAAGTGTCGTGAAGCAAAAATTGTCAAGTTTACGAACTTTAAACATATTTTCTCAACATAAATAATTATTTTTCTTATTATATTATTTGATAAAGTAGGTAAATCTAAGCAATCATAGATTATCTTTACTTTCCAATTCCAAATGAGCTTTAATAGCACGGCACAAATTAATGAGTCCCAATGACTTGCAAAAAAAACATTTGGTTTTTCTTTCTTACAAACTGAATAAATATGAATAAAAAAAAGAGGAAGTTTTAATAATTTTTTTAATTGATTTCCATAACCTATATTCGTATCTAAAATATAAGTTCCTTCTAATTCTTCTTTGCCCCCTGCTAAACCTCGATTCCAAGCAACCACAATCACTTCAAAGTATTTCTTAAAAGAATTTTTAAATCGCTCAGTTCTAGAATTAATTGGCCAAGTTGTATCTATTAGTAAAAATTTTTTCATCTCTATTTTCTACCAAAAAAATGCATAAGGTTGAGCTTTTAAAATTAAAGATGCAGTATATAAAAAATAGAGAAAAATAAACACCGAAGACATTACCCTTTTTGATCCCATATTTTTCTCTATTAAAAGGTTGTATACTTTAGCCAACCATGGAATAGTAACTACACTTATAAGCAAAAATAAATAACTAACACGCCAAGCCATAATTACAACGTGTGAAAAAATAACCATCAGCAAAGCACCAATTATATATAATTTGCAATAATACATATCAAAATATTTAGGAATATGCTGTTGACACTTAAAGATCAAAAAGACCACTCCCATAGCTAATATAATACGAGGGTCATATATTGCCATAGGATATCCATAATCATCTGAAGCAAGATAACTTAATAGAAAATCTGACAATCTAGTTAAATGTAAAATTTCGAATATTTTTAGCAAAATTTGAAAGGGAGAAACAAAGACTAACATTGCAAAAGCAATAATTGTGGCATAAAATAATTTTTTCAAACTCACTCTAGCTAAAAATACTAAAACCAATATTAAAGCTGAAGAGTGAAATGAAGCGGCAATCACCAAAGCCAATAATGCTGCAAGCCATCTTTTTTTATAATAAAGAATCATAAAAAGCAAGCCAAAAGCCGCTGCAACAGAAGTACGACTTGTTTGCATATTCATTGCTAAAAAGTATGGCATCCAAATTAATAAAGATAATATTTTATAAGGTGAATATTTGTAAATTATATATGTAACTGGAATTAATGCTAAAGTAGCCATGGCGACAATAATATATTGCTCACCAAGACCCAAAGAATGACCTAAAAAAGAAAGTAGTCGAAAGCCGATTTCTGCATGTATCTCAGGATCTATTACCTTTTCAAAAGTATCCGTTGCTGAATATAACCGTAAATAAGCATCATAGTCACCAGTACCAGTTCCTCCTACCCTAAAAGCAGAGAATATCAACATCCATAAGCTTAAAATAAAGAAGAAAATTTTATCTATTTTTTTACCATCAAATAGGGTACCAAACATGATGGCAAATAATAAGGTAAAATAAGGTACCATTAAAAATTTTCCTTAATAAAATCAATTATTCTCTGACTCGCAAAGCCATCTCCATATGGATTATTTGCACGAGACATTTGCTGATAAATTTTAGGATCATCTAATAATTCTTGGACAGCCAAGGTAATGGCCTCATAGTGTGTTCCCACCAATTTTACTGTACCAGCATCGACAGCCTCTGGACGCTCTGTTGTATCACGCATAACTAAAACTGGCTTACCAAGTCCTGGTGCTTCTTCTTGTACTCCCCCACTATCTGTAAGTACTAAATAAGCATGCTGCATCAGATAAACAAAAGGCTCATAGCTTAATGGAGCAATGAGATGAACATTATTCAAACCACCTAACAATCGCTTCACAGGTTCTTGTACATTCGGATTAAGATGAACTGGATAAATAAAATGAGTTTCAGGGTTCACCTTAGCAAGTGAAGATAAAGCTTTACAAATATTCTCGAATCCTTCTCCGAAATTTTCTCGACGATGACCAGTAATTAGAACATAGCGTTTATCTATAATTGTATCTTTTAGACCTGCTTGTTCAAGAATTGAACGAATAGAGATCTTCATTTCACTAGAGTTTTCTATTTTCTTTACTACCCACTGCAAAGCATCTATTACAGTATTTCCTGTAATTTTAATTTTTTCTAAAGATATATCTTCATGTAATAAAGCTTTTTGATTTCGCTCTGTAGGAGCAAAATGAAGTGCAGCTAGTCGTCCCGTTAATACACGATTTGCCTCTTCTGGCCATGGTGAATACATATTGCCTGTACGTAAACCAGCTTCTACATGTCCAACTGGAATTTGCTGATAAAAAGCAGCTAAGGATGCTGATAGAGTAGTTGTTGTATCTCCATGTACTAAAATCAAGTCTG
This sequence comes from Acinetobacter oleivorans DR1, assembly GCF_000196795.1. NCBI lineage: Bacteria > Pseudomonadati > Pseudomonadota > Gammaproteobacteria > Moraxellales > Moraxellaceae > Acinetobacter > Acinetobacter oleivorans. The sequence goes on from NC_014259.1 coordinate 4,070,938, forward strand.
GGCGAAAATCTTTAAGAACATCGCGAAGACCTAGCAAAGCACCCGCTGTAACATCATATAAATCTTGTCCAGCTCTCATTAAATTTAAATCATAATCAGGTTGAATTTCAAACAACTTTAAAACTTGATCAAGCATTTCTCGGTGCTGGGCAGTTACAGCAACTCGAGATTCAAAATAATCATCTGCAGCTAATGCTTTAACTAACGGAGCCATTTTAATAGCTTCTGGACGGGTACCAAATACTGATAGAATCTTCATAATGTATCAAAGCTCAATAACTAATATAGATGTTTAGAAAGTTTTTCTTTCCATAAATCAAGTGAGAAGTCTTTTTTAATCTTAAGATGAGCAGCATCAGACATCTTTACATACTCAGTTTGAGAAAGGGATAGTGCACGCATCATAGCTTTAGCTAAATCAAAATCCGTAGCGACAATACCATTCACACCGTCTTCTATTATAACTTCATAACCATCACCTGGATAAATAATTGGTACAAGACCAAAAGACATTGCTTCAAGCAAGGCATAATTAGCTAATATTACATCTGCAGGTAAAATAAAAAATTTATAATCTTTCATTATATCTTTAATATTTTTAACAAACCCATAAACATCAACAAAATCATTTAATTTTAACTCATTATATAATTTCAATGTTTTTTCAGAATATGGGGTACCTCGTGGAGCATAAACATTATTTGAAATGGAATTAAATCCATATATGGCCGCCGAATAGTCAACATGATTATCCCTTAAATCAGCCAAAGCCTGTACCAAAGACATAACATGTCTACCCTCAATTACAGCATTAGCATATATAAAAGTTTTTCTTTCTTTATTAGCTAGGGCAGGATTAATTTCTAAGACCGGAACACAGTTATATATTTTTTCAATTTTATCCAACAATTTAGGGTTTATATCTTTTATTGTTCTTATATGATGGTGTTCTTTTGCATAAATAGTATTTGTGAATACCAAGCAAAGCCTTGACAAATGCATCTTCGCATTAATAATAAGGCGCAAAAATAAAGAATTATTATTTGCATCTTGTTTGTCGCCAACAAGCTCCCCACCAATAAGCCAAAATCTAACATTAATGCCTAGCAATCTAGCAACTAATATATAAAAGATTGACAATATAGAATAATCATAACAATCAATATTTTTCGGACGAAACTTATATAATACAGTTAAATAAGTATATACTCGTTTAAGTTTATTTGTTCCTGCATAATAAAACTCTTCATTAATAGAGGAATCATTATTATTTCTTTCGGCATTTAATAATACCTTAGCATTAACGCCTATATCTTTATATGAATCTAATAAATACTGATATTTATGCGGAAAAAAAGGTAATCCAACAATTAGTAACTTTTTCATAGCACAAAAGCCTTAATAAACTGACGTCTGGCACCTAATACAGTCAGAATTTTCATAACACCGCTCTCTAACAGAACCACTAGAACTTCAAAATTAACCTAACTGCAATAAAGATTTTAACTTTATGTTTTTAAATAAATAAAAACCAAAGAATAATGCGAAAAGCCACATCCCTATTCGCACATAAATCTCAAATGGAGCAAAAATATTGATTATAGACAAAACTATCAACAAAGCTGTAACAACATAGGCTTTCTTGGTAACGAAATCTCTCCAAACTTTTTTAGAAAGTTCAGTTCTAAATAGATAGAAACACCAAAAAGCCAGAGCCGTCGATATAGCAGCCCCACTAGCACCATACAAAGGTACTAAAATATAATTACTTACTAAACTCACTAACATCGCCAAAATAGAAGCTAGCATAGAGAATTTTGTCTTACGCGCAATCGTGATCCCTATCGCTGTTGTTTCCGATAAGGTAAAGAATAACGGCCCCAACAAGCAAATACACATTAAAAATTGAATTTCTACATAAGTCTTAGGTAATAAAAATGGTAATATCCATGAAAACATACCTGCAAGAACAACGACAAAATAGATTGCAGCGAGAACATATTCTGAAATATCGTCAATTTTCTTATAATCGACATTTCCTTCACTAATCCATTTAAAAACCATTGGTGACCAAATGGTATTAAAAATACTTGAAATAAGTGTTGCAACAGCAGCAATACTCATTGCAACAGAATAGACACCCAACTCCGCATAAGTTGACATACTACGTAAAAATAGTCTGTCCATTACATTTAAGCCCCAAGATGCTAGGCCACCTACAACTAGTGGTAATCCAAAAGCTAAACTTACTTTAAACTGTTGCCAATCAAATTTAACTTTTATTGCCGGCAACCATTCTTGTCGCGTATTCCATACATATACAAAAAAAGCAGCCATTAATGACAAAGCATTTGCTGTCAAAAGCGTATAACTATTTTTATCAAAATTAAACCAGACGACACTAAGCACAAATACCAAAAATAGTATTTTAGGTAATAACTGGCTCATAGAAAAAGCTAGAGCCTTTTCTTGCATTCGTAAAATAAGAGATAGAAAACGTGCTATTAAAGCGACAAGAAAACAAATAATACTTAATATACTTAAATATATACTTGGTATGCCATACAATAATTTAGATACAATAGATGTATCATATAAAGTTATGGCTAAAAGCGATATAGAACCAAGTAATAAGCCTGGCCACATTACAACTTTAAATAATAAAAATTTATTATCTAATTCATGATACTCACGTACATAAGCCTGATCGAGTCCTAAACAAAATAGTAATATAAAAAAACTAGTACAGACTTGGAGCATTGAAATACGGCCAACATCTTCAACAGAATAAAACCATGTAATCATTGGTAAAGTTATTAAACCGATGAGTCCTGAACCGATTGGCCCAATAGCGTATGCTAAAATCTTAGATTTGTTCATTTAAAGCCAATTCTTCAATGATATGAACAAATTCATGATAATTCTTCTCTGAATTAAACCTATCTTCAACTGTTTTACGTGCATTCTCTCTATATGAAGTAATATCCTTTGAAAATAAAATAGTTTCTAAACCAGTTATTATTTCTAAAATATCTGCCTTTGATGACATTAAAAAGCCATTCTGTTCATTAACCAAATCGGAAATACCACCAATATTAGGTGCTATAGTTGGAATTCCATAACTCATAGCTTCCATAATTGAAACTGGCACTCCTTCAGATTCGCTAGCATTAATAAAAACATTAATATTATTTTCAAGTAACCAACTATGTACTTCTCTATTACTTAATTGACCTAAAAAATCAGCTTTTAGATTTCCATTTTCTCTGACTATATTTAATGCTCGCTGTTTTAATTCATCAAATAAATCGCCCGCACCTATATGCGTCCACTTAACTTTTATATTATGTTTAATTGAAAAATTATTTATAGCATCCATAATCTTATCAATTCTTTTTAACGACACACAATATGATAATGATAAAATATTTAACTCATTATAGATATTAGTATATTCATAATCCTTTATAGGCAAAACAACACCCAATCTCGCCACTGCCAGCCTATTCAATGGGTAACTATATTTATCTTTATAATAATTAAGAGCACGATCTGACAATAAGAACACTCTATCCACATCATGCCTAAATTGTCTTTTTAATGGCATATAATTATTAAGATTACGCTCCTCATAGACATCGAATCCATGTGCTCTAGATATAACTTTACTAACAATACCTTTACGTTTTAAACAACAAGCAGCGTAATAAGAAACATCATTCCAGTAAGAATAAATTATAATTTTACCATCAATATCTTTAATACTTTCCTTAAGATACCTACTATATTTTAATGTACCTGAAACTTTAGCTAAAGCATAATATATGTTAGTAAAATTAATTTTCTTTGAAGAAAAAAGGTATTTGAGTTCTTTCCAAAAAATTCTAGAGAAAAAACCTAATGAAGCAAAGTATAGCTTCTCTAATTTACTGACATTAGGGGAAAGTCCATTCAAAATACTAATACTTTTAGGATATAAACGCTTTAAACCTTGTCTATTACTTGGATATATTAATACTTTTTCGAATTTTGTACTATCCCAATAAGAAATCTCCGACTCTATAAATTGCTCTCCTCCCTCATACGGAAAGTTCACTGTCAATATTACTAAACTTGTCATTCGATATTACCGTTGAATATGCAAAAACAATAAAATTTAATCTAGTTTTTTATATAAAAGGATTCACTGAATTCTTTTACGAACCCTTTTATATGGGAATCAATTAGAAATAATTTTTGCCGGAACCCCTGCTATAATTAAATTATCGCCAAAGGATTTCGTTACTACAGAATTGGCTCCAACGATAACATTATTACCTAAACTTACTCCTTCACGGATAAAAACATTATCCCCAATCCAACAGTCATTTCCGATTTTAATATTTTTCTCAATATGTTGACTATTTCCATCTATATTTGTAGTTGGTTTTTCTTTTGAGTGAGTAATAGCTTTAATAGAAACATTATATCCAATTGCACAACCTTGCCCAATAGTAACTGTTGAATTTTCTCCTGAAGATAAATGAGCCTGATTTAAATAAGTATAATCACCTATAAATAAATTTTTCGGCGATATATTAAGAATACAATTTATACCAATAGTTGCTTTTTTGGATACACCAGTAAATTTTGAAATTCTATATTGATGTGTTTTATACTGAGCCCATGTAATAATTTTTACAATTAGACGCGCTATTAAAGTACTCATAATGTACCCTTTAAACTTTTTACTATAATTTTTTGCTCTTGCTCACTCAAATAAGGATGCATAGGCAAACTCATCACTTTTTCCGCAATCGCATCTCCAATAGGGAGATGAATTTCACTATCCGCTACAGCAGGTTGCTTATTAAGTGGAATTGGATAATGCACAGCTGTTGGAATACCTTGAGCTTTTAATTTCTCTTGCACTTCTGCACGGTTATCAACCTGAATGGTATATTGTGCCCATGCACTAGTATTGTGTGACTCAAGATATGGTGTAGTATGAATACCAGCCTGATTAAATAACTGATTATAAATTTCAGCTACTTTTTGACGTGCTTGCATTTCATCATCCAAAATTTCTAATTTTGGTAACAAAATAGCTGCTTGTAAGGTATCTAAACGACTGTTCACACCCACACGAATATGGTGGTAACGCTTATCTTGACCATGTCTTGCAATCTGACGAATCACTTTAGCTAGTTCATCATCATTGGTAAAAATAGCACCACCGTCTCCATAGCAACCTAATGGCTTACTTGGGAAGAAGCTCGTACAAGCAACTGTACTTAGATTACAGCTTTTACGGCCTTTATAGGTTGCACCAAAACTTTGCGCAGCATCCTCAATTACAGGAATGCCATATTTTGCAGCAATCGCATTGATTGCATCAAAGTCTGCACACTGACCATATAAACTTACAGGAATAATAGCCTTAGTCCTAGGGGTAATTGCTACCTCTAGTTTTTCAACGTCTAAATTATATGTCTTCGGATTTACATCCACATAGACAGGCTTTGCACCTAAGAGTGCAACTGTTTCAGCAGTAGCAATATAAGTAAAACCCGGAGTAATCACTTCATCACCAGGTCCAATGCCAAAAGCCATTTGTGCAATTTGCAAGGCATCTGTACCATTTGCGCAAGTAATACAGTGCTTAGCCCCCACATAGGCAGCTAGCTTTTCTTCCAATTCAGTTACTTCTGGACCTAAAATATATTGACCATGAGTCAAAACATTTTGAATACCCACATCAATTTTATCTTTAATTCGATTTTGTTGTGCTTTTAAATCAATAAAGTCAATCATATTAACCCTGCTTTGTCAGTGTCGTTCCATCGAGTTGATAAACTGCTCCAGTATGAGAACAGATAGCTTGGGCTTGTCCCTGCAAAGGCAAATCAATTTGCTCACCAAACTCACTCATCCAGCCAATTTGTTTAGCAGGTACACCTACCATAAGTGCATACGCAGGTACATCTTTATTAACTACAGCACCAGCACCAACAAAAGCATAAGCCCCTATAGTAACACCACAAACAATCGTACAGTTTGCCCCTAGCGTGGCACCTTTTTTTACTAAAGTGTCAAGATATTGATCTTTACGCTCTATCAAAGAGCGCGGATTATACACATTCGTAAAGACCATGCTTGGGCCACAAAATACGCCCTCTTCCAAAAATACATTATCGTAAACGGATACATTATTTTGGACTTTACAGTGGTCGCCAATCACAACTCGGTTACCAACAAATACATTTTGACCTAAAGATACACCTTTACCAATTTTGGCTCCGCCGCAGACATGAACAAAATGCCAAACACGCGAATCATCACCAATTTGTGCGCCATCATCTACTATGGCAGTTTCATGTTGATAAAAGCTCATGCTTTTTTCACCTTTGCCAATAGTGGATGTGGGTTTTCTGGGTTTTCAACAATTGGAGAAACACGAATTACTTCAACTGTCTCAATCGCTGCACGATTTTCTTCAACACCGTAACCTTTGCCTTCCAATACACGCTGATAACTTTGTGTATGCAAATCGGTAAAACCACCTGAAAATTCTAGCTCTTCATTCTCAATAGTAATACTACGATACGTCAGCTTTTCACCTTGTACCGCGTTTTCTGGAAGGTTATTCGCATCAATTGATAAGAACCAACGTACACGTGCACGCTCATATTCCAAATAACCTGAAGCGGTTTTTTCATCGCGGAAATGCACTTCATTTTTAATAATTTTGCCAAAAATAAAATGCAGCATATCGTAGAAATGCACACCAATATTAGTTGCTACACCACCTGATTTATTGTCTACCCCTTTCCATGATTTTAGATACCATTTACCACGAGAAGTTAAATAAGTAAGATCAACATCAAATATCTTATCGGCTGGTGCAGCTTGAACTTTATCGCGTAGTGCAATAATTGAAGGATGTAAACGTAATTGTAAAATTGAGTTTACTTTAGCACCATATTGCTTTTCATATTCAGAAAGCATGTTTAAGTCTTCTGAATTAAGCACTAATGGTTTTTCGCAAATGACCTCAATACCATTTTTCAAAGCATATTTCATATGCGGTGCATGAAGATAGTTCGGTGAGCAGATCGCCACATAATCTAGCTTTTCACCTTTTAGTTTTTGGTCTTCTACATAAGCTTCAAATTCTTCAAACTCGGTAAAAAACTCTGCTTCGGGAAAATGGCTATCCATAATCCCGACTGAGTCATTTACGTCCATAGCAACCGCTAAGGTATTACCAGTTTCTTTAATGGCTTTTAAATGACGTGGTGCGATATAACCAGCAGCACCAATAAGTGCAAATTTTTTCATGATCAAAACTTCAATTTAATAATAAGATAAAATTAGAGACGGAATACGGTGAAACCTGCATCTGACATTTCTATGCGGTCAAACAGACTCTTCACATCAGCCAATACCGGTTTTTCACTCTTCACATAACTGCGCAGCTCATTTGCAGAAAGTGAGCGGAATTCATTATGACCTACCGCAACAATGACGCTATCTACAGGGTTTTGAGCATCAACTGTTCCAAGCTCTACACCATATTCATGTCTAACTTCATCTGCATCTGCCCACGGGTCTGCCACTACAACCTGCGCTCCCCAGAATTCTAATTCTTTAATAAGATCAGCCACTTTACTATTGCGGATATCAGGGCAGTTTTCTTTAAAAGTTACTCCGAGTACACCAACTTTTGCACGCGGTACATCAATACCATTTTGAAGCATAAGCTTAATCGTGTTACGCGCCACATAACGTGCCATGTTGTCATTAATACGGCGGCCTGCAAGAATTACTTGGGGATGGTAACCCACTTCTTCTGCTTTATGAGTCAAATAATAAGGGTCAACACCAATACAGTGTCCACCTACCAAACCAGGACGGAATGGTAAAAAATTCCATTTACTACCTGCTGCTTCCAATACATCTAAAGTGTCGATACCAATACGATCAAAAATTACAGACAGTTCATTCACTAAAGCAATATTTAAATCACGTTGGGTGTTTTCAATAACTTTTGCTGCCTCAGCAACTTTAATGCTAGATGCTTTATGAGTACCAGCAGTAATAATACTTGCATAAACAGCATCCACAACATTAGCCACTTCTGGCGTACTGCCACTTGTAATCTTTTTGATTTTAGTTAGGGTATTAACTTTATCTCCAGGATTAATTCGTTCAGGGCTATAACCCGCAAAGAAATCTTGGTTAAATTTAAGACCAGATATCTTTTCTAATATTGGGATACAGACTTCTTCTGTAGCCCCTGGATATACTGTAGATTCATAAACTACAATATCGCCTTTCTTTAAAGCTTGTCCTACAGTTTCACTTGCTTTTTTTAAAGGAGTTAAATCAGGACGGTTCACCTGATCTACGGGGGTTGGAACAGTTACAATAAAAAAATTACTTTCTTCTAAATCCGCTAGATTTGCACTAAAACTTAATTTTTCTGCTTTTTGAAGTTCTTCTGGTGTAACTTCCAGCGTATGGTCTTGACCACTCTTTAGTTCATTAATACGATTTTGATTAATATCAAATCCAACTACTGGCCCTTTTTTCCCAAACTCAACTGCCAATGGCAAGCCTACATATCCTAAACCTATAATCGCTATTCTTAAATCGGCAAGTTGCATAAAAGTTAGCCTTTTTCCTTACAAGATTGTATCTATTAAATATATGTTGCATGTTAACTGGATATAGTCGAGCGTAACTATAGCAGTTTTTTTTTATTCTCCGTAATGCAATTGTATAAAAGTGTTTACAGCCTATAGGGAGTAGTTTAAATCAATTTATTCGAAATAATTCTAGTATTCGGTATAGTCCACACAAAAATAGAAATTGCTAATTGGATAAACTAAACATACAAAGCACTACTATTTTTCGGTGTTTTTTCATTTCTTTTCAGCTAGAATCTGTTCATCCTGCGTTTAATAGATACTTGTTACTATGCAGTGGACGATATCAATTAAAGATAAATACACAAAGGGTTGCGTGTGAAGTATTGCCAGTTTTTTTCTATTCTTGCCTTAAGTTTGAGTGCTGCCAGCTGCGCGGTTACTTCTGGTTTACAAACTTACGATATTCCAAGTGAAGGGGTTTATAAAACAGATCTCGGCACTACAGTTAATGTGGTTAAAATTTCTCAAGAAACAATACCAGCAATTCAACCTGCTCAAATTGACTATCAACGCGACTATTCAAGTTTATTTAAAACTCAGCAATCTATTTATCGCTTGAGTCCAGGAGATGTCCTCTCTATTCAACTATGGGCCTACCCTGAAATTACGCCTCCTATTAATGGGATTAGTAACGAGCAATCCATTCAAGCCAATGGCTATCCAATTGACCAAACTGGTTACATTCAATTTCCTCTAGTCGGTCGATATAAAGCTTCTGGAAAAACACTTGCTCAAGTAAACCGTGAACTTCGTAGTCAACTTGCTCGCTTTTTAAAGAATCCGGACGTTGTAGTTCGAGTAGTCTCTTATGAAGGTCAACGCTTCTCAGTACAAGGTAGTGTGACGAAAGGAGGACAATTCTATTTAAGTGATCAACCTGTCAGTATTTATACTGCTTTAGGGTTAGCAGGTGGTGTAACTACGACGGGTGATAACACCTATATTCAACTCATTCGAAATGGCCGAACCTATAACTTAAATACGATTGATTTAGAAAAAGCAGGATATTCCTTACATAAACTACTAGTTCAACCTAACGATACCATTTATGTCAGCACTCGTGAAAACCAGAAGATTTATGTGATGGGGGAAGCTGGGAAAAGTCAAGCATTACAAATGCGTGATCAAGGTATGACTTTAAGTGATGCCTTAGGTGAAAGTTTAGGTATTAATCCAGCTTCTGGTAGTGCAAGCAAGATTTATGTAGTGCGTACTAATCCAAATGATCACACTACTGAAATTTATCATTTAAATCTGTTAAGTATTGGTGATTTTGGTTTAGCTAATCAGTTTAGACTACGTAGTAATGATATTGTCTATGTTGATGCAACAGGCTTAACTCGCTGGCAGCGTGTGGTTAATCAGATTATTCCATTCTCAAATGCTTTATACAACATAGATCGTTTGGGACAATAATATTATGCAAATTAGAAATATTTTGGTGGTTTGTATTGGTAATATCTGCCGTAGTCCTATGGCAGAGTATTTTTTGAAAGCACAATATCCCCAATTAAACATTGAGTCTGCTGGTATTTCAGGACTCGTAGGACATCAAGCAGACAATAAAGCGCAACTTTGTATGCAGCGCCTTGGTATCGATATGTTGCCCCATATCGCAAGAAAGCTAAATGCAGAACATATTAAAAAAGCTGACCTTATTTTGGTCATGAGTCTCAACCAGCAAAAACATATTGAGCAAACTTGGCCCTTTGCAAAAGGTAAAACCTATCGCTTGGGGCATTGGCAGAACAAAAACGTGCCGGATCCATATCAGCACGATCAAGCTGTTTTTGATGAAACTTGCCAACTTATTCAACAGTGTATTGCTGACTGGAAACCTTATATTTAACGCCAAGATTTTAAGCTTATGAACCAAACTACAAATACCGAAGATACAATTGATTTAAAAGAATTGTTTTTTTCACTAATTGCCCAATGGAAACTAATTGCGCTCTGCATTATTTTGAGCCTCGTATGCGCTTTACTGTATTTACGCGTAACGCCAGATACCTATTCGGTGGATGCTTTGGTTCAGGTTGAAGATAGTAAAGGGGCTTCTGCCGCTCTTTTAGGTGAACTATCAAATGTTATGGAGCAAAAATCACCGGCCCAAGCGGAGATTGAGATTTTACAATCCCGTTTGGTTCTAGGCTCTGTAATTAAAAACTTACATCTTGATATACAAGTTTCCAGCACAGAAGATACTCTTTCTCATCGCCTATTGAGTGATACTGATTATAAAACTGAATACACTAAAGATGCTGTTTTATTTAAAGATGGGCTAAAGAGTTTTGAAATCCGTCAATTTGAAATTCCAGCTTACTATTTAGATAGGAATTTAATCCTTAATTTTGATAAACAATCCGTGCGTTTAAGTGATGCTAGTACTGAGCAGACTATTCTAACTGTACCACTTAATCAGTTAAATCAAGTCACAGGACCACATGGCTCTTGGAAAGTTGCTGTTTTTAGTAAAGATCAATTTGATACTTCTTATAATATTAAGCATTTATCTTTACCTGCAGCAGTTGGGGCAATTAGCTCAAATTATTCTGTAGCAGAGCAAGGAAAACTAACAGGTGTTTTAGGCCTAACGTATCAAGGTCAAGATAAAGAACATATTACTAAAGTTTTAAATGCGATTTTAGCAACTTATAGTGCTCAAAATATTGAACGTCGTTCAGCTGAATCGGCTCAAACCTTAAAATTCTTAGATGAACAGCTACCCGATCTAAAAAAACAGCTTGATGATGCTGAGCGTGAATTTAATAAATTTCGCCAGCAATACAACACAGTTGATGTAACTAAAGAGTCAGAGCTTTATTTAACTCAGAGTATTACTTTAGAAACAAAAAAAGCTGAGCTTGAACAAAAACAAGCTGAAATGGTAGCAAAATATACTGCTGAACACCCTGCGATGCGTGAAATTAATGGACAACTCGCAGCCATTAATAAACAAATTGGTGAGTTAAATAACACCTTAAAACAGCTTCCAGATGTACAACGCCAATATTTGCAATTATATCGTGAAGTAGAAGTAAAAACTCAACTCTACACAGCCCTATTAAACTCTTATCAACAACTTCGTATTGCCAAAGCGGGTGAAATTGGAAATGTACGTATTGTTGATACGGCTATTGAACCTGTTCAACCTATTAAACCCAAAAAGCTTTTGATTCTTATCTTATCTGTTTTTGTTGGTGGAGTTATTGGAGCTCTTATTGCCTTGCTACGTAATATGCTACGTACAGGTATTAAAGATTCTGGACAAATCGAAAATGAATTGGATTTGCCAGTTTATGCAACGGTACCACGTTCACCAATTCAAGAAAGTCGTATTAAGATTTTAAAGAAGAAGAAGAGTATTCCAATTCTTGCAGTTAAAAATAGTGATGATATCGCAATTGAGAGCTTACGTAGTATTCGCACCGCTATTCATTTTGCCCTCACATCAGCAAAAAATAATATCATCATGATTGCGGGCCCTTCTCCTGAAGTAGGTAAATCGTTTATTTCGACGAACTTAGCAACAATTTTTGCACAAGGTAACAAACGTGTATTACTGATTGATGCCGATATGCGCCGTGGTTATATGCATAAATACTTTGATGTCGATGTAAAACCTGGTCTTTCTGAACTATTAAGTGGACAAGCAACCTTTCAACAGGTTCTCCACAAAACTCAAGTTACTAACTTAGATGTAATTACCCGTGGTAAGAGCCCAACAAACCCTTCAGAAATCTTAAGCTCTAATCAGTTTAAAGATTTGCTAGAAAAGGTTCAAAGTGAATATGACCATATCATTATTGATACTCCGCCAGTGCTGGCAGTAACCGATGGTATTATTATTTCGCAATATACTGGTGTGAACTTAATTGTTGCCCGTTATGCTAAGTCACAAATGAAAGAGCTTGAATTAACACTTAATCGCTTTGAACAAGCAGGTGTTAAAGTCAACGGCTTTATTCTCAATGACATTCAACGTGCTAGCGCAGGCTACGGTTATGGTTATAACTATGCCTATGCTTATAAAGCACAAAAAGAAGATTAATCGTAAAGTGATAAGAGAACCGGATCAAATGATCCGGTTTTTTGTTTAAGATTTTTTTAAGTATATCCCTACTAAAACTAACTAAAATATATAAAAAACCACTCGTTTTTTTTCTTAAACATTCTATGCTTAAGCATGCTAAGATCAAAAGCAGCCTTTTAGACTCAAATGATTATTTTTGGAACCTTTTATGAGTAAAGCCTTACCCATTGCTGTCGCTGTAGTTTTAGGCGGTGCTGCACTTGTACCAGTATATTATGCAAGCCAACATCCGACCACAGAAGTCGGAAGCAAGGCAAATAAAAATGCCTCTCCAATTGAAAAAATCAGTTATGTTCTTGGATATGAAGTTGCTCAGCAAACTCCACCTGAGCTAGATACAAAAGCATTTGTGAAAGGCATTCATGATGCTCGCAGCAAGCAGCCAAGTGCTTATACTCAAGAAGAGTTAAAAGCTGCTGTAGCCGCTTATGAAAAAGAATTACAGCAAAAAATGCAACAACAAAATAAACCGGAGCAAGCTGCTGGTGCTACTCCTGAAGCTGCAGATGTGCAATTCCTTGCAGAAAATAAATCAAAAGCTGGCGTAAAAACAACAGCTTCTGGCTTGCAATATATCATTACTAAAGAAGGTACTGGCAAACAGCCAACAGCTCAGTCAATTGTTAAAGTACATTATGAAGGTCGTTTAGTTAACGGTCAGGTTTTTGATAGTTCTTATAAACGCGGTGAGCCAGTTGAGTTCCCTCTTAATCAAGTTATTCCAGGCTGGACTGAGGGACTTCAATTAATGAAAGAAGGCGGTAAAGCGACTTTCTTCATTCCATCAAATCTTGCCTATGGTCCTCAGGAAGTTCCTGGCATTCCAGCAAACAGTACACTGATTTTTGATGTAGAGCTTATTTCAGTGAAATAAAAACATTCAGGAGAGTAGAACACTACTCTCTTTTTTTTTTTGGAAAACAGCATGAAAAAAATCGGTTTAATGATTGCAGCATCAACAATGAGTTTATCTGTTTTTGCTGCAACTCCTATAACGAATAAAAGTCCAGCAAAAGAACAATTTAGTTATAGTTATGGCTATTTAATGGGTCGTAATAATACGGATGCGCTAACAGATCTGAATCTTGATATTTTTTACCAAGGTCTCCAAGAAGGTGCTCAAAGTAAAACAGCACGCTTAACTGATGAAGAAATGGCGAAAGCGATTAATGACTATAAGAAAACATTAGAAGCCAAACAACTCGTCGAATTTCAAAAAACAGGTCAATTAAACGCTCAAGCAGGCGCGGCATTTCTTGCTGACAATGCAAAAAAATCTGGTGTGATAACGACTAAATCTGGTCTCCAATACCAAGTCTTAAAAGAAGGTAATGGACAAAAACCGAAAGCTACCTCTCGCGTTAAAGTGAATTATGAAGGTCGTTTACTAGATGGAACTGTATTTGATAGTTCTATTGCTCGTAATCATCCAGTTGAGTTTCAGCTCAGCCAAGTCATTGCAGGTTGGACAGAAGGTCTACAAACCATGAAAGAAGGCGGAAAAACGCGTTTCTTTATTCCTGCCAATCTTGCTTATGGTGAAGTCGGTGCTGGTGACACGATTGGTCCAAATAGTACTTTAATTTTTGATATTGAATTACTACAAGTTTTACCAAAATAAATTCATTAGATATAAAAAAAGCGATCATTTAAGATCGCTTTTTTTATTTTAGTGTTTTAAGTCTCTAGGACGAAAACCGGTAATGATTAAAACGACCAGATAAGCAACTACGCCAACAACACACAATCCCACTACTTCGGCAATACGCAACCACTGTGAAAGCTCACCGTTATACCAATTTAATGCAAACCAAAGTGCTGCAATCATGGCAAGGTTTGCCAAACCATATTGAAGCCCTAATTTTTTCCAATGCGAATCAAATCGGAAAATATTACGTTTATGTAAATAGAAGTAGAGTAGACCCGCATTTACCAACGCCGAACCTGAAGATGCCAAGGCAAGTGCCATATGCTCTGCATGCCAATCAATTAGCTTAAAGAAACCAATAAATACAACGTTTAAAATAGCATTGGCTGCGACCGACATTAAACCCACACGTACTGGTGTTTTGGTATCTTGCTGTGCATAAAAACCAGGTGCAAAGACTTTAATCAGCATAAACGCAATCACGCCTGCACTCATACATTGCAGTGCCAGAGCTGTCATTTGTGTATCACGCAGGTCAAACTCGCCACGCTGGAATAATGCCTGAATAATCGGTGTAGAAAGCATAAATAAGGCAATACTTGCTGGTAAGCCAACTAATACAATAATTTTTGCAGCCCAGTCGATCATACCACGGAACTTTGCTTGATCTTGTTCTGCATGACGAGCAGAAAGTGAAGGTAAAATCACTGTACCAATCGCAACGCCAATTAAACCTAACGGCAACTCAGTCATACGTTCTGCACTATAGAGCCAAGATACTGAACCATCTTGCATGAAAGAGGCCCAAATCGTATTTAATAACAGGTTAATCTGGGTAACAGATACCCCAAACAATGCTGGAAGCATTAATTTTAAAATGCGTTCTACACCTTCATGTTTAAAATCAACTTTAGGTGGAATCAGTAGGTTTTTACGCCACAATTCAGGAATTTGTATAGCTAACTGTAATATTCCTGCCACGACCACTGACCAACCTAAGGCTTTGATGGGTTCAGCCATATACGGCGTAAGCCACCATGCACCTGCGATCATCGCGACATTTAGTAAAACAGGTGAAAAAGCTGGTGAAGCAAACGAACCATAACTATTTAAAATACTGCTAGCAAAAGCAGTTAGTGACATAAATAATAAATAAGGGATGGTCAGGCGGAACATGCTGACTGCTAAATCGAACTTTTCAGGATCACTATGAAAACCCGGTGCGTACATATAAATGATCGCGGGTGCTAAAACCATAGCCACAAAAGTCAGTAAGGTCATCACTGTTAGCAAGCAACCAAATACTCGACTAATCAAGATCTGTACTTCAGCGTGGGCTCGACCTGTTTTATATTCAGTTAATACTGGAATAAAGGCCTGAGAAAAGGCCCCTTCGGCAAACAATCGTCGAAAAAAGTTGGGAATACGAAAAGCGACGACGAAGGTATCAAAATCTTTACCCGCACCAAACACGTTGAGCAATACGACGTCACGCACAAGCCCTAACACTCGTGACAACATCGTCATTGCACTGACAATAAAAGTCGATCGCCACAATGCCATCGTACTCACCTACAGCTATATTCGAAAGACGCTATTGTAATGAAACTAGAAAATCTTTTCGTTGTGAAATGATGAATGAACTCAACTTTTTTTCTGAACTAACAGTTGTCTAAAGTGCTGCCATTTAAAATAAGGTCCCGGATCAGTTTTTCGGCCAGGTGCAATGTCTGAATGCCCTGCTATATGTTTTTTAATTTCGGGATAAGCCTGACGAATAGCCTTAACCACATCGGTTAATACTTCGTATTGTACTTCGTCAAATGGTAAATCATCACTTCCTTCAAGCTCTATCCCAATTGAATAATCATTGCATTCTACTTTGGCTAAATAGCTCGAACGTCCTGCATGCCATGCCCGATCATTAAAATTAACAAACTGTAGGACTTCACCTGTTCGTAAAATTAACAGATGTGTAGAAACTTGCATGCCTTCAATGGTCTGGAAATAAGGATGCACTGACCAATCTAATTTATTTTGAAAAAACTGCTCAATATATCCACCTCCGAATTGAGACGGTGGCAAGCTAATATTATGAACGACGATCATTTGAATTTCGGTACCAGTCGGCCGCTGGTTAAAATTTGGAGAAGGGATTTGTCTCGCCCCTTTTAATTGTCCATCTATAACTTCATACGGTGTGATTTGCTTCATTGAGATGCCAATAAATTGCTTGCCAATTGTTTTAGTTTAAAGCAGTTATCTACTTTTCAAAGCAGTAAATGCGATTGTTTATCGCGATTAATCTCATAAAACAGCTTATTTTTAAAGTCGACGGTGCTAATATATCGCAAGTTTTAGGGTCATCTACAAAATGGAAACCGTATGAGCATACCTCAGTCTTTGCTTGAACAATCAATTCAAATCAATATTCAACAAGCATTACAAGAAGATATTGGGGACGGTGACATTACCGCGATGCTCACACCTGAAGATGAGCAGGCAACCGCGACCATTATTAGCCGTGAAGATATGGTTTTAGCTGGCCAGCCTTGGGTAAATGCACTCATCTCAGCTTATGACAATACTGTACAGGTAACTTGGTTAAAACAAGAAGGTGACCGTGTTGCCGCAAATGAAGCCTTTTTAAAACTTGCAGGCTCTGCACGTAGCTTACTTACTGTAGAGCGCCCTGCTTTAAACTTTATTCAAACTTTATCTGCTGTTGCAACAAAAACTGCTGAATATGTTCAACATCTTGAAGGTTTAAAGACAAAACTTCTCGATACGCGTAAAACCTTACCAGGCTTACGTATTGCACAGAAATATGCTGTGGCTATTGGTGGCGGACAGAACCATCGTCTCGGTTTATTTGATGCCTTCTTAATTAAAGAAAACCATATTATGGCAGCGGGCGGAATTGCTCAAGCAATTGCAAAAGCACATGAAATTGCACCGGGTAAACCTGTTGAAGTTGAAGTTGAAACTTGGGATGAGCTAAATCAAGCGCTTGAAGCTGGTGCAGACATTGTTATGCTCGACAACTTCAGCCAACAGCAAATGATTGATGCTGTAAAATATGTTGCAGGCCGTTGTAAACTCGAAGCATCAGGCAATATCACCATTGAAAACTTGCGCGAAGTTGCCACTACTGGTGTTGACTATATTTCTATGGGTGTACTGACTAAAGACGTTAGAGCTGTTGATTTATCAATGCGTTTTAATGCTTAAATAAAGTCCACATCGTTATTCGTATTTTTTTGCGACTTGGTCATGTCTGCTGCTTGTGTTTTTTGCCATGCTGACTGAGTCGCTTGTGCCCCACTATCACGTGGGTCAGCAGCCATTAAAACAAATGTAACGACTGCTAATAATACAATAAAACCTTGTAGCATAAATTTTCCCCATTACTTTAAAAAATCAGGGTTTCAAGGTAAAAGATAAATATGACGAGGCTTAGGAGATTCTGTTACAAAAGGTAAGTCTTTATTTTTATTATTCATCTATAAAGCAGAATGTGACCTTTAAAAATTTTATAGAATGGTTAAACCTAATATTTATGACAGTCACATGTGCCATCCTTTAGTTATATTTCCTAAATTTAGCTTGTGCTAGATGTCATCTACAACCTGAGCAAGACAAAGCGATTATAGCTTTGTCGAAGCGCAAGATTGTTATTAAGCCAACAGTTGTCTTTCGATACGTAATAAAGATTAATTAATCTTTATTACGTACTTTACTTTGGGCGAAACCAAAGTAACAAATTAGCTACTTCCACTGGATGAATAAACGATAAGACTCCGTCGTGATAGCTAATTTAAAATAATGATTAATCTAAGACTTCAGCTTAATCATTCATCCCTTACAGCAACTTAAGACTCTACATAACCCATATACGGATCAGAAATTGAATCTTCTTGAGTTTCAATACGTCCTGCAAAACGGCGACTGAAAGTAGCATCATCAGCTAAAGTCACAGTGAAGTCGTACCAACCTCCAAATTCAGACATATCCCAAACCAGTTCTTTTTCAGAACTATTTGTTTCTATAGTCCACGTTTTATTTGGAAGATAAGCATTTGCTTTGACTGTCAGCTTGACTGACTTATTACCATCGTGACGAACTTTTAAATACAAATTCGCATCACACTCTTCCACACATACTCTAATTTCTGGTAATGCTTGAGTTTGATTGGCTTGGAGCAAGTTACCTTTAAACGCGCGGTGGAAACCATTTGGACCGAGTACCCATAAATCGTACTGTCCATTTATAGTATTCCACACATCATCAAGCTGTTTACCCGCCTCAACCATATAGCGACGAGGGGCTACTGTAAGATCTAATCGGTTATACACATGAAAAACAGCTGCCTGCTTACCCGTATTTGAGAACATCAGCTTTACAGTCTTTTGTGCTGCATCGACTTTGGCACTGGTGTGCAAAATATAAGGTAAAGCACGCGATGGTCTAATTCCCATTTCCTGCTGAGGAAATTGCTGTTGGTTTGGAACAGAAACTTGCGGCAATAGTTCTTGAGCGATACGAATAGCATCAGCTTCAGCTTTTGTTTTTTTCCCTTCTAGTTCAGCGACAGGCAAAGTATTCGGTGTTTTAAAATCGAAAGCTGTCGTTAAATCACCACACACAGCACGGCGATATGGACTAATATTTGGCTCTTGCACACCAAAACGTTTTTCTAAGAATTGTAAAATAGAGGTATGGTCAAAGACTTGTGAATTCACCCATCCCCCTCTGCTCCACGGTGAAATCACATACATAGGAACGCGTACCCCTGGCCCATACACCCGCCCGTCTGTGGCGGGTTGAGATTTTGAAGTCGCTACTGCTGGATGGTTAAAATATTCATAAGATACTTGCTGATCACTTAGAGTCGTTTTTCCATATACGACACCTTTGATATCTTTAGACGGCGCACTTGGTGAAGGAATATGGTCAAAGAAACCATCATTCTCATCAAAATTCACCAATAAAACTGTTTGGCTCCACAACTCAGGATTTTCAGTTAATGCATTTAATACTTCCTGCATATACCAAGCGCCCTGCACAGGACTAGATGGTCCGGGGTGTTCGCTATAATTTGCAGGAGCGACTAACCAACTCACTTGCGGCAATTTACCTTGTGCAATATCAGCTTTAAAAGTTCCTAAAAAACCACCGTCTGGCATGGTATTGGCAATACCTTT
This sequence comes from Acinetobacter oleivorans DR1, assembly GCF_000196795.1. Classification (NCBI taxonomy): domain Bacteria; kingdom Pseudomonadati; phylum Pseudomonadota; class Gammaproteobacteria; order Moraxellales; family Moraxellaceae; genus Acinetobacter; species Acinetobacter oleivorans. The sequence goes on from NC_014259.1 coordinate 4,090,576, forward strand.
ATAAAGTGGTTGAGTCGCATCGATTTTTTCATCGTATGCTGGACACGTTAGCGTGTCGTTACTGACAGGCTGACCCGATTGCTCATTTGCACGGCGATACTGTTTGAAACCAGCTAACGGGTTATCGGTAAAGTTATCCGGCATGTTTTGATAAACTTTCCATGTCACCCCAGCCTGCTGTAAGCGTTCAGGATAAGTCGTCCATTCATAACCTTCTGTTGATGGTCCAATCCCATCAAATTCATTTACTACACTTGCAACACCTGCTCCTGTAGGGCCATTCGTTCCAGTCCAAATAAACTTACGATTTGGGTTAGTTCCCGCATGCATGGCGCAGTGGTAAGCATCACAAATCGTAAAAGCATTGGCTAAAGCAAACTGATATTCGACTTCCTGTTTTTTGTAGTAGCCCATCGACTGCGGTTTTTTATAAGCCACCCAGTCGCTCATGCGACCATTGTCCCAAGCTGCTTGGCCATCAGACCATGAGTGAGGAGTTCCTGAAACACGCTGAGCATTTCCTAAACGACTGTCGAGATGGTACGGCAGTACTTTATTTTTCTTGGCATCATATTGTTCCCAAACCTTTCGGCTTTCTGTCATTGGAATGGTAAAGCGGTCACCGAAACCACGTACACCTTTTAGTGTTCCGAAATAATTATCAAATGAGCGATTTTCCTGAGTCAAAATCACGATGTGTTTCACATCTTGAATAGTCCCACTTTCAACTTTGGCATCAATAGCCAGCGCTTTTTGAATACTCAATGGGAAACTCGCTAAAGCAGCTGTTCCAAACATGGTTTTTGTAGAATTTAAAAGAAATTCGCGACGATTCATTAGTTCTATCCTAAGTTCTTATTATGGTGCACAGTGCATTTTGCAATTACTGGTTGGCGGTGTTGTTGGCGATGAATTATCTGTGTCGTTATCATCGTTACAAGCACTCAGTAAAAGTGCTAAAGACGTAATTAATAGAAGTGAAAGTTTTCGCATTGGTTTTTTCCAAACGGTTTAAATGCGAACTACTAATAAAGTGAAAAAGTGACAGGCACGTGATGTTTTTATGTCGATTTGATGAAGACATAAAAAAACGCATCCGAAGATGCGTTTTTTAGAAAGCGTAAAATTACCAACCTAAAGCTTCTTGTTGCTTTTTAATGAGCTCGGCAATTCCCTTTTCAGCCATTTCTAACATGTCATTGCTTTGTGCACGAGTAAATGGTTTATCTTCAGCTGTGCCTTGAATTTCAATAAATTCGCCTGCTTGTGTCATTACTACGTTTAAGTCAGTTTGACAGTTCGAATCTTCTTCATAGCAAAGATCAAGCAATACTTCGTCTTGATACATACCTACAGAAATTGCAGCAACTAACCCTTTAAGCGGATCATGCTTAATTTTCTTTTGAGATAACAAAACATTCATCGCATCAACTAACGCTACAGCAGCGCCAGTGATTGAAGCGGTACGCGTACCACCATCAGCTTGGATTACATCACAGTCGATGGTAATTGTGTTTTCGCCAAGCTTTTTCAAATCGACCATAGCACGTAAGCTACGTCCAATTAGGCGCTGGATTTCCTGTGTCCGGCCTGACTGTTTACCACGCGCTGCTTCACGGTCACAACGTGAATGTGTTGAACGCGGTAACATGCCATATTCAGCAGTGACCCAGCCCTGTCCTTTTCCTTTTAAAAACCGTGGAACCGAATTATCGATACTTGCAGTACACAATACTTTGGTATGACCAAATTCAACCAGAACTGAACCTTCTGCGTAACGGGTATAGTTACGTGTAATTTTCACTTCACGTAACTGGTCTAATGCTCTTTGGTCAATACGCATAATGATTCCTTAAAACAATGGCACAAATATAATTGCACCGTAGTATATCTCAATTACACGTACTTTCCCTTTTACTTATTGGTAAAGAGCATCGCTTAATGACTCAAACAATGCTCTATCTTTCTTAAGCAGCTTTGCCAAACATGCCTTTCACCGCCTCAACAAAGGTCCGCTTAGTCGCCACCAAACGATCAACCACATTGTCAGGCAAAGAGTGAACAGCCAGACGTTTATACACACTCACAATTTGAGATCCAAAGGGTGCTGTATTGTACTGTTGACCGAACTCTGCACAGACTTCACGTACTTTAGGTGCCATCTCTTGATAGCGGTTAGCTGGTACATCGGGAAACAAATGATGTTCGATTTGATGACTCAAGTTACCGCTCAAGAAATGCATAATCTTACCACCAGTAAAGTTTGCTGAACCACGAATCTGACGCAAGTACCACTCTGCTTTGGTTTCATTATCAATATTGTCAGTGATAATTTCAGAGTCTTCTGTGAAATGGCCACAATAAATCACGGTCGATGCCCAGTAGTTACGGATCAAGTTAGCAAAAAAGTTACCAGCCAATACTGGCAAGAACATTGGTCCTGCAATTAGTGGGAACAGCACATAATCTTTACCAAACTGACGTACCATTTTTTTACGTAGATTTTTAGATTCTACATATACTTCTTTCCAAGTCTTGGTGCCATCAAACAACACTTTTTCCATCTCTAGACGTTGTAAAGCCAGTAGCCATTCAAAACCCGTTGACAATACAAAACCCATTGGCACGTTGAATAAAAAACGGGTTTCCCACTTTTGCTCACGGCTCATGCGCATCACACCATAACCGCTAATATCATGATCCATACCAAACACATTGGTATAGGTATGATGCTTATAGTTATGGGTATATTTCCAGTCTTCACCAGTACACACCGTATCCCAGTCATAGGTTGCACCGTTAAGCGTTGGGTCATTTAACCAGTCAAACTGACCATGCATCACATTATGACCAAGTTCCATGTTTTCAACGATTTTAGATACACCTAGCATAGCCGTACCTAACAACCATACTGGTGGAATCCAGCCACCAAACATCAACATGCCACGTGATGCAATTTCGGTGTAGCGTACAAAATTACGTACTTTATAAATATATTTTGAATCTTTTTCACCGAGATCTTTCATCACTTCAAGACGAATTTCTTCAATACGGCGACCAAAAGCTTCTGTTTGCTCTGGGGTTAAATGTACCGATTTTGATGTTGCTTTAAGTTCTACTGCCATATTCATAATGGTATCCTCAAATCTCTTTTATGTTTGTTTTTATAGATCAATAGTGACTGGGCTTAATGCCTGGTTCACACATAACTTAATTGCACGATTTGGTTGATCGTCAATTTCGCCTGTTAATATATTTTGGGTGACACCACTGACTTTGGTACACGTACATTGGTTACATACACCCATACGACAACCATGCTGTGGACGTAAGCCAGCTTGCTCTGCACTGCTTAATAGTGTTGTCGTGGCAAGAAAGTTTTGTTGCGAGCGACGAAATACGATGGGTTGTGCTTCATTAGACTGTTCGATTTGAACAGGCATGAAAAACTCTTGATGAAGTTGCGACTGGGCACTTTGCTGCGCATAAATTTCATTTGCCTGTTGCATCATGCCGTGGTGTCCACACACATACGTTGCGGTCTGTGCGTAATCAGGAACCAACTTTTGCAATAGGTCTTCAGTTAAATGCTGCTTTTGCTCGGCTGTATTAAAAAAATGATAGTGAAGCTCTGGATGCTTTTCTGCCAAAGCTTTTAATTCAGCATGAAAAATTTCTGCACGATTAAAATAAATGATATGAATCTGTTTAAGCTGCTGCTTCAAAGCTTGCTGCAAAAGTGAATAAATTGCAGTAATACCACTACCTGACGCAATTAAAATTGCAGGCTGTTGGCTTTGGTGCAAAGTAAAATCGCCTTGTGGCTGTGAAATTTCAATGCACTCTCCAACATGTAAGCGTTGAGCTGCACTAGACACCAAGCCTTGTACTTTAATACCTAAAGAGATTTCACCTTGAGAAGTTACTTCAATAATTGAATAACTACGCTGTTGGTAAACTCCATCAATAAGTAGCGTTAATAAAATACTTTGCCCAGCGCGTACCTGATCGAACTTAAAATTTCGATTCGGTTTAAGCTTAATAAGCACCATATCGGTATGTAGAGACTGAACTGCGATAACTTCTGCAAGTACGCGTTTCCAAGCCCAAGTCACGTTAATTTTCTGCAAAACAAAATCAACGAAATCTTCTCGAACCAAATGTGGCTGATAACTAAGTGTTGCGTTCATACGTTCCTCTTTTGTATCTGGCTATTTATTTGAGTGAACACATGTTCGTATAGTGAACATATGTACACTATATTTATAAGCGTTCACTCAGTCAACACTTGTTCACTATTTTTTTTATGAAAGTTTGCTCTTTTTTGTTAGACTTTGGCTCACGGTTTAAATAGGTTCTTTTAATGTCGATACGGGATGAACGAAAACAGCAAAGTCGTCAGGCACTTCTCGATGCAGCCTTGCATTTAAGTACGTCTGGGCGTTCGTTCAGTAGTATCAGTTTGCGTGAAGTTGCACGTGAAGTTGGTTTGGTACCAACAGCGTTTTATCGCCATTTTCAAGACATGGATGAACTTGGGAAAGAATTGGTTGACCAAGTCGCGCTGCATTTAAAAAGCGTTTTGCATCAACTTGGACAAAGTTATTTACAACATAAATCTGCTAAAACCCAAACCAGCATTGAGCTATTTGTGCAGGCGGTAAATCATAGCCCTAAGCAATGGCAATTTATGATTGCTGAACGTTGGGGAGGTTCCGAAACGGTTCGTGCAGCGATTGCTCGAGAAATCGAATTTCTGATTGAAGACTTAACAACAGATCTGACTAAGCTCGAAAATTTTAAACATATTCAAAACCCTCAAGATTTAAATGTCTTATCTACCATTTTGACTAATATGTCATTTACATGGGCAATGACGTGGCTCAACCTATCAAAACAATATCAAGGTGAACAGCTCAAGCTGCAACAAACTGCCTTTATTGAAAATGCTTCTACACAAGTTCGCTTACTGTTTAGAGGGATTGCAAACTGGGAACGGTAGAAGCGGCAAATGACAAAAAACAGGTTATGTGGTAATACGTAAAGAGAGAAAGAAAAAGGCTAAAAATTTCGAGAAAAGTCTTTTTCTTTTTACAGGAAGTAAATTATTAGTTAGGCCAAACTGGTGTGGGAATACCTATGAATCTTGATCGTCATACACAGTTTTTGATGCGCAAAGAAAAAATTCTAAGCGTGGCAGAAAAGTTGTTACTAGAAAACAATCAGGAAATTACTCTAGATGAGTTAGTGGCCGAGCTAGATATTGCTAAAGGCACTCTTTATAAGCATTTTAGAAGCAAAAATGAGCTTCTACTTGAGCTCATTATTCAAAATGAAAAGCAAATTTTAGAAATTTCTAAAAAATATAATACAGATTTCAAAGAGTATGCCCCTCATTACATGCTTCACCATTTGCTTACCCCTGGAAAAACCATTTTATTGCATCAACTTGAAGAAAATCTGACAATGACAGAGTCTAAGTTGAAGCATCTTTTCGAAGAGCTTTATGAAATCCGCCAACAGCGTATTTTAGCAATTAAAGATATTACAGAAAATTATTTAAAATCATTAAATTATGACATGTCGATTCGTGATTATTTGTCTTATATCTGGTCGCTGACTTACGGCGCATCATTGCTCTTAAATTCTACGTATTATCAGCGCTCTATTGGTTCTCGCCAAAAATTAATTAATTTATATATTAATCAGGCATTATCACTGCCCACTCAAACTGTTAATTTTGATGTTTTAAATTTTCAAATTGAAGATGAAAATAAGCAAAATTAATTGAAATATTTCGTGATAATTAACTAAATATAAAAATGGGCTTCATATGAAGCCCATTTTTGAAGTAAAGCCTAAACAACTTATTTTGCTTTACGTTCTTTCTCAATTAAATAATTAAGAACTTGAGTAACTTTACCATCTTCACCCTGTACAACATATTTACCATTAACGACAACCGCAGGAACACCTGTTAATTGGTACTGTTGAGCAAGTTTATTTGACTCGGCAACTTTTGCAGTCACAGCAAATGAGTTGTAAGTGCTATTAAACTTCTGTTCAGGCACGCCATAACGAGTAAAGAACTTCGCCGCAGAAGCCTGATCAAAAATTTGCTGACCATTCACCTGAATCGCATGGAACAATGGTAAATGCGTGCGTTTACGTACACCTAACGCCTCAGATGTATAATAGGTACGCGCCCCTTGCTCCCACATTTTATTCATTGCAGCTGGGGTACGTACAAAACGCACATCGTTAGGAATCTGTTTTAACCACGTTTGCATATGCGGTTCAAGTTTAAAACAGTGTGGACATCCATACCAAAAGAACTCTCGAACTTCGATTTTCCCCGGAACTTCCACTTTGCCTGGATTGGCAATCACGGTGTAGTCTTTACCAGCAACAAAATCTGCTGCCATTGCACTACCCGATACGGCCATAATTGCTGCGCTTAAACCACCCAAAACCAATTTTTTCATTGCTACAGCTTTTCCTCTAAGTTGTTATGCATTAGCTTATGCTCTAAATATAAAACAAATATGCTAAATTCGTTTTGCTTCTGTGAAGTTTTTTATTGGGTTTATCGCTTTTTTCCCAATAATCGCTACACTAACGGCGAACTATATCCAAAAAGATAACCCAAGTTTAGAGGTAGCACCATGTCGCAATTGAATGTTGATTTACAAGAAATCGCAAAGTTTGAAGCACTTGCTGCCAAATGGTGGGATCAACATTCTGAATTTCGCCCACTTCATCAAATTAATCCACTACGTTTAAACTGGATTGATGAACGTGTAGGCGGCCTTGCTGGTAAAAAAGTACTTGATGTCGGTTGTGGTGGCGGTATTTTGGCAGAGAGCATGGCACGTCGTGGAGCAGATGTACTTGGTATTGATATGGGTGAGGCACCGCTAGCTGTTGGCCGTTTGCATGCTCAGCAAGACAATGTTCAAAATATTGAATATCGCCAAATTCCTGTAGAAGAATTAGCACAAGAACAAGCCGGTCAATACGATGTGGTCACTTGCATGGAAATGATGGAACACGTTCCAGATCCAGCATCTATTGTAAGAGCTTGTCAGGCTTTGGTTAAACCGGGTGGCCATGTGTTCTTCTCAACCATTAACCGTAACCCAAAATCTTATTTATTTGCCATTATTGGCGCAGAATACGTACTACGCATGTTGCCAAAAGGTACACATGATTATCATAAATTTATTCGACCATCTGAAATGGCACATGACATTCGTAATGCAGATCTTACTCTAAAAGAAATGACAGGACTGCACTACAACCCACTGACCAAGCATTACTGGTTAGCGCCAAATGTTGACGTTAATTATATGGTTCACACGATAAATACAGGTGCATGATGAAAGCTGTTTTATTTGATTTAGACGGTACTCTTATCGATACGGCTGCCGACTTCATTCGTATTATTCAGCAAATGTGCCGTGATGAAAGACGCCCAATTGTTGATGCCGACCTCATTCGCACTCAGGTTTCTGAAGGTGCACGTGCGATGGTTAAATTGGTCTATCCAGAGCTGGATGTGGCCAATCCAATTTTCTTGGCACATCGTCAAAACTTTTTAGATATTTACGGCAATAATATTGTGGTTGATACAGACCTGTTTGAAGGTATGTATCCACTTTTAGAAGAGTTAGAAGCTCAGCAAATTCCGTGGGGTATTGTGACCAATAAACCACGCGGATTAAGTGAATCTCTTTTAGAAAAGTTAAATCTGACCGAACGCTGTGCAGTTTTGGTGTGTCCTGAAGATGTCAGTAAAACCAAGCCAGATCCAGAACCAATGTATTTGGCGGCTAAACAGTTGAATATCCCAGCAAATGAAATTATCTATGTGGGTGACCATCCACGTGATATTGATGCTGGTCGCAATGCCAATATGTATACTATTTTGGCTGCATATGGCTATTTACCAATCGAACATCGTGATGATCTCGCTGCATGGCAGGCCAACTCGATTGTAAATACGGTGACAGAATTACACCATATGTTACGTCAAAAGCTTCCTGCTCTACAGGAAAATCAGCGTATGATAAGTTAAGCTAAGAGTTTTATAGGCTTTTTTAACAGTTGTTTGTTTTATCAATATAAAAAGAAGGAGGTTTACCAATGAAATATTCAGAATACCAACCTCGTCCGGATCTACTCAAAGATCGAATTATTTTAATCACCGGTGCTGGCGATGGAATTGGGCGAGCTGCCGCTCTGACTTATGCGCTACATGGTGCAACCGTTGTACTGCATGGTAGAACCTTAAATAAACTTGAAGTTATTTATGATGAAATTGAAAGTCTGGGTGCACCGCAACCAGCAATTTTGCCATTACAACTTTCGAGTGCTTCTGACCGTGACTATGATTTTTTAGTCGATACGCTCGAAAAGCAGTTTGGGCGTCTAGACGGTATTTTGCATAATGCAGGTATTTTAGGTGAACGCGTAGAGCTCGCACATTATCCAACCGAAACTTGGGATGATGTCATGGCGGTTAACCTACGCGCGCCTTTTGCTTTAACTCAAGCATTATTACCACTTTTGCAAAAATCAGAAAATGCCTCTGTTGTATTTACCAGTTCAGGTGTAGGCCGTGAAGCACGTGCTTTATGGGGCGCATATTCTGTCTCAAAAATTGCAATTGAAGCGGTGAGCAAAATTTTTGCAGCAGAACATACTTATCCTAATATCCGTTTTAACTGCATTAATCCAGGTGCAACACGTACTGCAATGCGTGCTAAAGCCTATCCACAAGAAGATCCGAAAACACTACCTACACCAGAGTCGATCTTGCCTGCTTATCTCTATTTAATGGGTGAAGATAGCTTGGCGCTCAATGGTCAAAGTATTGATGCACAGGATTAAAAGTTAAAGATGAAAAGCTAAAGAAAATTACAGCCGATCATCAAATCTGGCTTGCCTATACCTGAAAAGATATATTCAAGCCTTTTTTATTATTGATAAAAACTCTTGATCTATCCGTAATTTTAATTGAACCATTAAATGATCTTCACAGTTTCTCTGCATTTTGCGCGTAGAGTATTCAACATGAGAGACATCAGATGTAAACGAGGATGCATCATGAAAAAGTTGTTCACAATCTTAACCCTTTCCATAGCTGTACTCACCACAAGTATGGCGAGCTTTGCTGATCCTCCTTTTGACCGAGGCCATGGCCCCAAAGGTCCTAAAGGTGGAGGACCACGCGGTGAATGGAATGATCGTGGGCCAGGATTTGGACGTGATCATGATGAAGATCGTGTCCGTGACGAGCGCCGTATGCGCGAAGAACGTGGTTTCGAACGACTTAAACAGCATCGCTGGCAGCCTGGTTATGTTATGCCACAGCACTATCGTGGCAATGGCTATAAAGTCGACTATAAAGATAGTAACTTGCCAAAACCAGACCGTAATCAGCAATGGTACAAAATCAACAATGACTATATTTTAGTCGATACTGATTCTAATAGTATTGTGAGTATTCGCGGTTTTTAAAGTGATAGAACCTCGCTATCGCTGAGCAAAAAGGATAAAGCCTTGTGGTTTTATCCTTTTTTTATTACTTATATATTTAAAAAATAAATAGATTTTTATATTCTAATATTTCGTATTTTCTTAATTTCTTCTTATTTCATCGTTAGTTTTCACATTTATTCTTCGTAGCCTCCACGATTTATCTGTAATTGTTCACTAATCTTCAGTTATTGAAATTTAATTCATCACTCGAGGTTTACAATGAAAAAATTAACAACAGCGATTGTTCTTTCACTTAGTGGTTTAGTTGCAACAACAGCAATGGCAGCACCAACCGATCATAATCATCATGGCAACTACCAAAACCATGAAGTAAAAAGCGTTAAAGTAATTAAAAAAGACGACCATCGTAATGTTTGGCGAGCAGGTCAAGTTGTACCCCGTGAATATCAACACTCACGCTATGTGATTGACTACCGTCAGCATCAAAAATTAACGAAACCGGGTCGCTACCAAAAATGGTACAAAGTGAACGGAAATTACGTGCTGGTAAATGAACAAAGCCATAAAATCATTAGAGTAGTTCACTAATTTAAAAAAAATTTAAACACCCAAACTTAGATTTGGGTGTTTTTTTATCTAAAACATGCGGCTTTAATCTTTTTTGTTTAGAATCATCTTTATATCTTTTTGCTGTTGATTCGAGATCGGTATGTCAAGCAAGTCTTTAGAAAAGTCGCATAATAACCCCCAGCATTATGTACACTGGTTTCGACATTCAGCACCCTACATTAATGCTCACCGCGATAAAACATTCGTATTGATGTTTGGTGGTGAAGCAGTCCGTCATCCTAATTTCGAACATATCATTCATGATATCGCGTTACTTCATTCTCTTGGTATTCGCTTAATTCTTGTGCACGGCGCCCGTCCGCAAATTAATCAAAATCTTAAAGAGAAAGGAATTGAAACTCCTTTTTATGACAATAGCCGTATTACCACACGCGAATCTTTAAGCTGTGTCATGAGTGCCGTAGGCTCTATTCGCCTAGAAATTGAAGCATTGCTTTCTATGGGCTTAGCAAACTCTCCCATGTACGGCGCTCGAATCGATGTCGTATCAGGTAATTTTGTGACTGCTAAACCTTATGGCATTCGTGATGGCATGGATTTCCAGCTTACAGGTGAGGTTCGTTCAATAGACACCGATGCAATTGAACGACACCTTGATAATCATAATATTGTGCTACTGGGGCCAACAGGTTATTCCACTACAGGCGAAGTCTTTAACTTGCGGGCAGAAGAAGTTGCGACCAAAACTGCAACTTATTTAAAAGCAGATAAACTCATTTTTCTTGGGGAGCAACAAGGGCTTCTGAATGAAGATGAACAAATATTACGTGAATTAAGCCCACATCAACTGGACTACTATATTCAACAATATCAAACCATTAGTCCAACACTAACCCTGCATTTGCAACAAGCAAAAAAAGCGTCTTTATCAGGTGTACACCGCGTTCATCTCATTTCATATGCCTATGATGGCGCCCTTCTCGAAGAGTTATTTACTCGAGATGGTATAGGCACCATGATTACCGATGCGCATTATGAAGAAGTTCGCACAGCCCATATTAAAGATGTGGGTGGTTTAATGAATTTATTGCGCCCCTTGGAAGAAGAAGGCATCTTGGTTTATCGTTCACGTGAACGTCTGGAGCAAGAAATCAGCCAGTTCGCTGTTATTGAACGCGACGGTATGATTCTAGCGTGTGCTGCCCTTTATCCAATTCCAACAGAGTTTAACGAAACTCGTTCTGCAGAAATTGCCTGTGTTGCAGTACATCCAAGTTATCGTAAATCAAACCGTGGTAGCCAAATTCTGCAATTTCTTGAAGAAAAAGCCAAAGAACAAGGTATTCGTCAGTTATTCGTTTTAACAACGCGTACCGCTCACTGGTTTTTGGAACATGGCTTTCACCAGGTCAGCGTTGATGAGTTACCTAATGCCCGTCAGGCGCTCTATAACTATCAAAGGAATTCTTTGGTCTTTAAGAAACTGCTTCCCTAGCCTTTGCTCTTTTTAAGATATTCTTATTTCAGATAAGCTTAGTTAAAAAAGTACAACCATAAACGCTATTAATTTATGGTTGTACTTTTTTTAAATCTCTATTTTTAATATTTTAATATTTTTTTATTTTATTTACATCAACTTACTTCTAATTTATTAAATATATTTCTATTAGATAAATCACTTTTTTGCATAAGTTTATAGCCTATTGTTTTTAGCTTTTTTTTGCATAAATAAAGACCGAATACTTATTTTTTCTGAAATAAAAATCCCTTTAGGGTATCTGCTCATCCAATTATTTTTTCTTTTTCTCTTTCGGGGAGCACGAAATCTCATGGCACTTTTCAACACCACTTCATGGGCAAAATATTCAGTCATCGCAGCCAGCCTTGCAGGAGTGATGATGTTAAGTGGTTGTGCCAAAAAAGAGGAACAGGCCACCACAACTTTAAATATTGGCTATCAAAAATATGGCATCCTTCCTATTTTAAAGGCTCGTGGTGACCTAGAAAAAGTATTAAAAGAACAAGGCGTACAAGTAAAATGGGTCGAGTTTCCTGCTGGCCCTCAATTGCTTGAAGGCTTAAATGTAGGGAGCGTTTCACTCGGTGAAGCAGGTGAAGCACCACCTATTTTTGCTCAAGCGGCCAATCCAAATTTAGTCTATGTCGCAAACCAACCTGCTGCGCCAAAAGCCGAAGCATTATTGGTACAAAAAGACTCTCCTATCCACTCTATTAAAGATTTAAAAGGCAAACGTGTAGCTCTTAATAAAGGTTCGAATGTTCATTACCTATTATTAAAAGTTCTAGAAGCCAACAACTTAAGCTTAAGTGATATTCAACCAGTTTATTTACCGCCATCAGACGCTCGTGCTGCCTTTGAAAAAGGTGCAGTAGATGCATGGGTCATTTGGGATCCGTTCTTTGCAGCAGCTGAACATCAAATTCAAGCTCGAGTTTTAGCGACTGGTGAAAATTTAGTAAGCAATCATCAGTTCTATCTAGCTGACCGTAAATTTGCAGAAAATAATCCAAAAGTTCTCAATACAGTTGTTCAAACTCTTAACCAGACAACTGAATGGGTGAGTTCACATCAGGATGAAGCTGCCAAATTACTCGAAAAACCTACAGCGCTTGAGTTTGATGTACTCAAAACTTCCATTTCACGTATGGGTTTTGGAGTTCAGCCAATCTCTGACAAGGTGGCACAAGAACAACAACAAGTAGCTGATGCCTTTTATGTGCAAAAGCTCATTCCTAACAAGCTCACCATTCAAGACGCCATTTTAAAACTGAAATAAACCCAGCTTGGGCACGGCTTAAATAATCATATAAATGCTGTGCCTGACCTCAAGGGGAACAAGGATATCAATATGCAACATCAGTCATTATTTAATACGAGTCAGTGGGCACAATTAGCTAAACGCATCAGTGCAGTCGCTGTATTAGGTTTAACAATCGCAGCGCCAGCTTGGGCAATTGATCCAACTGTAAAAGAACTTCGTATTGGTTTTCAAAAAAGCTCGATTAACTTTGCGATTGCCAAACAGCAAAAACTATTTGAACAAGAATTTCCAAATGCCAAAGTGACTTGGAATGAGTTCCCTGCTGGACCACAAATTTTAGAAGCTTTGGCTGTCGGTTCCCTTGATGTCGGAGTTACTGGGGACACTCCTCCAGTCTACGCACAAGCAGCTGGAAAGCCTTTATATTACATTGCTTATGAAGCAGCTAAACCGCTAGCATCAGCAATTTTAGTTCCTAAAAACTCGCAGCTCAAACAACTTAAAGATCTTAAAGGTAAACGTATTGCGCTGCAAAAAGGTTCGAGCTCACATTACTTACTTGTACAAGCTGTACGTAAAGCCGGCCTAAACTGGAGTGACATTACTCCGATCTGGCTTACACCTGCCGATGCTCGCGCAGCATTTCAAAAAGGTGCTGTTGATGCATGGGCCATTTGGGACCCTTACTTCGCTTCAGCACAACTAGAAGATCAAGCTCGTGTTCTTGCATCAGGTAAAGGCTTAAGCCCGAACTATACATTTTATTTAGCAGCTCCAGACTTTGTTAAACAACATCCGAAAGCTGTTTCTGGACTCATCAAACAAATCAATCAAGCTGACAAATGGGTTCAAAGCCATCAAGCAGAAACGGCAACAGCCATTGGCCAAAGCACAGGACTGAAGCCTGCGACCAGTGACTTATTTATTAAACGCCGTCCTCGTCCTTCATCAGCCGCTCCGCTGAACAGCAAAGTGATTGCTGAGCAGCAGCAACTCGCAGACATCTTTACTCAACAAGGCATCATTCCAAAACCAATCAGCATCAAACAAGCTGTTTGGATTGCCAAGTAATTTCAATAGACATATAGGTAATGCACATGAAAATTTTCTGGTTTATTCCTACCCACGGTGATAGTCGCTATTTAGGTACAAGTAAAGGCGCTCGTCAGGTTGACCATGCCTATATGAAGCAAATTGCTGTAGCGGTAGATAATTTGGGTTATGAAGGTGTACTTATTCCAACAGGTCGTTCATGTGAAGATCCTTGGATTACGGCAGCTAGCCTGATTGATGCAACTCAACACCTTAAATTTTTAGTTGCGTTACGTCCAGGGGTAACAACACCAGCCTTGGCAGCTCGCATGGCTGCAACATTTGACCGCTTGTCGAATGGTCGAGTGTTACTCAACCTAGTGACTGGTGGTGATGAGGCTGAACTCCGCGGCGATGGTTTATATGAAGATCACTCAACGCGTTATCAAACTGCCAATGAATATGTAAAAATCTGGCGTGAAATTTTGACGCGTTCACATACGGGTGAAGCTTTTACATTCCATGGTGAACGCTTACAAGTAGATGATGCAAAACTACTTTACCCACCTGTTCAAAAGCCTTATCCACCACTTTGGTTCGGCGGCTCTTCAGACGTCGCTGTCGATCTTGCAGCTGAGCAAGTCGATACTTACCTTACATGGGGTGAACCACCAGAGGCAGTTAAACAAAAAGTCGAACATGTTCGTGCCAAAGCTGAGGCTAAAGGTCGTAAATTAACTTATGGCATTCGCTTACACGTGATTGTTCGTGAGACCAACGAACAAGCTTGGGCAGCAGCGAACGAGCTTATCCAATATCTTGATGATGCAACTATTGCTGCAGCACAGAAAAAATTTGCACAAATGGACTCTGTAGGCCAACAACGTATGGCAGCTCTCCACGGCGGTAACCGAGATAAACTTGAAGTGTCTCCAAACCTTTGGGCAGGTATTGGTTTAGTCCGTGGCGGTGCTGGTACAGCACTTGTAGGTGACCCAGAAACAGTTGCTGCCCGCATTCAGGAATATGCTGATTTAGGTATCGATACTTTTATTTTCTCGGGCTATCCACATCTTGAAGAGTCGATCCGTTTTGCAGAGTTGGTCTTCCCGTTATTACCAATCGAAACTCGCGCTAAACTTGCTCAGCCCAATTTAACCGGTCCATTCGGTGAGATCATTGCCAATAACTATGTTCCAGACGAGAAGAAGCAAAATAGTTCCGTCAAGGAGCCTGCATGAGCAAAGACGAAAGTATTGTTTCACGTGGAACAAAACAAATCGGGCAGCGTTTGCTGCCTTGGATTTTCCCTATTGTTCTATTGGTTGTTTGGCAAATTGCCTCAAGCTCGGGTCTTTTAGAAAACCGTATTTTGCCTGCACCGACTGCTGTGGTTTCCGCTTTTTGGCATCTACTCGTTAGTGGAGAATTATGGCATCACGTTAAGGTAAGTGCTGGTCGCGCTTTGATTGGTCTTTTGGTTGGTGGCGGCTTAGGTCTGCTCTTAGGTTTACTTAATGGTTCCTCACGCTTCGCCTCTACCCTGCTCGATACGACTCTGCAAATGATTCGTAATATCCCAGCATTAGCACTTATTCCACTTGTAATCTTGTGGTTCGGTATTGATGAAACAGCGAAATTATTCTTGGTCGCAGTAGGTGTGTTCTTCCCGATTTATATTAATACCTATCACGGTATTCGGTCAGTTGACCCTCAATTGATCGAAATGGGTAAAAGTTACGGCCTTTCTCGCTGGCAGCTTTACAAAGAAATTATTCTGCCAGGTGCAATGCCTTCTATTTTAGTAGGTCTACGCTTTGCTTTAGGTTTGGTTTGGGTGTTGCTCATTGTCGCTGAAACCATTTCAGCTCAAGCAGGTATTGGTTATATGACCATGAATGCACGTGAGTTTTTACAAACAGATGTAGTTCTGGTCGGTATTCTTCTTTACGCCTTACTAGGCAAACTAGCCGATGTTTTAGCCCAGCTTTTAGAACGCTATTTACTACGTTGGCACTCTGGATATCAGAAATAAGGGAGCTTAGAACATGACAAATCTGAATTTAAATATTAATCAGAATGAAGTGCAGCTCATTCCGGAAGAACCAACAGAATCTCAAGAACCTGTATTAGGTGCAGAGATTCTGATTGAGCAACTTTATAAATTCTATGGCGAGGTAAAGGTCCTTGAAGATCTTGACCTACACATCCAGCCTGGTGAGTTTTTAGCAATTGTTGGTCGAAGTGGCTGTGGCAAAAGTACGTTACTACGTTTAATTGCTCAACTTGAAAAAGCCAGTTTTGGAGAAATCAAATTCAAATCTGCTAGACATTTGCGTGAAGGCATTACTAACGATGATATTCGAGTAATGTTCCAAGACCCACGCCTACTTCCTTGGAGGAATATCCTTCAAAATGTTCAACTGGGTTTACCTAAAGCCCAACATGCTTTAGCAGAAGAATTACTGGAAAAAGTGGGTTTAAAAGAAAAATCTGGACAATGGCCTTCACAACTCTCAGGTGGCCAACGTCAGCGTACAGCCTTAGCACGTGCACTGTCGCATACGCCACGCATTTTATTGCTTGATGAGCCTTTAGGTGCATTAGATGCTCTAACTCGGCTTGAGATGCAAAGCTTGATTGAGCGCTTGTGGAAAGAACAAGGTTTTACTGCCATTTTAGTCACACACGATGTAAGTGAAGCAGTGCAATTAGCTGACCGTATTATCTTATTAGATAAGGGCCAGATTGCTCAAAGTTTCCAAGTTAATCTTCCACGCCCGCGTAAAAAGAGCATTACTTTTGCACAACTTGAACAACAAGTACTCGATGCAGTTTTGGCAACTTAAGATTGCGATGAGTAATCAGAAATGCTCAACCGAAAAATGCCCAATTTACGAGCAATAAAACTGCTGTTTTATTGCTCTTTTTTAGGGCGAAATTTAAAAAATATTTTTAAGAATAACAATAAACTAGTGAATCTCTCTATTTTTTGCACAATAGTATATCTATTACGCAAATAACTAGCCGTTTTTTGATTAAAAAAGCAAGACACCTGTGCACAAATCAAACAATTTCCCTTACAATGGGAGTATTATTTTTTTAATTATGCAGCAGATGGAACAAAAAAAGAGTACCCAAAAGCGCAATCAGCTTCTTGCTGCCGCCCTTGACGTATTTTCAGTCTATGGGTTCACTGGCGCAAGTCTGGATGAAATTGCCCAACTCGCCGACATGCATAAGTCGAATATTTTCTATTACTACGAAAATAAAGAGTCTTTATACGTAGAAGTGCTCACAACCGTTTTACAAAAATGGTTGGCTCCCTTACAAACTTTAGAAGCTGAATTAGAACCAGCCGAAGCCTTATCCCACTATTTAATACAAAAAATCGAACTGTCTCGTAGCCAACCGAAAGCATCTAGATTGTTTGCATTAGAAATCATTCAAGGCGCTCCTCATATTTTACCTATACTCAAAGGACCATTAAAAAAACTATTTAAGCGCAAAGCTAAAGTCATTCAGACGTGGCAAGAAGAAGGAAAGATTTCACCAGATATCGACCCGGAATTATTAATCTTAAACATTTGGGGTCTTACGCAAAACTATGCAGATTTTGCAACCCAAATGGAAATGGTGACTGGAAAAACACTGCGTAACCGAAGCATGTTCCAACGCTCAATTGAGCATACAGTCCACCTGATGCTCTACGGCGTATTGCCTCGTTAAAACCAAAAAAAGATCGGCAAATTTGCCGATCTTTTTTTAGAAGTGATTTTGATAAAGCGCTAAAAGTTTTTGAGCACCTAATAATAAATTTTCTTCCCAATCTACATGTGCTGTGTCATCTGCACCATCAGTAATATATTTCACCGAAATCAGGCGTACACCTAACTTATGGCAGACTTTGGCTAAGGCATATCCTTCCATATCCACCACATCACAAGCTACTTTTGGCTGACCCGTTTCAAATGAATCTCCAGTTCCACAAATTGCTTTTGGCAAATCAGCAAAATGTGATTGAAGATGAATTTCAGCTGGCAAGTGATCATCTAACGGCGTTACACCTACTTCAAACCCTAGGGGTGAAACATCCATATCACGTTGTACAAAAGTCTTCACCTCGACTAAATCATGTCGATTAAATGCAGAGCTTCCAGCTGTACCTAGATTAATTAAAGTTTTACAGCCAGTTTTTTGAATAACCTCAAATGCTTTAAAAGCAGCATTAATCTTACCAATACCGCTGTAATGGACTTCAACACCTGCCTGCTCAAACAAACCTTTAGATTCATTCGGAAGTGCCATAATTAAAGCAATATCAGTGTTCATTCAAAAAGCTCAAATCAAAATTAAATAAATTAGAAAATAAGTATAAATCAGGTGCAAAAGCTTTTTGCACCTTTTCATCATTACTGCATTTTTTGTTGTAAGGCGATTAAACACGGAGAAAAGAACAGTTGGCCGCTATATGCGCCTGCTAGCGTTTTCTTCATTACCACACCCCACATTGTCAATAATAAAAGACTCAATGCCACAGCAACGTATTGTAAAAATACAATTTCAACCTGATGCCCTAAATTAAACAGTGCAAGAATAAATACGCCTAATGGAAAGGTTAAGCCCCACCAACCCAAATTGAATGGAATACCTGTCTTTGCGTGACGAAGCGTTGTTAAAATTGCAAGACCCAGCCACCATAACCCAAAGCCTAAAAGCACGAGACTGCCTACAATTCCTAAAGCTTGAAAGACATTTGCAAATTGATGAAATCCTACGTTTGGCGCCACTCTTTGTGCCTGCTCTCCTAGCAATAAGAGACCTAAAGCACCTGTACCAATAGGGCCTAAAGACAACCAGCTAGAAATTGCGACTTCTTTTTCCGGTAACTGATGTAAAGCCATACGCAGCATTAAAATTGTCAAAATAGCAAATGCGGGTAAAACAGAAATCCCCCAAAGTACGTAGCCCGCCATTAATAAATGAAAGCTATGCAAATCTGCTGGTAAATGTGCAACTAACATACCCGCAGAACTTGCTGCTACTTCACAGGCAACCACAGGTAAAAGCCAAATTGCAGTCACGGTATGTAGCTGATGGTTCTGACGACTAAACATACAAAACGGCACGATCCACGCAATTGCTAGTGCTAAAAAGACATCGATGTACCATAAAGCTTGAGCAATATGTATCGCAACTTCACCGTAAAGCCCTATACCAAAGCTTAAAAAGCCATTTAGTATTGTAGCGAGCCCCATCGGAATAGCGCCTAAAAACAAGCTCATATTGGGATGGTTAAATATTTGCTTCGCTTCATGAGGGAAAAGAAACCACCGCAATAAATAAAGACCTGAAAAAACACTGAATAAAATAATATTAAATTGCCATAACAAAGTTGCTAGCGTGAATAAAAATGATTGAGCAAATGGAAGCTGAATTAAAATCATACTGACCACGCCAGTACCCATAGTCGCTGTAAACCAATTTGGAGTAAAATGTCGTATAACATCTTTGCTATGATTTAATTGGTAAAAGGGTTTTTTCATTTTAGTTCTCTAATCAAAGAGTGGATAAAGATATAGTAGAGCAAACTATTAATAAGAAAAATTGATTTATTTTTATTTAATTCATCAGTAATTCAAATATACAAATATTCATGTTGAAAAATAACTGAGTAAAAACACAACAACAAGACGAATCTGTGAGATTATGGCAATATATAGCCCTTGCAAAAATAGCCATATTTTAAGTTCATGAAACTGCTTCGTCTTAATGCGTTATCGCCCAATTTTCAGTTACCTCAAACAGCGGTAACTATTGGTAATTTTGATGGTGTCCATTTAGGTCACCAAGCGATGATTGCTCAACTCAAAAAAATTGCTGCAGCACAAGGCTTAAAAACATTGGTTATGATTTTTGAGCCACAACCTCTTGAATTCTTTAAAGGCTACGATGCCCCTCCTCGTATTAATTCACTACGAGAAAAAGTTGAATACCTAGCTGAGCTTGGGGTTGATTACATTGCAGTTGCTAAATTTGATCAGCATTTCCGTAGTATGAGCGCGTCTGCTTTTGCAGACTTATTAAAAGATAAATTAAACGCGCAGTCTTTGGTTTTAGGAGATGACTTTCATTTCGGTAAGGACCGTCAAGGCAACAGCGAATTTTTAAAAGATTACGGATTTGGGGTCACAAATTTACATACGATTGAGCTTGAAGGTGAACGCGTAAGTTCAACTCGTATTCGCCAAGTGCTTCAGGTAGGAAATCTTGCCTTAGCTGCTAAATTATTAGGTCGTCCTTACAGTATTACTGGACGAGTTCAATATGGCGACCAAATTGGCCGAACTCTGGATTTTCCAACGATTAATGTTCGCCTCAACCGCCATAAGCCATGTTTAAATGGGATTTATGGTGTTGAAGTCATTTGTGAAACAACCTCACTTACTCAAAAAGTGCGTCAAGATACACCCGAAAAACCGGGAATTGCCGGATATCATGATAACAGCCTCTATGGCGCAGGACATGTCGGTACACGTCCAGCCATTCAGCAAGAACATCCAGAGTGGAGATTAGAAGTACATTTCCCTGATGTTTCTGCTAATCTGTATGGCTTATTTATGCGGGTGACTTTCCTTCACTATCTTCATGGTGAATTGAACTACCCTTCGCTTGAGGCACTTAAGGCAGGAATTGATAATGACGTGCAGCAGTTACGACAATACCGTAACGACACGACACAATTTCCTTTTTAATTCTAATTTTGATTGTAAAACATGTCGGCTCCCAAGCTGATTAAACTGGATGAAAACTTGCATGAGCGATAAGCAAACTCCTGAGAATGCAGTGGACTACAAAGCCACGCTAAACCTGCCGGATACTCAATTTGCAATGAAAGCAAATTTGGCAGTACGTGAAGTGAAATGGTTAGAAGAGTGGTATACCGACAACATTTATCAGCAGATTCGTGCATCGCGTATTGGCAAGAAAAAATATATTTTGCACGATGGCCCTCCATATGCGAACGGTACAATTCACTTAGGTCACGCAGTTAATAAAGTACTCAAAGACGTGATTGTAAAAAGCCGTACTTTGGCAGGTTTCGATGCACCTTATGTTCCTGGTTGGGATTGTCATGGCTTGCCAATCGAGCTAAAAGTTGAAGAAAAAGTAGGTAAAGTTGGCGAAAAAGTTGACGCAGCGACTTTCCGTAAGCTTTGCCGTGAATATGCTCTAAAACAAATTGATTTACAGCGTACTGACTTTAAACGTCTTGGTATTTTAGGTGATTGGGATAATCCTTATCTCACCATGAACTATAAACAAGAAGCCGATATTGTTCGTACTTTAGGCTTAATCCAGAAAAATGGCCATATCCAGCCGGGCTTAAAGCCAGTGAACTGGTGTATGGACTGTGGTTCAGCACTTGCCGAAGCTGAAGTTGAATATGAAGATAAAAAATCTGACGCAATTGATGTTGGTTTTGGTGTTGTAGATCTTAAAGATTTAAGTGCCCGTTTAAACGTAGAAGTTCAAGATCCAACTGATATCGTGATCTGGACGACTACGCCGTGGACATTACCAGCTAACCAAGCTGTTGCATTGCATGCCGAAATTGAATATCAATTGGTACAAGTGACTACTGAGCGCGGTAAGCAAAACTTCATTCTTGCTAAAGACTTAGTTGCTTCAGCAATTGAGCGTTACAAGCTTGAAAATCCTGTTGTTTTAGCTGACTTTACAGGTTCAGCTCTTGAAAACCTTACTTTACAACACCCTTTACTTACCGATCGTCAAGTTCCAGTGATTTTGGGTGAACACGTTATTGCAACAAGCGGTACAGGTGCAGTACATACAGCGCCTGGCCATGGTGCAGACGACTATAAAGTAGGTCTTCAATACAACCTTAAAGTAGATAATCCAGTCGGTGGTAACGGTGTTTATTTACCAACTGCTCCAATCTATGCTGGTGAACACATCTATAAAGCCAATCCAAAGATTATTGAAGCTTTGGGTGCTGTAGGCCGTTTATGGGCTCATCAACCAATTAAACACAGTTACCCACACTGCTGGCGTCATAAGACTCCTATTATTTTCCGTGCTACACCACAATGGTTCATTAGCATGGATCAAAAAGGCTTACGTGAAGGCGCGCTTAACGCAATTGAAAACGATATCGAGTTTGTACCGAACTGGGGTAAAAACCGTATTGAATCAATGATTGAAGGTCGTCCGGATTGGTGTATCTCACGTCAACGTACTTGGGGTGTTCCAATTCCTTTCTTCGTTCATAAAGATACGAACGAATTACATCCTCGTACACCTGAACTCATCGAAGAAGTTGCTCAACTGATCGAACAAGAAGGCATCGAAGCATGGTTCAAACGTGAAGCAAAAGACTTCATAGGTGAAGATGCTGAACAGTACAACGCCGTCCGCGATACACTCGATGTATGGTTCGACTCTGGTACAACGCATTATGCTGTACTTGAGCAACGTGAAGAATTAGAAAGCCCTGCTGACTTATATTTAGAAGGTTCAGACCAACACCGTGGCTGGTTCCAGTCTTCTTTATTAACGTCTATGGCAATTCACAATCGCGCACCATATAAAGCCTTGTTAACACATGGTTTTACAGTGGATGAAAACGGTCGTAAGTTGTCAAAATCTTTAGGCAACTACATTCCACTTGAAGAAATCATCAAACAGCTTGGTGCTGATGGTTTACGTCTATATGTAGCTTCTAGCGACTATCGCTATGAAATTGCAGCGTCTAAAGAAATCTTTAGCCGTGTAAGTGATAGCTACCGTCGTATTCGTAATACGCTACGCTTCTTACTTGCAAACTTAAATGGTTTCAAACCAAGTACAGATGCTTTAGCAGTAGATGATCTTATCGCTCTTGATCAATACATCTTGCAACGTGCAAATGAAGTACAACAAACTATTATCACTGCATATGAAGAAATGAACTTCCATGTGGTGTGTAGTGCGTTAACAAGCTTCTGTATTAATGACTTAGGTGGTTTCTACCTAGACATCATCAAAGACCGTCAATACACCACTAAGGCTGACTCACAAGCACGTCGTTCTGCACAAACAGCGCTTTACCATATCGTACAAGCATTTGTTCGCTGGATGAGCCCAATCTTAAGCTTTACCGCTCAAGAAGCTTGGCCACTGATTCCAGAACAAACTGAAAAGTATGTATTTACTTCAGAATGGTATGACTTGCCTGTTTCATCAAAAGCAAACTTGCTTTCTGAAGAAGATTGGCAAACATTGATTAGCGTAAAATCTGCAGTAAATAAACAGATTGAAGCAGCACGTAACGCTAAACTTGTCGGCAGTAATCTTTCAGCCAAAGTTGAACTTTGGGCAAATGAATCATTACAAACAGTTTTAAACCAACTGGCTGATGAACTCCGTTTTGTTCTTATTACTTCTCAAGTAGTAGTACATCCATTTGCTGAACAAGGTGAAGCAACTGAAATGGAAGGCTTACGTGTACAAATATCTGCAGCTGAAGGTGAAAAATGTGCACGTTGCTGGCACGTCCTTCCAGATGTAAATACACATGCTGATCATCCTGGTTTATGTGGTCGTTGTATTGTGAACGTCACTGGTCGTGGCGAAGTGAGAAAATATGCCTAATTCACAAGCTAAAAAAGGCTTATTCCAGTTTTATCCACACAATCTCATTTGGCTTGGACTTTCTGTCCTTGCCATTGTTTTGGATCAATGGACAAAATGGATTGCAAGTACACATCTGAACTACGCAGATCCAGTGCCTGTACTTCCATTTTTAAACTGGACACTTTTACATAACTATGGTGCAGCCTTTAGCTTTTTATCGGATGCAGGAGGATGGCAACGCTATTTCTTCACATCTTTAGCAGGCTTAGTTTCAATCCTTTTTGTATTTTGGTTGCTTCGTATGCCTAAAAAAATGGTGGTGCTACCTGTAGCCATCGCTTTAATTTTAGGTGGAGCTTTAGGCAATTTAATTGACCGTATTACCCTAGGTTATGTAGTCGATTTCATTCATGTTTATTACCAAAATCATCACTTTCCAGCTTTTAATATTGCGGACAGTGCCATTACCTTAGGCACCATCTTGCTACTCATCGATACATTCTTCCTTGAGAAGCAACGCAACCAAAATTCGGATGCATAATATGACCGAAATTATCCAACCTAACGAAGAAATTCGTATTACAGACGGCTCTAAAGTCGATCTACACTTTTCTGTCGCTATTGAAAATGGTGTAGAAATCGATAATACACGTAACCGTGAAGAACCTGTTACCTTGACTATTGGTGACGGAAATCTTTTACCTGGCTTTGAAAAAGCATTATTTGGTTTACGTGCTGGTGACCGCCGTACAGTACATCTTCCACCAGAAGATGCATTTGGTCCATGGAATCCGGAAAATATTCAAACTTTCGATACAGTTAAGTTTGAACAACGCCCTATTCCTGGTCATATGATTGAGTTCGAAGATAAAGCAAAAACAACTTTATTCGGTGTAGTGAAGTCAGTTAATGATGACATTACAGAAATTGATTTTAATCACCCGTTAGCTGGAAAAAACATTACCTTTGAAGTAGAAATATTCAAGGTTACTCCTGAAGGCCAACAAGGCATTAAACTCATGTAAATAAAAAAGCCCTCTCAATGAGGGCTTTTTTATTATCCAATTTTTTTCATAACATAAGAATCCTTACAAATTCTATATTCTCAGCTACCCATTTAATGAATTAAGTTATAAGTATAAAAATCCTTGGGAAAAATACATGCTGGTCTATATTGTCGTGGGAAGTGTTCGTGAAGGACGTACAGCAATTAAAATTGCCAATTGGGTAGAATCAACAATTCCAACATTGAGTCTAAACGATTTCCAAACTGAAGTAGTCGATTTAAAAGAATGGGATTTACCTCTATTTTCAGGATCTCATCCACCCGCTACCGGAATTTATGATCAACCTAAACAACAAGAATGGGCAGACAAAATTGCTCAAGCAGATGCTTTTATCTTTATTAGCCCAGAATACAACCATGGTTACAGTCCAGCTCTAAAAAATGCTCTGGACTATGTAGGCAAAGAATGGAGTGGTAAACCAGCTGCATTTATTGGTTATGGTTCAACGAATGGTTCTCGATCTATTAGCCAAATACGTCAAGTCACCTCAAGTTTAAGTATAATTGATCCCAATGCTGTAATAGAGATACGAGATATATTTAAACGCAATAAAGATGAAAAATTCGAAGCTAATGAGTTTGAAGTAAAAGGGCTTCAATCTATTGTTGAGAAACTACAGAAATATCACTTATCTTAAATTTAAAAAAGGCCTCTATAAACAAAATAGGGGCCTTTTATTTTTATAAGCTTTTTAAATAATTTACTACGTCTATATTACCAGCCATTTCTGCAAGCTGTAACGCTGTATATTCGCTTTTATAAGCGATTTGAGCACCTTTTCCTACCAAGAGTTTAACTATCTCTAAATGACCATTTTCAGCAGCTGCTTGTAAAGCACTATAGCCTTCATCATCTGCCTGATTGGGATCTTGCCCTTCTAAAAGTAGTTGCTCTACCAGATCTAGGTCCCCTAAAGAAGCCCAATAAACTAATTCAGGAAGAGAGAGTTCTTCATCATCTTCAGGTATTGAAGAGAAAGAATTAATTTTCACGTAAACACCTAAAAATAAGAAACTTCATCATTATTATATTCATAGAACATGCTTAATATGCAATATCTGATTTTGAAGCACTACCAAAAAATTAAACTCTTCAATCAATTTAATTCCTGCATAAGTAAACACCCCGGTTTCTTTCGAGACCGGGGTGTTAGAATAATGAGCTGGCGATGACTTACTCTCACATGGGAAACCCCACACTACCATCAGCGCTAAGAGGTTTCACTTCTGAGTTCGGGAAGGGATCAGGTGGTTCACTCTTGCTATGGTCGCCAGCACAACTGGTATGGATACTTGCATTGGTCTTAATGTGCCGATGCGTTTTCCAAATCTTTACAGATGGGCTGATTGAATCTTACTTTATTTGTTCATTTTAGCTAAGCGTATAACTAAATCAAGTTGCTTTGCATATTAATGAATCGATTGATGCTTTATATACAACTGCTTGGGTGTTGTATAGTCAAGCCTCACGAGCAATTAGTATTGGTCAGCTTCACATATCACTATGCTTCCACATCCAACCTATCAACGTCCTAGTCTCGAACGGCTCTTTAGAGGACATAAAGTCCTAGGGAAATCTTATCTTGAGGTAGGCTTCCCGCTTAGATGCTTTCAGCGGTTATCCCTTCCGAACATAGCTACCCGGCGATGCGACTGGCGTCACAACCGGTACACCAGAGGTTCGTCCACTCTGGTCCTCTCGTACTAGGAGCAGATCCTCTCAAATTTCCAGCGCCCACGGTAGATAGGGACCGAACTGTCTCACGACGTTCTAAACCCAGCTCGCGTACCTCTTTAAATGGCGAACAGCCATACCCTTGGGACCTGCTTCAGCCCCAGGATGAGATGAGCCGACATCGAGGTGCCAAACACCGCCGTCGATATGAACTCTTGGGCGGTATCAGCCTGTTATCCCCAGAGTACCTTTTATCCGTTGAGCGATGGCCCTTCCATACAGAACCACCGGATCACTAAGACCTACTTTCGTACCTGCTCGACTTGTGGGTCTCGCAGTTAAGCGCGCTTTTGCCTTTATACTCTACGCGTGATTTCCGACCACGCTGAGCGCACCTTCGTACTCCTCCGTTACTCTTTAGGAGGAGACCGCCCCAGTCAAACTACCCACCAGACATGGTCCTCGCCCCGGATTACGGGGCAGAGTTAGAACCTCAACATTACCAGGGTGGTATTTCAAGGACGGCTCCATTGGAACTAGCGTTCCAACTTCAAAGCCTCCCACCTATCCTACACAAGTAAGGTCAAAGTTCAATGTCAAGCTGCAGTAAAGGTTCACGGGGTCTTTCCGTCTAGCCGCGGGTACACTGCATCTTCACAGCGATTTCGATTTCACTGAGCCTCTGCTGGAGACAGCGCCGCCATCATTATGCCATTCGTGCAGGTCGGAACTTACCCGACAAGGAATTTCGCTACCTTAGGACCGTTATAGTTACGGCCGCCGTTTACTGGGGCTTCGATCAAGAGCTTCGCTTACGCTAACCCCATCAATTAACCTTCCAGCACCGGGCAGGCATCACACCCTATACGTCCACTTTCGTGTTTGCAGAGTGCTATGTTTTTAATAAACAGTTGCAGCGGCCTGGTTTCTGTGGCTGCCAATAGCTCAGACCGCAAGGGTCATCACCGTCAGCAGCGTACCTTCTCCCGAAGTTACGGTACCATTTTGCCTAGTTCCTTCAGCAGAGTTCTCTCAAGCGCCTTGGTCTACTCGACCTGACCACCTGTGTCGGTTTCGGGTACGATTCCTGTGTAACTGAAGCTTAGAGACTTTTCCTGGAAGCATGGTATCAGCCACTTCGCTGTACAAGTACAGCTTGCTATCAGATCTCAGCATAGAGCACCCCGGATTTGCCTAAGATGCATGCCTACTTCCTTCCACCTGGACAACCAACGCCAGGCTGACTTAACCTTCTCCGTCCTCTCATCGCATTACACAGAAGTATTGGAATATTAACCAATTTCCCATCGACTACGCCTTTCGGCCTCGCCTTAGGGGTCGACTCACCCAGCCCCGATTAACGTTGGACTGGAACCCTTGGTCTTTCGGCGAACGGGTTTTTCACCCGTTTTGTCGTTACTCACGTCAGCATTCGCACTTCTGATACCTCCAGCATACTTCTCAATACACCTTCATCGGCTTACAGAACGCTCCCCTACCACTTGACTAAAAGTCAAATCCGCAGCTTCGGCACATAGTTTTAGCCCCGTTACATCTTCCGCGCAGGCCGACTCGACTAGTGAGCTATTACGCTTTCTTTAAAGGGTGGCTGCTTCTAAGCCAACCTCCTAGCTGTCTATGCCTTCCCACATCGTTTCCCACTTAACTATGATTTTGGGGCCTTAGCTGGCGGTCTGGATTGTTTTCCTCTTGACTACGGACGTTAGCACCCGCAGTCTGTCTCCCGGATAGTACTCATAGGTATTCGGAGTTTGCATCGGTTTGGTAAGTCGGGATGACCCCCTAGCCGAAACAGTGCTCTACCCCCTATGGTATTCGTCCGAGGCGCTACCTAAATAGCTTTCGGGGAGAACCAGCTATCACCAGGCTTGATTAGCCTTTCACCCCTATCCACAAGTCATCCCCTGGCTTTTCAACGACAGTGGGTTCGGTCCTCCAGTTAGTGTTACCCAACCTTCAACCTGCTCATGGATAGATCGCCTGGTTTCGGGTCTATACCCAGCAACTAAACGCCCTATTAAGACTCGATTTCTCTACGGCTCCCCTATACGGTTAACCTCGCTACTGAATATAAGTCGCTGACCCATTATACAAAAGGTACGCAGTCACCGAACAAGTCGGCTCCCACTGCTTGTATGCATGCGGTTTCAGGATCTATTTCACTCCCCTCACAGGGGTTCTTTTCGCCTTTCCCTCACGGTACTGGTTCACTATCGGTCAGTCAGGAGTATTTAGCCTTGGAGGATGGTCCCCCCATATTCAGACAAGGTTTCACGTGCCTCGCCCTACTCGTCATCATTATGTGTGCCCTTTCGTGTACGGGAATATCACCCTCTACGTTCGCACTTCCCAGAGCGTTCCACTAAAACACACATAACTTAATGGGCTGATCCCCGTTCGCTCGCCGCTACTAAGGGAATCTCAATTGATTTCTTTTCCTAAGGGTACTGAGATGTTTCACTTCCCCTCGTTCGCCTTGCAACACTATGTATTCATGTTGCAATACCTACCTTAAAGTAGGTGGGTTCCCCCATTCAGAAATCTCCGGATCAAAGGATATTTGCCGCCTCCCCGGAGCTTATCGCAGGCTATTACGTCTTTCATCGCCTCTGACTGCCAAGGCATCCACCACATGCACTTAATTACTTGACTATACAACCCCAAACAGTCGTCAACACTTACAAGTGAGTGTTGTCCGTGCGATTCTTCATCGCTACTATCTGTTGCCTGTGTATTTAAACACTGTACAGCTTCAATCTAAATTCATATACCAAAACGCTTGATTCAGTTAATTTGCTAGTTCTCAATTCATCTAGATTAATTGCTTAATCTAAACTCTTGAGTGAACAATTTATTTCAGACTCAATTTTGCCAATCTGTTAATGAATAAACACGCCTTCGTCAGGTCATGCTTAATACCGTGATACTTAAATCACAGAAGTTAATAAACTAAGATCTAAATCTCTATTTACTAATTTCTGTAATCCGAACTTCTCTTAAGTTCTGGTGGAGACTAGGAGAGTCGAACTCCTGACCTCCTGCGTGCAAAGCAGGCGCTCTACCAACTAAGCTAAGTCCCCAGCTTACATCATCAGTCATGTATCTTTTATCTATAACTTCAACCAGTCAAAGTCATGGTGGGTCTGACAAGACTTGAACTTGTGACCCCACGCTTATCAAGCGTGTGCTCTAACCAACTGAGCTACAGACCCTCAGATACATCTATGAAGAACAACTTGTTGTGGATTCTTACCAATCGTCAATCTTTCGTTAAGGAGGTGATCCAGCCGCAGGTTCCCCTACGGCTACCTTGTTACGACTTCACCCCAGTCATCGGCCACACCGTGGTAACCGCCCTCTTTGCAGTTAGGCTAGCTACTTCTGGTGCAACAAACTCCCATGGTGTGACGGGCGGTGTGTACAAGGCCCGGGAACGTATTCACCGCGGCATTCTGATCCGCGATTACTAGCGATTCCGACTTCATGGAGTCGAGTTGCAGACTCCAATCCGGACTACGATCGGCTTTTTGAGATTAGCATCCTATCGCTAGGTAGCAACCCTTTGTACCGACCATTGTAGCACGTGTGTAGCCCTGGCCGTAAGGGCCATGATGACTTGACGTCGTCCCCGCCTTCCTCCAGTTTGTCACTGGCAGTATCCTTAAAGTTCCCGACATTACTCGCTGGCAAATAAGGAAAAGGGTTGCGCTCGTTGCGGGACTTAACCCAACATCTCACGACACGAGCTGACGACAGCCATGCAGCACCTGTATGTAAGTTCCCGAAGGCACCAATCCATCTCTGGAAAGTTCTTACTATGTCAAGGCCAGGTAAGGTTCTTCGCGTTGCATCGAATTAAACCACATGCTCCACCGCTTGTGCGGGCCCCCGTCAATTCATTTGAGTTTTAGTCTTGCGACCGTACTCCCCAGGCGGTCTACTTATCGCGTTAGCTGCGCCACTAAAGCCTCAAAGGCCCCAACGGCTAGTAGACATCGTTTACGGCATGGACTACCAGGGTATCTAATCCTGTTTGCTCCCCATGCTTTCGCACCTCAGCGTCAGTGTTAGGCCAGATGGCTGCCTTCGCCATCGGTATTTCCTCCAGATCTCTCTACGCCATTTCACCCGCTACCACCTGGAATTCTACCATCCTCTCCCACACTCTAGCTAAACCAGTATCGAATGCAATTCCCAAGTTAAGCTCGGGGATTTCACCATTTGACTTAATTAGCCCGCCTACGCGCGCTTTACGCCCAGTAAATCCGATTAACGCTTGCACCCTCTGTATTACCGCGGCTGCTGGCACAGAGTTAGCCGGTGCTTATTCTGCGAGTAACGTCCACTATCTCTAGGTATTAACTAAAGTAGCCTCCTCCTCGCTTAAAGTGCTTTACAACCATAAGGCCTTCTTCACACACGCGGCATGGCTGGATCAGGCTTCCGCCCATTGTCCAATATTCCCCACTGCTGCCTCCCGTAGGAGTCTGGGCCGTGTCTCAGTCCCAGTGTGGCGGATCATCCTCTCAGACCCGCTACAGATCGTCGCCTTGGTAGGCCTTTACCCCACCAACTAGCTAATCCGACTTAGGCTCATCTATTAGCGCAAGGTCCGAAGATCCCCTGCTTTCTCCCGTAGGACGTATGCGGTATTAGCATTCCTTTCGAAATGTTGTCCCCCACTAATAGGCAGATTCCTAAGCATTACTCACCCGTCCGCCGCTAAGATCAGTAGCAAGCTACCTCTCTCCGCTCGACTTGCATGTGTTAAGCCTGCCGCCAGCGTTCAATCTGAGCCATGATCAAACTCTTCAGTTAAAAATCATTTTGCACCTTATTAAAGACAAGGTGCCAATTCTGGCTCATCAATTTTCTGACTTAAATTTCGCTCAAATAAACTTCGAGTAATTTAAACCAATCAATCAATGATAATATTTCGATTAATCAATCAGTAAAAATCCACACAAGTTGTTCTTCAATTCTCTTAATGATTTTTCTGCTCTTCGTCAGAGACAGAATTCAACGCAATACTAAGTTTTCATCTTAACCCTGTAAGCTAAGATATTCTCGTGTATCGCGTCGGGATGAGTGCATTATAGGGGAAAAAAACTGGTACGCAAGCACTTTTCTAAATATATGTGTTTGACCGACTCTTTTTTACCCAACCAAAAATCAAAAAAACCAAAATAATCAATCAAGCTATTGATAATTAACAACAAATATTAAATCATTTATTTTCATTCTTTTTTGATTTTCACTTCTAGTATCTTAATAGGTTGTTTAGGAATGTTCTGATGCATGCCATCATTGGTTGTAGGTACCTTTACAATACGGTCAACCACATCCATTCCTTTAATTACTTTTCCGAAAACTGCATAACCTGGGTTACCAGCCGAGCGATTTAGAAAACTGTTATCTGCGACATTAATAAAGAATTGACTAGTAGCAGAGTCTGGATTTGCAGTACGAGCCATTGCTAAAGTTCCGCGGGTGTTAGCAATTCCATTTCCAGCTTCGTTTTTGATTGGTGCTCGGGTTGTCTTTTCCTGCATATTTGCAGTAAGTCCACCGCCCTGCACCATGAAACCAGGAATTACGCGATGGAAGATCGTATCTTTATAAAAGTTCGACTTTATATAGGTTTTAAAATTCTTTACGCTGATTGGGGCTTTCTCGTCATAAAGTTGTATTTCTATGTTGCCTAAATTTGTTTGCATTTCAACTAAAGTGTCAGCCCAAACTGAATGACTGCTTAGACCTAAGCAACATAGCATTAATAATTTTTTCATATCTTCCTACAGTAAAATGCAAAACTTAATAGAGGTTAAATTTAATCGTCTATATAAAAGAATTCTAGTGAGTATTTATTATCTTTTATTTAAGGCCTAATATTTTGGATGTGCCCATGTTCCACGTGAAACATGGACCAAACTTTTATTTAGCTATTTTTATCCCAAAATTTTCTAAAGTTTTTACTGAACTCAATGGTGTACCGTTTGGCTTTTTTGGAAATAGGCGTCAAATTTATAAAACCATGAGTTTGATCTGAATATTCTTCATAATGCATTTTGACACCATTTTGGCGTAGCTTATAGCTATAAATTTTGCCTTCATCATGTAATACATCATGCCCAGCAGTAATCACAAAAGCCGGAGGATTCTTCTTCAAGTTGCCATAAGTTGGAGAAATAATTGGATCATCTAGTTCTACGTTATGCTGGGTTGCATAATATTGAGTGACATTATTGATATCGTTATCCGTTAAAACCAATCCTTCGTTATATGCATAGAAGGAAGGATGTCGACTCTTGAAATCGACGGCAGGGTAAATAAGAAGTTGGGCTTGAGGAGCATAAGGTTTATTTACTGATCTTTGAGCCACGACTGTACTGATGTTTCCACCAGCACTATCCCCCGCTACCGCAATTCGACCTTTTAATATTTTTAACTGTCTACGATTTTGATATACCCAAGCTAAAGCATCTTCACAAGATTGGATTAAATGCTGAGGAGAAACCTCAGGTGCTAGAGGGTAATCGATACTGAGTACTTGGACTTTTGCATATTTTGCCAATATACGACAAACCTCATCATGAGTATCTAAACCACCAACAACAAATCCTCCTCCATGATAGAAAACAATAAGAGGTAGTTTTTTATTCGGTGCTGGATGATAGTGTCTCGCAAAAACGGTTCCACTTTGGAGTGGTAAACGGATATCTTCTACCAAGTCAATCTCTGTTGACTTGTGGCGTATAGCCAGCATTTGCGTATCGAACTGCCTTCTAGATTCAATTGGGTCTGAACCAATGAAACCGATACGACCCTGTTTAATTTGTACAGCCATCATACATTTAGTAAATGAGTCGAGATCTGGATATTGGTACGAATATCCAAGAATTTTAGCAAGTGATTCTTGAGCTAATCGAGGTAACTTATCAAGAGCTCGAGCAGCAGGCCCTTGGCCCTTATCTAGCAATGTTTGAATTTTTTGATTAAATGCTGTCATGCCTATCTCCATGAATCCCTCTTATCCTTCATATTTTCTACAGAATTCTGTTGTTATTTGACTATATTCGCATACAACTCATGTAATCAAGATACAAAGGTAAAACCCAAATTACGCTAATCTGATTTCAAGCAAATGTCATTAACAAATCTGTCACTTAAAACAGGACTTTTTTGCCAATTATTGTTAACAGACAAAAAGAGGTACGATTATGTCAACAAAACTAGTTGTTACTTTATTAGCAACCAGTCTTTTAACTGTAGGCTGTGTGGCTTATACGGACGACCCTTCTTATCGTGGTGGTTATGGTTACCATAATCATGATAGTAATCGCTATAATCGCAATGATGGACGTCGATATAACGATTGGGAACGAAGACGCTGGGAAGAACGTCAAAGAATATATGAACAACAACGAAGAGTTGCTCGCGAACAGGATCGAAATCGTCATGAATGGGATAAAAGACGCCATGACGAAGATAAGAAACACCGTGATGACGATAAAAGACGCCACGAGTGGGATAAAAAACGGGTAGAAGATCGTGACCATAATCGTCGAGATTCTCGTCATGATGACTAAATTCATTACTATATAAAAAGCCCCAATAAGCTACGTCTTTTGGGGCTTTTTTGAGAATTCTAAACTCTCTTAATTATAGAGTAATGAGTAGCAGCTCACTTCATACATAAATCGGCATCTTAAATATATGACTCTATAATCTTTTAACTATTCTTATCACTAAGAATTACTGAGCTGTTGCAGAACCTGAAACAGAACCAGAAGCGCCAGCATCAACTTGACCTGGTTGTGCTTGGCCAGAAACGCCCGCATCAACACCTACACCAGCTTGTACGCCAGATGGGCTAGCACTTGTTTGAGCAGAACCTGATGCGTTTAAACCAGCTTCAGATGCACAACCAACAGCTGTAAAAGCAACACCAGCAAGTACTACAGAGATAAGACCTAATTTTTTCATAATCGCTTTCCTTTCATTACGACAAACACTTAAATGCAAAGATCATCTTCGCGCTGCCTATAATTCACAATTTTTTTTTCTGGCGTGCGTATCATTGGTTGTCTTTTGTAGTAATAGAAGTACAAATTGTGCAATTTTTTATTAAATTCGCTTCCTTACTCTTAGCTCTATCTTTTATATAAAACTAGCAACTTAAGCTTTTGTTTAATTTTATCAATTTTTAATTTTTATCTGAGCCTTTTGCTCTACTCAAAAAAATTCTCTTTATAGAAACGCTATATAAGGTGCGTAGAATGTTACAGAGGTTTTTTGCTTAAAAACTCCTCTTCCCATTAAAAAAAGCCGGGTATAAACCACAGCTTCTCTAAAAATTTACGTTATTTCGATTTAAATTACGGCCACTGCATCTCGCCTTTTACAACTTTTGCACCCAGCTCTAGGCTATCCACACTTTTTAATGTTGGATATTGTTTTTGCATGAGCTGACTTAGCTCACTCGCATTTTTACTTACTTTAACGGCTTTCTCATAGCTCTTGAGATAGTCGATCGAAAAGTTAACCGCATCCAAACCTTGTGGAGCTCCCTCAACCATATGGGCAGGAACAACTGTCTGAGGTTGAAGTGCTTTAATGTTTTCTAGCGTTTGAATTACTTCATTGCGGTCTTTAACTTTTGGTGTATCTGCCATCCATAAATGAATACCTGAAGATACCGGAATACCACCTACTACTGCCTTAGAAGAAGGAATCCATAAATAAGTGAGTTCTTTCTTACCTTTAATCTCGATTGACTCATTCTCTAGCTTCAAAGTTTTAGCAGTATAAGCTTGAGGCACAATAATTTGGCTAGGCGCATTTGCACCCATTTGTGGACCCCAATACTTCACTTTGAGCGCTTGAGTATCTTGAATATGTTTAACAGTTTCTGGCGTTGCGATGATTTGTACATTTGGGAAGTATTGTTTAAATACGTCTAAGCCAAAGTAATAGTCTGGATCGCCATAGCTTACGAAAATTGTTTTTAGCGTTTTTCCGCTATCGAGAATATCGGCAGCAATACGTAATGCTTCAGATTTTGAGAATTGCGCATTAACCAATAGAACTTCTTTATCACCTTCAATTAAAGTAGACGTCACACCAAAATGTTCGGGCTTAGCCAGAAAACTTTGGATTTTTAGATCTTGTGCAAAAGCTGAGGAAGTTACTATTAAAGCGGTAGCAGTTGCTAGGGCTGAAGCAGTTAATTTAAAAAATTTCATTATGTATTCTCCAATTTCATGAGAAATACTTTAAATTGCAATTTCTGTAAGGTAAATGCACTAAATTAAGATAAACTGTTGCATATATTGTAATAATGATAATGCATATGGACACATTAAAAGCCATACAAGTCTTTGTTTCTATTGCTCAGCATGGCAATTTAACCAAAGCCGCAGAACATCTGAATTATTCCCGTGCGATGGTTTCTCGTTATCTTGAGCATCTTGAACACACATTCTCGACTCGACTATTTCAAAGAAATACACGAAAAATATCTCTCACGCCAGCAGGTGAAAAAGCCCTCCTCTACTGCGAAAATATTTTACAACAACAGCAACTTCTACAAGAGTTAGCCGCACCTGAGCAACATAACGGTACGATTCGCTTTACCTGCGGTTTGTTTTTATTTCAATTAGGGGTTGGGGAATGTATTCGCCAATTTAAAGAGCAACATCCACATATTCAATTTGATGTATATCTGACTGAAAATACGATGGACTTAATTGATGCTCAGGTCGATCTAGCTTTACGTATAACCCAAAAAGTTGCAGATGGTTTAATTGCACGACCTGTTTGCCAAATCGAGTCCGTTTTCTGTGCACATCCTGATTATTTAAAACAGCACAGCCCCCTCTCCCATCCAAGGCAACTTATTCAACATGAATGTTTAGCTCACCATAGCCAACATCAATTTTGGACACTTTTTGATGAAGAGCAACAACCCCAGAATTATCCTTTAAACGTGACCTTTAAAAGTAATGATGTAAATGCTGTTTATGATATGTGTGTACATGCCCAAGGTGTGGCAATGTTGCCTTCACTATTAATTAAAAAAGATTTAAAAGAAAAAAGATT
Source organism: Acinetobacter oleivorans DR1 (assembly GCF_000196795.1). Classification (NCBI taxonomy): domain Bacteria; kingdom Pseudomonadati; phylum Pseudomonadota; class Gammaproteobacteria; order Moraxellales; family Moraxellaceae; genus Acinetobacter; species Acinetobacter oleivorans. Next base: position 4,126,964 of record NC_014259.1, read on the forward strand.
AGTTCCTTTATTTAAAAACTTTTCAGCTCCTGAATTAAGTTTGTCAGTGGTATATGCATCGAGACAACATTTACCCAAAATAACGCAGGAATTTATTGCTTTTATGATCGAAAATTTAGATTTTTACTTAAAACCGCAAAATTAAAAGTTTTAAATTGCCGTGTACGCTTGAATTTTTAGGCAATGCCCATACTTCATCCCTATTAATGAATTACAGCATATGCATGGCAGTTCAGGTTTTACCCAGTAAATGCTGATGCCAATAAGGACTGTACATGTTTAAAAACCCATTTAAACGGAGATCATCAATGGCTAATGAGCAAAACGAGCAAGCTCAAGACATTCAACACGAGCAAGCAGAGCAATCTAATGAGCAAACTCAGGCTGAAGGTGTAGAGCAAGCAAACGACGTTACCGTTGAATCTTTACAAGCGCAAATCACCAAATTAGAAGAAAGCCTGAAACTTGAAAAGGCACGTACAGCAAATGCTGTTTACGAAGCACAAAAAAGTGTAGAGCGTATTCAACGTGAATCTGACAAGCATAAAGAAACTGTGCTTGAAAAATTTGCCAAAGAATTACTTGATTCTGTAGACAATCTAGAGCGCGCAATTCAAGCAGCGGGTGATGAAGAAACACCAGTACTTGAAGGTATCAAATTAACCTTAAAGTCACTGTTAACTGCGCTTGAAAAATTTGGCGTTGTAGAAGCTGATACTAAAAATGGTTTCAATGCAGATTTACATCAAGCAGTAGGTATTGATCCTAATGCTAAAGCAAATGAAATCGGTACTGTTTTACAAAAAGGCTATACGTTAAATGGCCGCTTATTGCGCCCTGCTATGGTTATGGTTGGTCAATAAGTAAATTTTTGAGAGTTTTTAGATTTTTTTTAGCTAAAACGCTTGAAAAAAATAGATTCACTCTCATATCGGATAACAAGCAAAAACATTGCAAAAGAATTTTTGAGGAAAACGTCACATGGCAAAAATTATTGGTATTGACTTAGGTACTACCAACTCATGCGTTGCTGTACTTGAAGGCGATAAAGTAAAAGTAATCGAAAACGCTGAAGGCGCACGTACAACTCCATCGATCATCGCTTATAAAGATGGCGAGATCTTAGTAGGTCAAAGTGCTAAGCGTCAGGCAGTAACTAACCCGAAAAATACATTATTCGCTATTAAGCGTTTAATTGGTCGTCGTTATGAAGACCAAGCGGTACAAAAAGATATCGGTCTTGTACCTTACAAAATCATCAAAGCTGACAATGGTGATGCTTGGGTTGAAGTAAACGACAAAAAATTAGCACCTCAACAGATCTCTGCTGAAATCTTGAAAAAGATGAAAAAAACTGCAGAAGACTATTTAGGTGAAACAGTTACAGAAGCAGTTATTACCGTTCCTGCTTACTTTAACGATGCTCAACGTCAAGCAACTAAAGATGCTGGTAAAATCGCTGGCTTAGACGTTAAACGTATCATTAACGAACCAACTGCTGCTGCACTTGCGTTCGGTATGGACAAAAAAGAAGGCGATCGTAAAGTTGCAGTTTACGACTTAGGTGGTGGTACTTTTGACGTATCAATCATTGAAATCGCAGACCTTGATGGTGACCAACAAATCGAAGTGTTATCAACAAACGGTGATACTTTCCTTGGTGGTGAAGACTTTGATAACGCATTGATTGAATTCTTGGTTGAAGAATTTAAGAAAGAACAAAGTGTGAACTTGAAAAATGATCCACTTGCGTTACAACGTTTGAAAGAAGCTGCTGAAAAAGCAAAAATTGAGCTTTCTTCATCAAATGCAACTGAAATTAACCTTCCATATATCACTGCCGATGCAACTGGTCCTAAACACTTAGTGATCAATGTAACACGTGCAAAACTTGAAGGTTTAGTTGCTGATTTAGTTGCTCGTACAATTGAGCCTTGCCGTATCGCGCTTAAAGATGCTGGTCTTTCGACTTCTGACATCTCTGACGTAATCTTGGTTGGTGGTCAGTCTCGTATGCCACTTGTACAACAAAAAGTACAAGAATTCTTTGGTAAAGAGCCACGTAAAGACGTGAACCCTGACGAAGCAGTTGCAATCGGTGCTGCGATTCAAGGTGCAGTATTGTCTGGTGACAAAACTGACGTTCTTTTATTAGACGTAACACCATTAACTTTAGGTATTGAAACAATGGGTGGTGTATTAACACCAATCATTGAGAAAAACACGACGATTCCTGCGAAGAAATCACAAGTGTTCTCTACTGCTGCTGACAACCAGCCTGCTGTAGATATTTCTGTTTACCAAGGTGAACGTAAGATGGCTCAACAAAACAAATTGTTGGGTAACTTCCAATTAGGTGACATTCCGCCTGCTCCACGCGGTGTGCCACAAATTGAAGTATCTTTCGACATCAATGCTGATGGTATCTTGAAAGTATCTGCTAAAGATAAGAGCACTGGTAAAGAGCAATCGATCCAGATTAAAGCAAACTCAGGTTTGTCTGATGCTGAAATCGAAGCAATGATTAAAGATGCAGAAGCGAATGCTGAAGAAGATCGTAAGTTTGAAGAACTTGCAAAAGCTCGTAACGAAGCTGATGCATTAATTTCAAGCTCGAACAAAGCAGTTAAAGATCTTGGTGACAAAGTTACTGAAGATGAAAAAACAGCTGTAAGCACTGCCGTTTCTGAACTTGAAGCAGCAACAAAAGAAAATGATGTTGAAGATATCAAAGCTAAAACTGAAGCTTTACAAAACATCTTGATGCCTATCACTCAACGTGCTTATGAACAAGCGCAACAAGCTGGTGGCGCAGAAGGCTTTGATCCAAATGCATTCCAAGGTGGCGATGCTGGTCAACAAAAAGCTGATGATGGCGTTGTAGATGCTGAGTTCACTGAAGTTAAAGATGACAAAAAATAATTTGTTTCTTTAATAAAAAAACCGCGCTTAGGCGCGGTTTTTTATTATTTACAAAAAATAACAATACGTTTTTTCATATATTTTTAAATTATTTAATGTCAAAAAGGTCAATTATAAAAACTAATGTATTCATTATAAAAAAGATTTTCTAAACTAAAATACATTGTTACTTATTACATTAATTATTCCATTATTGCCAAGTCTAAAAACATCTTTTTAAATTTTTCTACCAAGATCACAAAGCTCTCCCACTCTCCTGTACTTTTTATCATTTTGACGAATTAAATTAAGTAGCTAACAATAAGATTTTATTTATATTTTTATTTTGCCATGAAAACATTTCTATGGTGGGGATTAAGCTTATGTTTATGCATAGGCTTTCAAACGACGAGCTTTGCTCAAAATAATTTAGCAATGGGTTCCTCTAATCAACCTTTAAGGTATCGAATTGCTTTTATTGATCCACGGTTTCAATTAACTCGAGAAAAATTAGTTGAGATTAGCCAACAAGCTGCTGAAATCTGGCATAAAGAGACTGGAAAAACCTATTTTATCTATGATTCAGAAGCTCAGTTGGTAATTAACTTAATTTATGATGATCATCAGCTGATGAAAAGCGAGCAACAGGTAAATTTGGATGCACTTTTGCAAAAGCAGGAAGTATGGCGTCTTAAAAATGAAGAAATTATTTTAAATAAACAAGAGATTGATCAGCTATCGTCTGATTTAAACAAAAGAAAGATCAATCTGAAAGCTGAGTTTGAGCAATATGAACAAGACGTAATACGCTTTAACCAAGGAGAACATCGATACTATCGTGCCGATGAGCTAAAAGAGCAGCAAAATCAACTCCAGCAAAAATCTAGAAATCTACAAAACGAATCAAATAGTTTAAATTATAAAATTCAACTACTTAATCTAAAAATTAGGGAGTTCAATCAAGAGCAAAATGATTTAAGCTCTCTAAAAACACGATTCAAACTTGAACAAAAAGCCAGTATTCAACCCTTCCATAAAGGCTTATTCAGCCAAAACCAAATTCAAATTTACGGTTACGCTTCTTTAAATGATTTACGTTTAACCCTTGCTCATGAGTTTGGCCATGCATTAGGACTAAAACATACTACTGATCCTAAATCATTAATGTATCCACGATTAAAAGAGCAAGATATCCATAATTTCAAATTAACAAATTCAGATTTAGAGTTATTAGGCTCAATTTATAGTTCAATTAAGGAAAATCATTAAAGTTAAATAATTAAAAAAACTAAATAAAACCAAACTAAATGAATTTTTTCTAAAAAATAATTTGGCATTTGGTAAAAAATAATGAGACTAAAGTCTCATTTATTTATTTGAATCGTACGTTTTTTGATTGATTTTTCACTTTATATTCTTATAATACGTTTTTTTTAAAATCTCCCCCCTTCAATTATGCGTTTAACATCTTTGTTATTAGGCGTAGCCTTTGCTTTTTCTAATTTTCAGGCTAATGCTAATCTTGCTACTCCAGCTCACACTCAAATTCAGCAAAAAGCAGGTCAACATTTGACTTACAAAATTGCTGATATTGATCCACGTTTTGGTTTAAGCCAAGACCAATTAATTCAAATTAGCCAACAAGCTGCGGACATTTGGAAGCAAGGTACTGGACAGGATTATTTTACTTATGATCCAAATGCAAAGTTAGAAATTCGTTTAGTTTACGATAATAGCCAGAGTCGTTCTGAACAGCGTCAAAAAATTGCTGCTCAGTTTCAGCAAGAACAGCAACGTGTAATTGATGAACAGCAACAAATTAAGCAATTGAAACAAACTCTTGGCCAAACTCAATCTGATCTTGAAAATAAGAAGCAGATTTTGAATGGCAAATTGAAAAATCTTGACGAGCAAATGATGCAGCTTAACCAAGGCAAATTAGCACCTGAATACAGTGCTAAATCTTTGGCTAAAACTCAGAAAGATTTGCAAAAACAAACTGTTGCTTTAAAGAAAGAAATTGCTGCATATAATGAGCAAGCTAAAGATTTAAATGTCAAAGTTACTCACTTTAATCAGATTAACAATGAGTTCAACAATTCATTGACCCAATTTAAGCAAAATGCCCAAGCTGATGTCTTTAAAAAAGGTATTTATAATGGCAAGCAAATTGTGATTTATGAGTTTAAGTCTATTGATGATTTACGTTTAACAATTGCTCATGAGTTAGGACATGCGCTTGGTTTAAAACATAGCGATCAACCAAATGCATTAATGTACTCAGTACGTAAAGATGGTGACAGAAAAGTCACTGGTCTTACAGATGCTGATCGTGATCTATTAAGTGCTTTACCTCAATAATTAAGGACTTGATATAAAATGATGTATCTATTTCTAGGTAGATACATCGAAATTCATATCAAAGTCATGTTATTGTGGTCATAAGAGCTAACTAAAATAGAATGGAGATCAAGATGAGTTACTATCATATCCTGATTGAAGTAAATGATCATATCAGCACAATTGAACAAACACGTGATATTGAACTGTTTGATATTATTGAAATTAAACCATACCTCCATTCTATTCTAATTCCCTTTTTCAATGAGCATGAAATCGAGCTTGAAGATGAAAATATCGAATATAAAGATATTCTACATCTTGAAGTGAAACAGACTCTATTACCGATTGAACATTTAATTGAAGAAGAACAAAAGCAATTACCAAGTGATACAGATGTTACGATCACAGCGTATGAAATCTTTAATGATCGAGATTTAAGCCAAGATGTGACTTCAGTTATTTTTGATATTTTGGAAGCGGTAAAATTAGATTAGCAATCTAATACAAATACTTATAAAAAAAGGTCTGCACATGCAGACCTTTTTTATATCTTCATTTTATTGCATCATTTTTTGGGCTTGTTCTTGGCGAAATGCGCGTAAGATTTGTTGCCCTGCTCGTCCTGATGGATTTAAACCTAAACGAGTTTGCTCCTGACGAATAGCTACACGGGTTTTATCCCCAATAAGACCATCAACTGCACCAATATCGTAGCCGCGATTAATCAAAAACTGTTGGATTTCACGACGTTCAGCGCGTGAAGTTCCTGGATCATCAGTTGGCCAAGAGGTTGCAAAAGGACGAGCGCCTTTTAAACGATCAGATAGATGGGCAATGGCAAGACCATAACTTTCCGCTGCGTTATAACTGTAGATAGCATCAAAATTCTTAAATACTAAAAATACTGGACCATTTACACCTGCCGGTGCCATTAAACCTGCCGACGTACTGCCAGATAAAGGCCCTTGAACAAGTGGAGAGCCGTCAATTCGAGTTACCCCTCGTGCACTCCAGCTACTTAATGCTTTCTTTGAGCGTCGCCCTTCTCCATCAATTGACATGCCTTGAGGAACTTTTACTTCAAAACCCCATGGCATTCCTGTTTGCCAACCAGCTTTATTTAAGAAATTAGCCGTTGATGCTAATGCATCTGCAGTACTTGATACTAAATCGCGACGACCATCTCCATCAAAATCAACAGCTAAACGTTCATAGGTCGATGGCATAAATTGCGTATGTCCAAATGCCCCAGCCCAAGAACCTTTCAGTTGATCTTCGGTTAAATCACCGCGCTGTAAAATACGCATGGTGGCAAAAAATTCAGTACGGAAATAACTTTGTCGACGACCTTCACAACTTAAAGTTCCGAGCGCTTGTAATAAAGGATATTTTCCAGAAATATCACCAAAATTACTTTCTACCCCCCACACTGCCACGATTGTTTCTGGTGGCACGCCGTAAGTTTGAGAAGCACGATTTAAAACATCGCGATGTTGCGCCAGTTTTTGTTTTCCAAGCTCAACACGCTCTTCATCGACTAAGCCAGAAAGATAATCCCAAATTGGTGTCGAAAATTCTGGTTGATAGTTTAATTTATCAATAACTGAATAATCTGGAGTTAAGTTTTGAGTATAACGGTCATAAGTTGCTCCCGAGACTCCCGCAGCAATTGCTTGAGAACGTAAATTTGCCAAACAACTTTGGAAATTATTATTAGGCGTATAATCTTCGCTAGTTACTACTGGAACAGTAGCATTGCTAGATATTGTAGAACCATTAATTACGAGCTCTGCTTGAGCCTGAGTCATTGCTAAAAATACAGAGCCAACAATACAAGAAAAACGTCGCATATTATCCCAGTTTCAATTTTTGAATTTAAATTTTTAAGTACCATACCATTATGAGTCTAAAATTTCAGAGAGAAAACGTAAATTTGAATTCATAATCTCTTCTTTAAATTCATTTTCAGTGTTTTAAATTCAAATTTCCCACTTTATTTTAAATTTAAAACTTCCCCGATGTGCATCACCAGTTTTGAATTCAAAACAATAGCGCATAGTTTAAATTCAAAAGTCTTACTTTAAATTTAAACTATAATGCAGGCGTTTCTGTGGATAAACTTATCCACAATCGAGCAAAAACAGCACTATTTATTGATTCCATTCTATATTTCATTATTCTTTACGACATAAGAAGTCTAAGCAACCGAACAATGTATCTTTTTAAATTCAAAAATCACGCAATAATTTAAATTCAAACTTACCGCGTTATTTTAAATTTAAAACACTTCAACAAACACCATTAATTTTTGAATTCAAAAACCATGAACTCTATCATCAGCTACAAATCAAACTCTATTGTGGATAACTAACTTTAAATTCAAAACAATCAAGCTTCACTTTTTAAATTTAAAAATACCATTAATATTTAAATTCAAAAATTCCTATAAAAAGTTATCCACAAACAAAAATTACTCAGGATTTATTATTTTTTAAATTTAAAAGATAAAAAAAGCGATCCGAAGATCGCTTTTTTTTAGAATTAGAAATGCTTTAGAGAGTCATATCTGCTGTTAAAGCGAGTGGTTCTGGCAAAATTTCTGCTAATTGACGGCATAAATTCGTCAATTCATTACTATCCACAGGCATTAAAGTGATATGGCCTAACTTACGGCCAGCACGTTCAGACTTGTTATAAAGATGTAGATGAGCACCATTTAAGGCAAGTACATCTTCAGTTTTAGGATGCTGACCAATAATATTGATCATAACCGTTGGGCGAACAACGTCTGTTGAACCCAATGGTAGACCTGCAACAGCTCGAATATGGTTTTCAAACTGAGAACAAACAGCGCCTTCAATGGACCAGTGACCTGAGTTATGCACACGTGGTGCCATCTCATTTGCACATAAGCCTTGTTCTGTCACAAATAGCTCTAGAGTTAACACACCAACATAGTTGAGGTGATTCAACAAACGAGTAATGTAGCCTTGAGCCACAGGTTGCAAAGCTTCGCTATTCGGTGCTGGAACAATTGAATGCGATAAAATGCCATTATGATGGTGATTTTCAGCCAGTGGCCAAGTTTTTACTTCACCATTTTGGCCGCGCACCGCAATAATTGAAACTTCACGAGAGAATTTAACAAAGCTTTCGGCAACTAAACTTTTTGCAGGACCAAGTTCAGCCCACGCCGTATCAATCTGGTCTTCTGAACGAAGTACAAACTGACCTTTACCGTCATATCCACCAGTTGCAGTCTTAAGCACAATCGGTAAACCAAGCTCAGCAACAGCCTTTTTCAAGCTTTCTAGACTATCTACAGCACGATACGGCGCAACAGGAATAGTAAGCTCATCAAACAGTGCTTTTTCTGACAAACGATTTTGCGCAGTTGCTAAAGCAACACGGGGAGGGTGCAATGCTTTGGTTTGTGTTAAAACATCTACATCTTCAACGGGCGTATTTTCAAACTCAAGACTAAAAACATCAGCACTTTCAATAAACTGCTTTAAGCCTTGCTCATCTTGGCTAGAAAAGACTTGGCCTAAAACACCTGCTGGACAATCTCTATTTGCTTCAAAAAAAGTACACTGAATATTTAATGGTAACGCCGCTTGAGCCATCATTCGACCCAGTTGCCCACCACCAAAAATACCGATAGTTTTATCCATCTCAGCCTCTTAAACCTGACCCGGAATATTTTTGCTTGCAACTTTATCAGTTTGCGCAGCGCGGAAATCAGCAACATTTTTTGCGATTTCAGGACGAGTTAAACCTAAGATTTGTGCCGCCATAATTGCAGCATTCGTCGCACCTGCTGGACCAATCGCTAAAGTACCTACTGCGATACCAGCTGGCATTTGTACGATTGAAAGCAAAGAATCTACGCCATTTAAAATTGATGATTTCACTGGCACACCCAAAACTGGTAAATCAGTTTTTGCAGCACACATTCCAGGTAAATGCGCTGCACCACCAGCACCAGCAATAATTACTTGAATACCACGATCACGCGCAGTTTCTGCGTATTCAAATAAACGGTCTGGAGTACGATGAGCAGATACCACTTCCGCTTCAAATGGGACACCAAGCTGTTTAAGCATATTGGCTGTGTTTTCGAGAGTTGCCCAATCGGATTGAGAACCCATAATAATTCCAACGAGAGGTTGAGCGTCTTGTGCTGCGGCCGCATTCATTGCTAATGTTCCAGAGACAAAAGTAAAAGAAGATAAATCTCGACGAGAGCCAAGTTTTAAATGGTTCGGAAGCCCATTATTATAGACTGATTTTTCATCTCACGAAAATTTAACTGACCAGCTCTGCGAATATTTTTAATCTCTTCAAAAAATGTCATGGTTTAACAAGGACACATTCTCAATTTTTATTAATATTATTTAAACATCCTGCAAGATAAACAGGCATTTGGAAGAGCAATGGCTTATTGCAAAGTAGAATAAATCATTTAATTCACAAGCCATTGCAGCTTACTGGCTTCTAAATACGAAGTAGACACAGCCAAATAAACATACCATCGCCCACAAATAATCCAGTTTAAATGGTTGTTTAAACAAAAAAAGCATAAACGGTACGAACACAATCAGTGTGACCACTTCCTGTGTAATTTTCATTTCACCGAGTAACCAGCCTTGCGCGCTCAGCATACGAGTTGCCGGGATCATAAAACTATATTCAAGCAGGGCTATAATCCAACCAAATAAAATCGCTTGCCAAAGTGGAGCATGGTGCAAAAATTTAAGATGCCCATACCATGCAAGTGTCATAAAGCAGTTAGAAATAATTAATAGTGCAAAAGCTAAAACCGTTGGGCTCAAAGGCACATCCTTCATCTTTACGATGATTTAAGTATTTTAAAGATACAAAACATTATAAAAGATAAAACTGTAATTCAGCTTAAATCGAAAAAATAAAGATGCGCTTTTGTTAGGGCCTCAAACACATAGAACAACAACGATTTTTGACTATCTTTTCGAGTTTAGCCTTGCTATCGTTGCTGGCAAATTTATCAATAATGCACACAAAGTCATTCATACGAATATTGTGTACAAAAGCAGTGGAGAAGGCGAGCAATGCATCTGCATATCTTGGGTATTTGTGGCACTTTTATGGGCTCTTTAGCACTTTTAGCTCGTGATTTAGGACATAAGGTAACCGGTTCCGATTCAAACGTTTACCCACCAATGTCTACCCAGTTAGAAAACGCAGGCATTACTCTCATGCAAGGCTATGACCGCAGTCATTTACAGCCTCATCCAGACTTAGTCATTGTCGGAAATGCCATGAAACGTGGTATTGATGCCGTGGAATATATGCTGAACGAAGGTTTGCCATATATTTCTGGTCCTCAGTTCCTTGCCGATCACGTTTTACAAGGTAAACATGTGCTTGGTGTAGCAGGAACTCATGGTAAAACCACGACTACCACCATGCTGGCTTGGGTACTTGATCAGGCGGGTTTAAATCCGGGCTTTTTAATTGGTGGTGTTCCACTTGGTTTTAGTGAAAGCGCTCGTTTAGGCGGTGGAAAATACTTCTGCGTTGAAGCTGATGAATATGACTCTGCTTTCTTTGATAAACGTTCTAAGTTTGTTCATTATCATCCAAAAACGGCGATTTTAAATAACCTTGAATTTGACCATGCCGATATTTTTGATGACCTAGCAGCGATTCAAAAGCAATTCCATCATCTTGTTCGTACCATTCCAAGTGAAGGCCGTATTATTGCGCCAATTACTGAAACTCATATTGATGAAGTGCTTGAAATGGGTTGCTGGACACCAGTGATTCGTACAAGTCTAGAAGCGAATGAAAAAGCTGCTTTGTCTGCCGAATTAATCTCAATTGATGGCAGCCATTTTAAAGTACTCGAAAATGGCAATGCCGCTGGTGAAGTTAAATGGACCATGACCGGACAACATAGCGTAGCGAATGCTCTGGCAACGATTGCAGCCGCTCAACATGTAGGTGTTACACTTGAAACGGCTTGTGAAGCTTTGTCTAACTTTGGCGGCGTAAAACGTCGTATGGAGTTACTCGGTACAGTCAATGGTATTGAGGTTTATGATGACTTTGCTCACCACCCAACTGCAATTGACACCACTTTAGATGGTGCACGTAAACGCTTAGGTGAACGCCGTTTATGGGCCATTATTGAACCACGTTCAAATACAATGCGTATGGGCAGTCATAAAGATGGCTTGGCACATTCAGCACGCTTAGCAGACGATGTCATCTGGTACCAGCCAGAAGGTTTAGACTGGGATTTACAACCCGTGATTGCAGCTGCTTCTAACCGTGCTCAAGTAAGCCGTTCTCTTGATGAAATTATTGAACGTATTGTCAATGAAGCAGGTGAGGGCGATGCCGTTGTGATTATGTCTAACGGTGGCTTTGGTGGCTTACATCAAAAACTCATGAGCGCATTAAAAGCGAAAGCTGCTTAACTTCCGCTTTAGATGATTCAATAAAAAAACGGGTTTCAATTTGAAACCCGTTTTTTTATATCAATTATTTTTAAACTTTTTCTGGCTCTATATTGGCCATAAATTTATTAGAAACGATTAAACGTAAACTATATACAATGCCCATCGCAAAAACGCTATATCCCACGTTATTACAAATAAACGGAATACATAAAATAATGAGCGCGGTGATCGGATAAAACCATTTCGTGATTCCAGATAAACATTGGAACTCGTAAAGTATCCAAATACAGGTGGTATAGAGCACCACACTCACCGCAACGACTATTCCCATATATAAATCAGAAATATGCGCGTGATGGGTTGTGACATCCACAGCGGCGGCAAGCGCTGCACCCACCGCAGCAATACTGACAAAAACAAAATAATGGCCGTATCCCCAAACAAATGGGCGTACACCTTTAACATGATGATGTTGTTCACTACGGTCAAAATAAGCCCACCACATTGCGAACATCAACATCAATCCACCAATCATTAAGAAAACGGCAGGAATATTGATAGATTGAGCCGCAAGCGCATCACGTATGGCATTAAAACTACCTACGATTGATTCGCCCAAAACAATAATGGTGAGGAGGGCATAGCGTTCTACAATGTGGTGAGGATGCCATGGCGTTGGTGAATATTTTTCTGCATAGATAGGAATAAATAACTCCATCGCAACCAGAAATAAAAATAAAGGAACTGAAAGTATGTGCGCAAAATTAGCAACGAGCCAACCCACCTGTACCAAGACAATACCTACCGCATAGCGGTAAGCGGTAATTCGCCGCTCTGGATCATGTTTTGCTGCACGTAACCACTGGGTAACCAGTGCCATGCGCATAATCACATAACCAATAATGATGATGTCAAAATCCTGACTACGAAATACATCAGGAATACCGGCGGCCATCACCAATGACCCCACAATCTGTACAAAGGTAAGGCATCGATACAATGCATCATCGTTATCGTAAGCTGAAGCAAACCACGAAAAATTCATCCATGCCCACCACAGCGCAAAAAATACCATCAGGTAGCTTGGTAATGCATGCCAGAGGTGATTTTCAATAATCGCGTGATGTAACTGCTGACCCGCTGTTGCAATCGCGACCACAAAAATTAAATCGAACAATAATTCGAGGGGAGTTGCTGCTCTATGCGGCTGTTTTGGATCTCTTGGAGATAGGGGCCTCAAACTTAATTTTTTCTGTTTTGCTTGAGTAGTCATAAAATAACGTTCTCGAATAAAGTGCCAACACGTTAACACTTTAATATTAACGCCCAGAACACGCATTAAAAAATGTCTAGACCTGCTGTTTAATCATTACTCACAAACAAACCATATTTCATTTTTGTGACAATTCTTTATCAAGACAACAGGCTTAATTCTTTATCATAGCCCACGTTTTTTGTTCTTGTTTGGAATATGAATGTCTTTAGAAACACTCAACCTTAGCTTATTCCATGTGATTAATGGGGCTCAGGATGCGAGTCAATTTATCATTCGTCTTGCTATCTTTTTTGCTAATGATCTCCTCTATATTCTTTTATTCATCCTTACATTTTTATGGTTCTATGGTGATCAAGATTTAAAAAATAGAGTCATTAAGTCTGTCTTTTTAACCTGTATATCCCTTTTAGTAGGTTACGTTATTTCTCTGTTTTACCATCACTCCAGACCATTTGTCATGGGTGTTGGCACCACGTTTATTGAGCATGCGCCAACAGCATCTTTTCCAAGTAATCATATGCTGATTTTCAGTACCATTGCTCTGTCTTATTTGTTTGCTCAGCGCAAAATGATTGGAATCATTCTTTTATTCTTATCATTTGTGGTGGCATGGTCACGTATTTATTTAGGTGTGCATTTCCCTTTAGACATGTTGGGGGCTTTTATTGTTGCGCTTCTGGTCAATACAGCAGGTTATTACTTCTGGAATGCTTACGGTACAAGTTTGACCGCATTCTTTATTCACCTTTACCAGATTATATGCAAACCGCTTTTAGACCGCGGTTTGATTAAATAATCCGTAGATCTTTTTTTATATTAAAACCACGAGATTAAGTTCAGTTGCGTAATATAAAAAAATCTGCCATTCTATGTGAAATTGGATATGTTTTATCCAAAACAGAATTTAGTTTGACAAGGGGAGTAGCCTCCTCCAAACATAACAGCAATGTTATGTGTCAGATATCGTCAATACACTTTTATTAAAAAGTCGGTATCTGAGCATCGTGAAATTCATGATGTAGGCAAGACCTTGATCATGTTGATACAGATGTTTTAATTCATCTGGCAACTGGTCGAGGTTTTTTTATGCCCAATTGCCGGATGTGAGGAGGATTTATGGAAACAATCGGCAATCTATGGCTGTACATAGCATTCTTTGGCATTGTCATTGTCATGCTTTTAGTGGACTTTTTAGGCTTTAAGCAAAAGCAAGGTCAGGATGTCTCAATTAAGCAAGCTGCTTACTGGAGCGTGGCGTGGGTAAGTGTCGCGGTCTTATTTGGTGGTGGTTTATGGCTATATCTACAGCAAACTGCTGGTGTGACCTTAGCAAATCAAAAAACCATGGAATACTTCGCAGGTTACTTACTTGAAAAGTCCCTCGCAATTGACAACGTTTTCGTCTGGTTAATGATTTTTGCGGCATTTGCTATTCCAGCTGCCCTACAACGTAAAATTTTGCTCTACGGCGTATTAGGTGCAATCGTACTGCGTACTCTGTTTATCTTTATTGGCGCATGGTTTGTTCAAGAGTTTTCATGGGTGCTTTATATCTTTGGTGCGTTCTTGGTATATACAGGCTTCAAATTCTTAAAGGGCCAAGAAGAAGAAACCAATATTGAAGATATTAAGGCTCTAAAATGGTTACGTAAGCATATGCGTATTACGCCACAACTGGAAGGTGACAAATTCTTTGTACGTCAAAATGGTTTATTGTGGGCAACGCCGTTATTTTTAGTATTGATTTTGGTTGAAGCTTCAGACGTGATTTTCGCAGTAGACTCTATTCCTGCTATTTTCGCGGTAACCAGTGATCCATTTATTGTTTTAACAGCGAACTTAATGGCAATTTTAGGCTTACGCGCAATGTTCTTCTTGCTTGCTGGCGCTGCTTCTAAACTGCATTACTTACCGTATGGCTTAGGCATCATTTTATTGTTCATTGGTGCAAAAATGTTGTTGCTTGATGTATTCCACATGCCAATCTGGATTTCGTTAAGCTTTATCGTAATAGTGTTAGCAATTACCGCTTATCTCTCTTTACGACACAACAAAAAGCAATTGCAGTCTTAATTCATCCTATAAAGGGATCTACATAAAAAAGCACTTTTAAAGTGCTTTTTTATTGGGTCTTGCTTGCGATCAATCAGTGCATTTTAAGTACTTAATAAATAATAAGCTTTCATGTTCAAAGCTAAATTAGAACAAAAATTCAAAAATATAATTAAATAAGTTTATGTATTTTAATAATTTTACTCTTAACTTCTTTATTTAAAATCAATCTTGGCAAGCTCTTTGCATTTCCTAAAAAGAAAAAAGCCTAGATTTTAAGGGCTCGCGAGAGCCCTGATTTTTTTAAGGAGTGATGCCATGAATGCGATTCCAACTTTAACGCCGCTAGCAATACCATGTAACAGCAGTTTTGAAGCAAAAGATTGGGAAATTTTATCTACTCACTGGTATCCCGTCGCACGCACTCAAGATGTATCTACTGCACCACAAAAAGTGACGTTATTAGATGTGAATATGGCCCTATATAAGACAGAAAGTGGCGAAATTCACTTAGTTCGAGACATTTGCCCACATCGTGGGGTTCCTTTAACCAAAGGTTGGGTGGATGGTGAGGAAATTGTGTGTCCCTATCATGGTCTACGCTATAACACTGAAGGGAAGTGCACCCAAATACCAGCTCAACCTGAGTTAACCAAAATTTCTGATCGTTTTTCTCTTACCAAATTTCCAGTTGTTGAACGATATGGCTTGATTTGGACCAGTATTCACAGTCGGGATGTTACTCGAGCTAATATTCCAGTATTAGATACTTGGGAGCATGCAGAACATCAATCAATTTTACCGCCTTTTGTCGATATTGGCGGTTCTAGCGGACGTCAACTTGAAGGGTTTATCGATGTCGCACATTTTGCCTGGGTACATCACAATGCCTTTGCCAGTCGCGATAATCCCATTGTCCCTAAATACCATACTGAACGTACCAAATATGGCCTCAAAACAGTCTATATCAGCAATGTCAGTAACTATCCACACGAACTAAAACATCTCGAACCAGAAGGCTTTTTGTGGAAGCGCACCTTTGATGTTTATCCACCTTTTTCAGCTGTGCTTACGGTAAATTTCCCAGAAGATGGGGTCTTAAAAATCTTAAATGCCTGCTGTCCTATCTCAAGCAATAAAACCCGTTTATTTGTTCCACTCACCCGTAACTTTGACCAAACAGGAGATTTAGAAAAAGTATATGCATTCAATGCGCAAATTTTTGCTGAAGACCAAGATATGGTCGAATCACAAAAACCAGAAGACCTTCCGCTTGATTTAATGATGGAAGCACATTTTGAAGCAGACCGTTCATCAACGACTTATCGACGGATTTTGGCTGAATGGGGACTAAGTAAACGTTATACCGTTTAAATATTGGCTAAGTGGGGTACAATCAATCGAAAAAAGTGAAAATATAAAGGCTTTCCATGTCATTGATCGCAAATACCACCGTTGTGCGTGGTCGTTTTTTAGATATCCAGCAAACCGTCTCTGAGCCAACTGATATTCCAAATCAAGTGCGTTATTTAGAAGATGGTGTATTGATTAGTGAACATGGAAAAATCAAATGGTTTGGTGCATGGGAAGAAGCTCAAGCACATCTTCCTACTGGAGTTGAGGTTCAACATTATCCAGAACAATTGATTGTACCTGGCTTTATTGATACCCATATTCATTTTCCGCAAACTGAAATGGTGGGAGCTTACGGCGAACAACTTTTAAGCTGGCTCAATACCTATACTTTTCCCACTGAAATCCAGTTTCAAGACAAAGCATATGCAAATGAAATTGCCCAGTTCTTTGTTCAGGAACTCTTAAAGCACGGTACAACGACGGCCCTCGTTTTCTGTACGGTTCATCCTGAGTCTGTTGATGCCTTATTTGAAGCCGCAGAACACGTTCAGATGCGTTTAATCGCTGGTAAGGTACTCATGGACCGCAATGCCCCTGAAGCGCTTTGTGACACACCTGAAACGGCTTACAGTGACACCAAGGCACTCATTGAAAAATGGCATGGCAAGGGTCGTGCTCTGTATGCGATTACACCACGTTTCGCACCAACGTCTACACCTGAACAATTAGAAAGAGCAGGGCAGTTAAAACAAGAGTTTCCAGATGTGTATGTACATACCCATTTAAGCGAAAACAAAGATGAAATTGCTTGGGTGAAATCTTTATTTCCAGAACAAGCGGGCTATTTAGATGTTTATCAACATTATGGCCTAACTGGTAAACGTTCTGTTTTTGCTCATTGTGTTCACTTAGAAGATGAAGAATGGCAATGTATGCATGATACGCAGTCGGCTATCGCATTTTGCCCAACTTCAAACCTGTTCTTAGGTAGTGGTTTATTCCCATTGAAAAAAACTTGGGAAAAACAAGTGAAAGTAGGTTTGGGGACAGATATCGGTGCTGGTACATCATTTAGTTTGCTGCAAACTGTTAACGAGGCTTATAAGGTCCAACAGTTACAGGGTGATAAGCTTTCAGCTTATGAAGCACTTTATCATGCGACGTTAGGCGGAGCAAAAGCGCTTGATTTGCAGGACAAGTTAGGCAACTTCAATGTCGGTAAAGAAGCAGACTTTGTGGTACTCAACCTTAAGCCAACTGCACTACAGCAACTTCGTCAGTCTAAATCCAAATCTGTTGAAGATTCGTTGTTTGCATTATTCACTTTAGGTGATGACCGTAATATTGAGGCGACTTATATTTATGGAAACCGTGCTTATCAAAAAGAAACAGCCTAATAAAAATCGGGCCGTTAAGTTTTTGTTATTATTTGGAATATGTGCTCTTGTTTTAAAGCGGGATCGACATATTGCTCAAAATGATAAAACTTCAGAGTCATCAAAGGGTGCATGAAACATCATTTTGCTTTAAAATTTTACCATTAACTCAGATTTTAGAGGTGTTGCAGGTCAACACCTTTTTTATTTTTTCTTTTATATCTTGTAGGAATCTGACATGACTGTTGCAATGAGCATCATGATTTCAACCGAAGAAATTCAAGCAAAAGTCAAAGAGCTCGGCGAGCAAATTAACGCTCACTATGCAAATAGCGACAAAGAGTTAGTCCTGATTGGGCTACTGCGTGGTTCTGTTATTTTCATGGCAGACTTGTGCCGAACGATTACCAAACCGCATGAACTCGACTTTATGACAGTGTCTAGCTACGGCGGCGGTACGACTTCAAGTCGAGATGTTAAAATCTTAAAAGATCTTGATGGTGAAATTCGCGGTAAAGATGTACTGGTCGTTGAAGATATTATCGACTCAGGTAATACCTTAAGCAAAGTTATGGAAATGCTGCAAACTCGCGAACCAAATTCGATTCAATTGTGTACGTTAGTGAGTAAACCATCTCGCCGTGAAATTGATCTCGAAGTGAAATTCTTAGGTTTTGAAGTTGAAGACAAGTTTATTGTGGGTTATGGATTAGACTACGATCAAAAATATCGCCACTTACCATTTATTGGCGAAATTGGTTTATAAATTTCAAAAAAATAGCACCGCGAGGTGCTATTTTTTTATATAAAACTTTAGCTTCGAACAAAAAAGACACAAAAAGTCGCAATCTGCTACAGACAAAATAGATGACTCTGCCGCACGATAGAATATGAAGCAAAATCATTAACTTCATCAAAAAAACAACTGGAGAACAAATATGTGGTCACTCATTGTCGCTATTGTAGTTGGTTTCTTTGCTGGCTTAATCGCTCGTGCCTTACATCCAGGGGATGATAAAGCAGGTTTCATTGTAACTACCCTAATTGGTATTGCAGGTTCGCTTCTAGCCACTTATGGTGGACGTTTACTTGGCCTTTATGGAGAAAATTCAGCTGCGGGCTTTATCGCATCTGTAATTGGTGCAGTCATTATTCTCTTTATTTACAATTTAATTGCACGAAAAAGTTAATGACTTTTAGGCAATAAAAAAGCACCTGATGGTGCTTTTTTTAATTCATTTTATAGACCTAATTCTTTCCACACTGCCTGAATTTCTTCGGCAGATCGAGCGCCTACCAGTTTAAATCCATTTGCAAAAATTAAGGTAGGGGTACCATTAAAACCTAGTTTCTTTCCAAGCTCTAAATTACGGTCAATTGGATTAGCA
Organism: Acinetobacter oleivorans DR1; assembly: GCF_000196795.1. Classification (NCBI taxonomy): domain Bacteria; kingdom Pseudomonadati; phylum Pseudomonadota; class Gammaproteobacteria; order Moraxellales; family Moraxellaceae; genus Acinetobacter; species Acinetobacter oleivorans. The sequence goes on from NC_014259.1 coordinate 4,146,102, forward strand.
CAGCTTGCAACTGTTGGTTTAACACCTTGCTGAATCAGTTTTTTCCATGAATAGGATTGATTTGGTGCACACCAAACCTGTCTAGAAACAACAATAGACTGAGGTTTTAAAGGATAGATGAACGTGTAAATGGTCACATCTTTCAGCTTATCGAGTTCAGGTTCAAGTTGTTTGCAATAAGGGCAGTTTGGATCAGAAAATACGGCTAGAACATGCTGTCCATTACCTTTAACCGTTTTAATTGCATCTTTTAAAGGTAATTGTTTCCAATCAATTGAGTTCTGTCCTAACACCAGATCTTTGGTCAAATTCTTCTGATCTTTTAATCGAATCATAGAACCAACAAGCATATGCTGCCCATCTTCGCCAACATAAATGATTTGCTGATCGAGATTAGCGCTATATAGCCCTGACATTTCGGTTTTCTGAATATTGCTAATTTTCAAATTAGGATATTGTTTCTTAATATTTTCCCTAACAGTATCCACATTAGCGAAACTCATACTTGCAGTTAAGCTAAATAACGCCAATATTCCTAATTTTTTAAGCATAAAACCAACTCATAGGTAGGAGAGGAGATCATTTTAATCAGTTCAGCTTTTGAAAACAGAACTGATTACCGAGTTATAACCAAACTCCCACTCATTTATGCCAATGTTTCACGTGGAACATAAGCAGGTTTTAGAGTATTAATTTCTACCGATATATGCACAATTTCATCATGAATTGATAAAGCCTGACGAATCTGATCCGCGGTTAAAGAAATATCATCAGTTTCGAGCGCTAAAATACAAGAAAACTTACCTTTTGCGACTTTCCAGACATGAATATCCGTAATTTCAATATTTTTAGGAAATTTAGCAATCACTTCACGAATTTCTTCAACCACAGGATGATCCATTTCAGCATCTAAAAGGGTTTTTCCTGTCTCTTTCATTAACCCAAGAGACCATTTTGCAACCAAAATAGCGCCTAAAATCCCTAAAAGCGCATCTAAAAAATCCCAACCGAAATACTTACCTGCGAAAAGCGCAATAATTGCAAAAACAGAAGTTACTGCATCTGCAACCACATGTAAAAATGCAGCTTTTTGGTTTAAATCGTGGTGATGATGCCCATGATCATGCTCGTGATGGTGATGGTGATGGTGATGGTGATGGTGCCCATCATCGTGAAGTAACCATGCGCAAATCAAGTTAATGACCAAACCTAAAATTGCAATAGGAATCGCTTCATTATAAAAAATCTCAACTGGATTAAATAAACGTTGTATCGACTGAAAAGCCATAAAAATGGCAACAACCATTAGCAAAATTGCACTGCTATAACCCGCTAAAATCTCGATTTTCCAAGTTCCAAAACTAAAGCGATGATCTTTGGAATAATGACGAGCTGCACGATAAGCAAAATAGGCTAAACCGAGTGCCAACATATGTGAACTCATATGCCAACCATCAGCCAGAAGCGCCATCGAATTAAAAAACCATCCACCGAATATTTCTAACACCATCATGGATGCCGTTAAAATCGTTGCAATCAAAATACGTTTTTGTGCAAGTGGATTTCCTTCATCAAACTGATGTTGATGATGACGTGATACACTATAATCCTGCATAAAATTTAAACCCAATATACTCCCTACCAGTATATTGAATTATACAAGAGAACACAGATGAGTCACATTGGTCAGGATAAAAAAATAGTTAATCGTGTAAAACGACTAAAAGGGCAAATTAATAGTATTGAGTATGCCGTTGAACAGCCTGATATTTCATGCATAGAAATACTGCAACAAGTTGCTGCCATTAAAGGTGCGATAAACGGTTTGATGAGTGAATTGATGGAACAACACTTACATCACCATGTGCTCAAAGAAGCACAAGTTGATCAGAATGAGTTAGATGAGTTTTTAAAGGTTCTAAAAAGATACGGTTAACGAGGTGACTGAATGACACAGCCATGTGCATCATTCAGAATTTTTTAATTATTTTCCAATACAAAACGAACCAAAGATTTTGCCTAATAGGTCATCGGCGCTAAAGTCACCGGTAATTTCACCTAAAGCATTTTGAGCAAGGCGTAATGATTCAGCAACCAGTTCACCTGCGTTAAACACAACAAGTTGCTCGCGTGCTTCTGAAAGATAGAGCTGTGTGCGCTTCATTGCGTCTAAATGACGTGTTCTTGCAATAAAGGTGTCTTCCTCAGGGTGGAAGCCTGCATGCGCTGTAATCGCCTCTACGAGGCCTTGTACGCCCATCTCTTGTTTTGCAGAAACGGTTATATGACGGAACCCTTGAAAATCGTTTATTTCAGCTAATTGACCTGTTAAATCGCATTTATTGCCAATTAACATTAGGCGACGAGGTTCGATGTGTTCAGCAAAATATTCTTGAGCAAGTTTTAATGGGTCATCACCTTGATTTAAATCATAAACCAGCAATAACAAATCAGCTTGTTCAATTTCTTTAATTGCTCTGCGAATCCCTTCTTTTTCAACAATGTCACCTGTTTCACGTAGGCCAGCTGTGTCTGTTAAGGTGATTGGTAGGCCATTTAAGCTAATTTTTTCATGTAAAACATCGCGAGTTGTACCAGCAATATCGGTCACAATTGCGCGCTCAACGCCAGCTAGCGCATTCAACAAGCTCGACTTACCTGCATTTGGTTTACCCGCAATAACGACTTGTAATCCTTCACGTAGTAATTGACCTTGTCGTGCAGATGTTTGAACTGCATGTACTGACTGCTGAACATCTTCAAGTAAAGCTAAAATCTTACCGTCTGCTAAGAAATCGATTTCTTCTTCAGGAAAATCAATTGCAGCTTCAACATGTAAGCGTAAATGGATCAGTTTTTCTAAAACCGTATTAATTTTTGTTGAAAAAGCACCTTGTAAAGAACGAACGGCAGAACGTGCTGCAGCTTGTGAAGTCGCATCAATCAAGTCGGCAATTGCTTCTGCTTGTACCAAGTCCATCTTGCCATTTTCAAAAGCGCGCATGGAGAATTCACCAGCTTTTGCAGCAATTGCACCCAGCTCAAATAGACGACCAAGCAATGCATTTTGAATGACTGGACCACCGTGACCTTGTAGCTCTACAACATCTTCACCTGTAAACGAGTAGGGATTGGGAAAGCATAGAACAATCCCTTCATCCATAATGCTGCCATCAGCATCATAAAACTTACGAAAACCTGCCATACGTGCTTCAGGCAAGTTTTTCTGTGTCAGGTTTTGAGCAATCTCATAAGCTTTAGGTCCCGATAAGCGAATCACGCCCACACCACCACGCCCTGGTGGCGTTGCAATTGCGGCAATCGTGGTTTGACTTTGCATATTATTCACCTAAAAACCTAAAATCCAGCCAAAGAAAAATCCGCCTAAGATTACCATCTTAAGCGGATTTATTCAGCAAAAGTTCAACGATTAAGAAGCTGATTCAGTCTTATTTATACGACTTTTTTCAACGCTCTTATTAATAAACGACTGCTGTAAAATGGTAATACTGTTGTTCACAATCCAGTACAGCACGAGACCTGCTGGGAAGAACAACATAAATACCGTGAACATAATCGGCATAATGCGGAACACTTTTGCCTGCATAGGATCAGCGGGTTGCGGGTTCAACATTTGCTGTGCAAACATGGTAGCACCCATGATTAACGGCAAGATGAACCAAGGATCCATTGCTGACAAGTCTTGAATCCAGCCTAACCACGGTGCGTGACGTAATTCCACACTTTCCATGAGTACCCAATACAAGGCAAGGAAAATTGGCATTTGTAGCAACAATGGTAAACAACCTGAAAGTGGATTCACTTGTTCACGTTTGTATAAAGCCATCATTTCTTGCGAGAAGCGCATACGGTCTTCACCGAACTCTTCTTTCATGCGTTGCATTTCTGGTGCAATCACACGCATTTTCGCCATAGAACGATAACTTTTTGAAGATAAAGGCCATAAAATCATCTTCACCATCACGGTAAGTAAGATGATTGACCATCCCCAGTTGCCCACAATGCTATGGAAGAATTGAAGACCTAAGAACAATAACTTGGCAATCGGCCATAACCAGCCATAATCGACAGTCTGATTTAAGCCAACCGCTAAATCTTTTAATTCAGATTGTACTTTCGGGCCTGAATAAAGTTTTGCGTCCACTTCCATTGAAGTGCCTGCTGGAACATTAATCACTGGTGAGGTAAAACCAATGATATTCATATGATCAGCAGATTGACGAGATTCAAGTTTAGCTACATAAGGCTGACCATTTGCTTGAGTCAGTTTAAGATTCCCAGGAATCCAAGCACTTACAAAATAATGCTGAACAATCGCAACCCATCCACCTTTCGCTTCAGTATTTACTTTTTCTTCTGAGAAATTAGCAAACTTAAGCTTGTTGTAGTGTGAATCAGGTGTTCCCCAAGCTCCACCTAAGAAAGTTCCTAGAGTGAAAATACCTTGAGAAGATTTACCAGGATCATCGGAGTTATCACGCTTTAATTGTCCAAACATCTGACCTTGCCAGCTTTGTTGGCTACGGTTAATCACTTGATGTCTTACAACAATTGGATATTGCCCTTGGGTAAAGGTGAAAGTTTTAATAATTTCAACGCCTTCAGGTGTTTTAAATACCATTGGAACGTTTAAAACTTTTTCAGATTGACCCTTTTGATTCTGTACACCCTTAGCATCAGCCAAAGTATATGATGTTTTTTCAACCGCATATAATGGACGACCACCACGACTGCTATCTGGTCCATTCAAACCAATTAAGCCAGATTGAGCAACATATGTACGCTTGGTATCATTTTCAAGCATAACAAATGGCTGATCGCTATCTTTGCTTTTGTCGTGTGAGAGTAATTCAATACGAACAATATCACCACCTTTTGGATTGATCCAAATATGGTAAAGGTCAGTTTGTACTGAAATAAGCTGTTGATTCACAGGTGCAGTTGCATCTGTGGTTTGTGACTGCGCAATATTTGCTTGTGGCACATCGGAAGCCACTGTTGCATTTTTAGCATTTGGCAAATCAGCAGATACTTCATGTGAACTTACAGCCGCCGCTTGTTTTTGCGGTGCAGTTGCAGCATTTCCATAATCTTTTTGCCAAGCCAAAATGAGCAAATATGCGGTGACAAACATGGCCCCGAGAATTGCAAACCTGGCCCATTGTTGCATATCTATTACCCCAAATGGTTAGAGAGATTTTGCTTCAGTAAACGATCACGAAAGGGTACAGCAACATGATGCGTTTGAGAATCTATTTGATGAAACGAAATAAAACGAATTGCTTTTGGCGGTACCGGATCATATCCAGATCCGCCCCACGGATGACAACGACAAATTCGTTTAGAAGATAACCAAACGCCTTTGATTGCACCATGAGTTTGCAATGCTTCTATCGCATATTGGGAACAGGTCGGGATATAACGACAACGGGGTCCAAGAAGCGGACTAATCGCAATTTGATACAGTCGAATCAACCAACGTAGAAAACGAACCATTGGCTATCTCTTAATTCTGCGAGGTTGTGCCAACTTTAGAATGTTTTTTTGCTAAGCGTTGTAATTTTTGCCAAGCAAAATCTAATTGTTGATATAGCTCAGCATTCGTAATCGCTTCTATACCGACTTTCGGCATTACCACAATATCTATATCTGATCCAAAATTCGGCTGATGTAGACGAAAGCTCTCACGAGCAAGACGTTTTATTCGATTTCTTTCATGCGCACGGCGCACTTTTTTCTTAGCAACAACAATACCCAAACGGCTATTAGGCTGTTCGGTTAATTTTGCAAGAAATAAAAAATGGGGTTGATGCACTTTAAAAAGCGCACCATCGAATACACTTTTATAATCTGCAGCACAGCGTATTCGCACATCTGTGCTAAAATTGTAAAGTGTCATCACACCCAAGTCTGGTCAGCGTAACAGTATTAAACAGTTAAGCTATGACGACCTTTTGCACGACGACGAGCTAATACTTGACGACCAGCTTTAGTTGCCATACGAGCACGGAAACCATGAACGCGTTTACGCTTTAATTCAGATGGCTGGAAAGTACGTTTCATATCGAAACTCCCAAAAATGATCTTTCTATAAAGGTCCGCGATTTTATTGTGCAATGTTTACGCTGTCAATGAAAAACCAAGAAAGTTTTGTATTTAACCCAAATTTTTAATCTCTCTACTTCTTTTTATGATTGTCATAATTCAGTGCAATATATAGTTTTTAAAGTTATACACAAAGTAATTGTCTATTTTTATTAGAACTTTTATTATATACACACCTTATATACATATTTATCAACAAAACAAGATATCATCTTGGCTTTGATTTGCTGCATTTGAATTTAAATTCATATTTTGTAGTTATCCACAAAAGATCACATCCCTATTAAATAAATTCAAATTTTAAAATTTATATTTA